>JAXMAT010000057.1:0-35488 GCA_046350235.1 Gemmataceae bacterium | reverse complement strand
CGGCATGGGCATTCGAGAAGGGGCGATGGCCCTCTTTCTCGGCCAGGTCGGCGTGGAGAATGGCCCCGCCCTCACCCTGTCGCTGTTATGGTTTTCCGTTTATCTCGCCGTCGGCCTTCTAGGCGGCGGCGTCTACATGCTGGGTTCGTTCGCACGTCCGGTGGAGGAAGAGCCGGGCAGCGCCGAATCGGAACGTTCTGAAACCGACACCGAGGAGCCGATGCGCCATGGATCTCTCGATCATTGTGCCGATCAAGGACGAACGGGACAACTTAAGGACGTTGCGTGAGCGCATTGTCCAGGCCATCGATCCGCTGAACCTCGCCTACGAAATCGTGCTGGTGGATGACGGCAGTCTCGACGGCTCGTTTCCGATCATGGAGGAAATGGCCCAGGCGGACCCACGCCTCAAGGTCGTCCGCCTCCGCCGCAATTTCGGCCAATCCGCCGCGATGCAAGCCGGCATCGACCACTCCACCGGCGACGTCCTCGCCACGCTCGACGGCGACCTGCAGAACGACCCCGCCGACATACCGATGCTGCTGGGTCATCTGAAGGAAGGCTACGACGTGGTCATGGGCCTGCGCGAAAAACGGCAGGACCACATGTTCGTTCGCAAAATTCCCAGCATGATGGGCAACTGGCTCATCCGCAAAGTGACCGGCGTCACCATCAAGGACATGGGCTGCACCCTCCGCGTCATGCGTCGCGATCTTGCCGAAAACATGACGCTTTACGGCGAAATGCATCGCTTCATCCCCGTGCTCGCTATGCAAGCCGGAGCGAAGATGCTGCAGGTCCCCGTCCGCCATCACCCGCGCACGGCCGGGAAAACCAAGTACAACCTGAGCCGAACCTTCCGCGTCGTGCTCGACCTCATGACGGTGAAGTTTCTGCACAGCTACCTGACCCGCCCCATGCACATGATGGGCTACGCGGGCATGCTGTCGATCTTCCTCAGCTTCGTCAGCCTCGCCACAACGGTCGGCATGAAGATCGTCGGCGGCCACTGGATGACCGGCAACCCGCTGCTGCTCCTCAGCGTGATGCTCTTCATGATCGGCGTGCAATTCTTCGCGCTCGGCTTGCTCGGCGAAATGATGACGCGCACGTATTTCGAAAGCCAAAACAAACGCGCCTACGTCGTCCGCGACACCGTCAACATGGCGCCGGCACTCAGGCAACGCACCGCGGCGTAGTTCCGCCAAGGATGTAAATAGGACCCGGGGTGGCGCGCCAGAACGAATGAATGGGTGTGCTACCCCGGCTTCGTGTTCTCGGATGAAGCGTCAAGCGACGACAGCACATCCCTAAAATGACGGCATGAACTCCACGCTCCTGTTCGACCGTCCCGGTTCCGCCCTGATCGAAGTGTTCGGCAAAGATGCCGCCGCGTTTCTGCACAATCTGTCGACCAACAACATCAAGGCCCTCGCTGTCGGCCAAGGCTGCGAAGTGTTTTTCTGTACGCACACCGCGCGCGTCGTTGCGCACGGCATCGTCACTCGCATGGAGGATGAACGCTTCTGGATCGACGCCGACGCGGCTCAAAGAGGCACGCTATTCAGGCATCTCGACAGGCACTTCATCAGCGAGCAGATCGAACTGAACGACCGCTCCGACGGGTTCGAGTATCTGCGAATCGTCGGCGACGCGCCGCCGGCCGCTGCTTCGCTTGAACCGCTAGAGATCGCCGACATCGAATCGGAGTTGTGGTGTCGCCGTTTCTCGGGTTGGACGCCGTCGACTTTCGACGTCATCGGGGCGCCCGCGAAGGTGGCGTCCCTGCGGCAACGCTTGCTCGACGCGGGTGGCCGCATCGGTGACGAAGCGACTGCGGAGACGTTACGCATCGAATCCGGTTGGCCGAAGTTCGGCGTGGACATGGACAGCGAGCGTTTCGTCGTCGAACTCAACCGCATCGCGTCATCGATCAGCTACGCAAAAGGTTGCTATCTCGGGCAGGAACCGATCGTCATGGCTCGCGATCGCGGCCAGGTAAACCGCAAATTCCTCGGCCTCCGCCTCGGCTCCGCCGAACCCCCCGCCGCAGGCTCGAAGGTTACGAAAGACAACGCAGAGATCGGAGTCGTCACCTCCGCGATCCGATCGCCGCTACTCGGCGAAACGATCGCTCTGGCTTATCTTCGCCGAGGCAACTGGGATGCAGGCGTCCTAGTTTCGGTCAACGATTCGCCCGCAACCATCTCCGCACTCCCCTTCTGAGGCGCCGCGGTCGATACCTTTCACCCCAACTAAAAAAGCCTCTCCCGTCGTGGGAGAGGCTTTTGTGGGGGGAACCACGCAAACGTGTACTCTTGGACCGCCGGCAGGGCGGCGGGGGCCGAGATCGCGGCAGGGGCGGACGCCTCCGGGCAGATCGGGGCACACGGGTCGCACATCGGCACCAGGATCGGCACCTTCTTGCAGACCTTCGTCGTCACCGTGTACGGCTCCATCACGCACTTCGTCACCGGAACCTGCTTCACCACTTCCTTGCACTCCATGCGGCAGGTCGTGTAAGGAATTTGGCAGACGCGTTCTTCCGGAACCATCCGGCACTTCGTCACCGGAATCGTCTGGCAGTGCTCTTCAGGAACCAGCTTGCACACCGTGTAAGGGATCTTGCAGGTCCGTTGCTCCGGAACGCAAATCGTTCGGCACTTCGTCACCATCTTGCAGTGATGTTCCGGCACCACGCGGCAGGTCGTGTAAGGAATGTTCTTCACGCACTGCTCCGGCACCATGATGCAGCGGCGGCACGTCTGCATCCGGCAGTGATGCTCCGGCACCATCTTGCAGGTGGTGTACGGGATCTGGACGCATTTCGGTTCGGGCACCACGTAGCACTTGCGGTGCGTCGTCATCTTGCAGTGCTGTTGCGGCACGATCTTGCAGGTCGTGTACGGGATGTGCTTCACGCACACTTCCGGCACCATGATGCAACGACGGCAGGTCTGCATGCGGCAGTGATGCTCCGGAATCATCCGGCACGTCGTCCAGCAACGCTTCGCTTCACGCACTTCCGGAATCACCACGCAGCGTTGGCAGGTCACCATCCGCACGCATTCTTCCGGCACCATCTTGCAGGTCGTGTAGCTCACCTTGCGGCTCGTCGTCTCGCACACCGTGCGGCAGACGTTGTACTTCACCACATGGCACACTTCCTTGGGCACCATCTTGCAGCACGTCACCATGCGGGTCTCCGTGCGCGGGCAGTAGATCTTCTTCGTGCACCAACGGCCGGGGAGTTGCTCTTCGCATCGCACGATCGGACCGGGGCAGTAGCGGCTGCAGCAGGTGCAGGGATCGAATTCCCACGTGCCGGGCTGACGGAAGCAGCGGGTCACGACCGGGCCGGGGATGTGGTACGACTCGGTCTTCCATTCGCCGCACTCGACGGTGACCGGGACCTGGGTCTCCACCTTCTCCATCACGCAGCTCTTCACGATCTTCTCGCGAGGCTCGACGACGGTGCGGTAGCACACTTGCGGCACGTCCATGCAGTGCTGCTGATAGACCGGCTTCAGCACGCAGTATTTCTGCGGCACTTGGTAGGTTTCGATCTTTTGATGATGCACCGTGTAGCAGTAGCGCTGCTCATGGTTCTGGTACTCCGGACGATACGTCGTCCAGCGAACCGGAACCTGGTATTCCTGCCAGCTCGGCTTCTGCACGACATAGCGGCATTCGCGGACGTGCTGCTGATAGACAGGGTGATAGGTCGTCCACGTCACCGGCACCTGGTAGTCCTGGTAGCAGGTGCGATACGTCATGTAGCGATGTTCGCGGACATGTTGCTCATAGACCGGACGCATCGTGGTCCAGCGAATCGGCACTTGGTATTCCTGCCACACCGGCTTCTGCACCGTGTAGCAAACCTGCTTCACGTGCTGCTGATACTCGGTGCGGTGAGTGGTCCAGTGAACCGGTTCCTGGTAAGGCTGCTGCACATAGCGAGGCACCGTGTAGCAGTGGTCGCGATAGTGCTGCTCGTAGCACGGCTTCATCACGCAGTATTTGCGGACGATGTGCTGCGTTTCGTAAACCGGTTTCATCACGCAGTAGCGATGCTCCTTCACGCACCGTTCGTAGATCGGCGTCGTGACGGTGCTGCGGCATTCCTGCATGATCGTTTGGAAGCAGGGTCGATACCGCGTGCAGACGAGGTCTTCCCAGACCGTCTGATAGCACACGCGATGCTGCACCGTCGGCATGCAGGATGGCGGGCAGTGCGGCATGACCGGATAGCGACACGTTCCGCAGAACGTCGCGTTGGCGGACGATCCGGCGCCGAGCATCGATGCAAGGGCCAAGATCCAGGAAAACGATTTCGCCCTCAGGGGTGCAGTCTCCGAGGCGCCGAGCAGGGACAAGGCGTGCGGCGAAACGACTCCGCTTCGCGCACCGCGTGCTCGACGGGACAACTCTTCCCGATAAAGCGGACTGGGCAAAATGCTCTTGAAAGGAAAATCCGGAAGTCGGCTGAAGCTGCGTCGGCGCAAGCCGCACGTTCGATACGACGCGAGCGACGGATGCGACTCATCTAGGTGATAAACGTTTAGCGGAGAGCCGAAGGGAGCGTCCGGGGTGTCACATTCTGAACAACGTGAAGGGTGTGGAAAATGTACTGTTGCTTCAGGCAAGGGGGCCCGTTTGCGGGCACTTCGCCACACCCTTCGCTGCGCTCAGAGTGTGCCACTCCGGTATGGAATTGATCTACGAACGGTACGTCCGTTCCGCGGGTTCCGGCTGTTCTTCCTGCGCGTCGATCTCTTCGAGGTGAGCGAGCCGGCTGACGAGGGCCACGCCGCCGGTGATCGCCGCCAGACTCACGACGCCGGCAATGACGAACACGCCGAGCGAAACCGGAAAGATCTGGGTCGAGTTGTAGATGGCGAGGAAGCATGTCACGGTGGCGGCGCCCAACATGACCACCATGGGAACCAACAGCGCCATGCGGCTTGCGATGGTCGCCCGTTCATCGGCGATCGGCAGGCGCACGCCGTTTTCCAGCGACTTCATGTTCTCGACGTGGATGATCTCGGTCTTCCGAATGTGCCATTTCAAAAGCTGCGGCACCAAAATGATCAGCGTCCCCAAAATGAGGATCGTGAGCATGATCAGCGTCAACTCTTTGCTGTAGGCTTGAACCAATTCCGCCATGACGCCCTCCTCCAGTTGCATGCTTCGATCGAGGCATCGACCATGCCGCTCGTGCGATACATAGTCTACCTCAAATTCCGGTCGCATCGCAATCGTTGCGACCGGCCCCTTCCCGTTCCTCGGTCATGCCTATGAAACGGCTCTGCGTCTTTTGCGGGTCCAGCTGCGGCGACCCTGTAGTGTATGCATCGGAAGCTCGCAAACTGGGGAGCCTGCTAGCCCAACGCGGCATCGATCTGGTTTTCGGCGCGGGGCATATCGGATTGATGGGGGTAGTTGCCGACGCGGTGCTGGCATCTGGCGGACGAGCGATCGGCGTGATCCCGAACTCATTAGTCGAACGCGAACTATGCCATCAGCAGCTCACCGAGACGCACGTCGTCAACTCCATGCACGAGCGCAAGGCCCTGATGGCCGATTTCTCCGACGGCTTTCTCGCCCTGCCCGGCGGTTTCGGTACCGCGGATGAGTTCTTCGAGATCCTGACGTGGGCTCAGCTCAAGTTCCACCGCAAGCCGATCGGGCTATGCAACATCAACGGATTCTTCGATCCACTTCTTGCCTGGATCGATCGCGCCGTGGCGGACGGCTTCATCAAGGCGAAATACTACGATTTGCTGACCAAGGAAACGAATGCCGAAGCTCTCTTGGATGCGTTGATCCGCAAGGCGGCGACCACTCGTCCCGCTACTTGACGAGATTCAACTCGATCGTCTGCTTCTCCGGGCGGACGCGAATGAGCAGCCCGGAGGTGTTTTCGTCGCGCAATCGCGGAGCGACCAGGTTTTCCTGCGAAGGGACGACAGCGACCCGGAAGGGGCCAGACGGAATCATCATCGGAAACACGAACTCGCCGTTCGGGTCGATCTTCGTGACGAACTCGCCGACTGGGGCCACCAGTTGCAGCGTGCCTCCCTGCATCGGTCGCCCGTTGACCGAAACGGTGCCGACGACGTGCCCCACCTTAGGCATGATTTGCGTCGTCGTCTTCTTCTCGTCCTCGAGCGGGCCGATCTTTTCCGGAAGCGGAATCCCCTTGATCTTCGGCTCATCGACCGGCGGCTTCGGCTCCGGAGTCTTCTTCACCTCCGCCGGCTTCTTGACTTCCACGGGCTTTTTCGCCTCTTTCGGTTTTTTCGTCTCATCCGGCTTCTTGGTTTCGATCGGCGGCAGCTTCTTCGTTTCCTGCTTCGGCTCATCCTTCGTTCGGGCGAGCACGCGAAAATCTTCGCGCACCGCATCAAGGACGGTTCGGAGCTGGTATGCCTTGTCTTCGAAACGCGCCATGCGGGCCGCTTTCGTCAGCGCCTCGTCGATTTCCTTGGCCCGATTGGATGACGCAAGCGGCTTGATGCTAAGCAACGCTCCCTCGAAAACACGATAGCAGCCCGCGTAATCCGCCTGCTGATTGAAGACCTCGGCGCCATGATTGATGGTGTCGCGAAGCGATTCGTACAACTTCGCTGCCTGAGCCTGCGTCGGCTGCACGGATTGACCGTGAGCAGGAGACGCAATGAAGGCGAGCGCGGCAAGAAACGGGCAAACAAGACGGTGCATCATGATGAGCCTCGACGAAGCGGGTAGAGCAATCTTAGTTGCCGCCAACATCGAGGAAAGTGATGCGGTGTCCACACATGCGTTGCCGTGCCCTCCATCAAACGTCATCCGTCAAGAGCCCGATCACCGGCGAGGGTTTCGCCGCATCCCATGAGGACCAAGCGAAATCCTCGCTGGCGATCGGGCTCTGATTTCACGACGAATGATCACTTCCCCGCGCCGAAACGGTAGAGGTGCCCCTTGGTTCGAACGTAGAGATCGCCTTGCGCCGCGGCGGGGGAAGCGATGATCTGCTCGCCGAACTCGGCGCGGTGCAGCGTTTTGAACTCGCGCGATGCTTCGAGCACGGTGCCGACGCCTTCCTTCGAGAAGAGATACAGCTTGTTGCCCGAGACCAACGGCGTCGCGCGGAAGGTTTCGCCGAGCCGTTCCTTCCAAATCTCCTTGCCGTCTTTCGCATCGACGCAAACGACGGTTCCCTGATTGGTTGCCAGAAACACCAGGTCGCCGACGACGGCGGGAGTCGAAGCATCCGGCGTGGAGCCCTTGTAATTCCAAAGCGTATTCGACTTCGTCACATCTCCTTCGCCCCCGGCCTTCACCGCGAAGAGTGGGCCCTTCATCCCCTGCACGGCATAGACGACACCCTTCGACAGCGTCGGCCCGGAAATGACGCGGTTGCCGTTGAACGGCTTCGCCGACCACAGGCGCTTTCCATCGACGGGGTCGTAGGCATCGAGGACATTGCCGCCGTAGACGATGATCTGCGTTTTGCCGTTCTCGGTGTGCAGGAGCGGAGTGGTGTAGCTGTCGGCCGGTTCCTCCTTGGCTCCAGTAGTGCGGTCGGTGAACCAGCGTTCTTTGCCGGTGTTTTTGTCGAGCGCGACGACGTAGCTTTTGCCGCCACCTTTTGGGTCTTGCATGCAGACGTTGACGAGCAGATCGCCGAGCAGCACGGGAGAGTTGCTGTGGCCCCACCAGATGGAATACGGCCCGTAGTTCTTAAGAAGATTTTCCTGCCAGACGGTTTTGCCGTCGAAGTCGGTGCAGGTGAGGTCGCCGTTGCCGAAGTGCCACCAGACGAGTTTGCCGTCGGTGATCGGCGACGCGGCGGCCATGTTGGTTTCATCATGGAAGCGAAGATTGCCGACGGGCCCGGAGCGTTTCGGTGTCCCCTTGCCGAGTTCCTTCTTCCACACGACATCGCCGTTTTTGCGGTTCAGCCGAAGGGCGATCAGTGCGTCATTATCCTGCGTGGTAAGGAAGATCGCGTCATCCCAGATGACAGGAGTCGAATTACCCCACCCAGGAAACGTCGCTTTCCAGACGACGTTTTTGTCCGGCCCGAACGCGACCGGTAACGGTTTGCCATGCACGACGCTGTCATTGGTCGGCCCACGCCACTGCGGCCAATTCTCCTCGGGAGAGGCGGACAGCGCGGCGGAAAGGACGAAGCCGACGACGAGAGCGTTCATCGAACCGAATCTCCGAGGAGGGAAAGCAAGCAGGTCAAAGCATGATACCGCCGCACATCGCGGACGTTGAACGAAAAAACACATGATTAACGCGACTGCAGATCGTCCAGCGATTCGAAGACGCGATCAAGGAGGGAGCATCCTGTGATACCGTACAATAGTGAAGGACTTTCCGCGAAGGGAGACGTCATGCGACGGCTGATGGCGGCGTGCGTGTTGACTGTGGCCGCGAGTTCGGCGTGCGTCGCCGCCGCCCCGTTGCCTGCGAACGAATCCGCCCCGAACATCGAGGTGAAACTCAAGGACCCGAAGGACACGTGCAACATTCGCCGAACGGGGAAGGAGACGATTCTCGAAATCCGCAGCCCAAAAGGCATCAGCCGGGCGATCGTGAAGCGGCTTGGCGCTCAGTGGCCCACATCGCTGGTCCTTCGGCTTCGCTTGGAGCATCTGGAAAGCTTCGAGGCCCATCATGGCAAGACGTCGGTGGCTGCTTCCGTCGGATGGTCCGATGCGGGTCTGCGCATGCGGCAATGGAGTTTGGGGAACGAGCGAGCCGTCATCAATGCCGGCCATCCGCTGTTTCTGCCGATCCGCCTGCTCGACCGCGAAGGCCGTCCGGCGACTCGGCCCTCGGACGAAGGTTGGTTCGAAATCCCACTTCCCTCCGCCTTTTTCGAGGGTAATCCCGAGACGATCACCATCGACTGGATCGACGCCTACCGCAACTGACGAATTCCGGAGTTTCGGCCATGTCCGCCGCGCAACCACCTTTCGCTGCCGAGACGGTTCCGCCGCTGGAACCGGGCGACCGCCTCACGCGCGCTGAGTTTGAGCGGCGTTATCATTCGATGCCGAACGTGAAGAAAGCCGAGTTGATTGAGGGAGTCGTCTACCTGCCTTCGCCCGTTCGCTTCGATCGCCATGGCCATCAGCACTATCGGCTCATCCGCTGGATCAGCCTCTACGAGGGAATAACGCCGGGCTTGATGGGAGCGGACAACACCACGGTTCGCCTGAACCTTCAGAACGAACCGCAGCCGGATTTCCTGCTGATGATCGACCCGAAACGCGGCGGCCAGGCGAGCATTTCCAAGGACGGGTACATCGAGAACGCTCCGGAATTCGTCGCGGAAATCGCATCGAGCAGCGTCAGTTTCGACTTGAACACGAAGCTCGAAGTCTACTGCAAAAGCGGCGTCCGCGAGTACCTTGTCTGGCGTGTCCTCGATCAAGCGATTGATTGGTTCGTCCTGAAGGATGGCGAGTTCGCTCCGATTCAACCGGTCGATGGCATCCTGAAAAGCCAGGCTTTTCCCGGGCTTTGGCTCGATCCCGCCGCATTGATCCGCGACGACCGCGTTCGCGTGGCTGAGGTCGCCCAGCATGGTTTGGCGTCGCCGGAGCATCGCGAGTTCGTCACGCGGTTGCAGGCGAATGCGTCATGAGCGAACCGCAGGACGACAACGCGACGGCGTCCGGTTTCGTCGAAGCTTTGGAATCGGTCGGCGAGACTGAGGGGACCGGCTTTTTCGCGAAGCCGGACGACGACACGCCGCCGCCTCCGCCGATCCGCATTCTTGAAGCGTTGCTCTTCGTCGGGTCCTCGCCCCTTTCCTATGAACGGGCCCGACATATCATCCGCGGGCTCGCGAAGGAGCAGTTTCAGCAATCGCTTGACGAATTAAATGCAACCTATCGCCGGCAAGCACGCCCCTATGGTCTCGCGCACTGCCCCGACGGTTGGTCCCTAACCCTGCGGCCTCAGTTTCATTCTCTACGCGAAAAGGTGTTCGGCGGCGTCAAGGAAGCCCGGCTATCCACGGCTGCCGTCGATGTGCTCGCCTTAGTCGCATACCGGCAACCATGCACGAAAGCGGATGTCGACACATGGCGAGGCGCCGATTCGGGAGCGTTGTTAAAGCAGCTGGTTCGTCGCGGTTTGCTTCATGTCGTCTACCGAGCGGAAGCAGAGAAGCGTGAAGTTTCGTACGGCACCACCGCTCGTTTCCTCGAAGTCTTCGGCCTCACCAGCCTCGACGACCTTCCGAAGACGCAGGACTTGCAGCAAATCTGATATGGAGGTCCGAATTTTTCACGCTACGCCGTAGGCACAGCGGAGCATCGCGAATCGCTGCATTTTCTCAGGAAACCGCGCGGCACGATGATTGCCTATTGGGAAAAACTTCACGAGCGACTCCAAGGGCGTTTCGCTCTGCTTGACACACGGGGCCAAGCGGCTAGAAAAGCCGTACCCCATGAACTTTGGGTCGGAAGGACCGCCCTCCGCCATCCCTCGCGGGATGCGATTGCGGGCACTTCCACTAAATGGAGGCGGTGTGCTGAAGCGTCCTCGCGGGGGCTGAAAACGCACATCGGACAACTGGTGACTTTCGGATCCATCATGCGTCCATTCCACCATCGGTCGGCGGCCGGACTTCTCTTGGCCTGCCTCGCCGTCGTCGGTTGCGAAACTCAATACGGACCCGAACGGAGCTATGGGCTCCGCAAAGATCCGGTCATCAAAAACGGCCAAAAGATGGCCGAGGAGCGGCCGCTGCCGGATCGTCCGGGCCAGCTGCCCATCGCCAGCATCAAGGATTTGACCGAGCAAGAAGACAAGGATCATCCGTTTTACCGGCCGGATCCGGCGAAACGGAAAGAGTTTTTGCAACAAGATCTTGTCCGCGACATGAGCCTGATCGCGGCCGCTGATCGAAAGATCATGGAAGAGACGCTCGAAAAACTCTTCGGCAAGCCACGCGATCCGAAGGTCGCCGTCACCGACAAGGACGGCAACATCGATGCGGACTCGACGAAATATCTGCAACTTGAGCCGGAAACCCTGGCACGCGGTTCGGTGTTGTATCGCGAGCACTGTCTCCACTGCCACGGCGTGACGGGCGACGGCCGCGGTCCGACAGGCAAATGGGTCAATCCGCATCCTCGCGATTTCCGCTCTGGTCTTTTCAAGTTCACCACGGTGAATCGCGTTGAGAAGGCTACGCTGAAGGCGAGCCGAGGCGATCTTGCCCGCACGCTTCGTCAAGGCGTTGAGGGCACTGCGATGCCGTCGTTCGGTCTTTTGAGCGAACAGCAAATTCAAGATCTCGTCAGCTACGTGATGCACCTGAGCATCCGCGGTGAAGCCGAAGTTCGCACCGTGCTTGGCGCCTTCGATGCCGCGAAGATGGAAATGGTCGATGAGGACGGACTCGAAGAGTATGTCAACAAGGCTAGCCGAAGCGTCCTCAAGGCTTGGAAGGACAGCCAAGCGACGGCCAGCGCCATTCCGGTTCCCGCTATGGCGTTCGACCCGAACGACCCTGCGAACGTCGAAAAACTCAAGGAGTCCGTGCGACGCGGCAAGAAGCTCTTCGAGGACAAGAAGACCAATTGCAACGGCTGCCATGTCAACTACGGGCGTCAGGCTCCCTACAAGGCGGACGATTGGGGTACACTGAGCCGCCCTCGTAATCTTACGCAGGGAATCTTCCGAGGCGGCCGGCGCGATTCCGATCTCTATGCCCGCATCCATTCGGGCATTGTGGGTTCGGGGATGAACAACTTCGGCAAAGACTTGAAGTCGGAAGAGATCTGGGATCTCGTCAACTTCGTCCGCGTGCTGCCCTATCCCGAAATGCGGAAGAACATGGGGATCGAAATCCCTGAATGATGTCGTTTGCAGGGCCGATCGCATGGGCGGTCGGCCTTTCCGTTTGCCGCTGATTCGTCCAAGCTGACCGATCGCCAGAGCGAGGAGAACCCTGTGGGCAAGTTTTGGAGCTTCCTGTTCGGCATCACGATGGTCGCCTGCATCGGGCTGTTCGTGGTGGCGCCGTTTGCCGGCTGGTGGATGGCGGAACCGAACTCCTTGCACGCGTCCCGCGTGGATAACCTCTTCTACGTCATTCTCGCGGTGACGGGGTTCTTCTTTATCCTCACCGAAGGCATCCTCGTCGCCTTCATGTGGAAGTACGAAGCGAAACCTAACTACAACCCGGCGGATGCCGCGAAGGCCGACCTTCCCGGCCTCATCAAGCCGCTGGCCAACGTCTTCAACACGCCGCACAAGATCGAAGTGGCGTGGACGTTAGTTCCCGCTGCGATCCTGCTCTACGTCGCGATCGCGCAGATCTCGACATGGGCCGACATCAAGTACCTGTCCCGCATGGAAAAGCAAATCAAGGCCGGCGACACGCCGATCGTGTGCGACGTCTCCGCTCGCCAGTTCGAGTGGCGCGTTCGCTATCCCAACACGGCTCGTTTCAAGACCATTCAGGACAAGAAAGACAAGAAGGACTGGGAAAAGTTCTCGCCGCACTACGACGATCTGCATGTCGTCAACGAAGTGCATGCCGTCAAGAACAAGCCGATTCTCGTGCATCTTTCCACTCGCGATGTGATTCACTCGTTCAACGTCCCGCATATGCGAGTGAAGCAGGATGCGTTGCCAGGCAAAATGATCCCGGTATGGTTCACGCCGATCAACGCTAACGTGGACAAAGACGGCAAGGAAACCAAGGTCTGGGAAATTCCATGTGCCGAATTGTGCGGATGGGGCCATGTACGCATGGTCGGCCGGCTCTACGTGCATGAGACGGTCGAAGACTACAAGACCTGGCTCACAGGAGTCGAGAAGCTGCAGCGCAACGGCGTCACCCCGCCGCAAGCCGTCGCCGCGAATTAACTCTTGTCTTCGTGGGAACAAGTCTATCCAGCTTGTTCGGAATGAGGTCCGGTTCGACAAGCTAATAAGCTTGTCGCCACGAAAACAGAAACAGAAACCATCCGACAAGTTAAATAAACTTGTCGCCACGAATACCGAAGCCATCATTGCTCCCTCCGATGGAGAGTTCGCATATGAGCGTTAGTCCCTCGACCGCACCGGCGCATGCTCATCACGAGCCTGGCTTCCTCGGGAAGTACGTCTTCTCGCAGGATCACAAGATCATCGGCATCCAGTTCCTCTTCACGTCGCTGATCTTCCTCGGCATCGGCGGTCTGCTTGCGTTGCTCGTCCGCATCAAACTGGCGTGGCCCACGGCTGAGATTCCGATCCTCCGCGACTACTTCCAAGACAACGGCGGAGTAATCTCGGACACCGCCTACAACATGTTCTTCACGATGCATGCCACGATCATGATCTTCTTCGTGATCATCCCCTTTCTCACCGGGGCCTTCGGCAACTACTGCATCCCGCTGATGATCGGCGCCGACGATATGGCGTTTCCGAAGCTCAACATGCTCTCCTACTGGTTCATGTGGCCCGCGATCGCATTCGCCGTTGCGGGGTTCTTCGTGCCGGGCGGTCATGCGGGAGCCGGTTGGACCTCGTATCCGACGCTCGCCAGCGGCAGTCTCGCCGCGGGGCAGGGCATCGAATCGCCTGCGTTTCCAGGCTCCGGCTGGGGTCAGTTCTGCTGGCTGATGGCTGCGATCCTCATCGGCGTCTCGTCGATGATGGGCTCGGTCAACTACATCACCACAATCATCAACATGCGGGCTCCGGGCATGACCCTCTTTCGCATGCCGATGACGATTTGGGCCATGTTCATCACCGCCATCCTCCAGGCTTTCGCTCTCCCGGTCCTCACCGTCGCCCTCGTCTTCCAACTCATGGATAAGACGATTGGCTCGACCTTCTTCCTGCCTCCCGCGGGGCTTGATTTCGGCAACTACCACAGCGGCGTCGGCGGCGGGCAACCGCTGCTCTGGCAGCACCTGTTCTGGTTCTACTCCCACCCTGCCGTGTACATCATGATCCTGCCGGCGATGGGTATCGTTTCCGACATCCTCGCCACCTTCGCTCGCCGGCCACTCTTCGGCTATCGCGCGATGATCTACTCGATCGCGGGCATCGCGGGTCTCGGCTTCATCGTGTGGGGCCACCACATGTTCCAGTCGGGCATGGATCCGCGCCTCGGCACCGGGTTTATGGTCGCCACCATCATGATCGCCCTCCCTTCCGCCGTGAAGACGTTCAACTGGCTCGGCACCGTCTTCCGCGGAAACCTGCAATTCACGACCCCGATGCTCTTCGGCCTCGCGTTCGTGTCGCTGTTCATCATCGGCGGACTCAGCGGCATCTTCATGGCCGCCACCCCAGTGGATATCAAGATTCACGATACGTACTTCATCGTGGCTCATATCCACTATGTGCTCTTCACGAGCAGTCTCTTCGGAATCTTCGGCGGGATCTACTACTGGTTCCCCAAGATGTTCGGTCGCTACATGAGCGACAAGTGGGGCAAGGTCCACTTCTTCCTCACCTTCGTCCTCGGCAACTGCGCCTTCTTCCCGATGCACATCCTCGGCGTGGCCGAAATGCGTCGCCGCATCTCGACCCCGCAAGGCTCGATCTTGGAAGGCGGCCTGCAGAACCTGAATATCTTCGTGTCGATCAGCGCGATCGCTCTCGGCTTGGTGCAGTTCGTCTTCCTGATCAACTTCCTCGGCAGCGTTTTCTTCGGAAAGCGCTGCACCGAGCGAAATCCCTGGAAGAGCAACACCCTCGAATGGACCGCCCCGACTCCTCCGGGCCACGGCAACTTCGACATTCCGCCGGTCGTCTACCACGGCCCCTACGAGTACGGACACTTCGAAGGCAAAGCCGACGACAACTTGATGCAGACGGAGAAAGCATCCGGCGTGCTGCCGAGCCAGACGCACTAGCTGGTTCGCCTGTTTAGCCGCCGCTCTCCGAGCGGCGCGGACAGGCGCCAGCGAAACATCAGTACCCGGCATGAGGCCACATCCGCGCCGCTCCGAGAGCGGCGGCTAAACGAGATTCGATGACGAACGACCCGACACCATCGACGCCGCTCCCCGGCTGGGTTCGCACCCTCGCCGTGGTCACAGGCGTCGCTGCGCTGCCGGTGATGTTTCTCGGCGCCCAGACCACGACCATGGAAGTCGGCATGGTCGATCCACAAGGCTATCGTCAGCCGTGGGAATCGGTGTCGCTCCTCTTCCAGGATTTGGGCCTCGGCTACCTCGTCGAACATGGCCATCGCCTTGCCGCGTGGTCGATTGGCGGATTCGTGCTGCTGCTGACGGCGGTGCTCGCCTTCGTCGAACGCCGGCCGTCGGTTCGCTACTGGAGCTTCGGCGTCGCGGTGCTGATCTTCATTCAGGCGATGCTGGGCCGCTATCGCGTGGATTTGAATGCGATGTTCGGCAAAAACATGGCCTTGATTCACGGTGTCTTCGCCCAGATCGTGTTCGCTTCGATCTTCACGCTGGTGTGGTTTGTCCTGCGTCCCGTGGGACCGACAAGCGACTCGGCCTCGCCTCGCTTGCGTCGCGTCGGTGGGATCGTCATCGGTTTGTTTTTGCTGCAGATTCTGATGGGCGCCTTCGTGCGGCATCGCCCCGCGCCTCTCTTCGGACGACTGCATTTGCTGGGCGCGTTCATCGTCTTCGGGATGTCGTTCTCGCTGATCTACGCGGCTCGCCAGAATCCCGGTTTTCGATCGATCGCCAATTGGATCATGGCGCTGATGACCATCCAGGTGATCCTCGGCGTCGAAGCATGGATGTATTGGACTAAACGCCTTTACGGAATCACCGACCCTGGGACGGAATCGCTCGCGATTCACCTGACGCGGACGTTGCACTACATGTTCGGATCGTTCCTGTTTTCGGCGATCGTCATCACCTTCGTCAAAGCCAGGCTGGCGTCATCTCCGAACCGGGAGGTCGCCGCCGCATGACGACGTCCGCATCGCTCACGCCTCGTTCGCGACTCGCCGACTTCATCGGCATGACCAAGCCTCGCATCGCGGTGCTGGTCCTGTTCGTCACCGCGGCCGGCATGGCCCTGGCGAATCCAGGCGGCGTCGATCTGCTGCAAATGGTCCACACGCTGATCGGTACCTTCCTTGTCGCCGGCTCCGCGAATGTGCTGAACCAGGTCATCGAACGCCATTCCGACAAGCTCATGCGGCGAACTGAAAACCGCCCGCTTCCTTCGGGCCGGCTAAGCACTGCCGAAGTGCTGCTCTTCGGCCTCGGCCTGGGCATGGGTGGTCTCGTTTACATGGCGATGACCCTGGATCACCTGCTCGCGGTCGGCGTGGCGGCGTTCACGCTCGTCTCCTACGTGCTAATCTACACCCCCTCGAAGCGATACACGACGCTCAACACCCTTATCGGAGCCGTCCCCGGCGCCATGCCGCCGATCATCGGATGGACCGCTGCCGGCGGACAACTCGATGCGGCCGCGGGACTGGTGTTCCTGATTCTGTTCCTCTGGCAGGTGCCGCATTTCCTGGCGATCGCGTGGATGTATCGCGAGGACTATTCGCGGGCCGGCCTGCGGATGCTGCCGTCGGTGGATCCCGATGGATTGCTCACCGCTCGCCAAATGGTGGGCTGGTGCGTGACCTTAGTGGCGATCAGCATTTACCCCGTGCTCTCGCTGCGGGGCAATTGGGCCGCGTCGTTCACCGGATCGGTGTACGGCATCGGCGCTTTGCTGGTGGGGGTCGCCTTCCTGACGGCTACGCTGATGTTTTGGAAAGAAAAAACGCATGCTCGGGCGAAGCTCGTGATGAAAGTCTCGCTGCTCTACCTGCCCGCGATCATGCTTTTGATGTTGGCGGAAACGTGGTTGAAGTCGGCCGCCGCTGCGGTCGTTCCGTGAGGTCTTGCTATGTCGCATGCCGCGCATGACGAACCGGGTCTGAAGATGGGGATGCCCTTGCCCAACGGCAAGCTGGCGATGTGGCTCTTCCTCGTCACGGAAATCATGTTCTTCACCGCCCTCATCGGCACCTACATGATTCTCCGCAACGGCCAAACTTCCGCGGCGAACCCGTGGCCCGCGCCGCACGACGTGCATCTCGTCGAATGGATCGGGGCGGCGAACACGTTCGTCCTCATTCTCTCGAGCTTCTTCGTGGTGCTCGCGCATCACTACCTGCACATCAACCAGCCCGGGAAAGGCGCCGCATACCTCGGCCTCACTCTCCTCCTCGGCTGCGTCTTCCTCGGCGTGAAAGCGATCGAATACAAATCGAAATTCGAGCACGGCATCCTCCCCGGCCGCGTCTACGAGAAATTGGATACGACCTATAACCCCGAAGTCGCCTATGGGTACGTCGCCAAAGTGAAGGAGCAGCTCAAGGACATCGTGGACGGCAAGCACCATGTCGATGCCAAGGCGATGGATGCCGTCAAGCAGTTGTTGGCCGACATCAACGACAACAAGCTCACGCCGAAGCAGGTCAACGAACGCGTCGTCGGCACAAAGCACGTGAAGCCGGTGGACATGCCTTCTCGACCGCAAAACGTGACCGGCATCCTCGAACTCGATTCGCACGCCCCCATCAGCTACTCGATTCCGTGGGGCAACCTGTGGGCGTCGTGCTATTTCGCGATGACCGGCTTCCACGCCCTGCACGTGCTCGGCGGCCTCGTGATCTTTGCGGTCCCCCTCGTGAAGCATTTCATGGGCGGCGGCCTGAAGCCGGAAGACGGCTTGTTCGTCGAAAACGCGGGCCTTTACTGGCACTTCGTCGATATCGTCTGGATCTTCCTCTTCCCGTTGCTCTACCTCGTATAAACGAATTGCAAATTGCAGATTGAGGAACTGAAACACTTAACCGCGTCGATTCGATTTCAAATTTGCATTTTGCAATCTGCAATTTGCAATCAGTATTGCGGAGTTTTCCGATGTCGGATCACAATCACGGCGATCACGCTCACAGCCACGGCGGCCATGCCGATCACTCGCACTCGCATGGCGACGCGGGACATTCGCACGTCGCCCCGGCTCACGGCCCGAGCCATGACGCGAAGTTCAGGGCGTACATGGCCGTCTTCGTCGCCCTGTGCGTCTTCACCGCCGCTTCATTCGCCATCAACTTGGCCCTGGGCCACAACCACACGAGCGCGGCCCTGATCCTCGCAGTCGCCGTCGTGAAGGCAGCACTCGTCGCCTACATCTTCATGCACCTAAACCATGATTGGCGGCTCGTCTACGGCATCATGACGCCCGTCGCCATCCTCTCGGTGATGACCGTCATCATCCTCTCGATCGACGGTGCCCTCGTCTGGGGCAGTCCCGCCCCCGCCGCCCGCGACTTGGTCGACGTCCCCGTCTTCAAAGCGGACGCGGACAGCCACCCGAAAAAGTAACCTATGTAGCCCTCTCGCTCCGCGAGAGGATAGCGGCAGCGAGCCATGCGATCGCGAGGCATGCATCCGCTAACCTCTCGCGAAGCGAGAGGGCTACCTAGGTCGCCTTCGGCTCCCCGCTAAACGATTACGCCAAATCGCCGAAAAGCCACCCCTGGCCCGACGTCGGCGTGGGCCGACGGAATTGCGACACATCGAGCGGCGGCATGTCGCCGTCGAGTCCGAACCGCTTCGCGAATACCTCGAACGTACGCTCGATCTGATCGGCGATCTCGCCGGTCCCCTTCATCCGTTTGCCGAGCTCCGACACATTCAGTTTCCCGCCACGCACGTTGCGGATGCGCGACTCAATGCGCGAGCGCTTCTCCGGCATGTGACGATCGATCCAGTCGAGGAAGATCGGCTTCACCGCCCAGGGCAGACGCAGGAGGATGTAGCTCGCCGACATCGCCCCCGCTTCCTTCGCCGCCTTGAGCAGGCTCGGCACCTCGGAGTCCGTGAGCCCCGGAATCAGCGGAGCGCACAACGCATGGGTCGGTACTCCCGCGGCCGTTAGTTCCGAGATGGCACGCAATCTCGCTGTGGGGCTGCTCGTCCGCGGCTCCATCACTTTGGTCAGTGATTGGTCGAGCGTCGTCAGGCCGAAGGCGACGCGGATCCAGTTGAGCTTGGCCATTTCGCGGAGCACATCGAGATCGCGAAGAATAAGCACGTTCTTGGTCACGATCGAGATCGGCCGCCTCGCTTCGGAGCCGCCACTTCCAGACAACCGCGTGTAATGCGAAACGTCTTCTCCGCGGGTTGATAGCAATCGGTCACGCCCGACATCACGATCGTCTCCGGCTTCCACTTCGCCTCCGCGAGAAAATCGCGGAACAGCGCCGGCGCCTGTTCCTTCACGAAGATCTTCGTCTCGAAATCGATGCCCGCACTCAGATCGAAGTATTCATGGGTGGGCCGGGCATAGCAGTAGCTGCACCCATGCGAGCAACCGCGATACGGATTCAGGCTGAAGTTGAAGAAGACGTCCGGACTGTTGTTGGAAGTGACGACGCTGCGGGACGCGTCGGCGAAGTACTCGGTTTCGACCCGCTTGCGAGATTGGCGAGCTTCCTCGTCATATTCCAGGTGTTCGAGGTCTTCGACCACTTCGAGCCGAGTGAAGCGATTGGCTGGCTGAATGCGCGAGCCGCGACCGACCGGGGCGGGGACTTGAGGAAGCTCCATCGCGCCATCGTAGCGAAATCGCGCCCGGCCTTGCAAAGTCGGTGGCGCACTTGGTGGCCGAAGTCGGCTACGAACCTTATCTCAAAATCACCTGCTGCCGAAGAGGCGACTCGATGCAAGATCGCGAACCGGCCCTTAAACTTCCTTCCACACCGATTGGCCGACTGATGCGGCCGCTCGAGCGCTTCCTGCATTTGGAGGCGGCGAGCGGGATTCTACTCGTTCTCTGTACGCTCGCCGCGCTCGCTCTGGCGAACTCCGCGTACCGCGAAGCGTTCGCGCATTTCTGGCATGAACGCTTCGGCATCGTCCTGGGTTCCTTTGAGCTGATCAAGCCGATCGAATTATGGATCAACGACGGATTGATGACGCTCTTCTTCTTCGTCGTTGGCCTGGAGATTAAACGTGAGATCGTGGCCGGGGAGTTGAAGGAACCTCGCAAAGCCGCGTTGCCGTTCATGGCAGCGCTCGGCGGGATGTTGGCGCCGGGCGGCATCTACTATCTGCTCGAACGGGGCACTCCCGGCGAACCCGGCTGGGGCATTCCGATGGCAACCGACATCGCTTTCGTCGTCGGCATCCTTGCGTTGCTCGGAAAACGCGTGCCTCTGGGGCTCAAGATTTTTCTGCTGTCGCTCGCGATCGTGGACGACCTTGGCGCCATCCTCGTCATCGCGATTTTCTATACCAGCGATTTGGCGGTGCATTACCTTGTGATGGCGGCGTGCGGGTTTGCGGGGGTGCTGGCGATGCGGCTTTTGGGATTTCGCCGCATCGCACTTTACGTGATCGTGGGCATGTTCATCTGGTATTGTTTTCTCAAATCCGGTGTTCATCCGACGATCGCCGGCGTGGTGCTGGGATTGATGACCCCCACGAGCGCATGGATCGAACGAACGCGGTTCCAATCCGCATTGCATGCGGCGAACGAGAGTGCGTCGAACCGCGAAGGACCGATCGACCGCGATCGCGCCCAAACGCTGATGGCAGTGATCCAAGAGTCGGTGTCGCCGTTGGAGCGGCTGGAGAAAAGCCTGCACGCATGGGTGGCGTTCGGCATCATGCCGATCTTCGCGTTCGCCAATGCGGGGGTCGAGGTGCAGTCCGCATTGCTGACGCATCGCGTTTCCCTCGGCGTCATGTTGGGGCTCATCCTCGGCAAGCCGATCGGCATCGTGCTGTTTTCCTGGCTCGCGGTGACGCTCGGCATTGCAAAATTGCCGACGGGCGTGAATTGGAAGATTCTGATCGGCGCCGGCTGCCTCGGCGGCATCGGATTCACGATGTCCCTCTTCATCGGCGGTCTGGCGTTCGCAGGCAGCGGGGATGCGACGCTCGTCGATGCGGCCAAGATCGGAACGCTCGGCGGCTCGCTGATCAGCGCTATGTTGGGCTGCACGCTCCTGCTGATGTTCCTGCCGCGCAGCGGCCTTCCTCGGGATACTGCTGCTTCGACGCTTGCAGAGGATGTCGCCTAACCTGCTTGTCGCGGAACCTCATGGCTGATGCAAGGGTTTCTGCCGACTTGCTTCTCCGCATACCGATCCGCAAGTTGATGTTGGCATCGGAAGCGGAACTCGGAACTCTCTCGAAAAAGCAGGTCGGAATATGTCTTCGGAGCTCTCGCCGGCTCCTCGGCTCGACGAGATCCTCGCCCGGCTCGGACCGGTGCGGCAGGAAAAAGTGTTCGTCCAGGATCGCACCTATCTCATCAAGCGGCCGGTTGAAGCCGATAAACTGCTGGATCTGCCGGCGGTGCATGCCGCTTTCGACCGGGATGAATACATGCCTTACTGGGCCGACCTTTGGCCTGCGGCGCGGATGCTCGCCAAATTCCTGGTGACGCAAACTTGGCCCGCAGGCATTGAAGCTCTCGAAGTGGGTTGCGGTCTCGGACTCGCCGGCATCGTCGGGCTATCGTTGGGCATGCGGGTGACGTTCACTGACTACGATCCGTGTGCCCTGAAATTCGCCGCCGACAACGCCCGGCTCAACGGCTTCACCGACTTCACGGCACGCGAAATCGATTGGCGCCATCCGCCCGAAAACTTCCGTTTTCCCCTCGTGCTCGGCTCGGACCTCATCTACGAAACTCGCCTCGTCGACCCGCTCGTGTCGTTTCTGAAATCCGCCCTTGCTCCGGAAGGCGTCGCGATCGTCGTCGATCAAGACCGCATCCCGGCGACGCTTTTCCGCGATACCCTGGATGCTCAAGGGTTTGAAGTACGCGACGCAAACCGTCAAAGCGGGCGAACCCGGCGGCCGTCGCCTCAAGGGAACGCTTTACCGCATCACGCATTCCGCGTAATCCTGTCGGTACAATGGCCCCATGCTCGGATTTCTTCGCAAGCTGCAGTATGGCGCCCGCGTCTTCCTCGCCTCGCGTCACGGCGAACCGCAGACGATCGACGTCGCCGGATACCCCACGCAGGTTATGCATGGCGGCAAGGGAGATCCGTTCGTCTATCTGCACAGCACTCTCGGCGAATCGGTGCGATGGCTCCCTTTTCATCAAGCATTCGCGAATCAATACGAAGTCCTCGCGCCGACGCATCCCGGATTCAACGACAGCCCCGACCATTCCGGCATCGACACCATCGAAGACCTGGCCTTCCATTACGTGCAACTGTTCGATGCGCTCGGCTGGGATCAAGTCATTTCGGCGGCGTCAGTCTCGGCGGATGGATCGCGGCCGAGTTCGCGGTGCGTTGGCCCGAGCGGGTCAAGAAGCTGTGGATTGCCGACGCTCCCGGCCTGAATGTGCCGGAGACGCCCTTGCCCGATTTGTTCCGCGTGATGCAGGACCGCGAGGCGATGCGACGACTTCTGTTCCACGATCCGGATGGCCCGATGGCGTCGCTGCTGATGGGAAGCGAACCGGACGAAACGACCATGATCCGAGGCTACCGCAACCTCGCGGGACTAGCACGCATGGTGTGGAAGCGCCCTTACGATCCGAAACTCGCAAGCCGCCTCCGCCGGGTGAACTGTCCCACGCTGCTCCTGTGGGGAGCGGACGATAAGCTCGTTCCCCCTGCTTACGGGGAAGCGTATCGCAAGCATCTTCCGCACGCGGAATGGAAAACGATCTTTGGCTGCGGCCATCTGCCGATGTTCGAGAAGGAACGCGAATTCGTAGACGCGATCTTGGAATTCGCCGGGCGTCCCGCAACAAGTTGAAGCCGAGAGCCATCCTTTCCGCCTTTTGCCGCGCTCGCCTCGCTTGGGGGCTTTCGTTACCATTTCTCCTGTGCCTCGCGATACCTAACCGATCAGGAGATCGACATGCTTGCCTTGCGTTTGCTCATTCTCGTGCTCGGCGTTTCGCTCGCTCTTGCGGCGACCGCTAGCGCCCAATCCGACGTCGACACGAAAGCCAACGCCTTCCTCAACGCCTATGTGGGCAAGCTTCGGCCCATGGAGATCGAAGGCGCCCGAGCTTGGTGGAACGCCAACATCACCGGCAAAGACGAAGACTTCAAGAAGAAGGAAGAGATTCAGAACAAGATCGATCGATTTCTCGCCGACCGCGAACAGTTCGCCCAGCTCAAGGCGATCAAGGAATCGAAGCTCGAAGACGCGATCCTGCGTCGCTCGATCGACGTCGTGTACCTCCAAGCGTTGGAAAAGCAGGTGGACGTGGAGTTGCTCGACAAGATGACGGCGCTCGCCAACAGCGTCGAGCAGAAGTTCAACACCTTCCGCGCGGAAGTGGACGGCAAGAAACTCGCGGATGCCGAGGTGCGGAAGATCCTCAAATCGTCCACGCTTTCCGCCAAACGGAAGGAAGTGTGGGAAGCATCGAAGAAGGTGGGGGCTGTCGTCGAGCCGGAGTTGAAGGAACTCGTGAAGCTTCGGAACCAGGCCGCGAAGAAGCTCGGCTTCGCCAACTACCACGCTCTCATGCTGCATCTCAACGAGCAGAACGGCGAAGACCTCATCAAGCTGTTCGATCAGCTCGACGACCTGACCCGCGAGCCGTTCTTCAAAGCGAAGGCGGAGATCGATACGCAGCTCGCCAAGAATTGCGGCATCAAAGTCGATGAATTGATGCCGTGGCATTACCACGATCTGTTCTTCCAGGAAGTGCCCGCCGTCTTCCAGGCGGATCTCGACAAAACGTACGCCAGCGTCGACATCATCGCACTTTGCCGCGATTTTTACCGAGGCATCGATTTGCCGATCGACTTGGTGATCGAGCGGAGCAACAACGATTTCGCGCCGAAGCAAGGCAAGAGCCCGCATGCCTTCTGCATTGACCTTACTCGCGGCGGCGACGATGTCCGTGTGCTGGCGAACGTGGTACCCAACGAATACTGGATGTCCACGATGCTGCACGAGTTCGGTCACTCGGTTTACAGCAGCATCAACATTCCTGAGAAACTGCCTTATGTCCTCCGTACCGAGGCCCACATCCTCGCCACCGAAGGCGTGGCGATGATGTTCGAGAAGATGTCGAAGCGTCGAGGTTGGCTCGAAAAGATGGGCGTGAAGCTCGATGACCCGGATGCCTTCGCGACCACCGCGCGCAAGATGCAGCGTTATCAGTTGCTTGTCTTCTCGCGCTGGTGCCAAGTGATGTTGCGGTTCGAGAAGGCGATGTATGAGAACCCGGACCAGGATCTCAACAAGCTCTGGTGGGACATTGTCGAGAAGTACCAGGGCATGAAACGCCCCGCGGGCCGCAACGCCCCGGATTACGGCAGCAAGATCCACATCATCGTGGCGCCGGTCTACTACCACAACTACATGATGGGCGAACTATTCGCGTCCCAGGTGCATCACGCGATCTGCCGCGAGGTGTATAAGGGAGCGGACCCGGAATCCGTCGTCTACGTCGGCAACAAGGAAGTGGGCGCGTTCATGCGGACGAAGGTGTTCAACCCAGGCCGCACGCTGCAGTGGAACGAGTTGACGCGATTCGCGACCGGAGCACCGTTGAGCGCGGAAGCCTTCGCGAAGGACTTCCAGGCGAAGTGATGCTTGAAGAAGCAGCCATGAAAAACGCTCGCGACGATGTCGATCGTCGCGAGCGTTTCTTTGTTGGAGAAGCGTCGATCAGTTCTTTCGCATCAGGAATGCGGGAAACTGGAACTGATTGATGCCTTGACCATTCTGGTTGTTTTGGCCGAACCCCTGTTGCTGCCCGAAGCCTTGCTGCCCGAAGCCTTGCTGCCCGAAGCCTTGCTGCCCGAAGCCTTGCTGCCCGAAGCCTTGCTGCCCGCCTTGGCCGCCTTGGCCTGCCTGACCCTGTCCGCCTTGGCCTTTGGGACCTTTCTTGCCGCCTTGTTGCCCTCCCTGTTGCCCTTGACCGAAACCGCCTTGTCCTTGTCCCATCCCTTGCTGTTGGCCTCCGCCTTGTCCTTGTCCGAATTGGGGGGGGCCGAAACCTTGCCCCTGGCCTCCTGGCCCCCCTTGAGCTTGGCCCATCCCTTGCTGACCGCCGCCGAATCCGCCTTGTCCGAAACCACCCTGGCCTTTGCCCATCCCCTTGCCGCCCATGCCCTGCTGGCCGCCGCCCATGCCCTGGCCGAAGCCTCCCATTCCCTGACCCATGCCCTTGCCGCCGCCTCCCATGCCCCCCTTGGACATGCCTCCCATGCCTTTGCCGCCCATGCTGCCGCCGAAACCGCCCCCACCGCCTTTGCTGCCGCCTCCGCCCTTGCCCTGAGCGTGCGACGTCTCAGAAGCGAGCCATAGTGCGGACATGCCGAGGCTGGCGAGGATGAACGTTCGAATCCAACGCGTGAATCGTGACATGAGTAGGACTCCTTCAAGGCGGAAAGGAACATCGCAGGCCTCGTGGAGATGGGAATCGGCGAGGCGGAACTGCGGCGTTGCATCTCCATCGTAGGCCGCCAACCTTTAGCCCAGATGAATCTTGACGGAGGCGAACGCACGGTTTCTGAGACGTTTTTTCGAACGATTCTCGTGGCAGACGAAAACCGAGCAAATATCGTGCTGCCCCTCCCCGATGCTGAGGTCGAAAAAGGCTCAGCGATCATGGAGCAGGAAGGGTTGGTTGCGAACGGCCGTAAGTTGTTAGCACCTTCAATGGAGATTCGGTCAAAACCGGACGCCTGCTTTGCAGTCAGCATCAATCGTCGGGCCTGAATAGCCCCGCGTGTTGTTGCGATGGAGGCGACTGCGAAGCCGCTTCGGATTCAATTCTGCTCCGCGATGTCGCGCATGCTGATGAGCTTGATGCGACCAAAAGGGTTGTGCATGGGGCCGCGCGACCGGTCGGGTGGGGCTGGCTGAAGCGTCGCTCGGAAACGGGGGCCGTCAAGGTCGGCGATGATATGGCCTTCATCGATCGGGCGGTCGTTTTCCGCGAGGTAGCGGATCACTTCGACGATGTCGAAACCACCTTGTTCTACATCGAAGCGTCGCATGACGACGTCGCGCAGACCGAGGACATGCATGCCCATGGTCCAGATCTCGGTCTTGCCGCCGACGATCGAAACGAAGGCGAAGGTGACCGCATCGGGACTGGCGTCTTGCGTCAGGTCGAGCCAATGCTCGCCGCCATGAGCCAGCGCTGTTGTCGATGAAGACGCCTGCCCCGCCAGCTTTCACGATCGCCGCGGCCGCCCGCATCATCGTGCGGGCCGAATCCAGGGCGCCGCCGGGGCCCATCAGAAAGACGTTGACGGAGTAACGATCGACGGCGTCCAGTTCTTGCGGCGTCGGTTCCTGTCGCCAAGAGGACCGGAAAATGGCCGGGAATTGCGAATCCGAGGCTACGGCGCCGAATCCAATCTCCGCGCCGTCGGGCAAGGTCAAACCATCGATCGTCAGGTGGTGGCCGGGCGGAAGGCGATCGATGAGGTCCTTGGGGTGCTTCCACGGACCTGGAATGCGGAACGCGATTTGGACGGCAGGCTCGCTCATGGATGGGCGCCAAGGTTTGGAGGGCAATCCACCGAGATCCTCTGCCTAGCCGACCAGTTCGCGGATCGGCTCGCCGGATTCGACGAGAGCAACGGGCCGACTCTGTGCGTCGTGGAAGAACACTTTCGACGCATCGATACCCAAATGACGGAAGACGGTGGCCGTGACGTCCTGCGGCGACGTGGGGCGATCCGCGACATATTCCCCACGCGGCGTGCTCCGACCGACGACCTGCCCCATGCTCATCCCGCCGCTGGCCATCAGCACGCTGAATGCGTGGCCCCAATGATCCCGGCCTCCTTCCGGGTTCATCCGCGGCGTGCGGCCGAACTCGCCCATGGCGATGACAAGGGTTTTTTCGTAGAGGCCCCGTTGGATGAGATCTTCGACCAGCGCGGCAATCGCTCGATCCAAAGGAGGAATGAGTTGCAAACTGCCCTCCCGCGTCGGCAGCCGGCCCGCAGTGGCGTGATGGTCCCAGGGAACGCAATTGACCGTGACGAACGTCACGCCCGCTTCGACGAGCCGGCGAGCGAGCAAGGCACTCTGCCCGAAAGTGTGCCGGCCATAGCGATCTCGAATGCGATCCGGCTCGGCTCCGATTTCGTAAGCCTGAGCGACCGGCCGGCTGGTCAGCAGGTCGAAGGCCTGACGCAGATGCGAATCATGGGAGCCCGCATGCCGATCAGCGGATCGCTGAAACTGATTGAGCGAATCGAGCACGGTGCGGCGATCGCCCAATCGCTCGAACGACAATTCCGGCGCCAGCGACAAGCCGCGCACGCGAAAGTTCGGCAGATTCGGATCCGCCTCGGTGATGAACGGATTCGCCGCGGCTCCGAGGTAAGCGGCGTAATGGAAGAAATTGTCCGTGCCGCCACGTAGGTGGGGCACGGCTGAATATGCGGGCATGCCGGCGACATTCGTTCCGCGCAGTTTCGCAGCGGCCGAGCCCATCGATGGGCGACGTTGCACCATGAAGTCAGGCACATTGAAGGCAGGGCCTTCGAAGCCAGTCAGCATCCAGTGGTTGGCTTTGGTGTGATCGCCCGAACCGTGGTTGACGCCACGCAGGATGGCGAGTTTATCAGCGATGCGTGCGGTCTCCGGCATGAGTTCGCCGAATTGCACGCCGGGCAATCGAGTGCGGATGGAGGCGAAAGGCCCGCGGAACTGATCGACGGCATCCGGTTTCGGATCCCAGGTTTCCATGTGCCCGGGACCGCCGCTGAGCCAAAACAGGATAACCGAGGTGTCGCGGCGAATTGCCTGAGTTTCCGCTTGCAGACGGTGAAGCCCAGCGAGGGAGAGCCCACCCAAGGCGCCGGCCTTAAGGAAGTTTCTACGCGACGCTCCCGTGCAATCGGATGCGGCATTACCGACGATTTTCAACATGGATCGCTCCGCAGGCGGGACAGATGCGGGATCGCGGGAGGTGAGCCCAATGTACCGCGTAGCAAACAGCCTGTCACCGCGGAATTGAGGACGGTTGTTCGGCGTTCGGCAGCGCTGCCCTTGCTTGTCGAACGGAAAACTCGACGCAGTTTGCCGCTGGTTTGCAGACTCCATGCCTGTTTGCATCAATCCGAGCCCTTGCATTGGCCGATCCTTGTTGCGGCTAGCCAATCGAAGGGCGGGACGCCACGCGAGACTTCAGGTGTTGCTCATCAACCGACGAACTCTCCCAACGCGCTCCCGCCCTTTTTCCTCGCCGTAGCCAGTGTTCGCTCCGCGAGGTATGGTAAACAGGGTAAGTTTTGCAGCCATTGGACCTCCCGATCATGACGCTCCTTCGCTGTCGATGTTCCTGTCTCTCGGCGATCGCCGGGCAGTAGTTGCGGGGAACGCACGTTCCCATCCCGCGGTCGCCTTTCGGTCTCTCTTCGCCGAACGAATACAGGAGCAGGGTACATGGCCACGGATCTGCGTCTCAAGGAAAGCCTGCACGAAATCACCGAATCGCTCGTCACGACCTACGCCGAGTGCCGCTACATCAATCATCTCGGCCATTGCCCGCTGCCGAGCCGCGACGTCGTCAACGAAGTGCTGCGCGACCTCTGCGACATTCTCTTCCCCGGCTTCTCCCGTCGCCAGAACTTACACATGGGTAATGTCGAGTACCATGTCGGCGATCTCATCGACGGGCTGCACGACAAACTGACCCAGCAGATCGCCCGCGCTTTACGGCATGAAGCGGGGGAGGAAAAGTGCGACTTCGAGGCGGTCGCTCAGGAGCGGACCGTCGATTTTCTCCGCAAATTGCCGGACATTCGCTGGGTGCTTGAGCAGGATGTGGAATCCGCCTACCTCGGCGATCCGGCGGCGAAGAACCACCACGAAATCGTGTTCTGCTATCCGGGCCTGGAAGCGATCGCCATCTATCGCCTCGCCCATGAATTGGTGCTGCTCGGCGTGCCGCTCATTCCGCGCATGATGACGGAACAGGCTCACTCGAAGACTGGCATCGACATCCACCCTGGCGCCCGTATCGGCCCCGGCTTCTTCATCGATCACGGCACCGGCGTCGTTATCGGCGAAACCTGCGACATCGGGCGAAACGTGAAGCTCTATCAGGGCGTCACGCTCGGCGCCCTATCGTTCCCCCGCGACGCCAACGGCAACATCATTCGCGGGATGAAACGCCATCCCACGCTGGAAGACGAAGTCGTCGTCTACGCCAACGCGACGATCCTCGGCGGCGACACGACGGTCGGCCACCACGCTGTCATCGGTTCCAACGTTTGGCTAACCCACAGCGTGGAACCTTACACGTCCGTGTTGCTGGAAAAGCCGCAACACCGCATCAAAGGTCCGGACACGCGCAAATCGGATCCGACGTGGTTCTACCAGATTTAGCTAACGATGCTGTTTGCCGGATCTATCGGAAGTCATGCGGGGGGGCGGTATTACGTGTGATCTTGGCATACGCGGCAAGCGCACGTCTCAGACGAAAAATGTCGGATTCCGACAACGCCGCCGCGGCCGCCACGATCGAATTTCGGGTAAATGCGGTCGAATAAATTGCGTTCGTTATTCTCAAAGAAACGCCTTGTCGCGTATCCGCACAAGTCAGCCATCTGAACCATAGACGTTAGATGACTGTCAACGAAGAGTGGTGTTTCGATGATGTGATCGATGCCCGTCCAACGCGTACCGCTTCTGTGAAAACTACGCATCATCTCCGTAAGACGTTTCGCGACCGTCTGGTTGTTGTCTTGGACCAGGATTCCGTTGAGAGTGGCGCCGAGATACGTACCGCGGTGTCGCAGAAAATTTTCGTATCGCTGAACTACCTCCGTAAAAGCTCTCTCAAACGGCGTGTTCTGCATTGGTCGCGAATAGAAAACCCGTTTGTCAACCGCTTCAGCGAAGATTCGCGCGTCCGTCCAAGTTGAGATTAGTGTGGCAAGTTCTTCAAGCACCGCAAACCTTTCCGCAAGCGTAAGGTGCGTGTAACCATCGGTTTTGCGAAAATTCAGTTTCACCGACTTCAGTTGTTTTGGAGTGCCAGTTCCAGCTATTCGGATAAGTTCCTGTTTCCTTCGCTCGAGCGTCAATCTTCGTCGAGTATCCCGATCGTAAGTAGCGAAGTCTGGGATCGCTTCCTGTTCAATAAACCGGCGTGCCATCCACGCCGCATGAATTTCGGCGTCTCTCAGTCCATATCTATCCTTGATGACAGTGGTTTGCGCCTCTAGTGTCTTCCATTCTTCAGCAACGATCGCCATTCCGAGAAGGATGAAGTGCGAAGTGTTCGCGTTTTCCTGAACTCCTGATTCGTCGAGATAGCAGATGTACATTGCGAACCTTTTTGCCGGACTTGGATCTTGACTGCGGCAATTGAATGCGCATAATTACCTTGCGATTGGGCCGAGACGCATGCGCCTCTTGCGGGACCGAAACGGACCCGCCCCAAACGCCTTTCTCATCTATACGGAAATTCGGCGAGGGAATAGGTACCTCTCCGCGTTTTTTTCAGTTTTCAGAATTCTTTCCTTTCGATTCTACCCTTCGCATCTACGCTGTTGGTCTATTTTACTCCACCAGCAAATCGCCCGGTTGCTTGAGTCGGCGGATCAGCGCGTTGCCGAAGGCGATGGCGGCGGCGCCGTCGAGGATGCGGTGGTCGAAGCTGAACGATAGATACGCCATGTCCGCCGACTTCACCTGACCGCGGTCGTCGAAGATGGGGCGAGCGGTGATTTTGCCGATCGCCATGATTCCCACCTGCGGCGGCAGGATGATCGGCGTCGCGAACAGTCCGCCCATGTTGCCGATCGATGTGATGGTGAACGTCGCACCTTTCAGGTCGTCGAGCTTCGCCTTGCCGCTGCGGGCCTCGTCCGAAAGGCGTTCGATTTCCTGAGCGAGTTCGAGCAGCGATTTGCGGTTCGCGTCACGGATGACCGGGACCAGCAACCCGGTCGGCGCCGCGACGGCGATGCCGATGTGATAGCGGTCGTGCAAAACGATTTCGTTCGATTCGCTGTTCAGCGACGAGTTGGCGATCGGCACTTCCTTGAGCGCGGCGACCGTCGCTTTGACGAAGAACGGCAGATAGGTCAGTTTCGCATTCTTGCGAGCGAACGAGTCCCGCAGCATCGCGCGGAGCTTAACCAGGTCGCTGACGTCGCATTCGTCCACATACGCGAAATGCGGGATCGTCTGCTTCGCCTGCACCATCACGTCCGCCGTCTTGCGGCGCAGACCGGTGAACGGCATCTTCGAACCCGGCGTGCCGAACGACATCTTGGGCCCGGCAGGAGCCGAGGGTTTCGCTGCGGGTACGGCAGCGATGCGCGACGCGAGATCTTCGATCAGGATTCTTCCCTGCGGTCCGCTGCCATGGATTTGGGCCAAGTCGATTCCCATCTTCTGGGCCATTAGACGTACGGACGGGGCCGCTTTGACCGTCGCGGGCGATTTCGTCTTTACGCCGTTGCGTTTCGCTGCCCTCGCTTCGGGTTCCGCAGGTGCGGAAGCCTTCGCGGGCTTGTCGGAAGCGGGAATGGGTTCCTTGATCGCCGCGGATGCGTCGGCGGTTTCGTACTCGAAGATCGGCTTGCCGACCTTGACGACATCCCCTGCGTTGAAGAGCAATCGCTTGATCGATCCCGCGAATGGCGCCGGCACTTCCATGTTCGCCTTGTCGGTCAGCATTTCGACCAGGCCCTGACCGGGGCGGACGACGTCTCCCTCCTTGATCAGCCAACGCGAAAGCTCCGCCTCGACGACGCCTTCGCCCAATTCCGGAAGCAGAAACTGCATGGCCGATCCTCACTGACTTGTGGTCGCCTCATGGTAAGGCAGATGGCGACGGGATTCCATCGGAGGTCAGCCAATCGAATCCCACTTGCAACCTCCTCCGAAGTCGCGAAGATGGCCGGAATGAACGCCGATCCGCTACCCAACTCACAACCGCCTGCACCGCCGAACACCTGGCCTGTTCGCATCGCCATCGCGGCGGGGATCGTGTTTTTGCTGGCGTTCGCCGTCTGGAGTTGGTTCGCCCTCACCGATTCGCCGGTGTCACGCTTCGATCTGAAGCTGGCGACCGCACTGAAAGCCGTTGGCGATCAGCGGACTTATTGGCGGATGTTTTTCATCGTCTGCACCGAGGCAGGCGGCATCGCTGCGTGCATCATGCTCAGCGCGGTGGGTGTCGCTTGGGCATGGCGTCGGAAGGAAAAACGATTCGCCTTCATCTGGATTGCGATCGTCGCGGGGGGCGGGTTGGTGAATTTGACGCTCAAGGAAGTGTTTGACCGCGACCGGCCGCCCATTCATTTGCGCGACCGCTATGTTTCGGAAACGAACGACAGCTATCCCTCGGGCCACGCGATGGGCAGTCTCATCGGCTATGGCCTGTGGGCGTACGTGATTCAGACGCGAGTCCGCAACCGACGCGTCGGCGGAGCCGTCATGTGCGCTCTCGGTCTCTGGATCGGCACGATCTGCTTCAGCCGAGTCTTCCTGAGGGCTCATTGGCTGAGCGACGTGATCGGCGGCACACTCATCGGCATCGCGTATCTGACGCTCGCATTGACCTATTGGGAACTCCGCAAGATGCGCCGTCCTAAAGCGGCCGAGCTTTAGCCTGATTCGACCCGCTTCCCCTCGCGGATAGAATGCTCCATGCGCTTCGTCCGATCCCATGCTGTTCGCCAGGAGCTTGTTTCGATGCGACGAATTTGGATTGCCGCACTCGCCACGACGGCCATTGCCTTCGCCCCCGTTCACGCCGACGAATGGCCGCAATGGCTCGGCCCGCAACGCGACGGCATTTGGCGCGAAACGGGGGTCGTCAAGCAATTCCCGAAGGATGGCTTGAAGGTCCGCTGGAAGGCGTCCGTCGGCGAAGGCTATGCGGGCCCGGCCGTGTTCGGCGACAAAGTGATCGTCACCGATCGCATCGTCATCGGAAATGTGAAGCCGGGCAATCCCTTCGACGCGAAGACCAAAGTGGATGGTAAGGAACGGGTCATTTGCCTCAGCGATACGGATGGGAAAGTGATCTGGGCCCATGAATATCCGTGCCCCTATCAGGTGAGCTACCCTGCGGGGCCGCGCACGACGCCGCTCGTCAGCGACGGCAAGCTCTACACGCTCGGCGCGATGGGGCACCTCTTCTGCTTCAACCTCGCCGACGGCAAAGTCCTTTGGAGCAAAAATCTACTTGAGGAATATGCCAAGAATGTTCCTTATTGGGGTTTTGCCGGACATCCGCTGATCGACGGCGACAACCTCATCTGCCTTGTCGGCGGCAAAGGCAGCGTCGCGGTCGCTTTCAACAAAGACAGCGGAAAGGAAGTCTGGAAGTCGCTCACGGCGAACGAACCGGGCTATTGCCCGCCCACAATCTGCAACCTGGGCGGCAAACGGCAGCTGATCCTTTGGCACCCCGAAGCGATCAACGGACTCGATCCGAAGACCGGCGAAGTCTACTGGTCGATGAAGTATCCCGCCTCGCGCACTGGCAAAGTCAAGGCCGGGCTGACGGTGCCCACGCCGCGCTGCTTCGACGACAAGCTGTTTCTGACCACCTTCTACGAAGGCGCCGCGCTGCTGAAATTCGAGGGGAAAGAGAAGCCGGCCGTCGTGTGGAAAGGCAACGGCCGCGGCGAGAAGCCGGAAGATACGGATTCGCTCAACTCGATCATGCCGACGCCGTTCGTGAAGGACGGCTACGTCTACGGCATCTGTTCCTACGGCGAACTGCGTTGCATCGAAGCCGACACCGGCAAGCGAGTCTGGTCCACGCTCGAAGCGACTACCGGCAAGGAAACGCGCTGGGGCAACGCATTCCTCACCCAACACGACGACCGCTTCTTCCTCTTCAACGAACGTGGCGAACTGATCCTCGCCAAGCTCACGCCGAAGGGCTACGAGGAGATCAGCCGTCAGAAAATTCTGGAGCCGACGAACACGATGGCGGGCCCGGGCCGCAAGATCATCTGGTCGCACCCCGCCTACGCCCACCGCAACATCTACGCGCGGAACGACAAGGAGATCGTCAGCATCTCGTTGGCGGAATAGTCCCCTCGAAGCCCCAGGGTAAGCGCAGCGCACCCTGGGGATGCCGCGACGGGAGGAGAGATCCCCACCGTGCGCTGCGCTTACGGTGGGGCTTGGCGGTCACAACCCTTGCTTACTCCTTTTCCCGCTCCGGCAGCGGAATGCCGAACTCGGCAGCAATGCTGCGAACGAACGCATGATGCTTCTGCGGGCAGCGGTCGTGCCAGCGCTGCAGGAAATCGGCGAAGGTCTGGTCCATCTCTACAGGCGAGGCGTTGAGCCAAGTCGCCGCTTCCCAACTCTCCGGCGATTTCTCGAAGAGCGGAAGGATGCCGCTTGCGGCGACGAGGTTCAAATCGCGTAGCGCGCCATTCGCGCGCAGCTCGCGTTCGTGCAATTCGTACCAAATCGCCAGCGTCGCATCCTCGGCGAGGCGGGCTTCGTCGATCCGTTTCTGGGCGTAGTCGGCCAATTTCGGTGCAAAGCTCTTCCAGTTTCCGTAGGGCGGTTTCGTTCTCCACGCTTCGGCCATGCGTCGCAGCGTGTAGAGCGACGCGGTTTCGCAGAGCGTTTCCTCGAACCAGTGATTCGGATGCCTCACTTCGCGATACCGGCATTGAATGTGGCATAGCTCATGCGCGAACTGAAACGCGAATTGGGCCCAGAAGGTCCCTTCCACATCGAGTTGCACTAGGTACTCGCGATTCGGCCCCCGGCGAAACAGCACCTGCGGAGAACCTTTTCCTCGCGACACTTCGATCGGATCGAGCGTCACTGGGAAGTTTCTGCAAAACTCGCGAGCCGTCGATTCAAGAACCTTCGTAATGTCCTCTTTCGAAGCGTCCCCCCACTTGCCCGGCTGCACGACGATCTTGGGCTCGGCAGCGCCGACTTGACACGTAGCCAGCGAGACGCAAAGCAGAAAGAAGAGACGGGTGCGAAGCATGCGACCTCCTTGAGTAGCCGGTACCACATTAGTTTCGTCCGAAGCGGTTTGCAACGGGAGGGGCTTGCGGTCACTGGTTCTTCGCGTTTACAATCTCCCCGTTCCCTTCTTGGCCCCGGAGATCAGCCATGAGCAGTTCCAAGGACTCGAGGAAGTCCGGGCTGTCGCGACGCGACTTTCTGCGCGCGGGCGGACTGGCGGCGACCAGTGCGACCGGCATCGCCGGCGCGACGCTCGAAGCTCAGGCCCAACCCGGGCAGCCCCCCGCGAGCCACATTCCTGTACTCGGGCCGGGGCCAGCGAAAATCTCGCTGAACGTCAATGGCCGCGAGATGAGCACTGCCGTCGAACCGCGCGTGACGCTGCTCGATGCTCTCCGTAATTATCTCGACGTCACCGGCTGCAAACGTGTTTGCGATCGCGGTACCTGCGGCGCCTGCACCGTGATGCTCGACGGCAAACCCGTCTACTCCTGTTCGATGCTCGCCGTCGAAGCTCAAGGCAAAGCGATCCGCACCGCGGAGAGCTTGGTGGATGGCGGCAAGCTCGATCCGGTTCCGGAAAA
>JAXMAT010000056.1:0-36188 GCA_046350235.1 Gemmataceae bacterium | reverse complement strand
GTGGTTTCGAGCGACTTCATTCACGACAACCACTCGTCGATCTTCGACGGGGGATCCGGCATCGAGCTGAACAGCAAGTTCTTCAAACTCGTCTGCTGGTATGACAACGAATGGGGCTACTCGAACCGCTGCGTTGATCTGATCAAGTACATGATCAGCCGCGGTTAGTTCGGAATGATTGGCCGCGACGCGCACCGGAGCGCGGGCTGCATGTCATGCGATCGCATGGCGTTCATGCCGCGCTCCGCGTTGCGTCGCGGCTAACCGGTGTTTTCGACTTGACCTAGATTCCCCAGTCGGGTGAGATAGGGCGGACGCTAGGGAAGGCGATGTTGACCGATCCAGGTCCGCTCCACGAGGCAAGGCCGTCATGCAAAGTCCGGGTCGGACGAAACGGGGAGTGCCGGAAGGCCTGTGGATTCGCTGTCCTCAGTGCAAGGCGACCATCTTCCGGAAGGAATCCGAGGCCCGATTCAACGTCTGCCCCGATTGCGATCACCACTTCTACCTGCCCGCCCGCGAACGCATCCGCCAGCTTCTCGACCAAGACTCGTTCGAAGAGTGGTTTCATGACCTGAAACCCAAGGACGCGCTCGGCTTCAAGGACCGCGTCCCCTACGCGCAGCGCATCACGGCGGAACAGAAGAAAACCGGCATGAACGACGCCGCCGTCGTGGGCCGCGGCTATGTCCGCGGTCGCCCGGTCGTCCTTGCGGTGACCGACTTCGCGTTTATGGCCGGCAGCATGGGTTCGGTCGTCGGCGAAAAGCTGACGCGGGCTGCGGAATCGGCCACCAAGATGTCGCTGCCGCTCATCATCGTCAGCGGTTCCGGCGGCGGGGCTCGCATGCAGGAGGGCATTCTGTCCCTCATGCAAATGGCGAAGATCTCAGCGGCCCTTGCCCGCCATGATCAGGCGGGTGGCCTGTACCTTTCGATTCTCACCAACCCCACGATGGGCGGCGTCGCCGCCAGCTTCGCGCTGCAGGGCGACATCACCCTCGCCGAGCCCGGTGCTCTGATTGGTTTCGCCGGCAAACGTACCATCTGGAACACCGTTCGCCTCGAATTGCCCGAAGGCTTCCAGACGAGCGAATTCCTCCTCAAGCACGGCTTCGTCGATCGCATCGTCCCCCGCCGCGACCTGCGAACTGAAGTCGCCCGCATCATCGACTTCTGCGGCAAGTAATAAGCTTTGAAGAGCCGCGCTGAAGTAAGCGGTTGACGCCAAAATCGGACGTCAACCGCTTACTTCGTGCTCTTTGGATCACTCGCCGGTCCACACTTTGCGCTTGTCGCGAGACGGAATGTGCAGCATTTTGCGATATTTCGTCACGGTGCGGCGGGCGACGGGGGTAGCCGGATTCTTGGAGCTTCGAGACGGGATCTTCGTCCGGAAGCGGGTTATTCTTGTCTTCGCTGCCGACAATTTCGAGCAGCTTGTTTTTGATCGTTTCCCAGGCGACTTCCTCACCGCTGGCGGTTTGGGTTCCGCCGCCGAAGAATCGCCGGGCGGGAAGATGCCGCGCGGGGTCTGCACCCACTTGTCGTCGACGGCGACTGACGGTCGTCACGTGGACGCCGACGATGTCGGCAATCTGCTGCATCTTCAGCGGTTCGATGTGCTCGGGGCCTTTGTCGAGAAACGCCCGCTGATGCTGGATGATCGCCTTGGTCACGTTGATCAGGGTGTTCTGCCGCTGCTGCACGGCGTCGAGCAGCCACTGGGCGAGCGGATCTTCCGCTTCAGGTATTCGCGGGCCTTCCGGATCCGCATTCTTATCGCGGTACATCTCGATGCTGGCAGCTGCTGATGTAGACCTGCGGCAACCAGTCATCGACGAGGCGGACGTTGTACTCTCCCGCTTTTCCGTCGCGGCTCGACGACGATGTCAGGCGTGACATAAGGGATGATTCTCGCTGGTGTAGGCTGAGCCCGGCTTCGGATTGAGGTGCTTGAGCACTTCGATCGCGAGCTGGATCGTTTCGAGGTCGTAGCCGGTCCGCTTTGGATGATCGGCAATCGATTTGTGCTGGATGTCTTCGAGGTGGTTCTGGATCAGCGAAGAAAAGACCCACCACGTCGCGATACGGCGTGTCCTTCGCGACCTGCAGCATCAGGCATTCTTTGGTGTCGCGAGCGCGCCGACGCCGGAGCGGGTCGAGTTCCTGAAGATAGATGAGCGCATCTTCCAGATCCTGCACCGTCACATCGCCGCCATGTTCGGTCGCGAGTTCTTCGAGGGTGTAGGGGATGTGTTTGTGGTGTTCCTCATCGAACCAGCCGAGGTAGCCGCGGTCGTCGAGATGCGAGATCAGATATTCGACGAGTTCGCGTTCCTTCGATTCGAGTTCGAGGTATCCGAGGCTGATTCTCGAGATACTCCTGCAGCGACTCGGGACGGGCAGCCATATTGGCCATCGCGTCGTGCTTCTTGTCCATCTCTTCATCGACGCGATTCGACGAAGGACGGGTCTCCTCGTTGAAGTGGTCGTCCCAGTCCTTGTTGATTTCTTCGAGGCGATCGAAATCTTTCTCGAAATCGTTCTTGTCGTCGATTTCGAGTTCCTTCGAGGAATCGTCCGGAGTTTCTGCGGCGGGGGCTTCGGTGGCGTTGCCGTCCTCGTCGAGTTCAGGCTTGTTTTCCGGCGAGTTCGAGGGACGGGTTTCCTGCAGCTCATGCTCCAGCCGTTCCTGCAGCGCCATGATGGGGAGCTGCAGAATTTCCATGGACTGGATCGTATGCGGCGCGATGATTTGCCGCATGTCCGTTCGCATGGACAGGCTGGTGTTCATTTGCATGTTAGGGCTGCTCCTTCAAGAGCTTTCAGCGATCAGCAGTCAGCCATCAGCCGAACGATGTCGCGGACGGTTCATTCGATCGTTGCTGGTCGCCTTCTAGCCGACGGCTGAAGGCGATCGCTGACAGCTTGGCGGGCTAGAAGTCTCGTCTGCCTTCCAACGCATCCGCGAGCATTTGGTTGTTCGCGAATTCGAGCGACGAGCCGGCGGGGATGCCGCGAGCGGGTCGCGTGATCCGCACTCCGCTGCTGGCCAGTAGGTTCCGGAGATGGAGGGCGGTTCCCGTCCCCTCCAATGTTGGGTTCGTGCCGAGGATGACCTCGCGTGCCCCATTCTTCCTCGCCCGCATCAGGGCGTCGAGCGTCAACCGGGGCCCATGTTTTCCAGCGGAGCTCCGGTCGAGCACGTGGTAAACGCCGCGGAAGATGCCCGACCGCTCAACCTGGGCGACGACACGCGATTGCTCCACGACGCAGATCGTCTTCACGTCGCGCCGCGCATCCGAGCAGATCGCACAAAGCTCCCCTTCCGTCAACGTGAAGCACTCGCGGCAGGGGCGAACTTTTTCCTTCACATCCCGCAACGCGTCCGACAGAGCCAGCACGTCCGCGGGGTCGGCCGAGAGCAGAAACTGCGTCAATCTCTCCGCCGACTTCGGACCGATACCAGGCAGTTTGCCCAATCGCCACGCCAGGCGAGCGATCGCTCCTTGCGGCTCCGGAAATCCGTTCGCACTCGGCGGCATGGCTCAACCCAATCCGGGAAAGCCGGACGGAAGATTCATCCCTTCAGGCAGACCCGCCGAAGTCAGCGTCTTTCGCGTCTCTTCGCCCACTTGCTGTTGCATCTTCTTCAAAGCCTGCGTGCATGCTGCGGCGACGAGTCCTTCGAGAAGTTCCTTGTCCGCCATCGCCTCATCGGTGATTTCGATGCGAAGGATCTCCATCGCGCCATTCGCCTTCGCCTTGACCATCCCCGCACCCGCTTCGCCCTCGGCGGTAACGGTGTTGAGGCGGCCGCGCATTTTCTCGGCTTCTTCCTTGAGCTTTGGAAGGTTCTTGAGCAGGTTGAAGATCGAACCGATTTCGCCGAACATCATTCGTCCTCGGTAGGGACCTCCGCGTCGTCGTCCGCCGCGACGGTCACGGGTTCGGATCTGCGGGTTGCCGTGCCGAAATCGTCGTCCATGGCAACGATCTGGGCGCCCATGTGTTGGGCGGCCTTCTGAAGCAACGGCATCTGCATGATTTCGGTCCGCTGTTTGCGGGTCCGATTGACAGGCAAATCCGATGCCGAAGTCGTCGCGCCGTTGCCGGCTGTATCGCTCACCGCCTCCGTGCGAACCTGAATCGGCTTGCCGACGAGACGTGTGAGCAGCGTTTCCAGAGACGCCCTTCGAGCGGGTTCGAGCATGTCTCCACTGGGCTGATTATACCTCGCCGGGAAGCGGACTGCTAGCAAATTTGGTCCGGAAATTGCACATCCGGCTGCCCGCTTCAGATCGCTCGCAAGCAAAAGCCCTGCATTCGTAATGACTTGTTGCCAAAGAGCGGGCAGATTTTCTTCCGTGAATTCCACCGTTTGTTGACGGTTGGCCGATTCGTCACTCAGCTTTTTTTTTTCGGCCGAGCCTGAATTCCCGCTCAGGGTTTGGCGGCCTGAAGCCGGTGCCGGAGCAGGGCTTTTGCCGCCTGAAATTTGCCCTTCCTGAACCCATTGCACGAGTTGCGAAAGTGCGGCCAAATTTTCGAGGCGAGCGAGCCGAACGAGAGCCATCTCCAAAATCACTCTCGGATGGCTGGTAAATCGCATGCGGTTCTTTGCCGAAACGAGAATGTCGAGTCCTGCAAGGACCGCATCGGGGGAAAGCGATTTCGCTTGCTTCACGAGTTCCGCTCGATGTGCACCAGTCACGCTGAGGGACGCGATGTCGGGCGCCGCCTGAACGATCATGAGGTCACGCCAGTATTCGATGAGCTGATCGAGCAACTCGCCCAGCTGCTGCCCGCGTTCGACCGACTGCTCCAGAGCGGCGAGCGCCGTCGCGGCATCCTTCGCAATCAGCGCCGCGGCCAACTCGACCACACGGTCTTCGTGCGCGGTCCCCAGCAACTGATGCACGCGCTCGGCGGTCAGCCGGTCGCCGCCGAAGGACAGAAGTTGGTCGAGCAACGATTGGGCATCGCGCATCGAACCGCCGGCCCGCCTCGCAATGAGGTCGATCGCCTCATCGTCGGCCGTCATCCCTTCGCTGGAAACAATCTGCTTGAGCCGATCCCGCAGCTGGCTCATGCCGATGCCGGCGAAATCGAACCGCTGGCAGCGCGACAGAATGGTGATCGGAATCTTGTTCGCTTCGGTGGTCGCGAAGATGAATTTCACGTGCGGCGGCGGTTCCTCCAGCGTCTTGAGCAACGCGTTGAACGCTTGATTTGACAGCATGTGGACTTCGTCGACGATGTAGATCTTGTACCGGCTTCTCTGTGGGCGGTATTGGACATTGGCCCGCAAATCTCGGATCGCATCGACGCCGTTATTGCTGGCGCCGTCGATCTCGAGCACATCCACGTCTTCGCCGACGGAGATCGCCTTGCAGTTTTCGCATTCGTTGCAAGGCGTCGGCGTCGGACCCTGCACGCAGTTGAGCGCTTTCGCGAGGATGCGGGCGGTGCTGGTTTTCCCTACGCCTCGAGCGCCGGTGAAGAGATACGCATGTGCGACGCGATTCGCCTTCAGGGCGTTGGTGAGCGCCTGCGCCCACCGGCTCCTGCCCCGCGAGATCGGCGAACAGTTGAGGCCGATAACGCCGCGCGGAGACCGTGTATTCCGCCGAAGCATCCCCTGCCGCAACCGCGGCATCCGTCGTTTCCGCGACTGGAGGCCTCGACAACTTCAGCGGCTTTTTTGCGTGCCATGGCCAAAGTCTCAAAGCCCCAGGGGCGACCGAAGAGGCTCCTGGGTTTACCAACCGAACCAGGAGCTCCTTCGGTCGCCCCTGGGCTTTGAGTGCATCTGAAAAAGAAAACGACCCGCGGCGTTCGGCCGCGGGTCGTCCTATCCGCTCGCTGCGGGACGGTTGAAGAGGCGCCCCCGCTGCACATGGTACGCTACGTATGGCTGCACCTTCCGGCCTGACCAGGTTGGCAGTTTCCCATTGCGGGACCCCTCCCCAACCGCCTCCGAAGCGGCGGGAGTGTCTCAGGTATGTCTCTGCATTGTAGGAAGTCGTGTCGTTCGATGGACACGAGAAGAGGACAACGTTCCCTCATGATCTCGCGTCGAATTCCGCAAGCCCGGGGCGACCGAAGGAGCTCTATTCACGCTCCGATCCCAGGAGCTCGCTACGCTCGCCCCCGGGCTTGTAGGTTTGCCTCGACACGCCTACTTCTTGGGAGTTTCCTTTACCGTCGCTCCCTTGATCGTCACCTTCTCCACCGGCTTGTCGCTGCGGTCGGTCTTCGAGTCGCCGATGGCGCGGACGGTGTTCATCGACTCTTCGTCCGCCGTCTTGCCGAATGCGGTGTATTGGTTGTCGAGGTACGCATGCGTGCCGAGGCAGATGAAGAATTGCGAACCCGCGGAGTTCGGATCGTTGCTGCGGGCCATCGAAAGCACGCCGGCGACATGCGGCGTCTTGTTGAACTCGGCCCGCACCTTGTATCCCGCGTCCCCCGTTCCGGTACCTTGCGGGCAACCGCCCTGGATCATGAAGCCCTTGATGACGCGGTGGAACGACACGTTGTCGTAAAAGCCGATCTTGGCCAGGCCGATGAAATTCTTGACATGGCCCGGAGCGACGTCGGGGAGGAAGTTGAGTCGAATCGGACCCTTCGTCGTATCGAGTTCGACCTGATAATCGAACTTCGAGAAATCCATGTCCTTCGTTGCGTCGTCCACTTTCGATTTGAAGCTGCTCATGATGCGTTTTCTCTGGTGGGACTAATGTTTAGCGGGGAGCCGGCGGCGACCCGTGACGCGGTTGCCTTCGGCTCCCCGCTAAACGGAGATTTCGGGCGGTCTATCGGGCCGCGATCTGATTCACGGCCGGGCCGGTTTCGATCGTCACCGATCGGATGACCACCGCTTCCTTGGGCCGATCCTTGAACTCGTCGTCATGCACCGGCCTGCGGTTGATTGTATGAGCGACGTCGAGTCCCTGAACGATTCGGCCGAAAATGGTGTACTGCCCATCCATCCACGGCGCCTTGTTGAGCGTCATGTAGAACTTGGTGGACGCGTTGTTGAGGTCGTCCCCCGATTCGGGATCCTTGCTCGACCACATGCCGACGGTGCCTTCATCATGCTTGAGGTCCGCCATAATCTCGGGCTTCAGCCAATAGCCGATGGAGCCATAGCCATACTCGCCGGTGCCGAGCGGGCAGCCGCCTTCGAGATAGGCGACGGTCTTGTCGCCGGCTTCCTGACGGGTGGAGCGATGGAATTTCAGCCCATCGAAATAGCCCGACTTGGCCAGCGCGACGAAGTTGCGGACATGCCTCGGCGCCACGTCATGCCAGAGTTCGATGACGACGTCGCCCTGATCGGTTTTCAGTCGAGCGAGCAACTTTCCCGCTTTCGGGAAGCGAACCTGATCCCACAGGCCGCCCGCCATGCTGTTGCCCGCAATTTGCTCGAAGATTCGAGCGACATTCTTGCCCGCGGCCGTTTGGTCTGGCGGACGCTGTTCGCCCTGTGGCGGATCGAGAACGACCGCCGAGCGGAACGGATCATCGCACGCTTCCGCGACCGGGGCCGCCTGCTGCGAAACCACGACAGCCGGCACCTTGGCATCGCCCGTCGCCGCCTTCTCCGCCTCCGGTTTCTTGCACCCCGCCGCTCCGACCGCAATCCCCGCTCCAACCGCCCAAGTCATCCATGCTCGCAACATTGCCGTCCCCTCCATGGCGCAGCGTGCTCCCATCGCGCGGGGGACGATAGCGTCGATCCGGATGCGCGTCAAGTTTGGGCACAGCCGCGGAGGGACAAGCCCGGAATCCTCACTGCACGGCAGGTTGCGGAGAGGCAAGAAGTCGAAGGTCGCCTTCGCGGCGCGTGAGGCCGATGCGGTCGAGGTATTCGCAGAAGGGGACCGCGAACTTGCGGGTGGTGCTGAGCAGGTCGCGGATGTCGGCCACGGTCGCTCCGGTCCCGCCTCCCAACTTCTCAATCACGCGTCGGCGCATCTCGGTTTCCATTCGCTGCGCGAAGAAAACGCTATCCGAGATCTGCACGAGATCGCCGTCGGCAGCATACCTCGAAAGATCCTTCAGGCGCCCGGCGCAGCGCGCCAGCCCTGTGAGGCGAAGCAGCTGGCGGACCTGGCGGGTTGAAGCCAGCGTCGTGATATGCGGCCACCACCTTGTCCTTCAACCGCAGGCTCGCGGCGCCAGCTTCGGTTTAAAGTCGGCTGGTGCGCGATGGCGCGTCGTGCGTCGCCTACGAGCTTCTTCTGTCGGATTAGGCGATCGACGAGAGCGGCTCACTGAAGAATCATCGCCGACGTAGTCGAGCTGGGCCCTGGACGACTCGGGCGATCGTAGGCCGTCATCAGCGGCGTTTCCGCATGCAGGCGACCCACGGCAGCGAGGATGCGTTCGTCGAGTTCGCTGAGCACTTCCGCGTGAAGCAAGACTTGGCGATGCCCGCTGATGGCGATCGTCGCAAGCTTGTGCTCATCGCGTAGCTTCTGCACCGTCGCTTCCGCTTCCTGTGGGGTCACGTTGGCGCCGCGGACGAGATCGGGGACAGTGAAGCCGAGGAAACCGCCGAACCATGCGACGGTCAGCACACGCTGGTCCGCGTCGCCTTTCAGCGTCTCGATGCGTTTCCAACACTTCAGCGGTGCCGGCGGCGGGCCTTCTTGGCCGTAGGTTGGCCATGCCCAGCAGCAGCGTGACGGTAGCTGAGGGACCGCGGATGACGAAGGGTTGGCCCCAGGTGCAGGTGACGGCTTCCTCGAGGAAGATGCAGGCAAGCGCAATCGCCGGGGCGGACGCTGTCGGCATCGAGGATCGACACGGCCCCATACTTCGGCGTGCCCATGAAGCTCGTACGAAGCCGATGCTTGATCGCCCTTTTCATTTCGGAGAACAGTAGGCGTGCTGTCGACGCGCGAGAAAGGCTTCAGGTAGCCGGGAAACGCGAGTTCCTGGCCGCGGCACCATGCTTCTTCGTGCTTCACGCCCGCAGGTTAATCGCCGCCCGTTGTCCGCGATGCACTTCCTGCACGGAGGTTGATCGTGGTTCTGCAGCGGGCGAACGCCAGCACGTTCGCCGCTCGGCAGCCATTCGAGTTCGTCGCCGACGCTGGCAACCTGAATGAACCGACCCGGTGACGACGACACCATGCCCTTGCACGACAAAGCTGCGATCGATCGGCAAGCGAAACCAGTCGAGCGACGCCTTCGACTCGACTTTCGCACACTCGACACGGAGCGCGCTTTGAGATCTTCGATGCCGAGGCCGGAATGTGCCGCGGTGCGAACGATTGGGGCGTGCTCGAAAAACTACCTTGAACCAAATCGCGAATTTCGAGTTCGACGAAAGCTGCCGCATGTCGTCGGTGGCGAGGTCGCATTTCGTCAACGCGATCACCCCGCCTGACGGAGGCCGAGCAGTTGCCGAAATTTCGAGGTGCTCGCGCGTCTACGGCATCACCGAATCGTCGGCCGCGACGACGAGCACGGCAAGATCGACCCTGTGGCGCCCGCGAGCATATTCTTGATGAACCGCTCATGCCGGCATCGACGAAGCCGCCGAGGTCGGTATTCGCCGAGGTCGAGCGTGGCGAAGCCGATATCGATGGTAGTACCGCGAGCTTTTCTTCGGAAGGCGATCGCAATCGACGCCAGTGAGGGCTTTGACGACGACGTTTTGCCGTGATCGATGTGCCCAGCCAATGCCGGAGAATGAGGGTCGCGCGCCCATCGCCGTTCTCCATGCGGAATGACGGCATTATAGCGGGTGTAGACGGACCCGCGCAGGCGGAGTCGGCGAAGCATCTCGCGAGTTGGTTTATGGATGCATTCATCGATAGACGTTGGAACGGCCTCGACGCAAAAGGCACCATATGGATGGAGTCGCTCGGCCGATGAGCCGTCGACACGAACTGGCGGCGTCGATAGGTAGACGCTGGTCGATTGCTTGCAGTTTGATTCCAAATATCGGCACGCTGACTTGCCTAATGGGTCGAGGCCTGCGGTCGTATAGATGAAAACATCGGGGCGTTTGCAAAGGGCTGCGGCGACACCGAGAAGCCAGAATGCCGTCAGCCGTTGATTCTCAGGCTCCTCTCAACACGAATGCCGAAACTGTCGATCAGTTTTGCCGCTTCCATTGCGAGATTGCGGCGGCTTGAGAGAGCCATGCCACTGTCTGCTGCGGAAAAAGAAGTATGGTAAATTCTGCGATGATAACGGCGGACGATAGATGACGGCGGTTTTTCCGTCGCGGCTCGCTTGCGACTCGCAATCAACTGTTCCACACCGTTCAGGTCCTCGTGATAGCCATGAGGAATGTGAAGGCAGATTGACGATCCAGACGCAAAAGCAAACTCGAGGGATCGATAGCTTCATGGCGGAATCGGCGTGGGGGGCAGCTTGGAAAAAGAGGCATTCAACAGGTGCTGGCGGTGGCGTGTGCCATGCTTCGTCGGATCCTTTGCTGGGTTCATATCCTTTCGACTTCACCGACGAAGCATGTGAAGCTTCCGTCGTTCGGAATGGGGGCATGCTTCGCCCGTGGATGCCGGAGCATTCACGAGCCTCGCGAGGGATCGGTCGAAGCATGGCACGCGACGGATCATATGAGCCGCGCACGCAGTATGCAGTTCTCGCATAGCGCGTGTGCCATGCTTCGTCGGATCCTTTGCTGGGTTCATATCCTTTCGACTTCACCGACGAAGCATGTGAAGCTTCCGTCGTTCGGAATGGGGGCATGCTTCGCCCGTGGACGCCGGAGCATTCACGAGCCTCGCGAAGGACCGGGCGAAGCATGGCACACGATCGTTTGGCCGACGACTCGATAGGATCGCTACCGCTCGATCAAAATGCGTAGCATCCGGCGGAGCAGTTCGGCGGCAGCCCCAGAGGAGTTGGTCGCCGACGGTGAATGCCGTCGGGTATTCGCCGCCCATCGGCAGTTTTCGCAGCCGGCCCACGGGGACGTCGAGCAGGCCGGAGACGGCGGTCGGCGTGAGGTCGCGCATCGATTCCTCGCGACGGTTCGGCACCACCTTCGCCCAGGGATTGGCGTCGGCCAGCATGCCTTCGATCTCGCTGATCGGGACATCCTTGCGGAGCTTGATCATCCGCTGTACCATGGCAACGCATCGCGCTGATGCGGACGCAGATGCCGTCCACGAGGGGGATCGGCCGATCTTCGCGGCCCAGGATCTTGTTCGTCTCGGCCATGCCTTTCCATTCCTCGCGGCTTTGGCCGTTGCCCAGGTCCTTGTCGATCCAGGGAATTAGGCTGCCGGCGAGAGGGACGCCGAAATGCTGCGTGGGGCATTCCTTCGAGCGTAGGGTTTCGGTTACCTGGCGATCGATCTCGAGAATCGCCGACGCGGGATCGGCGAGCTTCGTGCTCACAGGGCCATGCAGCGAGCCCATTTGGCTGAGCAGCTCGCGCATGTTTTGCGCCCCGGCCCCCGATGCGGCCTGATAGGTCATCGACGTCATCCACTCGACCAGCCCATGCTGGAAGAGGCCGGCCAATCCCATGAGCATGAGGCTCACGGTGCAATTGCCGCCGATGTAGTTTTTCACGCCCTTGGAAAGCGAATCCTTGATGACGTTGAGATTCACCGGATCGAGGATGATGACTGCGTCCTTCTGCATTCGCAGCGACGAGGCCGCATCGATCCAGTAACCCTTCCAGCCGGCGGCGCGGAGTTTTGGGAAAATATCGTTGGTGTAATCACCTCCCTGACAGGAGATGAGGATGTCCATTGCCTGCAGTTCGGCCAGGTTTTTCGCGTCTTTGAGCGGGGGTGCGTCTTTGCCGACTTTCGGAGCCGGGCCGCCGACTTGGGAGGTGGAGAAAAAGGTGGGCTCGACGAGGGCGAAATCGTTCTCGGCCTGCATGCGCTGCATGAGGACCGATCCGACCATCCCGCGCCAGCCGATCAGGCCGACTCGATTCATGACAACTCATCCGAAAAGCGAAAAACCGTGTGCAACGACACGCGTGGTCCCGGTTAGGTTACCGAATTTCCGTGTTTTCGGCCGTAGTCGCCTTCTGTCTCTTTAGGGCTCAAGTTTCGTGCATTTGCCCTTTTTTGGTCATTGCGTTGCATCTCTTTCGGCGTTATATGCTAAGTAGACTAGCTATTACTACTTGGGGGCTGAATGTCTCAGCCGGGCGATCAGGCCTCGTTTTGCCAAGAGACTCGAACGATCGAGCGGGTGCCGGCAGCGGATCGGATCGGCAGGTATCAACTGCTCGAGAAGATCGGCGGCGGAGGCATGGGGGTCGTTTATCGGGCGCGGCACGTCGAACTGCAGAAAACCGTCGCGCTGAAGCTCATCCATCCGGACAAAGGGCAGCGTTCGCATTTGGTCGCACGCTTTCGGCGGGAGATGGAGGCTGCCGGCAAACTGGACGATCCGCATGTCGTCCGTGCCACCGATGCGGGGCAGGAAGGCGATACGCTTTTCCTGGCCATGGAATTCGTCGAGGGCATGGATCTGGACAAGCTCTTGCAAGTCCATGGCCCGCTCGCCGTTCATCATGCCTGCGAACTGATCCACCAGGCCGCGCTGGGCCTGGAAGCCATTCGATTGGCTTCGATGGTCCACCGCGACGTGAAGCCGTCGAACTTGATCCTTTCGAGCCGAGGGGTGGTCAAGATTCTCGATGTCGGCCTCGCGCTCTTCCGAAACGACGAGGTGCGCGACGATCTCACCCCGGACGGTTCGACGCTTGGCACGGCGGATTATCTTGCTCCCGAGCAGGCAGGCGACTCGAAACAAGTGGATATTCGCGCCGACATCTACAGCCTCGGCTGCACGATGTACAAGCTGCTCGCGGGCCGAGCACCGTATCAGGACGCGCGACATCCGACGTGGGGCGCCAAGCTGTCGGCTCACTTGCTTGAACCGCTGCCGCCGATGCAGGGACGCGGCGACGTGCCGCCGGCTGTGCAGGCGATTTTGGCCCGCATGACGGCGAAGCATCGAGACGACCGCTACGCGACTCCCGCAGACTTGGCGGAAGCGCTGAAACCCTGGGCGCGTCCCGCCGACATACGCGTGCTGATGAGCGAGGAATCACTTCGCTCTGCGGTCGGCATACCGAGAGCCGAAGCCGAAACACCGCTGGCACGTGGTTCGACCGTGCCGGCAACGAGCATCGCACGCACCGGCGCGAATCGCTGGATGTTGGGCGGGGCGGTTGCGGTCTGCGTCGCGAGTGCAATCGCTGCCGTTTGGGTGTGGTTCAATAGCCCCCCGCCCATGCCGATCGCTAGAGTGCCGGACGAGCAACCCGTGAAGATCGCTCCGAAAATCGATGCGATGGATGCGATCCCGAACCTCGACGACGGCGCTGTCGGTTGGCGTCCGCTGCTCGATCGGGCACCGAAACCTCTTCTGTGGAAGACGGGTGACGGTTCCTCCAACTGGCAACTCCATGAAGGCCTGCAGCAACTCAACGTCTTCAGCAGCGAGCCTTCGCTGCTTGCGTTCGGAACGACACGCGGGCCGAGTTATTCCTTGCAGGTCGGTTTCGCTCAGCCTCGCTGGACGGATGGCGCCGGCATTTTTTGGGGATATCGCGAGGTGAATGACGAATATCGTTCGCAGCGCAAGCTTCCGCCGACTTACCGCGCCTTCTTTCAGTATCTGCGATTCGAAAGCCGCACCGAGGAAAAGGGAGAGGTGTTTTCCCTGGTTCGCGGGCGAGGACATGTCGTGGAGGAAGCGGGCGGACGATTGCGGACTTCCCGAATCGTCGCAAGTGTCGAAGATGTTCGATTTCCCGAAGGCGAGCAAATGCTGGAGATCGTGGTCGAGAATCAACGTCTTCGCCGAGTCCGATTCGGGGGCGCCGACGCGACCAAGCATGTTGCGCCCGAGTCCAACAAGAAGTTCGACGACGCGGACTACGTCGGCCCATTCGGCGTCTTCTCGACCAACGTTTCCTGCATGTACCGCAACGCGCGATTCAACAAGCACGATTGATCCTTTAGAAAGGCCGTGTTCCGATGACCAAGCAACCGTTTCGTCAGTCGCAGCCGCAAAAGCCGCGTGCCCTGGGCAATCCGAGCGTCAATATCACGCATATCAACGACGTAGCGATCGCAACCAGCCAGCAATTGGTGAGCGGCGAATCGCGCTTAAACGTTCGGGTGACCGCGCAGAACGTCGGCACGCACTTGGTGCTTGCGAAGTTTTACCCCTCCGGATCGACCGCCGATCCGGCGGATTTCAAGCCGGAAAATCGCCGGGCCTCGTGGCTCCGCTTGCGCGGCGGAAACGTCTTCGAAGGCAGCGTGCCGCTCGCGACCCTCGGCATGGCGAATTATGTCGCCAATTTGCTGGTGGCCGTCATCTACGACACAACCAAGCCGGACGAGTTCGTTGATGATTCGAGCTTCGAGTTGGAAGTCAAGATTCCGGATCCCGCGACGACTCCGGTCACCTCCGTCGTGGACGCCCGCAACAGCATGTGGTTCGCTTTCGCGGGCTATCAGTTCACGGCCACGTCCGCATTTGCAGAAGACGACGCGACGCCTGCTCCCGACAATCCGTATCGCTCCGCGTACCGCCCGCACATGCTGCTCGTACCGCAAGGGGCATCTCAGTGTCAGGTGACGTTGACTCCCACCGATTGGACTCACTTGAAGACAAACGCCGCAGCGAGCGGTCCGCCCAGCGGCATCGCGACCAGCATGAAGCTGAACACGGCCGAGACCGCGAACTATCAAGCCTCCGTGCTGGGATCGGACAAGATAGGCGATGCGGATCTTCACTTGGATGCGTTGCTCTACATGTGGACGGACGACAGCAACGGCTCCAACGCCAATCAGTTTCAACCGCTGATCGACTACACGGCAACCCCTTCGTCCGCTCCAATCACCAAAACGCTGACCAAGCCCGCCGGAGCAACTCGCCTGTACTTCGCGATGCACGATGGTCAGCAATGGACCGACAACGACCTCACGCAAACCTTGACGGTGACGTGGAGTTGATCGCTGCGGCGAATCAGATGAAACACTTCGCGGATCTTCTGAAATATGCTCGCGATGCGGCGGGACTTTCGGGCGGCATCCAAGTGTACCGCCAGCAAAATGTCCGGATTGGTGTAGCGTGGCGCCGCCGTGGCGTCATGATGCCGCGGCGGGACAGCCTATGTCTGCCAAATAGCTTGGCGCTAGCTCTAATCGCTTATCGATCGAAGACAGCGTAGCCGCTCGCCGGTAGAGCAGGTGCGTCTTGGCGGCAGGTATCGCAACCGGCGCCGAGGAGGACGAAGAGGCGGACTTGAGCTTTGTCATAGTCGCGCAGGGCATTGAGATAACTCATGCGGGCGCCGAAAAGGGCGCGGTGAGCGAGCAGTACTTCGCTGGGCGAACGGCCCTTAATGTTCATTCGGAGTCGTTCTTCACTGAGGCGAAGGGTTTCCTCGGCATGCTGAATCTGCTTGCTTGAGATGTCCATTTGTTCGAGCGAACTGTGCATCGCTTCATACGCTTCCTGCACGCCGAGCGTCAGTTTCGCACGCAGGTCTTGGTAGGTGAGCCGGGCTTGTTCCACTTTCGATTCGGCGAGGCGTTGGTTGTGGTTGGCGTTGCACAGGTCGGTCAAATTCCAGCGGAAGTGCAGTCCGAGGTCGAAGCGATTCGCCCAGTTCAAATTGGTCCCGGGGCCAGCGCCGAACCCGCCTTCTGCAGCCACGAATTCCATGCTTGGCAGAAAACGTCCCGGCCCGCCGACTTTCGCACGCGTCGATTCGATGACGGTGAGCAGTTTCTGCAGTTCCTGCACGCCCGGGCCGTTTCGCTGCGATTGCTCGATCATGGCTTGCAACGGTTGCTGGATATCGACGAGGCCGACCTGCGTGAGTTGTCGATCCAGGATCGCGACTTCGCCGGTCGGATCGCTGCCGATGAGGTACAGCACCTTGGAAGCGGCGCTGCGGGTGCCTTCGCGGAATTTGCGGACGAGCAACCGCTGGGCTCCGAGTTCCGATTCGACGCGAATCGCTTCCACTCGCACGCCTGGATCGACCTCGGCAAGTTTCGTCGCCTGATCGAGAAGTTCCTCGAGCTTGCGTTCCATCTGCCAGCTGGAAACCTCAGCCGTGCGTGCGGCGAGCAGATCGACGTAGGTGGTGGCGGCGTCGAGCAGCTTGTCGCTGGCGATCTGCGTCAGTTCGCCGCGACGCTGATGGACCTGTCGTTCCGATTCGAGCCGGCGAAACTGCCCGTCGCGCCAGTCGAGTTTGCTGCGGACCTCGGCTCCCGCGAACACGGAACCGAAGCTCGATTGCAGGAGATTTCCCTGGAAGTCCTGAATGCCGCCGTCATGGCGGTAGAAGCTGGGGCCGATGAGGATGTCCGGCAACCAGCGCGACGTGTTCAGCTCATGCTGGGTCTGCGCTTCCTGCAGCTTCTCTCGCGCTAAGCGAATCTGCCCATTGCGATCGCGCGCCAAGCCAAGGACGAGATCGAGCGACAAACCGGTCGCGGGCACAGGATCGGAAACAGGCCGCGTCGCCGGCGGCGGTGATGCGCCGTGGGGCCGCAAAAGGGGCCGTGAAACCGTCTTCGCTTCGACCGGCGGACCCTGGAATCGGTGATTGGATGACGGATTTGTCCGCGGCGTCGTCACCGATTTCGGCTCGGGCAACGTGAGCGGCGGTATCGGCAACGTGTCAGGTTCGGAGTTCTCTTCTATCCCCCTCAATCCGGCCTGCGGTTGGGAAGGCGGAAGAGGCAGCGGGGTGAAGAAGGGGAGGCAGGCCGAAATGCGGGTGCCGGAACTGGCGGCAGCAGCGTCGGTTGTGCGCCGTGGCCGTGCCCGCCCAGAACGCGGCGGCGTAGACCCAACGCCGCAACAAGGCGAACCGAACTCGGCGATCTGGTTGCATGTGGCCGCCTATCCCGGTGCGAAGACCAGCCTTCGACCTCACCTAGATCGGTTGGAAGGATGGCGAAAGTTGACCGGAAATGCCGCGAATGCCACCTTTGCGGAGACGATCCCGCTCTCGCCGCGCGTTCGTTCGCTTCGCACAATAACAGCCCCGCCGGAACATGACTTTTGAGCAAGGACCGCTGCCATGGCGAAGCGCCCCGAACCGCAACAGGCGACCATCGAGAAGATGCGCCGGTATGTCGAGAAATATTGGGAGAAGAGCGGCACCGTCGGGCATCCCGATGCGGAGGTGACCAAGGCGGTCGTGCTTGGCTTGGCGGCGAACACCGAAGAATGCGGCCGACCGCTGTGCCCATGCAATTTTTATCCTGACAAGGAAGCGGAGCTTCGCGAACATGGACGTCGCTGGATCTGCGCCTGCGACGAGATGAAGCAATGGAAGTATTGTCATTGCTTGCTGTTCGTCACGCCGGAAGGCTTGCCGATCACCGAGTATCTGCCGGAGGATCATGAGGGCCGGCAGGTGTACGGCGTGGTGAAGGATCCGACGCCTGACAAGGGACGTGAATCGCGGGATCAGGTGAAGTAACTGGTTCGGAAACCGTGATGAATCAAAAACCGAGATCGGAGAATGAAGATCCGGTCCTGACGGCTGAAAGCTCCCGGCGGCGCCAACTTCGCTTGCTCCGTTTGCCCGATTTGTCTATTATCCGCCACGGCGACGAATGATAGGAGAAAGGAATCCCCGTGAGCTTCACCGTTCGGCAATTGGCGGAACTGGTGCAGGGACAAGTGGTGGGCGATGCCGAGCGCGTCGTCCTTCATGCCCGCACGCTGGCCGAAGCTCAGGATGGAGACATTTCCTTTCTCGAGCATGAGAGATATCTGACGCAGCTCCATGCGTCCAAAGCGTCCGTCATCGTTGTCCCGCCGAACATTCCCGTTGAAGGCAAGACGCTGATCCAGTCGAAGGACCCGCTCGCCGCGTTCATCGCCATCGTCCGCAAGCTTCAGAATAAGCCCGAGCCGAAGCCGACCGGCATCGACCCTCGCGCGGCTGTGCATCCTACTGCAAAGGTAGGAGCGGAGCCGACCGTGGGGCCGTTCGCGGCGATCGGTGAAAACACAGTGGTCGGAGCGCGTTGCCGAATTCATCCGGGTGCGGTGATCGGACCGAACTGCACGCTGGGGGACGATGTCGTCATCCATCCGAACGCGGTGCTGTATGAAGGCGTCGTGGTGGGCGATCGCGTCATCGTGCATGCGAATACCGTGCTCGGGGGCGGATGGTTTCGGCTACCGCTTCCAACAGGGCAGGCACGTGAAGGTGGCCCATGGGAACGGTCGATATCGGCAACGACGTGGAAGTCGGCGCTTGCACGACGATCGACCGCGGCGCGTTTCAGCCGACACGCATCGGCGAAGGGACGAAAATCGACAACCTCGTCCAGATCGCCCACAATTGCAACATCGGCAAACACAATTTGCTTATCAGCCAGATGGGCATCGCGGGCTCGAGCAGCACCGGCGACTATGTGGTGATCGCCGGGCAGGTCGGCATCACCGATCATGTGCATATCGGCGAAAAGGCCGTCATCGGCGCCAAGGCGGGCGTGACGAAGGACATCCCCGCCGGCCAACGCACCCTCGGCGCCCCCGCGACGCCGGAACGCGATCAAAAACGCATCCTGATGAGCCTCGATAAACTTCCCGAGATGCGGAAGGACATCCGCAAGATCAAGCAACACCTCGGCCTGGATGTCGAGAAGGACGATGCTTGAGTGGAAACAAGTCTATTAACTTGTTTAAATTCCAATCCGACAAGTTAATAAACTTGTCGCCACGAAAACCCATTGAGCCATGATGGCCGAGATCAACCCCCCCCCCATCGGTTTGCTCGCGGGCGGCGGTCGGTTTCCGATCGCGTTCGCGGAGAAGGCGAAGCAACTTGGCCTGCCCGTCGTCTGCGTCGGCATCCACGACGAAGCCTCGCCGGAGCTCGTCCCGCTCGTCGATCGCTTCCACTGGGCCGGCCTCGCGAAACTGGGTCGAATGATCCGCTGCTTCAAGAAGGCGGGATGCAAGCAGGTCGTGATGGCGGGCAAGGTCCACAAGGTGAAGATGAACACCCCCATGCGGTGGCTTCGTCTTCTTCCGGATTGGCGAATGATCCGCTTTTGGTTTCGCCGATCCCGCCGCGACAACAAGGACGATTCGATCCTCCTCGGCGTGATCGAAGAGTTCCGCATGGACGGCATCGACTTCGCCTCGGCCCTCGATTTTTGTCCGGAGCTGCTCGTGAAAGCTGGACTTCATACCAGGCGCGCCCCATCGGCCGCCGAAATGGAAGACATCGACTTCGGCTGGATGCTCGCGAAGGAAATGGGCCGTCTCGACGTGGGCCAAAGCGTGATGGTGAAGGAGAAGGCGGCTCTAGCCATCGAAGCCATCGAAGGAACCGACCAGGCGATTCTGCGCGCCGGAACGCTCTGCCCCCGCGGCGGATTCACCGTCGTCAAGGTCGCCAAGCCGCAGCAGGACATGCGATTCGACGTGCCGACGATCGGCGTCCAAACGATCGAGAACATGAAGAAGTCCGGCGGCGTCGTCCTCGCCGTCGAAGCGGACAAGACCATCATCATCGACGAGAAGCAAGTCATCGACCTCGCCGACCGCTACGGCATCAGCATCCTCGCGAAGTAACCTAGTTCGCCGCTGTTGTGTAGGGTGTGTCGAGCGCTAGCGAGACGCACCGTCGCAGGCTCCCGCTACGACAGGCATCCAGATTTCGGTACTTGTTGTTTGGGTGAATGAGGTCCCGGCGACGGTGCGTCTCGCTGCGCTCGACACACCCTACGAAGCGAATCGTCTGGCGTACAATGACGGCGTCGGGAAGTCTCTCCTCGCGGGGCTGGTCATGGTTCGCTTTTTTCGCTCGCTGTGGCACATCCTTCTGCAACACTGCCCCCAGTGTCGTATCGGGCCGATCTACCGTCGCGGAATGGACATGAACGATGCGTGCCCGCATTGCGGCGAAGTGTTTGCCCGCGAAGACGGCTACTTTGTCGGTTCCATGTACATCAGCTACGCGCTCGCCAGCCTCATCATGGGCCTCATCACGCTCGCCGGCAGCTTCATTTGGACCGAAGTGGACTTGAGCTGGATCGTGCTTGGCGCGATCATCCTCTTCGCCCCGTTCGCTCCCGCTGTCACTCGCTATGCGCGGATCATCTGGATGTATGCTGACCGCTGGATTTGGCCGACCGATGCGGACAACGCGCCTGCGGTTCCACGTCGTTGACCACAATCCGTTCAATGGCGCATGCATGCGTTGCCTACATTGCAAGCAAAACCACATCGACCTCGTTTTCATTGCGCGAAGTAGTGCGACGAACAAGCGACCACAGCGCAATGGCTTGCGTCGTATCCGAGTCCTTCATGAACGTTCCGGCATCCGTTTTGCGTTTGTTGCTCTTCAGCCTGCCTCTCCTGCATCTCTCCCAGGCGTGTGTTTACCGATGCCTTTGAGGGATGTGTCGCGATGTCGGATTCGACCAAGCATGGCTATTTGATCGACATGGATGGCGTGATTTACCGCGGCTCGGAACTGATCCCAGGTGCGGCCCGCTTCATCAGCGAACTACGGATTCGCGAGATTCCGTTTCTTTTCCTCACTAACAACAGCCAACGCACACGACGGGATGTGGCTGCCAAGCTCGCGCGGATGGGGATCGAGGTCGAGGAGGAACACGTCTTCACCTGCGCGATGGCAACCGCGAGATTCCTGGCACAGCAAAAACCGAACGGGACTGCGTTCGTTATCGGCGAAGGCGGGCTGCTTACCGCGCTGCATCAGAATGGATACGCCGTCGTCGATCACGATCCGGATTACGTCGTCGTCGGCGAGGGGCGAACCTTCAACCTCGAACTCGTCGAAGCCGCAGTGCGCATGATCCTGCGAGGCGCCAAACTCATCGCCACGAACCTCGATCCGAATTGCCCCACGCAACATGGGCTGCGCCCCGGATGCGGCGCGATGGTCGCCATGCTGGAAACGGCGACGGGCGTCAAGGCGTTCAGCGTCGGCAAGCCAAGCCCCGCGATGATGCGGGCAGCCCGCAAGGAACTGGGACTGAGCACCGACCAAATCACCATGATCGGCGACACGATGGAGACCGACATCCTCGGCGGCGTGCAGCTCGGCTTCCGCACGGTGCTGGTGTTGAGTGGCGGGACGAAGCGCGAAGATCTGAGCCGTTACGCGTATCGGCCTGATCTCGTGGTCCCCTCGCTTGCAGAATTCGCCCAGATGCTGGACGAAAACGACGGCATCCCGCCATGGAAGACTCCGGAAGCCCGGCTCGCTCCCAAGGCACGCCGCACTCGATCGATGCCTGCCTTCGCGGTCGAAGCAAGCTGAAATTTGCGGGCGGCGATCGCCGCAATCCGATATCCTCACAGCATCCCGCCTTGGGCGCATCGCCGCTAATGCTTCGAGGTTTCATCGGATGCATGCCTTTCCTCTCCGTCGGCTGAGCGTGTTTTCGTTGCCGTTGCTTCTGTTCGGCGCCGTCTGGCTTGTGCGCGGGCAGGAGCCGGCGCCACCGAACCATGCGGCCGATTTCAGCAAGGTCATGCAACCGTTGCTCAAGCAGTATTGCCTCGACTGCCATTCGACGAAAGCGAAGAAGGGGAGCCTTGATCTCGAACGCTTCGCCACACTCAACGACATCCGCAAGGATGTGAAGCCTTGGCAGGGGATGATTGAGCAGATCGAGACCGGCGAGATGCCGCCCAAGGGGAAGCCTCAGCCGAGCGAGGCTCAGAAGAAGCAGCTAACCGATTGGGTGCACCGCTTTCTGGAAGCCGAAGCGAAAGCTCGCGTCGGCGATCCGGGACGGGTGCCGTTGCGTCGCCTCAGCAACACCGAATACGACTGCACGATCCGCGATCTGACGGGCGTCGATCTGAAGCCGACCCGCGAGTTTCCGGCGGACGGCGCGGGGGGCGAAGGGTTTACGAATGCGGCCGAATCGCTGAGCGACATCTCGCCGGCGCTGTTCGCGAAGTACATGTCGGCGGCGAAGGACGTGGCCGACCATGCGGTGTTGTTGCCGGACGGTTTCCGATTTTCCCCCTCGAAAACTCGACGCGATTGGACGGATGAAGGGACCGCCAAGCTGCGGAAGTTTTACAGCGGACTCGCGCCCGCGGACGGCAAGCTCGCGGTGGCTCCGTACTTGTCGGCGACCCTTCGCCATAAGGGATTGCTCGCGGCAGGCAAGTTCGAGGAAGCGGCGGCAAAAGAGAAGCTGAACGCGAAATATCTGAGCACGCTGTGGCAAGCTTTCAACGATGCGACACCTTCACAGCCGCTCGATTCGATCCGCGCGAAATGGCGCAATGCGACCGAAAAAGATGCGGCTTCGCTGACCGCCGATGTCGTCGGGTGGCAGAACGAACTCTGGAAAACCTCCGGCGTCGGCAACTACATCCGCGCGAGCTGGGGGGCAGCGCCGGGGACGGGATACCAGGAGAGTCTTACCCGGCAATACGCCTTCGATCCGCCCGCCGTCGCATCCGCGCCGCTGCGTGTCAGCGTGAAACCGACGCCTGGTCAGGCTGAGGTTGTAATCCATCTCGCCGCTCAGGAAGCGGGCAATGCGGGGCCGATCGTTTGGCATCGCCCGCGTTTCGAGGGGGCCGGCAAACCGACGCTGTTGTTGCGCGATTACGCGGAATATGGTCCTGCGTTTGAAGTCGATCCTCGCACCGCGTTCGGCGATGTCGGCAAATATTTGGCTGCCGCTTCACAACATGCGGGCGGAAAGTCCACCGTCGAGAAAATCGCCGCCGAGCGGGGTTTGGATGCGGCCTTCCTTCGCCAGTGGGTCAAGTTGCTCGATCTGCCGTCCTCTTCTGGTACGGTCGCTTCGACACGAAAGGCGGCGCCGCTCACGTTGCTCGATCAGAAAACGGGCCCGAACCAGAATCATCCGCCGATTCTGGGGTGGGTGAAGAAGGGAACCGATCTGCCGGTGGTCCTCGCGAATTCCTCCGACAAGACGCTACAGATTCCTGGCCGTGTCTCCGGTTGGACCGTCGGTGTGCATCCGACGCCGCAGGATTTCGTCGCCATCGTATGGAAGAGTCCGATCGCCGGCACGGTGTCGGTCGATGCACGCGTCTTCCACGCTCATCCCGCCTGCGGCAACGGCGTCGCGTGGTGGCTTGAACATCGCTCGGGCGATCATGCCTCGTTGCTTGGCGAAGGGGCGATCGATCTCGGTAAGGAGGTCAAGGCGCCGACGCGTTCGCTGAAGGTGGCCAAGGGGGACATGGTAATCCTCGCCGTCGATCCGCGCGATAACGAGCACACGTGCGACATGACCGAGGTTTGGTTGAGCATCGGCGAAGAGGGAAATGCGAAGCGAGTGTGGGATCTCGGCAAAGACGTCTCCACCGACATCCAAGCCGCGAATCCGCACGCCGACAAGCATGGTAATGCCGACGCTTGGCAATTCGTTCGCGGCCCTTCGGCCAAATCCGGCGCCTCGCCGAAAGCGTCGCCCATCCCGGCCAACTCGGTGCTGGGTCGTTGGCGTCTCGCGGCGGTTTCGCCGGATCGGAAAGCGGAAGCCGAAGCTTTGGCGGTTGAAGTCGCCAAACTGCTCAGCGGTGCTCGGCCCGGCGAGAAGGACGCGAATCGCCCGCTCTACGACCGCCTGGTCGCGGTCGATAGCCCGCTCTTCGCGGGGATCGACGTCACGAAAATCGCGAAGCGGTCCGCTAGCGGTAGTTTCGGTTTGCCGAAGGAGGCATTCGCCGCGCCGGATCGTGACAGCCTTATGTCAACGACGAGTGCCGGGGCCGAGATTCGGGTTCCCGTCGCACTGTTCGTCGGTCGCGATTTCGTTGTCGATGCTCGACTTGGCGGAGATGCCGGCAATCGCCTCGTCCGTGTGCGAGCCGCAACCGACGCGGCGAATCCGGCCACGCGATGGGACGGCCCGCTGCTTGGTTCCTCCGAAACGCAGGGCTACAAGCAACTCGTCGCGGGCAATGCGGAATTTCGCAGGGTTTTTCCGCTGTTCACCAGCTTCCCGCAAGTGGTGCCGACGGATGAAGTCGTCACGCTGAAGATGTTTCACCGCGAAGATGAGCCGTTGCTCCGCATGTTCTTGGACGCGGATCAGACGCGGCAGCTTGAGCGACTCTGGCATGAGCAACGGTTCATCAGCCGGCAAGCGGTCGCGGAATACGACTACCTGCCGCAGTTCATGGGATTCACGACGCAGGATACGCCGAAGCTGTTTCAGCAGTTCTTCATCGATCGCAAGCCGCTGTTTAAAAAGTTGGCGGATGATTTTCAGCAGGAAGAACGGGCGGCGATTCCGAAGCAGATGGATGCGTTGCTCGCTTTCGCCGAGAACGCGTTTCGTCGGCCGATGATCGAGAAGGAAAAGGCGGAACTACAATCGCTCTACGCGACCATCGCCAAGAAGGGCGCCTCCCATGATGAAGCGTTTCGCGGCGTGCTGGCCCGCGTCTTGGTCTCGCCCGCGTTTCTCTTCCGCATCGAGCGAGCACCGAAGGGGAAGGAGCCCGGCACGATCACCGATTGGGAACTCGCAAGCCGCCTTAGTTATTTTCTCTGGTCGAGCGGGCCGGACGACGAACTGCGAACGCTGGCAGCCGCGGGCAAGCTAAGCGATCCGAAAACGCTCGAGGCGCAGACGAACCGCATGGTGAAGGACGCCAAGGCTCGCTCGCTCGCCATCGAATTCGGCACCCAGTGGATCCATGTTCGCGGTATCGACGAATTGAAGGAGAAGAACGAAAAACTCTTCCCGACCTTCGACGCGAAGTTGCGGAAAGATATCTATGAGGAAGCGATTCTCTTCTTTCAGGATTTGTTCGCCGAGGATCGGCCTGTCGCGAGTGTTTTGCAAGCGGATTACACGTTTCTCAACGACAAACTCGCCAAGCACTATGGCATCAGCGGTGTGACGGGCAGCGAATTTCGCAAGGTGGACGGCATCCGCAAGCAGGGTCGTGGCGGCATCCTCGCGATGGCGAGCGTCCATGCCAAGCAATCGGGCGCTTCGCGAACCAGCCCCGTCCTCCGCGGCAACTGGGTCGTCGAAACGCTCCTCGGCGAAAAGCTCCCGCGCCCGCCGGCGAATGTGCCGATCCTCCCCGACGTTGAAGGCGGAACCGATAAGCTGACGACCCGACAGATGGTCGAACGCCATGTGAACGACGCGTCCTGCGCTACCTGCCATGTCCGCATCGACCCCTTCGGCTTCGCTTTCGAGAAATTCGACCCCATCGGCCGCATGCGGAAAGCGGAGTCAGGAGGATTGCCGATCGATGCGAAAGCGAAGCTGCGCGACGGCACGGAGTTCGAAGGCATCGACGGCCTACGCGATTACCTGATGACGAAGAAGAAAGACGTGATCGTCCGCCTATTCTGCCAGCGACTTCTCGGGTATGCTCTAGGACGAGGGACCACGCTTTCCGACACGGCCCTGATCGACGAAATGGCCGCGGAGCTGAATAAGAACGAAGGCCGAGTCTCCGCCGCGTTGCAGACGATCGTCCGCAGCCCGCAATTCCGCAAGATCCGCGGAGCGGATTTCGAGGAGTGACCCGCCGCCAACCTGTTTAGCGCGGAGCCGAAGGCGACGAGACGAACGCAATGATCCGCTGGCAGGACTATATCGAGGAGAAGCCCGGCGTGCTGTGCGGGAAGCCCGTCATGAAGGGGACTCGAATAGCCATGGAATTTCTGATGGGCCGCCTTAAAGTCACCCCCGACGATGCGTCGCTGCTTTCGGATTTTCCGTCGCTTCAGCAAGTGCACCTTGATGCATTGCGAAGCATGCGGTCGTCGCCGAATGATCCCGAAGCTTTCGACATCCTCGAGAAAGTTCGAGTGAGTTTGGCACGCGAAGACGAGTTTCTGTCACGATGGTTCTCGTGAATAGCAAGAATGTGCCAAGCTATCGGTCTTGAGTGTCTATCGCCCCTGAGCATTCGCGGTAAACTGAGCGAACCATAAGAGGCCTTGCGATGCTGAAGAAAACTCTCCATCCGCTTTCCCGCCGTTCCTTCCTGAAAGGTATCGGCGTTTCGATGGCCTTGCCGTGGTTAGAATCGCTGCCGGTTTGGGGCGCTTCGCCGACGTCCACGGCTACGCGGTCGTCCGAGCCGCCGGTGCGGTTCGCGGCCATCTTCTCGGGCAACGGTTTCCATGCTCAGGAATGGTGGGCTCGCGGCGAAGGCCGGGAGATGCAACTCGGCAAGGTGCTTGAGCCACTCGCTCCGCTTCGTGAGAAGATGCTCTTCCTCAAAGGTCTCTACAACCAGGAAGCCCTCATCGGCGGCATCCATAGTTGCCAGACGGGCAATCTGCTCAATGGCGCCCACCTCGCTCCGGGCGGCGAAATCCGCTCCGGCATCAGCTGCGATCAGGTCGTCGCTGATCGGCTCAAGGATCAGACGAAGGTGCCGAGCCTCGTCCTCGGTTGCGAGCCTTCGATCGCGGCGATTCACAAAAATTATTCGATGGTCTACAGCTCCCACATTTCGTGGAGCAGTGCGACCACACCGACTCCTTTGGAACTGTATCCCGCGTTGGCGTTCGATCGGCTCTTCCGAGAAGATGTGGGCCGGGCGGATCAGAGCGTGCTTGATGCGGTGCTCGAAGACGCCCGCAGCCTGCGAGGTTCCGTGAGCCGAACCGATCAGCGCCGGCTCGATGAATACCTGTCGTCCGTCCGCGAAGTGGAACAGCGCATCCAAAGGGCAGGGCAGGCGGGTAGGCTGCAAGGTTGGCGGCCGACGCTCACGCAACCCAACATCCCGCGCCCGGCCGACGGCATCCCGCAGGACATCGATCAGCACATGCGGCTCATGTGCGACATCCTCGTGCTCGCTTTCCAGACCGACACGACCCGCGTATGCACGCTGAAGCTCAACAACGACCACTCGTCGCTCCGCTTCCCGAATCTGGCCTCCGATCGGCCGATGCAGCGGATCGATTACATGATCCACCACCTGCTGTCGCATACGAACAACGGCGATTGGCTTCGCGTGAATCAGTTCTTCGTCCAGCAGGTCGCCTATATCGCGGACAAGCTCGACAAGATTCAGGAAGGCGGCCGCACGCTGCTCGACAATTCGATGATCCTGTATCTGTCGAGCATGATGACCGGCAGCCACGAGAACAACCAACTGCCGGTGGTCATGCTGGGCCGAGGCGGCGGCCAGATCCGTACGGGGCGCGTGCATGATTATCTGAACAAGCCGAACCGCAAGATGTGCAGCCTATTTCTCTCGATGATGGATAAAACCGGCGTCCGCCTCGACCGCTTCGGCGACTCGAACGAACGCCTGACCGAAATCTAGTGGTCCATCGCAGCTCATTTGATGGACAAACGGCCGGAAAGTCGGCCAAATTGGCAGAGAGACGCGTCAACTGAGCTGCGATGCACCACTAGTTCAGTAAACGCGATTCCGCGACATCGGTGAAATACGCTGAGTCGTGACGCGCGTCGTTGCCCCGCTTCCGCAAAGAGGCGAGGGGCGACCACGATGGTGCCGCGTTCAGCTTGCTGAATCCTTGCTGCGGAATTGCCCGCTGAATTCGCTGCTTTATCGCATCGGATCGAAAGGCGAAGCCGGCGCGAATGTGCTGCGACTTTTCGCTGTTTCGGTTCGCGGGAACGTTTGCATAGCTGTGGAATCGCGCCCGATGAATTAGGGACTCGATGATGCAAGGCGGCCGGCTTTGATGATGCCGCCTTGGAGCACTGCGATCGTCTTGGTTCGATCTTCGAGAATGCTGATGTCGGCGACGACGTCGCCGCCGACGACCAGAATGTCGGCCAATTTTCCACATTCGACGGTGCCGAACTCGTCGCCGCGTCCCATGATCTCGGCTCCAGTTTTCGTGGCGCACTTGATGACGGTAACCGGGTCGAGGCCGACATAGCGGACGAAGAACGTCAGTTCCTTCGCGTAGTCGCCGTGCGGATTCCATGCAAAGCCGTAATCGCCACCCATGCCAAGCCGTCCGCCTGCCTTGAGGATCATGCGGGCGCTCTCCGCGCCCGCTTCGAGCGTTTCCTGATGTCCCTCGATCACGCGCGGCGGCAGACCGTATTCCTGCCCGCGATCCACGCTCGCCTTTTCGAAATAGAGAGCAGGCACGCAAGGCACGTCGCGCGACAGCAGCAGATCCAGCGCTTCGGAATCCATGAAGGTGCCATGCTCGATTGCATCGTAGCCCGCCCGCAATGCGTTCTTGATTCCCGCGTTTGCCCGGCAATGGCCCGTGACCTTCAAGCGATGGTTGTGTGCCGTCGCCACCACGGCATGCATTTCGTCGAACGTCATGCAAAGCGTGTGATGGTCGTTGGTGTCCGGGGCCGCCGCATCGCCGGTCGGATAGGTTTTGACCCACTCAACGCCGTCCTTGACCAGCTTTCGCACCGCGGAGCGGGCTTCATCCGGTCCGTTGATGAGAAGCACCAACCCCTCCATGCCGATCTTGCGAAAGTCCGGGTTCCAATCCATAAGCCCGCCGACCCCGCAGATTTCGCGGCCGCTGGCGGCGAGGCGTGGGCCGGGGCAGACGTCGTTCTCGATTGCCTTCTTGAGCCAAACGTCGATGTTGAACAGGCTGCCGCCGCTTCGAGCGGAAGTGTAGCCGCATTCCAGGGCGAGCTTCGCGTTGGCGGCAGCCAGAAGCGTTACGTATTCGACGGGATACTTGATGTCGAGATCTTCCAACGCCGCCACATTGAAGTAGGTGGGATGAAAGTGCGCCTCCACCAAGCCTGGCATGATGGTGCCGCCGCGTGCGTCGATGCGAGGCGTGTTCGGATCGACCCCGGGAAGATCGCGGATGGGTCCGGCAAAGGCGATCTTTCCTTCGCGAATAAGCACCGCGGCATCGCGCACCGGGGCTTGGCCCGTTCCGTCGATCAGCGTGCCGTTGGCGATGAGCATGACTCCGGCGGCGGTTTTCATGATTGCTTGCCCAGGGGGTCAAGGGAGTCGAGGAAGTGGAGCGCAAGCCGAAGATAGGTATCGGGAGCGCTGGCGTGGATCAAATGGCCCACGTTCGGAAGATCGATCCGCGTGCAATCCGAAAGCGCAGCCTCGAGGCAGCGGGCGTCTTCCGAAGGCAGCATGCCGCCGACGTTTGCGTCTCCGGCCAACAAGAGCGCCGGACATCGCACGCGGCGGGCTGCTTCCAGCAAGTCGAATCCTTCGAGCCAGCGATATTCCAGCACCGGCGCGAGGACTTGCGGATCGAGATCGCGAAGGCAACGGGCCACGAAACGAAGCGACGCGGCATCGCGCATGTCGCCGATGCGAACGCCGTTGGGCAAACGGGTCTCGGCGAGTCGTTTCGCGACGACGGCAATCGGCGTCGTCGAACCGGCGAGCGACTGCATCGCGGACCACTGGGCGTGGTAGGTGGTTTTGTAGGTGCGAGCGAGAAAATTCTGCGAAGGCGGATCTTCGAGAATAATGGCCTGCACCTGATCCGGAAGCTCCGCAGCCACGCCGATCGCGACCAAAGCGCCGAGCGAATGCCCGATGATCGCCGCTGGCGCTTTGAGGGCCCGGATCGCGGCAACAGCGTCGGCGACGTAGTCCGCCACCAAATAGCGCGGAGCCCAAGACGACCGGCCGTGCCCGCGATGGTCGATTGCCAGCACATGCGACCGGAGCGCCAGGCTGGGAAGAACGTTTCCGAAGTCTTGCCAACAACGCACCACACCATGCAGGGCCACGAGCGTAGGACCGTTTTTCGGGCCGGATGCGACGTTGAGCGTTTGGTCGGCGCCGACAAAAGTGGTTTCGGCGAACATGAGCGCCCCATCATGCCTCGATGCAAACTTGACGCAACGTGCGAAAGCGGCTAACGTGCGTATGCCGCATGCTGCATGCAGCGTTCAGCAACCTCCTTAGAAAAACCCATCGACGTGTCGCCGTCAAGCCTTTTCGGAGCATTCCCGAATGCAACGTGATTCGCCTCGGGTGCAGCCGGTGCAGCGAGTTTCCCTGGTTGAGACGGCATATGAGAACATTCTCGAAGCGATTCTTTCGGGTCGGCTTAAGGCTGGCGACGAGGTGAGCGAGGTTTCGCTGGCTGCCGAACTGAACATCAGCCGCACGCCCGTTGCCCACGCCATGCAGAAATTGGCTGCCGCCGGGTTGATCGATCGTCTTGCCGGAAAGCCGCCCCGCGTCGCGGAGTTCGATCGCGACGAAGTGGCGGAGATCTACGAGATGCGCGAACTGTTGGAAGCCGAAGCTGCGGCGCGGGCGGCGACGCTTCTGCCTCAGGAACGTCTTGAGGCTTTGATGGCGGATGCCGAGGAATTGGCGGGTTCCATGCGATCCGCGAACTGGGCGGAGCGTGCGGTTCGATTCGACGTCCGTTCCACGACGAGGTCGCGTCCGCCTCGGGCAATCGCAGGTTGTGCGAGCAGATCCGTACCTATCGGTTGTTGGTTCGCGCGTTCTGTCGAAGCACCGGCCGTAAGGAGAACCTGAGGCATGCTCTCGATGAGCATCGGCAGATTCTTGCGGCCATCGCGGCCCGCAAGCCGCAAGCCGCCCGGGCCGCGATGGCTGAGCACGTCGCCAAACGCAAGAAAGTTGTCTTGACCGAGCTTTATCCCGAAGAGGAGTGATCATGGTGCGATGTTCGGTCGGCGGATTGCTCGCGGCCCTTTCATTCGGTCTCACGGTCGTTCCTGGAGCAACCGCTCAGGAGCCGAAGGTCTTTGCCCGCGACAGACTAGTCGCTTGGTGCATCGTGCCGTTCGACGGCAAGAATCGGACGCCGGAGCAGCGGGCGGAGATGGTGAAGAAGCTTGGCTTCACGAAGGTGGCATATGATTGGCGCGACAGTCATGTGTCGACCTTCGAGCAGGAGATTCTGGAGTACAAGAAACACGGCATCGAATACTTCGCCTTCTGGGCGACGCATGAGAAGGCGATCGAGCTATTCGCGAAGCACGATCTACATCCGCAGATTTGGCAGATCGCGCCGGCTCCCGCGGGGAAATCGAACGACGAGCGAGTGGCCGCCGCCGTCAAGCAGTTGCTGCCGCTGGTCGAGCGGACTCGCAAAATGGGTTGCAAGCTGGGGCTTTACAACCACGGCGGCTGGAATGGCGAACCGGAGAACATGGTCGCCATCTGCAAATCGCTTCGCGAGCAACACAAGGCAGAGCATGTCGGCATCGTCTACAACTTGCACCATGCCCACGACCGCATCGCCGACTTCGACAAAGCCCTCGCCCAAATGAGGCCCTATTTGTTCTGTCTGAATCTCAACGGCATGACGACCGACGGCGACAAGAAGGGAAAGAAGATCCTCCCGCTCGGCGCCGGCGAGCATGACTTGGCGTTGCTGAAGACGATCCAGCAATCCGGCTACCGCGGCCCCATCGGCATCATCGGCCATACTAACGACGACGTGGAGCAACGCCTCCGCGACAACCTCGACGGCCTCGATTGGCTCCTCCCTCAACTCGAAGGCAAACAACCCGCCCCCCGCCCGCGCTACCGCACGTATCGCGACGACGGGAAATAACTAACCACAGATGCACAGAGGACACAGAGAAAGGCGGAAGAAGGCAATATGCAAAAGTCGGAATGCGAAATAAAGAAGTAAGAATGGAATTCGATGGCTTTGAATTCGCCTCTTTGTTTTCGATTTCTGCATTCCGAATTCCTCCTTCTGCTTTTCTCTGTGTCCTCCGTGTCTCTGTGGTTAAAAACTCTTATCCGTATTGAGACCCGCCATGCGTTGGTTCTTTGCTTTGGCTGTCGCTGCGTGCGGGGGTTATGCCGCGTTCAGCAAGGTGCCGCCGGTTAGTCCGTTCGTATTGCCGTTCGATGCGACGGGTAAGATTCCGTATAGCGAGGAACTCGTCAAGGCGATGGTCGCGGATGCCATGAAGCATGGCGATGCGCGGCGGGGGGCGATCGTTTTTGGGGCGCATACCTCGGCGTGTTTGTCGTGTCATATCGTCGGCAAGCATGGGGGCGATGTGGGGCCGATCCTCACGCTGGCGGGGGCATGTAGCACGCCGGAGGAATTGGTCGAAGGTGTGTTTTGGCCCGCGCGGACGGTGAAGGATGGATTCAATGCGGTGGCGATCGAGGACAGCAAAGGTCGGATTTTGCAGGGCATCGTCCGCGATGAGACGGCGACCGAACTGACGCTGAAGGACGCGGCCGGCAAAAAGCATCGCATCGCGAAGAAGGACATCGAAGAGCGACGCAATATCGGCTCGATCATGCCGGAAGGCCTGACCGCACCGATGACGGTCGCGGAGCGGCGCGACCTCGTTCGCTATCTGATCGACCTCGGCAAGACCGAGGGCTTGCAGCATCTTTCGCATGCGCCCGTCGCCTTCGAGTACGCGCGCGAGCCGCTGCTTGCGGAAGCTTGGCCCAACGCGAAGCATCGCGTGAATCGGGATCGCGTCTACGATTTCTACATCGCCAAGCATCGCACTTCCGAGGCAGATCGCCGATGCCGCTCCTGCTTCCGGAATGGCCCGGCCTGGATGGCGGAAAGTTCGGGCATTGGGGCAACCGGTCAGAACGACGTCGTCTGGAAGGACGATCGCTGGAATCAATCCGATCTGGGAAGCATGCAAGCGGGTGTGTTCCGCGCGGGCGGCCTGACCGTCCCGCGAGCCGTGTGCGTGCGGCTTGGAGACGACGGCGAAATGGCGGCATGCTTCAACCCAGACACGTTGCAGATCGAGGCTATCTGGAAGGGCGGGTTGGTGCGTTTCTCCGCGACGCGGTTTGGGTTCATCGAAGGGATGCGGCCTGCCGGCGAACTGTTGGCGACGCCGGAGAAATCGAAAGTTACGCAGCCCTTCGTCTATCGCGGCTACTATCGCGACGGCAAGCGGACCGTGTTCGCATATCGCATCGGCGACGTGGAGATGCTCGACTCCCCATGGGTCGAGAACGGCAAGTTCGTCCGCGAAATCGCACCGGCCGACAAGCATTCGCTCGCTCACGTCGTTCGCGGCGGTAGGTCGCAGTGGCCACAAACGCTGACGACGCGCGGATCGCTCGGGCCTGGCAAACCGTATGCGCTCGACACCATCGCGTTGCCGACGGAGAACCCCTGGAAGGCACTCTTCCACCTTGGCGGGCACGACTTCCTTCCCGATGGTTCTGCGGTCGTCTGCACCATGGAAGGCGACGTTTGGCGTGTCGAAGGCTTGGATGCGGCGCTTGAGAATGTCCGTTGGCGCCGCATCGCCTCGGGCCTGCATCACGCGCTCGGCCTCGTGGTCGCGGAGAAATCGATCTATGTCCTGGGCCGCGACCAGATCACCCGGCTCGTCGATGCGAATGGCGATGGCGAGACGGATTTCTACGAATGCTTCTCGAATGCCTTCGTCACGTCTCCCGCGGGCCATGACTATATCTGCGGCCTCGAACGCGATTCGGCCGGCGCCTTCTACACCGCCTCCGGCAATCAAGGCCTTGTCCGTATCTCGGCCGACGGCAAGAAGACGGAGGTGCTGGCAAACGGTTTTCGCAACCCCGATGGCCTGGGCCTGACGCCGGATGGTTTGCTGACGATCCCGTGTTCCGAAGGCGAATGGACGCCGTCGTCGATGATTTGCGAAACGAAAGCCGATGCGAAAACTCGGCCTCACTTCGGCTACGGCGGGCCGCAGGGGGGCAAGCCGCCGGAGTTGCCGCTCGTCTACCTGCCGCGGGGGCTCGACAATTCCAGCGGAGGCCAAGTCTACATTTCGAGCGAAAAATGGGGGCCGTTGCAAGGGCAGCGGGTGCATCTTTCTTTTGGCGCCGCGAGCCATTTCCTGTTGCTGCGCGACGAAGTTGCAGGGCAAGCGCAGGGGGCCGTCGTTCCTCTCGTCGGCGATTTCCTCTCCGGGGTGCATCGAGGCCGATTCAGCCCGGCCGATGGACAGCTCTATGTCACGGGTATGGCGGGGTGGGGGACCTACGCGTCGCAAGACGGTTGCTTCCAGCGCGTCCGCTACACGGGCGATCCGGTGCAGACGCCGAAGCAGTTCCACGTGTATCGCAACGGCGTCGTCGTCGAGTTTACAGCTCCGCTCGATCGCGCATTCGTCGAGAAGGCGGAGCATCACTTCGCGCAATGCTGGAACTATCACTACAGCTCCGCCTACGGCTCGCGCGAGTATTCGCCGAGCCACTATGGTTTGCCGGGGCATGACCCGGTTGCGATCACATCGGTGCATCTGCTCGCGGACGGCAAGACGCTGTTCTTCGAGATGCCCGACTTGCAACCGGTGAACCAGCTGCATCTGCAGATCGGCATCGCCAAAGATCAGACGCGGGACCTGTTCATGACGGTCCACAAGTTGGGCGAACCCTTCCGTGACATCGCGAACCTCCGCGAGCGCGTCCTCCCCGTTGCTCCGCATCCGATTCTGAAGGATTTGGCATCCGCCAAGAAGCGGGAGCCGAACCCCTGGCAGAAAGCGATTCCGGGCGCACGCGAAGTGGTGGTGGAAGCAGGCAAGAACCTGACCTTCGCCACGCCGTCGTTTCGCGTGAAGGCGGGCGAAGCGGTTCGGCTCACGTTCAAGAACCCGGACGTGGTGCCCCACAATTGGGTGCTCGTGAAGCCGGGGACGCTGAAAAGCGTCGGCGAAGTCGCGAATCGCCTGATCGCCGACCCGGATGCCGCGGCCCGAAGCTATGTGCCGAAATCGGACGACGTGCTCGTTTTTGCCGACGTCGTCGATCCGCAGAACGCGACGACCATCCATTTCGAGGCCCCGCGACAACCGGGGCGGTATCCGTACCTCTGCACCTTTCCGGGCCATTGGATGGTGATGAACGGCGAGATGATCGTGGAATAAGAAAAAACCCCGCTGCACGTCTCCGAGGAGGGTACAGCGGGGCCGGAACAGAGAAGAGGCCAAATCAGACAGCTCCAAAGTAACCTATTCGCGGTCTCAATCAAGAAAAAACAACGATCCTCGCCGCCCCGTCTATGCAAAAGGTGGGGTTAGGCCTTCTTTTCCAATCGAACCGTCGAAAGGCTAATCGTCTGTTCACGCGGGGTAGCCGCAGACGGGCAGCCGCAGGTTCCGCCGCACCCTGATGCGCTGGGACGCAACGTCTGCCAGCCACGCCATGCAAGGTAGGCGACGGCGAACGCCACCACGATCAAAACCGCTATGGTCTGCGAAGTCATCGAAGCACCACGACATCAACCCATGAACATTCGACCAATTTGATAGGTCGCCCACGCTCCAACATACGCCAGCACCGTCATGTACACGAAGGTAAACAGGGGCCACGACCAGCTTCCCGTCTCACGGCGAATGACAGCCAGCGTCGAAACGCACTGACAGCAGAGGGCAAAGAACACCATGATCGAGAGGGCCGTCGGCACAGTGAACAGCTTCCGCTCCGGTTGGTCCGACCAAGTCGCATCCCGAAGCGTGGCGCCGAGCGACTGCTGGTATTCTTCATTGCTCGCTTCGCCTTCGCCTTGGTCGAAGACGATGCCCAACGTCCCAACCATCACCTCGCGGGCCGGGAAGCTGGCCAGGGCGGACATCGCAATGCGCCAATCCCAGCCCAACGGTCTCACGGTCGGCTCGATCGCACGCCCCATGCGGCCCAGGATGCTGTTTGCCTTCCATTCCTGAAGCAGATGATTGAACTTGGCTTCGTCCGGCTCGATGGCTTTCTTGTCCGATTCCAGCGCTGCTTCCAACCCCGTGACGTCAGCGTTTCGGTTTTTCCCCGCTTCGATCTCTTCTTGCAGTTTCTCGATCGCCTTCCGCGGCTCCTCAAGTTTCGCTTCCAGGTCAGCGGCTTCCTTTTCGTAGTTTTGTCCAGAAGGGCTTGTGGTCGGGAAATACAGCAAAGCCCAGATGAGGATCATCGTGGCAAGAATGATCGTGCCGGCTCGACGGATGAACATCCAACCCGCTTCAAACGATCGGCGAAGGATGGAACGAAGCGAGGGCCACTTGTAGAGCGGCATTTCCATGACGAATGCCGGCGTTTCGCCACGCAACAGGGTTCGCTTGAGCAGCAATGCGACGAGAGGGGCGACGATGAGTCCCAGGCAGTACATCGCGAAAATTGCCAGAGCCGGAACCCATGGCCCCATACCGCCGAGAAAGGCTCCCGCGAGCAGGATGTAGACCGGCAACCGCGCCGAGCAACTCATCAGCGGAGCCACGAGGATCGTCGCGAAGCGG
>JAXMAT010000055.1:0-36207 GCA_046350235.1 Gemmataceae bacterium | reverse complement strand
ACCGATGATTCGATCGTTGAAAATCGGAAGGCCACCCCCAGCAACAACATCGCGGCAACGACGCATCGAATCGGAGCTTCCGGTAGACGATGTAGCCCCACGGTGCGCTGGACATTCCGGGGATAGGGAGCAGCAACGCACTCAGCCCAGGATGCGTTGCTCATCCCTGTCCCTGCTCAAAGGCGTGAGGGGAACGAGGTATCTAGAGGTCGGACTTGTCGTCCGCTTTGACCCGAAGGTTGAAGTCGCCAAGGTCGCCGTCGAGGGTCGTGGCGATGATGTGGTAGACGCCGTTTTCGCGGGGGCGGAATGTGATGCGGGAGTCGAGATTTCCGCCGCCATCGTCGTCCGATTCGAGCAGTTTGAATCGGTTGTCCATGAGCCGCAGGAAGGAATCGAAGTCGCCGCTGGTCATGTCGATGGTGTAGGTTTTCCCCGCATCGAGCTTCACGCTGTAGAGCTTGAATCGCTGCTTGCCGCCCAGTTGGTCGAACGCGTCGGTGTTGTCGAGTTTGGTGTCGATGGAAAGGCCTGCCTTGGGAATCGTCTGGGCCTTGCCGACTTTGTATTTGAGCTCGTCGATCTTCAGCGTGTACGCGCCCTCCCCCTCTTCGAAACGCGTGGCAATCACCTTGAAATCACTGGTCTTTTCGGGCGTGAAGACCAGTTGGGCGTTGGTCTCTTGCCCGCCGTCATCGTCCTCCGCGAGCTGCTTGCCGGCGGCATCTTCCAAGCGGAGGAACGTGTCGAAGTCGCTGCTGATCATGTCGATCACATAGGTCTTCCCCGCGGCAAGCCGAAGCTTGTGCGACTTGGCCGGCTGATTGTGGATCGGATCGACGGCATCGTTATCCGCGATTTTCCCTTCGAATGTCGCGGGGAGTTTGATCGCATCTTTCGCGTCGTTTTCGGCCTTCTTCGAGTCGGGTTGTTCCGGAGCGGCGACAGCGAGGAACGCCAAACAGGGACCTAGCAGAAGGGTAGCGATCATCTTCGACATGGAGAAACCCTCAGGAAGTGTCCGGAGAAGAATTGTGTCCTCATTATGTTCGCGAGGCGAAGACTTGTCTTGCGAAAAAAGATGAGGAAAAATAAAGACACTGAATCAAATCCGATTGCTGCGGTCTGCGCTTGCCGCTCGCTACGTCTGTCCTCCAAGCGAAACCGCCTTTTTCTTCGAGTCCCCCATGTTGACCGCCCGATGTCCCGACTGCGGCGCCTCGCATTCGCTCCGCGACGACTTGCAGGGGAAGCGGATCAAATGCAAAGACTGCCAGCATCCGTTTACGGTTCGAGGGAGATCCTCGGAAACCGATGCCGCAGTCCGTGCCTCGAGCGATCGGCCTCGAGCGATCGCACGGCGGGAGGAAGCACGGAATGACGATGAGCGTCCGATCCGCCGCAAGTCTCGACCACGAAACGAATCCTCCAACAACGGCTTGATCTGGGGCCTGGCGATCGGCGGCAGTTTGCTGGTCTTGCTTGCCGTCGGCGGCGCCGACGGCAATGCGCCGTGCGACCGTTCCCGCGAAGAATGGGACCTGGCGTAACACATCAAGCGATTTGGGCACGGAACGCTGTGCTTCCATTAGTGCACCAAGCATCGCCAAAAATCGGCTTTGCATCCAGGGCCTCACGATTCCGCGCACGACCGGGGTGTACCAGCGCACCGTCGAGCTGCAAAAAAGTGCGCCAAGCAACCCAAAGAAAGCGATGGCAACGAGGACCAGAAACGGCCCATGACGCGACATGCCTCGGCCGAATGCCAGCATGGTCTCCGTTGCGGGAGGTAGGCGAATCTTGAAATCGGCGAAGATTTTTTCATACTTGGGAGCGATGAAGATCAGGACAAAGATGGAAATCGCGATCCAGTCGATCAGCAAGAATCCAAGATAGAGGATGCGCGGCACGTTCTCGAGCATGACCGGCCCGAGGGATCGTTGCGACCGTTGGGCGAACGCAAGTGAAGGGGCGAGCTTTCCCGTACTTTCGCCGACGAAGACGGCGAGTTCCGTTTCTTGCGTCGCCAGCCCCGGCACGCACGCGAGAGCCATTCCGGGAGGAAACCCCATTTCAAGGTAGTAGACCAACCGCCGCAGTTGCTCGTCGTATCTGCCGCTTCGAAACCAAAATGGCGGAACGATCGCATGAAGAACACCCGCCAACATTTGACGCAATGGGTGCGACGAGCGATCGCGTAGCGATTGCGACAGCACTTCCTCAATCGGCAATTGCGATTGAGCCGCCGTCGCAAGCAATTGCAGAAATTCCGCACGGCGGAGTCGGCGATAATGAAAGACCGCGAAGCCGACAAACAAAAGATAAGCGGAGAGACCGATCCAAAGGAGTTTGCCGAACCCGGGAATCAGGGCGGCGATCAGAATCCAAAGCGGCAGACCGAGAAAGCCGAGGACGAACAGCCCAAAGCGAGGCAAAAAACGCTGGATCGACCATACAGCCACACCAAGCACAACGGTGGCAAGCGTGACGGCAACAAAAATCAAGAACGCACTTTCCATTTTTACCGCATCTCCCCCAAAAGGAGAGGATGAGTGCTGCGAAATGACTTCAGGCGGACGATAGGACGGACGAAACGCTCCCGAGTGCGCCACTTCGCCGTTACCGATTGTCGCTTCCTTGGACGCAGATGCAAGTGATTTGCAACGATCTTGGATCGAGACCATCCAAAAGCGATTCGTTCAGAACAGTCCCCCAGGCGAACTTCCGCGCATTACGTTTTGGAAGGCAACGCATCGCCCGTTTCGCGTCGATTCTTTCACTCAGGCCTGATTTGGCGTCCGCTGCCCTTAATGAACTGGCGTCCACAATTTGAGCCCTTCATTTTGCCCTGCGCATCCCAATCCGTGACCTATGCTTGTCGCGATCGCATTTGGAGGCGTTCGGCAATGTTCATCCTGGGCGATGAGTCGCGGACCCATGGTCGGTTTCCCTGGGTGACTTGCTCGCTTGTCGGTCTGAATCTTCTAGTCTTCTGCCTCCAACTCGCCTTGGGTGATCGCTTCACCAACGGCTTCGCACTCGTCCCCAAGGAAATCACCGAAGCTCGCGACCTCGATCGGCCCACCCCGATGGAGATCAAGGTTCGCATGCGCGGCCGGCCGACGATACCCGGACAGGGCCCCGTTCTATTCCGCACGCACACCGTCTGGATCGAACATGCGCGCGGGCCATTTCCGATTGTCCTGACGCTGTTCACGTCGACTTTTCTCCACGCCAGTTGGATCCATCTCATCGGCAACATGTGGTTCTTGCTGGCATTCGGCCGCAATGTCGAATGCGCGATGGACCATGGTCGCTACCTCGCGTTTTACGTCGTGTGCGGATTGGCAGCGGGTCTGGCGCAGATTGCGAGCAATCCCAGCTCCATTGTGCCTGTCGTGGGAGCAAGCGGAGCGATTTCCGGAGTGATGGGAGCCTACGTCGCCATCCATCCGTTCAACAAGGTCAAGGTTTGGATGGGATGGTACATCGGCGTCATGGAATTGCCTGCCCTCGTCGTCATCGGCGGCTGGTTCGTCACACAATATCTTGCCGCATTTGCGTCGCTCGAAGCGGGCGCTCGCACCGGCGTCGCCTACTGGGCACACCTCGGCGGCTTCATCGCCGGCGTCCTCTACATTCGCGCGTTTGTTTTGTACTTGCGATGGAAGGAACTCATGCACCTCCCTGAAGAAGCAGGGGCCGATGAAACGGATGGTGAAGATCTGCCCGTCGAATCGCCGCGGCCGGATCCATTCGAAACGTGCTTGCAACGACAAGTTCCGGCACCATCGTCCGATGCGATTCAGTCTGCCGAACATCCCGGATGTTCTTTCCGCTCTCGGTCTGCGCAGACGCACGACGATGCGTCTGCGGATAGTCCGCCAGCGCTTGCTCAACCCGCCAAGAGTCCTCCTGCCATGCCTAAGCCGACGACCATCCTGCCTGTTCAACACGATGTCGCGTTCGACATGCCGACTCAACCCGTGCCTCGCCCAGCGCCGCTCGGCCAACTTTGGTCCGCACTAGAAGCCAATCCTCGCTCGTCGGATCATCGAGGACCGAAAGCAATCGTGTTGCCGGTGTGGCAGCGGCCGTTCGGCGTGCCCGCGTTTCGGCCGACGCTCCCCTGCGTCACGTTGCGTACGAATTCGGCCAAGTTGCTCGCCGCCCACGCCGCCTCGCAACGATTGGAATCGACCGCGTCTTTCCGCGATCGCCGCAAGGAGATGCTGGAGGAAGAGGACAACGTGGATCTGTTCTCGGTTTGCCTTCCGCGAAAGACGTCGGCGTCTCCCGATCCATTCTCCAGCCTCGTGAAGCCGACGCATGAAACTTCTGTCATACCGCCGACAGTTCGCGTGCCGCTACCGAGGGATGTCACGTCGGCGCTTGAAGCGGCATTCGACTATACGGCGCCATTGCCGAAAGATCGCCAGTAAGTTCAACACGCTGCGCACGAAGGTGTTCGCAAGCCTCCGCGTTTGGAGCAATTCCGTTCCGGAAACCTGCGAGCACCTGCATGCTCGGCGTGCCGATGCTTACTTGCCAAGGTGTTTCAGCATCGTCTCGGCAACAAGGCGGTTACCCGCTTCATTGAGATGCACGCGGTCGGTCGTGAGGATGCCGCTCGCTTTCTTCTGGCTGTTGTTCTTCTCAAGGTGTTCGACGAACGCTTGACGCAAATCGCAGAGCGGCACATCCAGGCTCTTGGCGATGCCGCGGCTGATCTTGGAGTATTCGTCGAGTTTCCCATCGAGCTTGTTCGCGTTTCCAGGCAGTTCGCCGATGACGGTCGGCGTGCAAACCATCACTCGAGCGCCCGCCTTTTGGCAGCGTGTCACCACATCCTTCATCCCTTCCTCGAATTTTTCCGGAGTGGTGCCTCGCTTCGGATCATTCTCGCCATGCCAAACGTCGTTGATGCCGATATAGACGATGACGAGCGTCGGCTTGCGGCCCAGCACGTCCTTTTCCAGTCGGCGTTGCAGATCGGGCACCTTATTGCCGCTGATTCCGGCATTGAAGGTCTGGACGCCGAGGTCCTTGTGTTTTTCCTGCAGCGGCTTTGGTGACAAGGGTGACATACCCCTTCGCCCCGCCGCCGCCTTGGGTGATCGAATCGCCGAGGAAGACGATGCGTTCGTCTTTGTTCAGGGGAATCGGATCGTCAGCCGCGAGGGCGATGGACGAGAGCAAGAAGGCGAGAGCAGTTGCGGCGCGAAGCATGTTTGGTTTCTCCAGAGTGTAGCCAAAGCATCAGTATGCCGACCGGCACACGGAACGCAAGATGCAGTCGCCTTGCGAGATGAAAGGCCTTGCGTCACAATCCACCCTTCGCCGCCGACTTCACGAGATCGCGAACATGGCGTCCTGGATACAAGATTTTTGGAAGGCATATCCAACGACCTGATACATCCGCTGGATGGGCGGCGCATTGGACAGGTCGTAGGCCGCACGATTTGGGCCGCCATTCTGGGTGGCGTTTTGGGCTACGAACGCGAGCAAAAGGGCAAAGCCGCTGGCATGCGGACGCACATGGTCGTCGCCCTCGCGGCCGCGTTTTTCGTGATCGTTCCGCAGCAGATGAATATGGCGGATGGGGATGTCAGCCGAGTCGTGCAGGGTTTGGCCGCCGGCGTCGGCTTCCTTGGTCGCCGGAGCGATCATTAAGCAAAACGAAAAGGGCCAAGTGCTAGGCCTGACCACCGCGGCAGGCCTCTACTTCACCACCGCCATCGGCGTAGCCGCGGGCATGGGCCATGAAGTCACTGCGGTGCTGGGCACGCTCCTATCGTTCATCATCATTCGATTTCTTCCGTATGTCGAGGATTGGCTACCTCTGCCGAAACGCCACGAAGAAGGCGTCCCGGAACCGCGGGCGACCAGTCAGGCACTCGACATTGTCGATCTCAAGAAGGCGGCGAACGGAGATCCGAACGCGAAAACGAACAAGTGACCGTGACGCGCCGTGAGGAACGCCCTCCGTGGCGTTCTTCCGAACCGGACGCGTCCGAAGAAATGCACCCACTTCTTGCGGAAGCCCCCTGGTCTCGAGCCTTGAAAAATCCGCGATCCGTCCGACGATATCCGCACCCGCTTCCCCCGGGGCTTGGAGCTTCGCCGATGGACACCGACTACGCCACGCTCGCGGAATTGGCGGGCGGATTCATCCACGAAATCAAAAACCACCTCGGCACGCTCGCGCTGAATCTGCAACTCCTCGGGGAAGATTGGCAGGATCCGCAGAACCAACGCGAACGCCGAGCCGCCCAGCGCATCCAACGGCTTCAGGGCGAATGTCAACGTCTCGTCGAGCTTTCCAACGACTTCCTCCGCTTCGCCCGCATCAAGGAGTTGGATCTCAAGCCGACGGATCTTTCCGCCGTCGTCAGCGAAATGGTCGATTTCTTCGCCCCGACCGCATTGGCGGTGGGCGTCGAGACAAAGACCTACCTCGGCGCCGACTTGCCCCTGGCGATGATGAATCCCGACGCGTTCAAACAGGCGCTATTGAATTTGTTGCTGAACGCGGAGCAGGCGATGCCGGAGGGGGGCGAAATCATCCTGCAGGCCACACCAGAAGCGGACCCGACGAAGCCGATGGTTCGACTCGATGTGATCGACACCGGCAAAGGCATGTCCGCCGACACGCTCGCGAACGTGTTCAAGCCGTTTTACTCGACGAAAAAAGGCGGCAGTGGTCTCGGTCTGGCGACCACCAAACGCATCATTGAAGCCCACGGCGGTTCGATCGCTGTGGACAGCGAGGTTGGAAAGGGCACAAAGTTCACCATCCGCTTGCCGAAAGCCTGAGCTAGAGTTCAATGACCTGCCCCTGCCGTAATGCCGGGATCGGCGAGTTATCGATATCGAAGTCGTCGCGGTAATGGGTGATGCGCAGTTTACGGCTGATGGATTCGGGAAGCGCCGCCAGTTTGTCGATTGGCGTATGCAGGAAAGGCCCGCCCGCTTCATGCACGACAAGGTCGGCAGCGGTAAGCCAATCAATCAACGCCGGATCGAATGCGGAGTCGGCGCTCAGCCCGATGGATTTGGCGCCGGCGTGAATTCGGCCTGCGATCGTCGGAATGTTGTGCAGCGTAAATCGGCATTCGATGCGAAAGGCGCCAAGGGTCGAGGACATCGTTTCGTCCAGCCAAACCGGCACGAAGAAATCTTCGAAAGATCGGCGAACCGGCTTCAGATCCGCTTGCGAACGCGACCACTCCATGCCTCCTGCCAGCGTGCACTTCCAAAGCGAGGCGCCAATATCGCGGTGCGTCAGCAGCGGCAACTTCCTGCCAAGCACGTACGCAAAATAATACGCCAGTCCCTCTAAGCCAGAAGCGTGGTCGGCATGCAGGTGCGAGAGGAACACGCCGCGTAGTTTCTCGATCGGTAGGGGAACGCCGGAGGTTCGGCTTCCTTCTTTGATGATTTTGAGGATCGGATGGGGGCAGTCGAAGAGGAGCCATTCGTCGCCGGCAACAATCGCGTAAGACGACGAATACCAATCCGCCGAGAATGCGTTACCGATGCCGAGGACCACCAGACGCATGCATCATTCCAAGGTGGACGAAGACGAAAGTGCCTTCCGATGATTCTGTCAGAAAGGCCAGTCTGCGGCTACGCCAGTCGCCCGACCGCCGGAAGCCAGGAAGTGGAGAAGGCCAAGTTACAATCGCATTTGTCGTTGGCTCCGGAAAATTCGGCCCCCTGTTTGCGGAGGCATTCAAACGATTGCATTGAATGGCCCTTAGGCAGCGGCTATACTTTCCCTGATTTTCCCAGACCTCCCCTCTCGCCAACGGCCATGAGTTTCGCGGAGCATGTTCCATGAACTGGGTCCGTTCGGCGGCTTTCGTGCTCTTCCTTTTGGTCGGCGGCGCCCTTGTCGGTATCGTCGGATATCGCTGGTTCAGTCAACGATCCGAATCGTATTCCCCCGATCCGAGCAAGGTCGTTGTCCCTCGCCTCACCCGCGTCACCGCGCTGGGTCGCATCGAACCTGCCGCCGGCGTCTCGAACTTAGGCGTCGGCATGCCGGATATCGTGGAACAGATCGCACCAAAAGTCCACGAAGGCGCGACGGTCAAAAAGGGGACGCCGCTCATCTACTTCGCCAGTAAAGCCGATCGGCAACTGGAAGTTGATTTGCTGACATTGCAGATCGCTGAGACAGCCGAGAAGCTCGAGGAACTGAAAAAAATCGGAGCGCAGCGCATTGGGTTGGAGGAACTCAAGAAGAAGCAACTCCAACAACAAAGCCCCGCCGAAGTGGATCTCCAGAAGTCCAAAGTAGCCGTTTTGAGACAGCAGTGGGATGGTCTTCGGAAGACTCGCGATCGTTTGACTTCACTGGGCCAATTCTCCGTCAGCAAACAAGAACTTGAACAGCAGGACCTCACCGTCTCCCAGGCGGAGAGCGAACTGCGCGTCGCCGAAGAGACGCTGGATCAGATGCAAAAGGGGAACTTGCTTAAGCTTGAACTCGCTCAAGGACAGATCGAGGCCGCTCGAGGCGAAGTTCGCAAGGCTCAGATGGAGATTTCCATCAAATCGCTCGAGCAGCAGAAACAAATCGCGGAGCGAAAGTTAGAGCATTCGATTTTGCGGGCGCCGATCGACGGTACGATCCTAAGGATTGCCGCTGTCCCGGGAGAACTAGTCGGTCCCCCGCAACCGATTGTTCAAATGGCGAACGTAACCCAGATGGCAGTGGTTGCTGAGGTCTACGAAACGGATGCGGGCCGAGTGAAAGCAGGTCGAAAAGCGAAGATCACGAGCCGTGCATGGCCCGACCGCACCCTTAGCGGCGTGGTTGAATCGGTAGGCACCATCATTGCCCGAAACCGCATTCTCGATTCGGATCCGACCGCCAGCGTGGATCGCCGCGTGGTCGAAGTGAGGATCAAACTCGACCATGCCGACCCCGCGTCGCAGCTCATCAATCATCAGGTGACCGTCGAAATCGCCACCGAGTGATTTCCGGCTCCCCGCGTCATACATCCCAAGCTCCACCGAAAGCGCAGCGCACGGTGGGGATCGACGCATCCGACGCCTGAATTCCCAGGGTGCGCTGCGCTTACCCTGGGGCTTGGACGTTTCGATATTCATGATCCCCTACACCCTTCTTAATTTGCTGCATCAGCGAAAGCGGACGACGATTGCGCTCGCGGGGGTCGCGTTTTCCAACATCCTCATTTTCATGCAACTTGGCTTCTACGCCTCCGCGGAATCCACCGCAACGTTGCTGTTGCGCAAGCTTGATTTCGATCTCGTCGTCCTCTCCCCCGATTACTTCGACATCAACCGGCCCGGTCTGTTTCCCCGCGCTCGCATGCAACGATTGGCGGCGTTTCCCGAAGTGCAACAGATGTCTCACCTCTATATCAGCTCGCATTTTTGGCGTATTGTTCACACCGACAAAACGCAGGAGGGGCTGCGGCGAAACATGGGGATCATCGCATTCGATCCGGACCAAGCGCCGTTCCTGTTGCCCGATCTGCGCGAGAAGGTCGCCAAACTGAAAATCGTGGGCAACGCCATCGTGGACACGAAATCACGCACCTATTTCGGCGATCTCTCTGCGGGCGTCGAAAGCGAACTCGGCATGGCGCGTGTCCGCATCGTCGATAATTTCACGATCGGAACAGGCTTCGGTTCCGACGGCATGGTGATGTGCAGTTCCGAGACCTTTTCCCGAATCTTCGGCCGCGCTCCTCTCGATAAGATCAGCCTCGGCCTGGTGAAGCTTCGGCCCGAAGCTGATCCTTCGATGGTCGCCGCGCAAATTCGCGCAAGCTTTCCAGGCGGCAATTACGAGCCGATGCGAATCTTCACCCGTCAGGAATTGGAAGATCAGGAGATGCGTTTTTGGGTGACGAAAACGTCCGTAGGCCAAATCTTCTTTCTAGGCGTGCTCGTCGCGATGTTCGTCGGCATTGTATTCGTCTATCAGGTGATCTCGTCCGACCTCAAGAATCGAATGTCGGAATTCGCGACGCTCAAAGCGATGGGATATGGCGACCGATTCCTCGATCAAGTCGTGCTTGAGCAGGCTCTGTGGTACGCTGCCCTCGGCTTTCTGCCGGCGCTCGTCATTTCGCTCGTGCTTTACAGGTGGATCGCCGAGATCGCCGTCATTCCGCTCGAGATGACTGTCGAGCGATTCGTTTTGGTGCTTGTGTCCGGAATCCTCATGTGCATCCTTTCTGGCTGGATGGCGTTGCGACGCGTCAAATCGGCCGATCCGGCGGAGTTGTTTTAAGCATGCAGTTCTTTCGCCGCGTTCCTTTGGCATGGAGCAATCTGACTCACGACCGTCGCAAGTTCGTGGTGTCGCTTCTCGGCATTGGTTTCGCGACGATGTTGATGTTCGTGCAAAACGGCTTTCGCAACGCGCTGCTGGATGCCTCCGTTGCCATCGTCGATCATCTGGATGCAGACGTGCTGATCGTCAGCAAAAGCCGCTACTCGCTGGCGGTGAGCGATCGATTCACGCTTCATCGGCTGGAGCAAGCCAAATCCGTGCCCGGCGTGGTCGATGCGTTTCCCATGTATTTGGAACCGCACGGAAACCTTTGGCGCGACACGGACAAGGGTGGCGAGCGCTTCACCATGGGCGAACCTGCCGCGAGTCCGATCCGCGTCATCGCATTCGATCCGGACCACCCGATCTTTCGCACAGCGGAGGTTCAGCAACAATCGCATCGGCTTCGCGAATTAGGCTCCGTATTGATGGATCGTTTGTCCAAGCCCGACTTCGGTCGGCGTGCGACAGGCTTGCGCCGCGAACTCGCGGGAGGCACGATCCATGTCGTCGGCTTGTTTACTCTCGGCACCGATTTCACGAGCGACGGCACGCTGTTGATGAGCGATTTGACCTATCAACAACTACTAGGCAGCCGCCTCTCGCCTATCTCTCCGCTCGGCAGCGCCGATATTGGCTTGGTGAAATTGGCCGATGGGGCGGACCCCGAAACCGTGCGTGACGCTCTGAATGCGTCGCTGCCTGATGACGTGCGAGCCTTTACACGCCTCGAGTATGTCGCGATCGAACGAGGATTTTGGCAAAACGCCACGCCGATCGGCGTCGTCTTCGCGTTCGGCATGGCGATGGGCGTGCTCGTGGGCTCCGTGATCTGCTTCCAAATCCTCTCCGCCGACGTTTCGGATCATCTCAAGGAATACGCAACGCTTAAAGCGATCGGGTACTCCGACGGCGCATTAAGCCGAGTCGTATTGACTCAAGCGGCTTGGCTTGCGTTTCTCGCATTTTGGCCTGCCCTGGTGGTATCTCTGGCTCTCTATGAAGTGCTCGGGCACCTCACGGGCTTACCCCTTCGGCTCACGCTGGGCCGCGGCTTGTTCGTCTTCACGCTGGCGACCGGAATGTGTATGGCATCCGGCATGCTGGCACTTCGCCGCATCAAGACGGCCGATCCCGCAGAGGTGTTTTGATGGCTGCCGCGTTATCGACACGCCCCTTCGCGGATTACGATTTGCCCGCGCCGAACGAACCGCCGCTGATCAAGATCAGCAATCTGAATCATTGGTTCGGCGAAGGAGAAAACAAAAAACAGGCCCTCTTCGAAAACAACCTCGAAATCACGCCAGGCGAAATCGTGATCATGACTGGGCCTTCCGGCTCGGGGAAAACTACGCTGCTCACTCTCGTCGGCGGACTGCGCACCGTGCAGGACGGCGAGATCGAAGTCCTCGGCACGCCAATGCGAGGGCTCACTGCGGATCGACTCGTCGAGATTCGTCGCAATATTGGGTTTATCTTTCAAGCACACAATCTCTTCGCTTCGCTGACGGCCACGCAGAACGTCTGCATGGGGTTGCAACTGCACGGCTGGTCACCGTCGCAGATGCAAGAGCGGGCTGTCGAAATCCTCACGCAACTCGGGCTTGGACATCGACTCCACTACAAGCCCGAAAATCTCTCGGGCGGCCAACGCCAACGCGTCGCCATCGGCAGGGCTCTCGCCCACAAACCGCGGTTGATCCTCGCGGACGAACCGACAGCCGCATTGGATGCAAAATCGAGCCAGGACGTCGTCGATCTGCTCTATCGGTTGTCTCGCGAAATGAAAGCGTCGATCCTGCTCGTGACTCATGACAACCGCATTCTCAATGTCGCCGACCGCTTGGTGAACATGGTGGACGGCCGAATCGTTTCCAACGTGCTCGTGAACGTCACACTGAAAATTTGCACCTTTCTCAAGAAGATCGAACTGTTCGCGGGCCTCGCCCCAGACGCTCTGACGAAGTTGGCAGAAAAGATGGGGATGGCCCGGTTCCACAAAGGAGACAAAATCATCGTGCAAGGGGATGTGGGCGATCAATTCTATTTGCTGCGTCGCGGCCAGGTGGACGTGGTTGTCGACGAGGGAACATCGAACCGCAAAGTGGTGAACACGCTTGGCGAAGGGGACCACTTCGGCGAAATCGCACTCCTCACCGGCGGCAAACGCACTGCCACGATCGAAGCAACAAGCGACGAAGTGGAGACATGGACGCTCGACAAACCGAACTTCGATTCCGCGATCGCTGCGAGCGACACCTTTAAGGATCAGATCTACAAGGTGCTCTTTCAGCGGCAGTGAGCATCTCCTTTAACGCCAAATTTCCGCTCGAAGCCTTCGCGCGATAGCGACGAAATGGTAGACTGCATGTACCTCCCTCCGTTGGTTCCTTCTGCCGCCCCGGAACCACTCGCCAGCCTCCCGCCTTGGAGCGATGGGGACCATGCTCAAGAAACCTGGAATTGCCAACCGATTCTGCGACGGCCTCTCCCGTCGCACTTTCCTCCAAGTCGGCGCTCTTGGCGTCGGCGGACTGACGTTGCCGAACCTGCTCCGTGCCGACTCGGCCGCGGGCCGGCGTTCGTCGCATAAGTCGGTCATTATGGTCTACCTCTCGGGCGGCATGTCGCATCACGAGACGTTCGACCTCAAGCCGAACGCCCCCGCCGAGATTCGCGGCGACTTCAAGCCGATCTCGACCAATGTTCCGGGCACGCAGATCGGTGAATATCTGCCTCGTATCAGCCGAGTGATGGACAAACTCGTCGTGTTGCGGTCGCTGGTCGGGTTCGCGGACGAACACTCGAGTTTCCACACCTCCACCGGCTTCGGCATGGAGCGGACGCGACGCGAGAATCGTCCGCACTTCGGTTCGGTCACGGCTCGCATGCTGGGTCGCACGGACCCGGTGATGCCGGCCTTCGTCGATCTCTTCCCAACGATGCAGCATCGGCCTTACAACAGTCCCGGCCCTGCCCTGCTTGGCGCCTCGGCGGCAGGCGTTCGCGTCGATGGCGAAGACATCGCCGTCATGCGGCCTCGCGGCGTCACCGTCGATCAGCTCCAGGATCGCCGCAGCCTGGTATCGCAGCTGGATCAGGGTTTCGGCCGCAATGCGGACGGCACGACGCGGAAGGGCGTCGATACCTTCCATGAGATGGCCTACGAAGTGCTGACCTCGAACAAGATGACAGAGGCTGTCGATATCACGAAGGAACCCGATTCGGTCCGCAATCGCTATGGCCGAGGATCCAGCACCCACATGGGCGACGGCGCTCCGCTGTGGAACGATCAACTCCTCATGGCTCGACGACTCGTGGAAGCTGGGGCTCGCGTTGTCACCGTCGCGTATGGCTTCTGGGACACGCACGGCAGCAACTTCAGCCACATGCGTCGTCATCTGCCGACGTTCGACGCAGGCGTCTCCGCGTTGGTCGAGGACATTTATCAACGCGGCCTGGATAAGGACGTCACGGTCTGCGTGTGGGGCGAGTTCGGCCGCACGCCGAAGATCAATAAGGATGCGGGCCGCGATCACTGGGCTCCGGTCAACTTTGCCCTGCTTTCGGGCGGCGGGTTGAAGACCGGCCAAGTCATCGGCGCCACCGATTCCGTCGGCGGCCAAGTGCGGATCGATGCGATTCACTACCACGACGTGCTGGCGACGATCTACGAAAACCTCGGCGTCGATCCGCACGGCATGGTCTACGACATCGCCAACCGCCCGAATCCGATTCTGCCGAGCACAGCCAACGTCATTCGTCGAATCATGTAATTTCGGCTACCATGGCGAGAAGACGCCGCGCGAGATCGCGAGGTCTCCCGCGGCGTCTACGCATTAGCTAGGAACCTACTGGCGGAAGCAATCGCTCCCATGGCCAAAGCGCAGAAAAAAGACGACGGCTTGCTCAACATCTGCAAGAACAAGCGGGCATACCACGAATACGAAGTCTTCGATACCCTTGAATGCGGCATCGTTCTCGTCGGCACCGAAGTGAAAAGCCTGCGCGAACACCACGCAAACCTCGAAGATGCCTACGCCAAGATCGACGACGGCGAGGTTTGGCTCCTCAATGCCGACATCCCCGAATACGCGATGGGGAATCGGCTCAACCACAAGCCCAAGCGTCCCCGCAAACTGCTGCTGCATCGTCAGGAAATCGAGAAATTCGCGGGCAAAGCGTCCGAACAGGGATTCACCCTGATCCCTCTGCGGATGTACTTCAAAGAAGGCCGAGCGAAAGTCGAAATCGCCGTCGCCCGAGGCAAAAAGCTGCACGACAAACGCGAGTCGGCGAAGAAGGCGGAGGCCCAGAAAGAGATCCGCAAAGCCATGTCGCGCAAGCCGGGGCGCTAAGCGATGGCGGTCGAAGCAGCAAGCTCGATCTCGCGCACGCTCGCTGACGGCACGGCGCTGCACCATCGCGCAGCGTCAGGGAATTCGCCGCCCTCCTCGAAGGCGAGCCGACCATCCCGATCGAACGGTGGCTCGCCTCCAGGCCAAGCGAAAGTCGTCAAGCAAGGGCCGCACCGCGTCGTATGGCGCGTTGATCTTCCGAGCATTTCGTTTCACCTCAAGAAAAACTTGGTTCCGAATTGGCGAGCTCGCATCCGCGGTTGGCTGCGCGGGCCGAAAGCCCGCCGCGAATACGGTCTCATCGATGCGGTCCACGAGCGAGGCATACCGACTGCCCAGCCGCTGGCTTGGGCGGAGCGCCAGGGGGAATCGTATCTCTTCACGCGAACACTGGAGCACGTAGAACCGCTGCATTTGTTCTTTCTGCGGACATTCCAGTCGTGCGAGGACGCCACGCAAACTCGGATTCGCCAAGCGATCGCGTGCGAACTAGGTTCGCTTGTCGCCGTGATGCATCAGGCGGGGATCGACCATCGCGATCTGCATGCGGGCAATCTCTTGGTCCGCATGGGAGGCGAAAGGCCTCGCCTTTTTCTGATCGATCTCGATGCGGTGAAGCTGACGGGCCCACTCGAAGGCGAACGCCGGTTGGCAAGCTTGGCGATGCTCAACGCATGGTTTCGCCTGCACGCCGAACGCACCGATCGGCTCCGCTTCTGGAAAAGCTACGTCGCCGCGAGTCCGTTTCTCCCCTGGAAGAAGTTCGGCCACGACGCCGTGTCGATGGCGACTGCTCTGGAGCGACGCTCGGCGGAATACAGTCTCGCGCTCTGGCGGGGACGCGAGCCGCGATGCCTCGGCCAAAATCGCTATTACCAAAAACTCTCCGCAGGGGCCGCCTACGGGCATGCTGTCCGCGATGTCGATCCGTCACTGCTGGCGACACAGCGATGGAATGCCCGACCAACGGATGCGGTGCTCGAACCGACCGAAGTCGACGAAGGACGCCATCGATGGCTTCCGATGGCGGATGCACGTTCCGCAAAGCAAGCGTGGAAAGCAAGTCAAGCGTTTCGCGAACGCGGGCTTCCGACGCGGAAAACGCTTGCGGTCGTCGTTCGCAATGACGGGAGGGGCGGACAACTGCTGACGGCCCATGCGGAGGATGCAATTCCCCTCGCGCGAGTATCACGTCACGCAAAGCCCCTGGACCGTCGCTACTGGATTCGGCGCTTGGCTAACGCTTATCGGGACCTGCACGATCGCGGCGTGTCGTGGAGGGAGCCTCGCCTCGAATCCGTCCTGGCGGCCAAAGCGGACGCAAGGCGAGACGGTTGGGCTTATCCGGAGCCGCTATCGCTTTTTCCGCGAGCTCGCGAAGGCTTGTGGTTTGCGGATCTCGCCGGAATGCGACTGATCAAGGCGATGGGCGAGAGCGATCGCCAACGAGACTTGGCGCTGCTCCTCGTGCAGGCGGCCGATCTCAGCAATGCCGATCGCTTGCGATTCCTGCGGCACTACATGCGGTGGGGACTGCAGCCGAAAGAAGATTGGAAAGCCTGGTGGGGCTACATCGCGGCGAACGCTTCTGGCATCGCGGTCAGCCGTTCGCTCGAAACAGGTTGAGCACTTGCAGGCCATCCGGACAGAACGGCTTGCTTCGCGTGAGTTCGTCGATCTCCTCCAGCGTGCGGAATTCGCCGCAGACGACTTCTTCGGGCTGAAAGCGAAACGGACCTTCGTGCGTCGTGCGATAAACCATCGCCTGCACGATCGTACGATCGTCAGCGTATCGGAAGGGAAACAGCGGTTCGAGCGGAGCGGTCACGCCTAGCTCTTCTTCCAACTCGCGTACCGCTCCTTCATCAAACGATTCGCCCGCGGAAAGAACGCCGCCCGCAGCGACGTCCCAGTAGCCCGGATTGATGTCCTTGGTCGCCGTTCTTAAGTGGATGAAAAGTCGGCCGTCGCGATCGAAAACAAGAACGTAGACGCAGCGATGCGGCAAGCGGTTCTCACGCATCTCGCGCCGCGTGACGATACCGATGGTCCGGCCCGCGTCGTCGATCACATCGACCATTTCGCTCATATGCGGTCCTTGTTAGCACGCTGCGCAAGCAAGTACCGGCGACAGGTTCCAGGTGGAGATTGCATACATCCGCGGGAACCTGTCGCCGGTACTTGCTTGCGCAGCGTGCTCACTACAGCAGATACGCGTAGTTGAGCAGGCGATCGTTGAGGGCGGTGCTGGCTTCCTCGATCTTGCGGAGGTTGCCGGTGGACATCGCTTCGCGGACGGTGCGGCACATTTCTTCGAGGTCGCGTTTGTCGGCGGGGTTTTCGAGCTTGGGGATCACGTCCTGTTCGGTCTTCTTCAGCAGATCCAAGGCGTCGCGGTATTCGTGCGAGGATTCGATGTCCTCGTTTCGCTTCATCAGGTCCTCGTTCATCCGCTTCATCTTCATGATCTGGCCCGCATCCAACTGATCGGGGCCGGTCTGCTGAATCGCGAATTTCTTCTTCTGCCCCGTGTAGGGGTCAGTGATGACGACCGTCAAAATGCCGTCGTCGCCGTACTCGAACGTCACATCGAGCGCGGCATCGCGCTGCTGGCGCGGCGGTTGGAATTCCCACGGGATTTCCGCGAGCTTTACGTTGTCCGGATGGTTCGGCTCATCGTAGACGTCCCCCTCGAACACGCTGATCATCACGCGCTCGGCGGGGTCGGCGACGGGGTGATACGTCTTGGTGAACGAGCAGGGAATGTCGGCACCTCGCTTGATGATCGGGTCGAGGTAGACCTGCCGGCGTTCGTTGATCGGGTTGGCGCAGAGCGAATGCTCGAGTTTCACGCTGAAGGCATGGCTATCCAGGCCCGGCGCGTTTTGCAGCATCGCAGAAACAATGGCGGCGCCCTGGGCCACGCACGTCATCGGATCGACCTTGTCGAACGGTTCTGGTTCCTTGCCAAGCTTCTCGGCGACGAAACGGCGAATGAGCGGAATCTTGCTGGTGCCGCCGACAAGCAGCACCTTGTCGATGTCGCGCGCCCTTCAGGTTTCGTAACGACATCGCTTCATCGATCGCTGTGCCCGATTTCTGCACCAGGGACATGATCTCCTTCTCGAAGGCCGCGCGTCGATCGGCTCTTCCAGGCTCAGCTGTTTATCGGGAACGAGCGCCGCTTTTCGGGCGACTGCGGTTTGGCTTTCGGAGAGTTCGATTTTCGCCTTCTCGACGGCGAGCATGAACTGGGTGCGATACGGCGAGTTGAGGATGTCGTAGCCGGTCTTTTCCTGGAATCGTCGAGCGATGAGATTGCCGAGAGCGGCATCGATATCGTCGCCGCCGAGTTTGCCGATGCCCTTGCTGGAAAGCTCCTCGAAGATGCCATGATGGATGCGGAGGATGGTGACGTCGAGCGTGCCGCCGCCGAAATCGTATACGAGGACCGTCTGATTCTGCGATGTGTTGAGCCCATAGGTAATGGCGGCAGCCGTCGGCTCATTGATGAGCGTCAGCACCTGCAAGCCCGCGGCTCCTGCACAAAGCTTCGTCGCATGCCGGGCAAGGCCCTTCGAGTTGGCGGGAATCGTCACCACGCATCGGCCGATGGAGTCGCCGAGGGTCTGCTCCGCGTCCTTCTTCAGCAGGCTGAAGAGCATCGTGGCGATCTGTTCGGTTCGCAGGTTTTGGCCGACGAGGGGGACGCGTTCGGGGGTGCCCAGGATGCGTTTAACGGAGCGGATCGATCGACCTTCCTCGAAGTTTTCCTTAGCTTCTTGACCGAAAGCGAGGGTACCGTCGTGTCGGACAGTGACGATCGAGGGAGTCCAGCGTTGCCCTTCTCGATTGGGCAGAACTTCCGCGTGACCGTATTGAAAGTTGGCGACCACTGAATTGCTGGTGCCGAAGTCGATCCCGATGTAGGGCATGGCTAGCGGGTTCCATTGCGGGCAAAGGTCGTTGCAGGGCGCGGCCCCTCTGGGGGGACGATTCACGTTACACGTCTGGTTCGCGATTCTCCAGCGGATTTTCACTGAGATTTAGAGAGGATTTGGTTCAACGGACCACGCAGACCAACAGCATGAACAGCACCATCGCAAGCGTCGCTGGCCAGGCGATGAAGGAGGCGATGCTGCTGCGTCGCTTAGCATCCGGAGGAAGCGGGTATTGGTCGCTGGAAACGAGAAAGAGGAAGTAGAGCGATAGGAACATGAGCGGAGGAAAGATCAATCCAAGGATCGAACAGCGAAAGGCGCGGTTCACATTCTCGATCCGCTCCGGCACGTCCTCTTGCTTCTCGATCGGTTCCGGCGCCAGCAGGCCAGGATCGATGGGGCTTTCGCTGAAGGCGCCATCCAATTCGCAAGTTTCCGGCATCCCCTCGCGAATCGCTTCCTCGTTCATCTCCTCCCGGCCCGCAGCCAATTCCTCAAGGATGCGATGGGCTTCGTTTTCATCCTTCACCGCCACCATCAGCCGAACGCCGATCGCGGTGCTCACCTGAAAGAGATCGGCCGACATATCGCCTTGCAGATACGTCTGCACCCCCGCAGCCTCAATCGCGTTGCGAGCGATGGAAGCTTGAAAGGTGTCAGGAAAAACGCCGATCGTCACAAGGTCGTCGCTCATGGGGAGCATGGTAGAGGGGGCACGACAAAAGGCGAGCAGCTTGCATGAGCTGGGGAGTGGGTCCACGATTGCGTGAGGCTTTATCCGCCAGCGCACGCAGGCTGCTCGCCGAGTTGCTTTGTCTCGGACTGGGCTGCGATGATGTCGGCCTGGATTTGACGTTTCAATTCGTCCACGGACGCAAAGGGGCGAGGGTCGCGGAGTTTGCGGAGGAAGTCGATGCGGAGCGTTTGCCCATACAGGTCGCCGGCGAAGCCGATGAGGTGGGTTTCGATCTTACGTGCGTTTTCGCCGAAGGTGGGGTTGGGACCGATATTCGACGCGCCTGCCCAAGTTTTACCCTGATGCTCGACTTGGACGGCGTAAACCCCGTTGCCCGGAACTAGGTTCGCGGTCTGATCGAGGTTCGCCGTCGGAAAGCCGATCGTCCGCCCGCGTTCTGCCCCGCGCGAGACGATGCCGGCCAGGCGATACGGTCGGCCGAGCAGCGTGCGAGCCGCATCCACTCGGCCCTGCATCACATCATCGCGAATTCGGCTGCTGGAAACCGGTTTGCCGTCGATGATTCGAGGCTGTACCAGCGTCACCGGGATGCCATGCTGTTTGCCGAGCGATTGCAGCACATCGGTCGTGCCTTCGCGATTTCGACCGAACGCGAAGTTAAAGCCTTCGACGATCGCCTTCGCCTTCAATCCATCTCGCAGGATACGATCGAAAAACTCCGCCGCACCGAGATGCAACAGGTCGAGCGTGGTACGAAAGAGCAGCACGTGATCGATGCCATGCTGATGCAGCAATTCGATGCGGTGATCGAGCGACGTGAGTTGAGCGGGAGCAGCATCCGGACGCAGCAGTCGCACCGGCGGCGGATCGAAGGTGACGGCCACCGCAGGACCGCTGAATGTGCGTGCTTGGCGTACCGTTTCCATCAGCAACGCCTGATGACCCAAGTGCACGCCATCGAAATTGCCGAGCGTGACCGCGCCTCCTTGAACCGGGAGAGGCATGGCCCCATTCAGAGCGTACTGGAAGTCGGACATGGTGAGAGGAGCCGTCGGCTTTCAACCACAACCCGGGAGGGCGAGGCTCCAGCCGAGCCGGAAGATAGCTACCCTCGAAAAGCGCCAAGTTCGCTGCGATGAATCATCATCCGCGGCTTGGCAGGAGCCTCGCCCTCCCGAGCCGCGGCATGACGGCGTCACTACGCTGCGGCCTTCAGCGGCTTCGAGCGCCTTGTCGTAGTTCGGATGATTCGTCACTTCCGGCACATATTCGGCATAAGTGACTTTGTCGTTCTTATCGACGACGAAGATCGAGCGGGCCATCAGCGGGATCGGCAAGCCTTCGAGGCCGACGCCGAACGCTTTGGAGAACGAGCCGTTATGCAAGTCGGAGAGAGTGACTGCATTCTGCAGGTTTTCCGTCGTGCAGAATCGCTTTTGAGCGAACGGCATGTCGTTGCTGACGGTATACAAGACGACCTTGTCCTTGAGGGCCGCGATCGCTTCGTCGAATTTCTTGGTCTGCATCGAGCAGACGGACGTGTCGAGCGAAGGGACGACGCTAAAGAGCCTCGCCTTCTTCGGCGTCGAAGCGAGGGTAACGACCTCGAGCCCGGCTCCCACGCACGCGAACTCTGGAGCCGCATCGCCCGCCTTCAACTCGGGCCCAACGACATTCTTCGGCGTGCCCTTGAACAGCAGTTGACGAGCCATGTTGCATCTCCGTAGTTGATGATTCGCGATGCCATCAGGGTATGGACACGCCCAAACCTCGGCGAGCGCCTTGGCGATCCTTAAGATTGATGGCAGCAACGCACTTCTAACCACAGAGGCACAGTGCCTCTGTGGTTAGAAATGCATTTGAGATCTCACACCCAACAGTAATACTTGCGAAATGTCTTTGATCCCCAATCGATTCTTGTTTCGCGTGTCGCATCCGTGCTGGTATCGGAAGGATATTCCGCGACTCGACGACGATGGTTTGCTCGAATTGGGCGTTGAGTATCGCATCGAAAATCATGCGGCGATGGATGGGCTCAAGAACTTCGCCGACGTGCGAATGGCTTGGAACGAGTTCGGCATCGGCATCGAATTGGAAGTAAAGGGGAAAGACCGTGTGCCGCTGGGGGACGAAGCGAGGCCGCGCGGATCGGACGGGATCACGGTCTGGATCGACACCCGCGATTCGCGCGGCAGCCATCGGGCCACGCGATACTGCCATCAATTCCACCTGCTCGCGGCCGGGAGCGGCGCGGACAAGGAAGAGCCCTTCGTCGCGCAATCGAAGATTCACCGCGCCCTGGAAGACGCTCCGATCGCCGATCCCAGCCAAATCCCGATTCGCCGAACGACGATCCGCGGCGGCTATGTGCTTGAAGCATTCATCCCGTCCGAAGCGTTCAACGGCTACGATCCCGATCAACATCCCCGCCTCGGCTTCTTCTGGTTGGTCCGCGATGACGAGCTTGGCGAACAATTGCTGAGCATCGGGCCGGAATTTCCCTTCTGGGAAGACCCGACCCTGTGGGCCAATCTGCAACTTCAACCGGCCCCGAAGTCGTGAGGCCCTGGATGTTGCCGGGTTATTGGTTGCACGACCGCGATGCCTTGGCGTCGTCGCATGTTGCTGTGCTTCGCCTCCAAGAGATGTCGCCGGCAGGGGCGATCGTCGATTTGCGGATGTCGCTGGAGGGGTTCTTTCGCGAATACCCCACGATGCGTCATCTGATCGTCGATATCCGCGAACACGATGCCCGCTGCGCCGGCACCCGCCCCGCGATGTGGGCTCTCGCCGACGCTGCCATGGCCCGCGATTGCCGCATCACCTTCATCGCCAACTCCACCCGCCTCCGAGGCGAGCTGTCTGTCGTCAGCAGCGACGAAGAAGCACTCGCGTCTCTCACGCGGCAAGATGCCGAATCATCGCCGTAGGCCATTTTGCGTGCAGCGGCGTGCCATGCTTCGACGGACCCCTCGCTGGGTTCGTGGACATTCAGCTCCCACCGGCGAATCATGCCCCCTTGCGAGATACGGTGTCCTGCATGGGGGCATGCTTGTGCGGTGGAAGTGGACTGAATCTGAACCTCGCCAGGATCCGCACACGCATGGCACGCCGCCGTTCGTGCAATGTCTTACTTCGATGATGCAATATCTTTCCTCGGAGCCCGGGTGAGAGGCGACCCTGCATCAAGCGTTTGTCCGTCGAAGTCCCTCTGCCGCATCTTCTTGCATTCACCTCGCATCGCACCACTTGTAAAATGAGCTGCCTCTCTTCCTTCTTCGAATCCGGTAGCCGCCATGAATCGCCTGACATGGTTCGCGATCGCGTTTCTGGCATTCCTCTTGCCCAGCGCGGCGACAGCCGATCCGCTGGCGAATGAGGATTTTCGCGTCCTCATCGCCGAGTTGGGCGATCGTGCGTTCTCCAAACGCGAACGCGCGATGCAGACGCTCGAATCGATCGGCGAACCCGCCCTCCCCGCACTTCGCGAGTCGGCCAAACTGCATCCCACTCTCGAAGTCCGCCGCCGATCCGCCATTCTCGTAGGCCGCATCGAAGTCAAGATCTATGGCGAAATCGATCGACTCGATGGGATGCCCGCCGGGGGCAAGATGCAGCTCAAGCTGTCTCGCGACGGCAAGACGATGCTGGTTTCCTCGTATCGCGATGTTTACGTATGGGACCTCGAAGCCCGCAAGGTCCGATGGAAATGGGAGGGGCATCTCGACGAAGTGCAGGACATGGATTTTACCCACGACGGCAAGCATGTCGTCGTCGGCTGCGGAAGCGTCAGCGGCGCGGATTTCGGCATCCGCATCTGGAACCTCGAAACCGGCAAACAGCGATCGCTCCTCAAAGGCCACACCGGATGGGTCCACGGCGTCGCCTGCGCGCCTCTGAAACCGCTCCTGCTGTCGGCCAGCCATGACGGCTCGATGAAGCTGTGGGATCTCGACAAGGAGGAAACGCTCCAGACGATCCGTGAAACCTCGCTTGATGGTCGACTCAGTTTCACGCGCTCGGCCGAGTGGTCGCCCGACGGCAAATACTGGGCGTGTCACAATTCCTACGGCGTTTTCGTTTGGGATGCGGAAACAGGCAAGGACCTCCACAAGCTGCATTCGATGAAGGGAAAAATCGGAGCGCTGGGCCAACCCGTCACCAAGCTCCGTTTCAGCCCCAACAGCAAACTCCTTGCGATCGGCGGCGGGTATCCCACGATGTCGGCCGTGCGGGCCAAACGCGAGGACGACAAGCTCACTTTGTGGGATGTCGATAAGGGGACGAAGACGATGACGCTGAAGGGGCATGCGTTGCAGGTTTCCGGCCTCAGCTTCAGCCCCGACTCGCGACGCTTGGCGACGTGCGCTCTCGACAACACGATGCGGATTTGGAATGTGGATAGCGAAGCCGAAATCCGCACGTATCACATGCCCAGCGTCCACATCAATGGTGTGGACGTTCCGGGCCAATGTTATTCCGTTGAAGTCGCCCGCGACGGGCGATCCGCCTACATCGCTTGCCGCGACGGCGTGGTTCGACGCTTTCGACTGCCGGATTGAAGCAGTCAGCGAACAACCGTCACATCGCCGCCAATCGCTTCGATCGCCCCAATCCAGCCGTATGCCGCGTCTACGCGCCGGAACGTTGGAGAATCACAAAAGTTTTGGAAATCGCCGTCGTTTCAGGCGCAACGCGCACGAACGTCATGACCTTTCCCGAAATCATCTCTGAACCGAAAATATTGCCTCTTTTGCGTTCGTTCCGTTTGCTCGCCTAATCTTCCGGGGGAATGATAAAGGAGATGGTTGGGGACATCCGCAAACGCTCCGCGGACCCTGCCTCGCCGAAATTGCCCGCGTCAGGCGTACGGTCCGGACGGGCGCATCATATAAGGAACGACCCCATGGTCCGCACGCGTTTCGCCTCGCTGGCTTTGGCCTCCTCCATGTTGTTTAGCTCCGGCTGCTTCTGCTGGGGTTCGGGAACTTGCTTCCCACGCCTTCGCGCGGCCTTCTGTGGCACGAACACCTGCTGCTCCGGCAGCGGCTCGATGGGCGCTCCGGTCATGAGCGGCTACGAAGGCATCGGCGGCGGCTACGCCCCCGGCGCGGTGATGAGCATGCAGGGTGGCGGCGGCCCCGATTGCAACTGCCAGCATGGGGCCACCTCATTCCATCCCGCGATCATGGCACCATCGGTCCCCTCGACGCCAACGATCGTCCCGACACCCGCGCCGGCCGCAGCTGGTCCCGTGGTGCCGACCGAAGGAGCGATCTTCCCGGGGACCAACGCCCCGATCATGATGAATCCGACCGTCGCTCCGCCGGTGATTACGCCGACTCCGGGAGTGCCGAACCGTCTGACCCCGACCCCGGCCACTCCCTCCCCTACCGCCCCTCCTTCTAGCACGAAGCACGCGCCAGAGCAAATGATCCCCTCTCCTCCGGACCACGGGAGAGGGGATTTTTTCGTTTGGGATATCGCTTTTTCGTGTTTCACCCGTTTGGAAATAGGAACGCCAGACTTGGCGATCGAGGCGTGATTATCGAAGGGACGCGACGAAACCAAAAAAAACAATGCGGCCAACGCTAGAGAGGCGTGGCCGCAAATGTTTAGCGGGGAGCCGCAGGCGACCGGTCGCCGCGGCTCCCCGCTAAACAGGTCCCGGTTTCGACGATTAGATCTTCACCATGTCCTTATCGAACTGGAACGCCCGGGCGCGGAAGAGGAAGTCCACGATGTTCCCCTCGTGCGGCTGGAGCCAGTTGAGGGCGATCGTCTTGAGAGGGCCGATGTTGAGGCGGTCGATGTGGGTCGCTTCCGCCAGGGCCCGCTGAAACTTCGCGTCTTCCGTGATGGCTGAGCAGACCAGCGTGGGGCCGATCTTCTCCAGCATCTGTTCCTGCGGGCATTCGACTACCGTCACGAAGGGAAACATGTATTCCTTCTTCGCGGCCGCGACTTCGGGATTCTCGCAGAAGAGCACCGTGGGACGCAGATAGTCGCAGTTGTCCTTCTTCACGAGCCGGGCGCCGTATTGGGCCGTCATATCGTGGACGCCAGACTCCTTCACGTCGTTGTCGATTTGCGTGTTGATCGCGTCCGCCTGCCCCTTGACCGTGAAGGCGGCGAGGGCCGACTTCGGGTCTTCCGGCGGCAGCGGCTGAACCGGGCCGATCTTCGCCGCGATCGCTTCTGCGATCTTACGGCCATGGCGAGGCGTCCACACGCCGGAGCAGTTGATGCAACCGCGGCCGCTGTTGACGAACACGCTGTCCGCCATGATGTCCACGTACTTCTCCCACTGATCGGCCATGTCGTCGCCGAGCAGGATTTTGGAGAAGCCGGGGCCGTGCGCCTGGACGCGGGGGTTCCCCTTGTACTGCTCGACGGTCGCCGTGCCGCCGAAGATCAGGCTGCGCGGGCAGTGCTGCAACACGGCGGCGCCAACGTCGCCCTGGCCCGGGTAGACGGCAATCGCCTGCTTCGGAATGCCCGCATGGAAGAACGCGGATGCCATGCGATATGGCGTCCAAGGCTCTTGCGGGCCTGGCTTCAGCACGAGGCCGATCTGCATCGGGATGATCGGCAACCACAGCGTGTGCACGCCAGGCGAGTTGCTGGGGAGCACCATGCCGAGAACGGGCGATTGGGCCTGGTAGCTGACCGGCACGCCGCGCGATTCGACGCCGTAGCCGCGGGAGAGGATGTCGAGATCCAGACCGCGCGTGAGGCTGTCGAGGATCTTGTCCATGTTGCCGAGCACGAACTGGTTCTTTTCCATGTTGAACCGGCACATGTGCTCGGGCAGGCCGGTGGTGGCGGACTGCATGCGGACGAATTGGTCCGGCGTCTGCGTGCCGTCGCCGAAGGGAAGCTCGGCCGAGGCGTAGAGTTCGCCGGCCTTCTTCACCATTTCGAGGAGCTTCTTGATCGGGATTTCGCGAAGGACGTTGCGAGCACGCTGAGCATGCCGCATGTCGCGTTCGACGAGCCCGCCATTGGCCCGGCTGACTTCGGCGAGGACCTCGCCGGTATCGAAGTGGACGACCTTGTCGGTATCGAGGCTCTTGTAAGGTTCGCCCCATCGAAGGATCGGGATGTGGAGCACGGCGGCTTCTCCAGGAGTTTCAGGCAGGAGGGAAAGCGAATCCAGGCGGGAACATTCGTAGCGTCATTTCATCCGAATTGCCCGCGTGCGGCCAGTCGAAAAGGAGGAACGATGGGGGACAAGGCAAAAAGGATGAAGGATGAAGGATAAAAAAGGGCAGGATGCTGGCTTCGTGGATGCAACGCTCCTGACTAGGAGCAAACCGTCACGCGGTCGTACAATGCCTCCGCTTTCGCAATCCGACGTGCGATGTTGGGACGGAAAATGGACGCACCCATCGACGCGAAGACGATTCAGATCTTTCTGCCGACCGGCGAACCTCGCGGCATCCGCATTGCGGAAATCACGACGCGGATCGTTCAAGCGATTGCAATTCCACGCAGCGATCTAGCGAAAGCGAAACATCGTCCCGAAATGCAGCATGTCGCTCTGTATTTTCTTTTCGGGGAATCCGACGCCGCGGCTCGCCCTTCCGTTTACATCGGGCAGACCGAAGACCTCGTGGGTCGGCTCGGAAACCACGACCAGAAGAAGGAATTCTGGCAAACCGCCGTGCTGATTGTTTCCAAGACGCACAGTTTCACCCAGGCGCACATACGATTCTTGGAGTGGCATTGCATTCAGATGGCGAAAGAGGCCGACCGCTACAACGTCGAAAACGGGAACGGCGGAAGCAAGCCGCATGTCACGGAACCGATGGAAGCGGACCTTCGAGATGCGTTTCAGACCCTGAGCGTCCTAGTAGGCACTCTCGGGTTTCCCGTATTCGAACCCATCAGCCGTTCGGCCGCCGCTTCCCAAGATTTTTTCCTTCGTGGAAAAGATGCCGAGGCCGTGGGAGAACTTGTCGAAGACGGCTTCGTCGTTCGTGCGGGGTCGCTTGGCCGAAATGACATCGTCCCTTCGGCAATCGACCAAGTGACATCCATTCGTCAGCCGCTTTTCGAATCGGGAGTGATCGTCCACGAAACCAGCCGATTGCGGTTTTCGCGCGACCATTTGTTCCGAACGCCAAGCGGTGCTGCGATGGCCGTGCTCGGACGATCGGCAAATGGCTGGATGGAATGGAAGAACACGGCAGGCGAAACGCTGCACGAATCGAGGCGGGTGCAAGATCCGGACATTTCGACTAGAGATGACTGATTCAAGAAAATCAGCCAGGCGGATGCGTATTTTCCACCACACCAATAACGAAAGCGGACGGCCATTCGGCCGTCCGCTTCGCTTCCAGGGGTTTGCGTCGCTTATCGTTCGGTGATCGTCAGCTTCGCCTGCTCCGGTCCTTGGCGGAAGGTGCCGACGTAGATGTCGTAGCGGCCCGATTGCGGTGCGTTGAAGGTGATCGACGGGTTCAGCGAGCCGTTCGCGTCGTCGCTGGCGACCCAGCGGCCATCGGGCAGGCTGATGAGCAGGGTCGTGTCGGCCTTCGACTGAGCCCGGATCGTCAGTTGGTTGCCGCCCTTGGTGTAGTTGAGGCGGATGTCGGGAGCCTTCGCGACGAAACCGGTCACGCCGTTCACGGTCATCTTGATGTGCCCACCGCCAAGGAAGTTGCGGGTGAACGGGTCGGGCAGGAAACCGGCTTTCAGGCTAACGGTGCCGAAGCTGGGGCGGAGGTTCGGGTCCGGGACATCGTTCGTCGGCGTCGGAGCGGAGGGCTGGCCCGATTCATGGATGATCAGGCGAGCCGGGACCGAACCTTGATTGAACGTGCCGACGAAGATGTCGTAGCGGCCAGACTGCGGAACGTTGAAGGTAATTTCAGGATTCGGAGCGCCGGCGCCGTCGTCGTTCGCGATCCATTGGCCGTTGGGGGTATTGATCAGCAGCGTCGTGTCCTTGGCCGATTCGACGCGGATGGTGAGGCGGAAGCCGCCCTTGGTGTAATTGAGGCGAAAGTCGGGAGCGTTGGCGACAAAGGCACTGACGCCGCCGAGCTTCGTGCGAATGGGGCCGCCTGCGGTCAAATTCTTGATAAACGGGTCGGGGGTAAACCCGGCTTTTAAGCTAACCGAACCGTAGGTCGGATTCAGACCAGGGTTCTGGGCATGGCTCGGTGCTGCGTACCAGCCAAGAACTGCGGTGGTCAGAAGGGCGACAGCGAACGAGTTGCGAGCGAACATGATTCGATTCCTTATGGTTGGGTCCGGCTGACGTGGGATGAGAAAAGCATCCGTTGTGCCGACTTTTTTGTTTGAGCCACATCTGCTTGTTGCTCGATCACTTAACGCAAACCAAGGAGCTGCTTGCACAAAATAGAGTGTCGCCCTCCGGCTTCACTTGACCTCAGTCGGAGACGATAGGACTATCGTCGGCGACCGCGAACTCAACCAATGACACCTGGTCGATCGCGGCTCCCGCGGACCGAACGAACACGCCGCTCTGCGGAGCATGGCCGATTTCAGCGTCTCGCTTGGCCTTGGGTTCTTATCTTGGCAGTATGCCGTTTCGCAAAGTGGATGCGCGGTTCGCCGGACCAAAAGCCTTGGGGATTCTTGTCCCCATGGGAACGCGCACGCTCGTCGTCCTGCGGCCACGCGGTTTGCCTTGGGATTTTGTTCCGACCGTTTGCGATGCTGACGGAGCAACGTCGTTTCCTCTATTTAGTCGGGAGCAGGCAGCGACCGAGGCGAGGCGATGTTTGAAGTCGCTGGAAGCATCCCTGCTCGCGAACATTTCCCCCTTGGAAACGGCATGCGATCACGCGGAAACACGCTTCCAAATCCGCATCCGCACCGAGGGATTCGTGTGGATTGCTTGTCATCGCGCCCCGGGCCAATCCTTTCGCCCCATCGTGTTCGCAACACGTGAGGAAGCCGACTCCGCAGCAGCCCAGATGGAAGCTGTCGTCTTTCCGCCTTCGGATGAGGTGCAAGACGTGTATTTCAACACGCAAAACTTCTCAGGCTGAACGCCATTCAGCGATTCCCACTCCTGAAACCAACGCCCCGACTTTATTGCCGTGGTGGCCGATAGAATGAAGCAAAGCTTTGCTCCGAGGAATGGCTGTGGACGGCAAGTTTTCGCTCCCCCTTTTGAATGCCGAAGCGGCCCCGGCCCCCACCTGGGAAGGGCTGCGCCTGGCGGGCGAACTGCCGACGGCCGACGACGCCCCGGAACCGCTCGCTCCGCAGGGGGCCTATGCGACCGAGGAAAACTCCCCTGCCCTCACGATCGATTTCGCGGACGACGGCAGCCAACGGCCTGTCGAGTTGCTTGCGCCGGCCGGCGGATTGGATGCGGGGTTCGCCGCGTTTCAGTTCGGAGCCGATGCGATCTATCTGGGCCTGAAAAAATTCTCGGCTCGCGCGGAAGCGGAGAACTTCGAGCTGCATGAATTGGCGGAAATCGTCGCGTTCGCCCATGCCCAATCGCCGCCGAAGCGTGTGTTCGTCACCATCAATACGCTCATCCGTCAGGACGAATTGGAGGAACTCGCGGAAGCCCTCGTCGCTCTCGATGAGATCGGCGCCGACGCGGTCATTCTGCAAGACCTCGGCGTCGCTCGCGCTTTGAAGCAGTGGTTCCCCAAGATCGAATTGCATGGCAGCACGCAGATGGCGGTGCACAATCGAACGGGGACCGAGGTGCTGAAGCGACTCGGTTTTCGCCGAGCGGTGCTGGCCCGCGAGTTGACCTTCGAAGAGGTCCGCGACATCACTTCGGCGAGCGGCATCGAGACCGAAGTCTTCATCCACGGCGCCCTCTGCTACTCCTACAGCGGCCTGTGCCTTTTCTCCGCACAAACGCTGGGCCGCAGCGGCAATCGCGGCAAATGTTCGTATTCCTGTCGCGACTCCTTCCATGTCGAAGGGGCGCCGATGGAGCTGCGCGACGGCTCGCCGGTGAAACGCGACCCGACCAACGGCTTCCCCTTTTCGATGAAAGACCTCGCGCTTCCCGACCATCTGCCAGTGCTGCGAGCATCGGGCGTGTCGTGCTTCAAGATCGAAGGACGCAAAAAAGGCCCGCTCTATGTCGCCGCGGCTACCGATTATTACCGACGCCTAATCGACGGCACGCTGGAGGCCGACGATCGGCCCGAGGTGGAGGCAGATCTTCAGACTGTCTTCAGCCGACCGTGGACGAAGCTGTTCATCGAATCGCACAAAGACAAGGAAGTGGCCGACCGCGACACGGTGGGCCATCGGGGCACGCGTATCGGCGTGGTCGAGCAGATCGTGAATGTCGGCAGCGAACGCCGATTGCGTTTCCGCACCGCGCGCGAATTGCAGAAGCATGATGGCTTGCAGATTGATCTGCCGACGCTCGGCAAACCGGTCGGCTTCGGCGATCGATCGCCTCTATGTGTTGTCCCGTGGCCGAGCGCAAGGAGACGTTCAAGCGGCCGAAGGCGTGACGGTTGAGGTCAGGATTCCTGCCGATGCACCGGAATTGCCGCGCGGGGCGCCGGTGTACTGCTCGTCGTCGCAAGACGTGAAGCAACGCTACCGCGTCGAACGGCCCAAGCCGGGGGCGTACGTCGTTCGTCGCCGCCTTGACGTGGATGCGACCTTGACGCGCGATGCGTTGCATGTCGTCGGCCGATGCGGCGAACACGAAGCGACCATCACGTCACCCGGCCCGTTCGATGCCGCACAGGATCCGGCTCGCACCGAATCCGCGTTTCGCAATGCATTCGCGAGGCTCGGCGATACCGCATTCGAATCGGGCGATTCGAACTTCCGCAACGCTGAGGGTTTGTTCGTCCCCGTCTCACGCCTGAATGCGATTCGGCGAGAACTGACCCAATCACTCGAAATTCAGTTGCAGGCGACCCGTATCCAACGCGTCGAGCGACTGCAAGCGGTCGTCCGTCCGCCGGCCGTCGCACCCGCAGCGACTACGGAGTTTCACTGGTCGATTAAAGTCGATCGCATTGCGTTTCTCGATCGATTCGAATCGCAGGATTGGGCGAATGTCGATGAAGCGATCATCGATATCACTCGCGATCATCCGATGACGCTGCGCGAAAAGCTCGCGTCGCTCACCGACCAGATCGGCCATAACCGCATTCGCCTGGCCTTGCCCGCGCTCAGTCGGCAATGGGAAGAGAAGGGCTTGCTGCACAAAATCCGCACGCTCCGCGATGCGGGTTGGCGGAAGTGGGAGGCGGCGAATCTATCCGCATGGCATTACTTGGGTCTCGATCCAAATTCCGCCGACACGGGCGAGATCGACCTCGCGACGGATTGGTCGGTCTACATCCTCAATCGCATCGCCGCTCAGCAAGTGCTCGCCATGGGAGCGACGCGTTTCGCTCTCTCCCCCGAAGACGGCTTCGCCAACAGCCGATCGCTGTGGAACGAATTCGGCGAAAGGGCCGTGCTGATCGTGCATCAGGATACGCCGCTCTTCCTCGCGGAATCATGCGCGTACGCCAACCTCATCGGCGGCTGCCCCGGCAAGGCGAATTGCTCGTTCGAAAGCATGGAGATGGAATCGAGCCATGGCGAGAAAGTGACCGCGATCGACTACCATTGCCGAACCATCGTGTTGAATCAGGGCCCCTACTGCCTGTCGCCCCGGCTCGGCGAACTCGCGAAAGCGGGGGCGAAATCGCTGCGAGCCGACTTCATCTATCGCAAGTACGACCCCGCCGTTGTGATGGAACATTGGCGTCGCATCCGCGCCGGCAAAGCCATCCCCGGCGGCCACGCCGCCAACTGGTCGCGCGGCTTGCTGTAGTCTTGTAGGGTGTTTCGAGCCGAGCGAGACGCACCGTTACCGGTTGCCGGGATTCGTTGATTCCAATTCACAAGACCTCGCACGCTGGATGCTATTGCAATTGGTAGCGGCGGTGCGTCCCGCTCCGCTCGACACACCCTACAAGAACTTTCGCGAACTCCCTTTTTGCGCCTCCCGTGTAACCCAGCTTGCTCCGCGGGAGGATTCGTTATGCGTGCTCTCATCTCTACTCCGTCGTCTGATCGCCGCCTGCGTTGATCGCAAGCCGGCTCCCGTCATTTCCAACAAACATCCGAATTTTTCACGAGAGCATCCCATGAAGCGGAGAATTTCCCACGTTCGTTTCGCATCGCTATGCACCGACGTCGGCCCTGAGGATGGCATTGATCCTCGTTTCGCGTATCGTCCCAATGCACGCAAACCGAATCGCAAGGGCTTGCAGCTTTGCCGGCAAATCGCCCGCGCGCTCGAGCATGCGTTGAGTTGGGAACTCGGCAACGACGTGCTCGCACAGGCCCGGATCGACTCGGTTCGACCCGCGCCCAACACGGCACGCGTCGCGGTATTCGTTTCGTTCGACCCATCGCTAGTCGCTCGCGAAGCGGTGGAGGCAGCACTGGTTCAGTCCGCCGCAACCCTTCGAGCCGCTGCGGCGTCCACGATCTGCCGCCGGCGCGTGCCGGAGTTGGCATTTATCGTCGTTCCATGCAATCCGCAGTAGCTATGCGGCAGAGCCGCGAGGTCTTGATTCTTCGCGGCTTCTGCCTTTTGCTCGCATCGCGTCGGATTGCTCGCTACAATCGGGGCCGACCCCACATCTCTGCGGAGAATCGACGATGCGTCGCGTTTGGTGCTGCGGCTTGGCGGTGCTTCCGTTGGCCCTTCTTGGTCTGCCGTTCCTCCTGGCTCAAGGGCCGCAATCGACGAAGAAAGTCGTCGGCATCGAGAAGCGGATTCTTTGGACCACGTCGAAGGTCGTCGGTTCCCCCGAACCGCCGGCGCCTTATCGCACGGAGCGAGCGTTTCCCAAGCTCACCTTCAGCGAACCGCTCGACATGGCTGCAGTTCCAGGCAGCGATTGGCTGCTGATCGCCGAACGCTGGGGCAAGGTTTGGGCGTTTCGCAATAGCAAGGACACGACCGAGAAGTCGCTCGTCCTCGAACTGAAGCCAGGCAAAAACACCAAAGGCGAAGCGACCAAGCCGGTGCTCTATGCCCTCGCGGTGCCGACGACGAAGTTCGATGCGAAGGGGGAGCTTTACATCACCTACGTCGCCGACAGCGCGAGCGAAAATCCGAAGGGGACGCGTGTCGCTCGCTTCACGTTGAATCGGACGAAGGACGGCATCGCCGCAGATCCCGCGAGCGAAACCGCCGTCTACGAATGGCCCAGCGGCGGCCACAATGGCGGATGTCTCAAGTTTTCCGCCAAGGACGAATGCCTCTACATCGGCACGGGCGATGGCTCAGGCATCGCGGATCAGCTTCAAATCGGCCAGGATCTCGGCTCACCCCTCGGCAAAATTCTCCGCATCAAACCGACGCCCGGACCCGACGGCAAGGCGTACACGATTCCAAAGGACAATCCCTTCGTCAATACGCCCGGCGCATTGCCGGAGGTCTGGGCCTATGGCCTGCGTCAGCCGTGGCGCTACACCTTCGACCGCGCCAATGGCGATCTATGGTGCGGCGAAGTGGGGCAGGACCTGTGGGAAATGGTCTACAAGATCGAACGCGGCGGCAACTACGGTTGGTCCGTCCAAGAGGGCCTGCATCCCTTCCGTCCTGAACGCAAGAAAGGGCCGACGCCGATCCTCAAGCCGTTGGTCGAACACCACCACAGCGACTTCCGCTCGATCACCGGCGGCTTCGTCTACCACGGCACGCGCATGCCGGAACTGAAGGGCTCCTACATCTACGGCGACTTCGACACGGGCCGCATCTGGGAATACCGCAAGACCGCCGCGCCCACGAAGGAGGCGACGATTTCGCGCGAGCTGGCCCGCACCAACCTCCGCATCGTCGGCTGGGGCGAGGACGAAGCGGGCGAAATCTACTTCCTCGATTTCATGGGAGGCGGCCTGCATCAGCTCGTGAAGGCCCCGCCGCAAACGGCGACGGCTCCGCCCTTCCCCAAGAAGCTCAGCGAAACCGGCCTCTTCGCTTCCACGAAGGATCATGTTCCCGCTCCGGGCGTCATTCCCTACTCCGTGAACGCGCAACTTTGGGGCGACCATGCCCACAAGGAACGCTTCATCGCCATCCCCGGCAACGGCAAGATCGGCTTCGATGAAATCACTTACCCGCAACCGTCGCCCGGCGCTCCTCCGGGCTGGCGTTTCCCGGACGGCACGGTTCTCGTGAAAACCTTCGCCATGGATATGGAACGCGGCAATCCGAAATCGCGCAAACGCCTGGAGACGCGCATCCTCCACTTCCAGCAGTTCGAGGGGACGCAGGAAATCGGCGACCAGTACTGGCGCGGCTACACGTACGTCTGGAATGAGGACCAAACCGATGCGGACCTACTCGAAGCCGAAGGCCGAGATTTGGAACTGCCGATCAAGGTGGGCGACGCCGTCGTTCGCCAGTCGTATCGTCTGCCGAGCCGTGCGGAATGTTCGCTATGCCATACGAACGCCGCCAAATTCGCTCTCGGCGTCAGCACGCTTCAGATGAATCGCGACCACGACTACAACGGAGTCGTCGCCAACCAACTAGATACGCTCGAGCACATCGGCCTCTTCGCCAAGCCGTTGCCCAAGCGTCCGGCCGAGTTGCCGAAGTTGGCGGATTATCACGATGCTAAGCAGCCGATCGAATCGCGAGCCCTTTCTTATCTGCACTCGAACTGCGGCCATTGCCACATCAAATGGGGCGGCGGCAACGCGGAGTTCAAGCTGCTCGCCACGCTGCCGGTGAAGGACATGGGCATTGCCGACATCGCTCCGAACCACGGCAATTTCGGCATCAAGGAAGCGAAGGTCCTCGCTCCCGGCAAGCCGGACCAATCCGTGATCCTGCACCGCATGAGCATCACCGGACTGGGACGCATGCCGCACGTCGGATCGAAGGTGCCCGACGACACCGGCGTTCGCCTCATCCGCGAGTGGATTGCGAACATGAAGTGATGACTGAACCCAAGGGCCCCATGCAACGAGCGACGAACGTACGGTTGCGGAACGTCGAGCCTGGCGATTTGCCGATCTTTTTCTCGCATCAAAGCGACCCGGATGCGTGCATGATGGCCGCCTTTCCCGGCCGCGATTGGGACGCCTTTACGGCTCACTGGAGCCGAATGATGGACGATCCCAAGGTTCGGATCCAAACGGTTCTCGTCGATGACCAAGTCGTGGGAAGCGTCGGCAGTTGGGAATCGGAGTGGAGGCGGCTTGTCTGCTACTGGATCGGGAAGGAATGGTGGGGCCGTGGCATCGCTTCCGCGGCGCTTGCCGCCTTGCTGGAGCGAGATTCGATCCGCCCCATCTATGCCCACGTGGCCAAGCATAATTTCGCTTCCATCCGGGTGCTGGAGAAATGCGGATTCACGCTTTGTTTTGGTTTCACGGAGTCGCCACCGATGGGCGACGACGAGGTGGAAGAACTGGTCTATCGGCTCTGCCCCGCCAAGACCGGTCCTGCCGATGCAGGGTGAACAACTGCCGACATCGAGACGCCATTCCAAGACGCATCGGTGACAGGGCATTCGGACGAAGAGGTTGATCCATGCCGCAAACGCTGTGCTCCTGCGGAACGAAGCTGGAATACCCCGAAGCTCATGCCGGGAAGAAACTCCGTTGCCCGCGTTGCCAAGCAATCGTGCAAGCTCCATCGGCGCCGGAGCCGCTTCCCGCCGATGCGATCATGACGGCCGAGTTGGTTCCTGATCCGCCGCGCGAAGCGTATCGCGGCGGCAGGAGCCGCCCACGGGATGACTATGACGATCGCCCGCGGGCGGGCTATCGCGATCGCCGATGGCCCGACCCGGAACCGCCTCGGCCCGCGAGCGGCAAAGCGACTGCGTCGCTGATCTTCGGCATCGCGTCGCTGGTCTTCTCCGTCATCGCTTCGCTTCCCAGCATTCTCCTCGGCAT
>JAXMAT010000054.1:0-36920 GCA_046350235.1 Gemmataceae bacterium | reverse complement strand
ACTTCGCAGATCGGCCCGCCGATCGGGTGCAACGGCGTCCGCAGCGCGTTCCACACCAGGCTTGCGACGCGCATCTTGCACAGCGTTTCAAGCTGATCGGCGGGCATCGGGACCGTGAACTTGTGCAGGTTGTCGTGCACGATCTTGTCGATGGCAGCCCGCGTCGGAGTGTTCGCCCGCAGCATGTCGTCCATCTCGCGGAGTCGGCCGATCTCGGCGAAATCGACTTCCTCCAACACCTGATGCACGACGTCGCCGAAGGCGGCCCCGCGCAGCGGATCCTCGGCGACGGCAATCGTGAATTCCGTCTCGTCGCGTCGTTCGATCCCTTCGCCGAACGCGATCGTTTCCTCGGGGCCATGCCGGGTCCGGTGCAAGCTGGAAAACGACTGAATCGTGATCCGCCTCTCACGCAGGTTCGGATCGAGTTCGGGGAATAGCTCATCCACCACCAATGGCGAACTCGACCCCGCAATCGCGGCCGCATCGAACGGCAGCGGGTCCGGCTTCTTCCTTCCAGGCCGAATCAACTCGACTGCTTGCTCGAAGCCGGCGAGCTTCGACTTGATCATCGATTCGGTCAGCAGCGTCACCGGCGAATTGCTCCATCCTTTTCCTTTTTCCATGAAGGGAATGTAGAGCTTCACCATCGCCCGCGTGAGAGCGACATACGTCAGCCTGCGATTCAATGCTTTCTTTTCGTCCAGGGGATACCACTTGGTCGATGCGTCCTCAATGAGATCGAAGACCAAGCGATTGTTGCCGTCGCGGTAGTTGCGGATGAATTCGGGCCGCGAGTTGGTGAAACCGCCGGCAAAGAAGACGACGGGAAACTCAAGCCCCTTGCTGGCATGGATCGTCATGATCCGCACCTTGGGTCGCTGCGTTTCCATCGGCTGATAGTCGGTCTCGACCGACGTCGCACTGCGGCGGTGGCGGATGTAATCGATCAGGTGCAAAAGGTCGCCGTTGTCGCGGTAGGCGGTTTGCTCAAGCGAGCTGAGGATCGTGCGATAGTTCGCCTGATGTCGCTCGAATTCGGGATCTTCGCGCTCATGCACGATGACGCCCGATTGCTCCAGCAGCGATTGAAAGAGCGCGGACCAACGCCGCGATTCCGCCAACCCAGCCCATTGCAAAAACAATCGGCGAGCCGGATGATAGCTCGGCACTTCTCCCGCGCTCGCGATCTCGGCGGGCTTGAGTCGGAAGAATCGCGTGAGCAGCGCCTTACGAAACGACGCCGGCTCATCGGGCCGCTGCAGCGATTCGAGCAAGTGGCGAATCTGCTCGGCCTCATCCGATTTCCATAGACCCGATTCCTTGTAAACCGTGTACGGGATGCGGAGCTTCGCCAATTCCTGCGTGATCTTCTTTGCCTCGCTCCGGCGAAACACCAGGATGCAGATGTCCCCCGCATCGATCGGCTTCGCCTCGTCTCCCTTGCTTCGATACGCGATCGATGGCCGATCGTCGTCGCCCGCCAGCAGTCGGCGAATCTCGGCAGCGACGAACGACGCGTAGGTTTTCGCCCCCTGCAACGCCGTCGAGTAGCCGCGGACATCGACAAGGTTGATCGCGGGTCGACTGCTCGCATCGCGATCGACGCTGAGCCTTCGCTCTTCTTCCGGCGGAGCATCAACGGGGTGATAGGTAATGCGATCGACGGGCGGAAACACGCCGCCATCGAGATAGAGGCGATTCAGTCCCTGGAGCAACTCGGGTACGGAGCGCCAATTCGTGGTCAACGGATAGCTGCATGCCTTGTGCTTCTTCACCATATCGTTGACAGCTTGCTGATACGTCGGCAGGTCGGCGCCGCGGAAGCCATAGATCGCCTGCTTCGGATCGCCGACGACGATGAGCCGCGAATCGCCCGCCTCGAGGAACATGCGGCGAAAGATGCGCCACTGCAGCGGATCGGTGTCCTGAAACTCATCGACGATGCCGTATTGAAATCGCTGGCGCAGGCGGAAGAGCAACTCGCCGGCATTCGGGTTGCGCTCTGGGTCGAGCCCTTCGTCCACGCGGGCGATCATGTCGTCGAAGCTTTGCTGCCCGCGCTGGCGTTTCATATCCTCCAGCATCTTTTGCGTCTCATGGATCGTCTGCACCGCGAGCAGGTGCTTCCATTGCACATCCGGACGGATCTCCTGCAAATCCTCCAAAAGCTGATCGCCGCGATGGCACGACTGAACGACATAGCTCAACCAATCCGGCAGAAACGGCGGAACGATGCGATGGCCATTGGCCCCGCGATACTTCTTCGCGATCTCGATGACCTTCTTTTCCCACTTCTCGGCCGTATCGCGGTTGAAGTCGGCGAGGCCGAGGACACAGGCGAGTTCTTTTCCATAGAGCTTGGGCCAAACTCGACGTTGCACTTCGCGCAATGCGAGCGGCAACAGTTCGTCGTCATCAACTAATTCGGGCCGAAAGTCCTGACCCTTCTCGAGGGGATACTCCTGCAGCAATCGCTGGCAGAACGCATGAATCGTGAAGATCGGGGCCTGATCGAAATCTTCGAGCGAGGTGATGACCCGGCGATTCGCCGGCGCTTTGGCGAGCGCTCGCTCCAGCGATCGGCGGATGCGCTCCTTCAGCTCGGCGGTCGCCTTCTCGGTAAAGGTGACGACGAGGATGCTGTCGAGGGGAATGTCGCGTTCGAGCAGCAGCCGCTGCACGAGGCATTCGATGGTATAAGTTTTTCCCGTACCTGCCGACGCTTCGACGACGGCGTGGCGCGATAGGTCGATCTTCTCGACGGTCATGCCCAGTCCTCCTCGCCGCGATCGACCGATTCGACCGTTTCGCGGCTCAGAGCGGGGCCCATGTCGAGCAGACGAAAACGCCGCTGCATCATCTCGAGCGCATCCTCCGGCACTGTCACTTCGATGCGGTGCACCAGGTCCATCACGAGCGGCCGACCGAATTGGCCGTCGTCTTCCATTGCTTCCTCGATCTTTTCGCGGAATTCGTCCGCATTGATCGGATCGTGTTCCTGATGAAACAACACCGCTATCGGCGGCTTTTCCAGGCAGCGGAAAGGAAGCAGATCGCAGCGATTCGGGTCGAGGAAGTCCGTCGCCAACTCCGAAAGAAACGCCTTCGCCTCCGTCGCCTGGATCATTCCGGCCGGATAGCGGATGGTACCGAGCCCCTCCGCAAACGCGACATGCACGCACAGGTCGCGTGCCGCCATCCATTCGGAAACCATGCCGTCGTCATGCGCCAGCAGCGACATGTACATCAGCACCGGCTCGAACAGATAGCTCGACATCTCGGTGACGGAAAATTTCTTCGTCCCCGTCATGACCAGCACATCGAGCGAATGAGCATCGACCCAGGTCATCTTCAAATCGCCGACCAGATTCGCCTGAGTTGCCCGCGTGTGCGGCAACGTCCGCGTGAGCGGGATCGTGAGCGAAGGAAAACGCAGCTTGGCTTCGATGGGCCGCAGGCTGGCGCCCATCGCGAGCAGGCCGACATATTGCTTGGCGACGCGTTCGCGGAGGAACGAAGCCAGCCGGCCTCGGCCGAAGATGCGCTCATGCAATTCCTGCCGGAGAGCCGCACGATCGATTTCGCCGAACGCTTCTTCCGGGGCTTTGCATCGCAGTCGCCAGCCGTCGTAGGTCGCCTCGAATCGTTCGACCCATTCCTCGAGGACGGTATCCAGCTGCCCCGCGGCGCTCTTCGACACGATCTGCGTCAGCACCTGTTGAACAAGCCGCATGCCTTGCAAACGCGAGGTCGTCAGCGGCTCGAAATCCTCTTCCTCGATGCGCTCTGGCTCGTCGTCGATCCGCAGATGCCGTTTCAGCATCGCCTCGGCGGGACACATCAGGTAGTTGCGCAGCTCGCGCAACGCGATCGTCGGCGGACTCGTCGCGGCCACGCCATTCGCGACGGTCAGCGAAAAGTCCGGCTTCAGCTCCGCGATGCGTTGGTTCAGCTCATCCTGCGAATAAATGTTCGGTTTGAAGCGGCCCTTCTTTTCCGCGTCCATCACGGTCAGCAGGCGATCCGTCCCGCGATATTGCACCAGCACATCCTGCCAGTCGGGCTTCTTCGTCGGATCGAGAAACGCTTCGTCGTGCCCATGCAGCGGGACGGCCGTTTCCTGAAACGGCTCACGAAGGATGCAGCGATCGAGAAACTGTCGAAGCTGCTGCACGGGGACCGCGGGAAAGAGCGGTTCGTCCTTCTGCAAATCGCGGTTGTCGTAATACAGGTAAAGTTTCTTGGCCGCCGACAGGATGGTTTCCAGGAAGATGAACCGCTGATGCTCGGCCGGGCGAATGTCGCCGCGCGGACGGTCGCCCAGGTTGCGAAGGTCGAGCGCGGTGAGGAAATTGCTCCCTGGAAAATTCTTCTCCCCCATGCCGAGCACATAGACGATTTTGAACGGCACAGGCCGCATCGGTTGCAACCCGGTCAGCGTCACGCCGCCGACCAGCGGTTGGCCTTGCGAACCCGGAATCGTTTCAAGTTGCGTCAGCAGATACTCGCGCACGAGCGCGAGCGGCAGCGGATGCGGCTCCTTGCCTGGCCCGGCGAGTTGGTCCCATAGGCTCAGGCGATCGAGCGAGGCGAGCAGCCGATCGCGCACTTCTCCCTCTTCGGGCCGATCCTCAGGCACCTCGAAGAAATCGACGACCAGCTCGCGAATCCGCTCCGCCCATTCCGGCCCGGCGCCCTGAAAATGCCGTAGAGCCCGCAGTCGCGGCAGCAATCCCTCGACCGCAAGACAGAAGCGATCCAGCTTATCGCGGTCGCTGCTTTCCAGATCGGCGAAGGGAATGATGTCGCCGAAGCGCGGCGTGTCGCCATCGTGGTCCTCCGGCGTCGTCGCCATGAATCGGCCCAGGCGGAGGCGCTGCAGGCCGAGCTTCCAGCCGAATTGCGGCGTGGCGGGCAGACCTTGCTCCCCTTTTTCCGCAGCGTCCCAGCCCTGATGGATGCCGAGCTTTTCCGCCCAATCGACCCACGTCATCGCTTCCTGATGATCGACGCCGAGCCTTGCGAGGATGCACGGGTTGAGCAGTACTTCGAAAACCTTTGAACGCGCGAACGATTCCTGCGCGAGGTCGAGCATGCCGATCAAAGCATGGCCGAAGGTGCTGAGCCCGGCGGCGCTGTAATCGATCAGGTTGTACGAAACCGGATGCGGCGGCCTCTCGAAGACCGCTTGCAGCACCGGGCGATAGCGTCCCATATCGACGGCGAGGACGGCGATGTCGGTTTGCCGCAGTTCAGGATTTTCCTGCAGGTTGTGCAGGATACTGTTGTGGACCGTTTCCACCTCACGCAGGATGCCGGGGCAGCCGACCACTTGCAGCGACGTGTCCTGCGGCATGCGATCGTCGTCGTTGAATTTGTCGGGTGTGAACAGGTATTCGCGCAGGCGCGTGAGCACGGTCGGCTTCGATTTTCGCCCACGCGCCGCCGAGGCGACCAAACCCTCCGCGGAGAACGACGGCAGCGAAAGAAATTCGGCCATCAGCCAAAAGCTCTCCGCCCCCGCCCTGCCCCACAGATGCAGCAAGCTGTCCCCCGCTTGCACCTTGTCCGATCGGCGATCGACGATGAACGACTCGGCCACGCCTTGCAGTTGCTCCCTTTCCAATTTCCGCGGCAACCGCCCGGCAAGCGCATTGAGGTGATACACCCGCAGATCGAAGAAGGGCCCAAGGAATCGCAACGCTTCGACATGCATGCGCGAAATCTGCGTGAGGCCGAAGAGGTGCACGGTCGGCGGCTTTCCATCTCGCTGCGGGGGATGCAGCGTCTCGAAGACCTCGCGCACTTCCATCACATACTGAGGCAGCGTCTTGAAATTGCGGCCCGTCGCGCTGATGAGCAGTTGGCGTTTGCCTTCGGGCAGGCCGACGATGTGCTGGAACACCTCGCGTTGCCCGCGTTCCAGCGATTCGGCCCCGAACTGCGCGGACAGCCCGAGCTGGCCGCGAAGCCATGGTTGAATGAGTTCCTGCTGGCGGTGATACTCGTAGTCGCGGATGAAATCGCTGAGCAATCCCGCGAGTTGCCACGCCCGGCGGCAGCTGCGGCGCCGCAGTTGGCCGTCGCTGCGTTGCAGATAATGGCGAAAGAGAGCGAGGGCGTCGCCTTCTTCATGCAGGAGCACGGAGAGGACGAGCAGGCGATACGTTTCCGGTTCGAGAAACTCGGGTTTCGACGGATGCTTGCGGAGGTCGAAGGGTTGCGTCGGATCGGGCTTCTCGATGGGCCGAGGATCGATGGCGCGATACCAATCCCAGAGCGCGGATTCGAGGAACTGGAAGCGAAGATTGACGGCCACCCCCATCTTGCGTGCGAGCCAAAGCTTCAGCCAACGGCCCAGGAAGCGATTGGGTACGACGATGTCGATGGGGCGGAAGAAGTCGCCTTCGCGAATCTGAGCATCGATCAGGTCGGCGAGTTTGCCGGCCAAGATTTCCGCATCGGCAGCCAGATACAAGACGCTCATTCAGCGGGCCGTGGGCGTGAGAGACAGCGGGCCGAAGTCCGTGTGCATTGTATCAATGTTCAGTGCCGCAAAACCCCGCTTCTGCGTGGCGACAAGTTTATGAACTTGTCGGATTTGATGTTGTGGCTTGAAGCTTGGTCAACAGCGCAAGATTTGAGGGCACTTCGATGCGAATCGGCAACGGTTGCGGGTTCTGGGGCGATAGCCTCGATGCTCCGATTCGCCTGGTGCGCGACGGCAAACTCGACGTACTCACCCTGGAGTACCTCGCCGAACTCACGATGTCGATCCTGGCATTGCAGAAACAGAAAGACCCCCAAGCTGGCTTCGCGGGCGATTTTCTCGATGTGCTCGACCGCCTGACGTCGGAGCTGAAGTCGCAGCCGAAGCTCAAGATCGTGACGAATGCGGGGGGCATGAATCCGCGAGCGTGTGCGGAGAAAGCGAAGGCGATCCTCGCGAAGCATGGCCTGACTCGGCGCATCGCGATCGTGGAAGGCGACGACCTGCTGCCGGACCTCGACCGCATTCTCGCCGCCGGCCATCAGTTGACGAATCTGGACACCGGCGAACCACTTGCCGGCATCCGCTCGCGCGTCGTCAGTGCGAATGCGTATCTCGGGGCTCGCCCGATCGCGGACGCTATGGCCGCGGGAGCGGAGATCGTCGTCACTGGCCGAGTCGCCGACGCGTCGCTAACTGTCGGCCCCGCCATGCATGCGTTCGGTTGGAATTGGAATGACTGGGACCGCCTGAGCCAAGCGACCGCGGCGGGCCATCTCGTCGAATGCGGCGCCCAGGTGACGGGCGGCATTTGGACGCATTGGAAGGACGCACCCAATCTCGCGAACGTCGGCTATCCGTTCGTTGATGTGGAAGCGGATGGCTCGTTCGTCGTCGGCAAACCCGACGGAAGCGGCGGCGCGGTCAATCTGGAAACCGTTCGCGAGCAGTTGCTCTACGAGGTAGGCGATCCCGCCGCCTACATGACGCCCGATGTCGTCGCCGATTTTGCCTCGCTGAAACTTGGGCTATCCGGCCCGGATCGCGTGCGCATCTCCGCCGGAAAAGGGAAGCCGGCGCCTCCTTCGTACAAGGTGTCGATCGCCTACCGCGACGGCTGGGCCTCGGCGGGAACCCTCGTCCTCTGCGGCCCGGATGCCGTCGCCAAAGCGAACGCGGCCGGACGCATACTGCTCGACCGCCTCGCGGCCATCGGCATATCGCCGCAACGGAGCAACATCGAGGTCATCGGCTCCGGCGTGCTTACCCCCGGCATCGTATCCGCCGATCCGCCGGAGGTGACGTTGCGAGTCGCCGTGCACGACGAACGCCGCGCGGTAGTGGAACGCTTCACAAAGGAATTCGCGCCCCTCGTCACCTCCGGCCCACCGGGAGTGACGGGCTACACGTCGGGCCGACCGCCCGTCCGCGAAGTGTTCGCTTATTGGCCCGCATTGCTCGACCGCAACGTCGTCACGGGCCGATTTGAGCTGGTGTAATTCCCTCTCCCCCCGCCGGCGAGAAGCCTGCGCATGCAAGACAGTGATTGGGCGGGGGGAGAGGGTGCCCGAAGGGCGGGTGAGGGGATTTGAGAAGGCAGAAATAGGAGGGATGAGGGAGGAATCGGAATCATCGCGCTGTCTTCTTTCATCCCTCCTCGTTCATCCATCATCCCTTGTTGTCATCGTGCCCCCCTCACCCGGCCTTCGGCCACCCTCTCCCCCGCTGATCACTGAATCGAAGGTTCGACGTGATCGCCAGCGGGGAGAGGGTACGCGATTTACTTCTTCTCGTTCTGATAGGCGGTGTCTTCGGTCGCCTTGCTCGGCGCTTCGAGGTCGCCCATCACGAATTGCAGGCCAGCCAAGTAGTGCTGCAGAATCTGCGGATTGAAGTAGATTTCCTCGCGGTGGCCCAGCGAGCAGTAGAACGTGCGGCCTTTGCCGTAGTTGGCGCACCAGCTCACGGGGTAGGTGCCGTCCTTGCGATTGCCTTTGCTCACGTCCATCGTCTTGGTGTCGAGGGCGAGGAGCATCATGCGTTCCGATTCCAAACCGCCGTCGGCGCGGAACTGATAAATTTCGTCGTTGATGTTGAGGTCCTTGCCGTCGAAGGCCGCATTAAGTGGGTGCGTCGGGCGAGGTTCTTGATCGGCACCTTTTGGTGCCAAGGATGGCCGTTGAAGGTGCCGCCCATCATCTTGTTGTAAGCCTTCCAGCCGCCGTAGGTGTCGGTGGCGGAGTGCGTGCCCATCAGGCCTTTCCCGCTCAGGACGAACTCGTGCAGACTTTTCTTGTAAAGTTCTTCCTTCTCCTTCGCATCGGCACCGGCCGGGCGGAGGCAGTCGCCGGTCGTGTTGAGCATGATGACGGCATCGAACTGCTTCAGCTTCTCGGGAACGAAGTACGACGGATCTTCCGTCGCTTCGACCGTGTAGGCGCCGGTCTTGTCGCCCATCAGCGTGAACGCGCGGATGCCGACGGGAATCGAGCTGTGACGAAAGCCGGCCGTCTTGGAATAGACGAGCACCTTGCGGCTTCGCTTTGGCCTGAACCGGCGCCTTTTCGAAGCCTTGTTGATCTGGTCCAGATACTTTTCTTGAGCGGCCGCGGGATCCGCGAGGAAGCAGACGCCGAGCGCGATCGCGGCGAGGGAAAGCAAACGCTTCATCGAACCAACCCTTTCTTCGTGTTCATCAGGGAGAGACGTTGTCGGACGCGCCCATCATAGAGGACGCGCAAGCCGGGACGCCAACGAAAATCGAAGTGCGGTCAGCCGCGACGCGATACCTGCCGAGCGAACGCCGGACACGAGTTTCAAGGGAGCCGCACGCAGTAAGCGGTTTCGCAGCACGCCACGCCGAACCGCTTACTGCGTGCGCGGCTCCTTGAAACTCGCGGGCGCTCACATGCTTTAGCCACGTTCGAGGTCAGGCGTTGAAGCTTCAACCGGCGACGCGTTTGGGGCGGGCTTGCACGTCGAAGAGGCCGAAGATGTCGTCTTCGGTAAGGCCCAACGTCGGCGGCGGGCCGTTTTGACAGATCATTTCCTGGAAGAGCTGGCGCTTCTTTCCAGCACTTCCGCGATGCGTTCCTCGATCGTGCCTTGGCTCACGAATCGCTTGACGAACACCGTCTCCTTTTGACCCAGCCGATGGGCGCGGTTGATGGCTTGGTCTTCGATGGCGGGGTTCCACCAGCGGTCGAAGAGGAAGACGTAGTTGGTGAACTGCAGATTCAATCCGACGCTGCCGGTGCCGTAGCTCATCAGCAGCACATGCTTGGTCGGATCGGCTTTGAACTGGTCCAGAATCGGCTGGCGATCGCGATGCGCAACCTTGCCGTGGTAGAGGAGCGGGCCGTAGGGTTCGAGTTCCTTGGCAACGGTCTCCAGTGGGCTGACCCATTGCGAAAAGACGATCGCTTTCCGCTTGTTCGCGGCCACTTCCTCCATGTCGGCGAGGAGTTGCTCCAGCTTCGCGCTTTCGCCAGTGAGGGGATCGAAGTTGCAGATCTGTTTGAGCCGCATCACGAGTTCGAAGACGTGCTGCACGCTAATGGTGTCGCCCAACGAGTTGAGCTGGATGATGCCTTCCTTCTCCGCGCGGTCGTAGGTATGTTTCTGTGCAGCGGTCAATTCGAGCAACGTATCTTGGATTACCTTCGGCGGCATGTCGGTCGCCACTTCCTCTTTCACGCGGCGTAGAATGCAGTCGCGCGTCAATTCGGGAAGCAGCTTCGTCGGCGTCTCCGGCGGAATGCGTTCGGGATCGACGAAGGCAAAGATGTTGACCAGATCTTCCACGCGATTCTCGATCGGCGTGCCGGTCATCGCCCAGCTTCGCTCTCTCGAGATGCCGCGAACGACTTGGGCCGTCTTCGAGTCGCGATTCTTGATGCGCTGGGCCTCATCGAGCACGACGACGTCGAAATGCACTTCCGGGTCCGAAACGAAGGCATGATCGCGCGTGAGCAACTCGTAGTTGACGAGCTTCACCGGGAATTTCGAAGCGTACCATTGGGCTCGCCGTGCCTGCGTATCGCCGCCGATGACTTCGAACGGCACATCCTCCGCCCAGGTCCGCAATTCTCGCGTCCAATTCACCACGAGGGGCTTGGGACAAACGACGAGCGCTCGGCGGATCAGCCCGCTGTGCAGCAGCAGACGCAGCGAAATAATGACTTGGGCGGTTTTACCAAGTCCCATTTCGTCCGCGATCAGGGCGGCATGGCGAGGCATTAGGAACGCGACGCCCTTCACCTGATAGGGGTACGGCTGAAACGGCAGTGATACCTGCTTCCCCGCGAATACATCCTCGAGCGGCGGCTGCAAAAGATACAGCAGCCGATCCTTGAACATCACCATGTCGCTCGGCGGCTTCAGCCGAGTTTTCTTCGTCGGCGATGCCTCTTCGACCGGCGCGTCGGCCGCATCCGCCACCGGCAGTTCCGGCGTCTCCTGACGGAACACGCGCAACGGCGGCGGCAGATGCGCTTCCCCGGGAGCGGGAAACTTCCACCCCTGTGTGGTGATCTCGATCTGCCAGCGCGGCAGAGTTCGGACGAAGGGGGCTTTACCTAACAACGGCACATCGCGGACATTTGTGCTGATGGGCCGATCGAAGGCGAGCAGCGAACGCACATCCAACGCGGGACGCACCTCGACGCCATCCACCTCCGGCAACCGCGTCCCTTCGTTCTCATCGCCAAGCATGAACGACAAGACATCAGGTTGGGCGGGGGCGTCCATCATCCATCTCCCAGCTGCGGCACATGAGGCACTGGGTATTCATCGACCGACGACGACGCAGGCATTGAGAGGGGGCGAATCGACGAATGTTCACGAGGCCCCAGAGGTTGCCGGAATGATCGTCATAAGGGGGCGAATGGAACCGAAAACACGACCCAACCGGAAAAGTTTAGCGGGGAGCCGTTGGCGACCGGTGCTGGTCGCCTACGGCTCCCCGCCAAACGAAATCGAGTTAACCTACTTCGTTTCCTTGAACCGATATCCCACGCCGCGGACGGTTTCGATGAAGTCGTGCTCGCCGCCCATCTTCTTGCGGAGCGTTTTCACGTGTACATCGATCGTGCGTTCCAGCACGATCGCGCCTTCGCCGATGGCGACATCCATGAGTTGCGGGCGGGTGAATGCTCGACCCGGTTGACGCAGCATGCATTCCAGCAGGCGGAACTCGGTCGGCGTCAGGTCCAACTCGCGGCCTCCGACGGTCGCCTTGTGACGCATGCGGTCGATGCGGACGCCGAGGTGTTCGATGAGGTCGGTTGGTTCGGCGCCTTGATCCGTGCGGCGAAGCAGGGCGCGGATACGTTGCAGCAGGATCTTCACGCTGAAGGGCTTCGTCACATAGTCGTCCGCTCCCATCGTGAAGCCGACGACTTGATCCGTCTCCTCCGCCTTCGCACTCACCATCAGAATGGGGATGGTCCGGGTCCGCTCGCCGGCCCGCAGGTCGCGGCAGATTTCCAGGCCATCCACCTTGGGGAGCATCAAGTCGAGCAGGATGAGATCGGGAATCTGCATCTGCGCTTTGCGGAGCCCTTCCTGCCCATCGTGCGCGATGAGCACTTCATACCCTTCGCGCTGGAGGTTGTAGGAGAGCACATCCGTGAGAGCCCGTTCGTCTTCGATGACCAGAATTCGCGGTCGTGCCATGGCCGTTTGCATCGCTTGAGGTCGAGGTTGTGCCGTCGCCAGGTTCGACATGGAATCTTCTCTCATGGCGGTAATCACGCTTCGATCTCCACAGCTCCCGGCTTGTGCCGCACGATCTCGCCTTCGACGAGATAGACGACGTCTTCCGAGATGTTGGTCGCATGATCGGCAATGCGTTCGAGATGACGCGTCGCCGAGAAGAGCGAGAGGCCCGCTTCGACCAAGTTGGGCGAAGCCTGCATCGCTTGGATGAGTTCGTTGATGATGTCGTGATTCAACCGGTCCACTTCATCGTCGAGCCGGCACACTAGTCGGGCGAGACGAGCGTCAAGATTCACGAAGCTGTCGAGGCTTTGGCGGACCATCGAGGTCGTGAGGTCCGTCATCCGCTGCAGTTTCGAGGGAATCGGAAACCGCGGCAGCGACGTCAAATGAATCGCTCGCTCCGCGATATCTTCCGCGAGGTCCGCCATCCGCTCGAGTTCGGCGTTCACCTTCAGCGCCACCGTGATTCGGCGAAGGTCGATCGCCACCGGCTGATGCAACGCGAGCAGCTTCAGGCACTCTTCCTCGATGTGGTTTTCTTCCGCATCGATGATACTGTCGCCGTCGATGACTTGCCGCGCCAGGCCCGATTCGCGTTCCTGCAGCGAACGGATCGCCTTGTGAATCGCCTCCTCGACCGAAGCCGCCAGCGCCATCAGGTCACGCTGCAGATTGTCGAGATCGCGTTGAAGATGCTTGGACATGCAAGGGTCTCTATGGCGTTCAGCAAAGAGCCGCGCACGAAGTAAGCGGATTCGCTTGATGCGTTCGGAGGTCCGCCGAATCGCGAGCCAACCAAAGGTTTCCTGGGGCAAAGGCAAACCGCTTACTTCGTGCGCGGCTCCTACCCGAACCGCCCCGTGATGTAGTCTTCCGTCTGACGATTCGCGGGGCGGGTGTAGATCTGTTCGGTCGAGCCGACTTCGATCATTTTTCCCTGAAAGAAGAACGCTGTGTAGTCCGAAACGCGGGCGGCTTGCTGCATGTTGTGCGTCACGATGATGATCGTGTAACGCTGCTTCAGCTCGAAAATCAAATCCTCGATGCGCGACGTGCTGGCCGGGTCGAGCGCGGAACAGGGCTCGTCCATCAGCAACACGTCGGGATCGGTCGCCAGGGCGCGGGCGATGCAGAGGCGTTGTTGTTGACCGCCGGACAGGCCGATCGCGGAGTCGTGGAGCCGGTCTTTCACCTCATCCCACAGGGCGGATTGCTTGAGGCAACGCTCCACGGTCATCTGCAAGTAGGCCCGATCGGTGATGCCCGCGACCTTGGGGCCGAAGACGATGTTCTCGTAGATCGATTTGGGAAACGGGTTCGACTTCTGGAACACCATGCCGACCTGCCGGCGAAGGTCGACCAGGTTGATCGAGCGCCGATAGATGTCCTGCCCATCGAGCGTGATCTCGCCTTCATGGCGAGTCCCTTCGATGAGGTCGTTCATGCGATTGAGCAGGCGGAGGAAGGTCGATTTGCCGCAGCCGGAAGGGCCGATGAGGGCGGTGACGGTCCGTTCGGGAACTTCGAGGCTGATATCGAAAAGGGCCTGCTTGGCGCCGTACCAGAAGTTGAGATCGCGGACCTGGAACTTATTGCGAACGGCATGCGTGCTCAAACTGCGTCCGGCCTGCGAACGCTCCGCCATGATCGCGGAGTAGGAGAGAGTGGACACGCAACACCTCGGATCCGAAACCGATTCCGAACGAACCGAAGGGATCTTAGGCGGCGAATGTGTGGATTTGATGAAGGACTGGTGAAGATGGGGATGTGAGGGAAGGCGATTCCGACGCGTGTGCGCGCCTGCATTTCAGGTATGATGGAGCGAACGTCTGCCAAATGCACGAGGATCGAACATGGTGTCGTCTGAAGCGAGATCGGTCATCGACCGTGCCAAGCAACTCTACGCCGAGCGTCTGCAATCCGAACTCGAACAAGACCATTTCGGCCGCTTCGTGTCGATCGAACCCGAGTCTGGGGAGATCTTTCTTGGCGACACCCTCCACGAAGCGGTGCAAGCCGCGCTGGCGAAGCATCCCGAGCGAAAGTCGTTCACCCTCCGAATCGGCCATCGAGCCGCGCTGCATCTGGGAGGAGTGACCCAGTGAATGGATTCGTCGACGAGCAATCGCGCGCATTGTTGCGCGTGCCCGTATCAGCATCGCTTGGCGGAGATCGTACCGAAATCCTCGTCTGGATCGACACGGCGTTCAATGGAGGCCTGGTGATTCCTCGCAACCTTGCAACGGCTCTCGATCTCGTTGAAGTCTCGTACGTCGAAGCGGTCTTGGCCGATGGGAACGCCGTCGAGTTGCCTTTGTTCCGATGCGTTATCGATTGGTTCGGAAACCGCTATCAAACGGAAGTCGCCGGCAGCGACGGAAAGTTCGCACTTTTGGGGACGTTGCTGCTCGCGGATCGGGAACTTCGTATCGATTTCAAGGCGAAGACAGTAAGTCTTCGGTAGACGAAGAATAAAGGTGTCAGGACCCTTTTCAGCGATGAATCTTCAAAAAGGGTCCTGACACCTTTTCGTTTCTTTTCGTTTCCGGCCCGCCGTCGTTGTAGTACAGCACCGCCGTCCCGTCGGGCTGGAACGCGGCCGACGACAGCCGCAGCCGCCCGATGAACTCAGCCTCGGTCAGCGGCTGGCCCTGGCTCCACGTCTCGTTGAACCGGGCGTGCAGCTTGTCCGCGACGGCCTGCCGAACTGACCCCTCGTCGGACTGGATGCGGCCCAGCGACGCGCGGGCGAGGGCAAGCGCGGCGGGCAGGTCGATCTCCTGGTCGTCCCACTTGTCCACGATGACTTCGATGGTGCGGCCGGGGGCCAGATCGACTTGCCCGACCCAGCCGCCTTCGTCGCTCCAGGTGAGCAGCCCGATCGCCGGGTCGTACACCGTATCCGGCTGTTCCACCCGCAAGCCCTCCGCCGCCGAACAATGATTCGATTTTTCCCCACGCATAATATCGGCTGCGAAAGCCCTCTCAAGCAGAAATCCTGATTTGCTCTTGACTTGCGCCTTGAACGGGCGACCACTATTTCATGGTAGATCGCGCGGGCGGCACTTTGCGCAAAAATCCCGCTCGCGCTGTCTAAACCTCTTTCAAGCGGACTTTTCTCAACTGGCGACCGGTTCGCGAAATTCTTCGATCCACTTCGGCACGCCCTCCGCGCCAAGCACTCTTCCAATCGCACCGAGCAAGCCTACGCCTACCGGCGCGGAACGCTGCATGCGCTTTCACGGCATTCGACATCCCGCCACCATCAATCCGATCGTATCGCCCACGGGCGGCAAACGCAAAGTCGGCAGCGCGCAAACCACCAACTTTGCAAATGGCGGCTCCTCCGAGTACGGTGGCTTTCTGGAGCGGTTCGCGCTGTGCATGGTTTTGAAGCCTTCTCGCCGTCAGCAAACCGTTTCGCGCCGAAAGCAAACGGTGTTTTTCGCCTCTGCCGAAGCGTAAGCATGCGTGAGTTTACCAGGTCGGTGGTTTGCGGGCGGATTCCCCAGGTTGCCTATATTTCGCGCTTCGGCATGCGGAGGTGGGCAGCGGGCAAATGGAACCGAAATGGAACCGCAGTTAGGCCGCAAGCTCTCTCTTGTCTGCATGTTCCGGCTTCGCGTTTCGCGTGCGGCGGTGACTCAAATGGAACCGGTTCTTGGTCCGCAGTCTCTCTCGCTTTCGCCTCAAAACTTGGCCTATTCCGCAGAGATTGCATCTGTTACATTGCCCGCCCATCGGCTTCCCAAGCGTCATGGGGGATGCGGGAAGTCGATGTCGTCTGTCGGGTTGGGGCCGCGGACAAGGAGGTCGGGGCGTGGCCTGGAAATGGCGCATCCGCCACAAGATCATCCTCGGGATGGGACTTGTGGTCGGCATCATGGCTTTCCTTTTGGGCGGGGCGCTCAAAGGACTCGCGTCGTACCGCGCCACCATGCGGACCGTCGACCGCCGTTTGGCGGAACTCTCCGAAGCCGACAAGCTCCGCGCCGCCGTCAAAGTGCTCGGCGAGCCCTGCTCCAGTCTCGAAACCCAAGCCCGCGAACTTCTCGATCGTCTCGCCGACGCCCGCAAGGCGCTCGACGTCTACCGCATCAAGCTGCGTGAAACCTTCGACAACGACCGCGACTACGACCACGGCGACCGCGAAAAGGAACAACTCACCGCTCTGCAGCAACGTTTCGACGGCATGGAGGCGGCTCTGCGAAAAGCATGCGAGCCGCAGGTGCTGCAACCTGGCGCTCAAGCGGATCTTCTCGCCGTCGGTACGCCTGTTCGCGTCGCCGCCGAAGAATTGATTCGAACCACGGGCGACCTGATCAGCATCATCAACTCCGACCTTCACCGCCGGATTCATCGTTCGAAGGCGGACTTTCGCAACAGCATGATCGTGTTGATCTCGTCCGCCGCGGCAGCCGTCCTGTTGATGGGGGTCATGCTACGCCTGCTGCAACGCGGCATCGTCAATCCGATTCGCGAACTCGAACGCGGCGTGGCATTGGTCGCCAAGGGCAACTTCGACCACCGCATCGAGGTCCATTCCGGCGACGAAATCGAAGACCTCGCCAACCGCTACAACGACATGGCAGGCCGGCTCAACGAGATGTACAAGGACCTCGCCCAGCAGGTCAACGAACGCAGCCGGCAACTGGTTCGCAGCGAACAGCTCGCCAGCGTCGGTTTCCTCGCCGCGGGCGTGGCCCACGAAATCAACAACCCGCTCGCCAGCATCCTCTTCTGCAGCGACGCGCTCGAAAGCCGACTGCATGACTTGTTTGGCCGAACCTTCGGCCGATCCGATCCGCAAGACCGCGAGATCGTCGTCAAGTATTTGAAGATGATCCAGGAAGAAGCGTTTCGCTGCAAAGAGATCACGCAGAAGCTGCTGGCTTTCAGCCGCGGCGGCGAACGGAAGCGTGAGAAGACCGACCTCCGCGAGATCGTGCAGGGCGTGCTCGATGTGGTGCAGCATCTGCCGAACTCAAAGAGCAAGCTGGTGCATTTCGAGCCGGGCGAATCGCTGTGGGCGTGGGTCAATGCCCAGGAAATCAAGCAGGTGTTCCTCAACCTCGTCGTCAATGCGATGGACAGCATGGACGAGGGCGGTTCGCTGACGATCGACGTTCGCCAGAAGAACGAGAACATCGAACTGACCTTCCGCGACACCGGTTGCGGCATGTCGGACGAGATCCTCGAGAACATCTTCGAGCCGTTCTTCACGCGAAGCCGCACCGGCAAAGGCACGGGCCTGGGCCTGTCGATCAGCCACCGCATCGTGAACCAGCATGGCGGCGAAATCTCGGCAAGCAGCGAAGGCCCCGGCCACGGCAGCACCTTCGTCATCCGCCTGCCGATCGAAGCGCCAGCCGAGGCGACGGAAGATGTCGAAGTGCTGGATCCGGAAACCGAATTCCTGAAGCTGAGCGCGGCGAAGAAACGAAAAGTGGCAGCGTGACGCCGTAGGGTGTGTCGAGCGTAGCGAGACGCACCGCTGGAGTGTCCGAACAAGAAAAGCATCCAATTCCGGCGACGAAGCCGTTGGATACTGCGAAACCAGGGAACCTGCGACGGTGCGTCTCGCTACGCTCGACACACCCTACGGCTCCCCGCTACGGCGATTCGGTTGGACTTGATTCGATCATTTGGATTGCGGATAGCTGACGGTAAGCTGCCCGCACTGTGCAACGACTTCGACGGAGCATGAGGCTCAGTCGAGCGGCAATGGAGGCCGAGTATGGCATCCCCAAGAAAACTGCGGATTCTGTTCGCCGACGACGAACGGTCTCTCCAGGAATTCATGCGGACTGAGCTTCCCGACTGGGGCACGAAGTGGTCGTCTGCCCCGATGGGCGCGCGGCCGTCAAGTCGCTCGAAAAGGCCGCGTTCGACGCCGCGATTCTTGACATCAGCATGCCCGGGCTTAACGGCATCGAAGTGCTCGAGCAGATTAAGCAAGTTTCGCCGAACACCGAAGTCGTCATGATGACCGGCCACGCGACCCTCGAGACGGCGATCGAAGCCGGCAAGCTCGGCGCGTTCGACTACATCACGAAGCCCGCGAAGCTCGCCCAGATCGAAACGATCCTCAACAAGATCGCCGAGAAACGCGAACTCACGCACAAGAACATCGCGCTACAGACTCGCCTTGAGGCAGCCGAAGGGTCATCGAAGCTCGTGGGACATGCTCCCGTCATGGAGAGCGTGCATCGTCTCATTCAAACCGTCGCGCCGACCGACTCGACCGTGATGATCAACGGCGAAACCGGCACCGGCAAAGACGTCGCCGCGCGGACCATCTACTCCCTGTCGGATCGCGTCAAAGGGCCGTTCGTCCCCGTCAACTGCGGCGCGCTGAGCGAAGCCCTGATCGAAAGCGAGCTCTTCGGCCATCGCAAAGGCGCGTTTACCGGTGCGGATCGCGACCATAAGGGGTTGTTCGAGGTGGCCGACGGCGGCACGCTGTTCCTCGACGAAGTCGGCGAATTGAACAAGAACACCCAGGTGAAACTGCTGCGTTTCCTCGAATCAGGAGAAATTCGTCGCCTCGGCGAGACGGAACCTTTTCGCGTCGATGTCCGCGTCATTTGTGCGACGAACCGCGATCTCAAGCAAATGGTGAAGGACGACGAATTCCGCGAGGACCTCTACTTCCGCATCAACACCTTCCAGGTCAAGATGCCGCCGCTACGCGAACGCCGAGCCGACATTCCGGACCTCGCTCGCCACCTACTCTCCCGCGCCGCGCGTCGGCCCGAGGAACAGGTCGCTCCACTGCTGACGGCCGAGGCAATCGAAACGCTGCTGGAACACGAATGGCCCGGCAACGTCCGCGAACTCGCCAACGCGATGGAGTACGCGTGGATTCTCAGTGGTTGCGGCAAAAACCCGATCGGCCCCGAGCATCTGCCTGCGGATCTCCGCAGCGGAACGCCAGCCCCTGCGAAGGATTTCCGACCCACGCTCAGCCTCGCACGTCCGGAAGAAGTCCTGGCGTCGACGCCTGCGGGAGCGAAGACGCTGAAGGAAATCGAAATGGAGCATATCCTCAAGGTGCTCGAGAAGCATAAGGGGAACAAGCCCGCGGCCGCCGCCGAGTTGGGCATCGTGCTCAAGACGCTTTACAATAAGCTCAACCAGTATCAGGAAGAGCAAGCCCGCCACGCGGGCTGAGTTCATTGCAAATTGCAAATTTCGAATTGCAAATTGTGGAGGCGAAACCGGCATCCCGAGTAGGTGCCGGTTTCTTGTTTCGAACAATCTGCAATTTGAAATTTGAAATTTGAAATCCAAAGTAGCACCTATGCCATCCATCCGGACTCGCGGTCTCTGGGAAGCTGTCGTTGCTGGCATCCTTTTGACGGTCTTCGCCGTGTTCTCGGTCCTGCAGATCTTCACTAAAGAACAGGTGCAGGAAGACACGCAACGGCTCAAGGAAATCAGCGTCAAGAAATTCGAGCAGTCCGGCATCGCCACCGACGATTGGCCTCAATGGCGCGGTCCGCAGCGAGATGGCGCTTCGTTCGCCGACATTCGTACCTCTTGGCCCGAAGCAGGCCCACCGAAGTTATGGGAGAAGCATTTCGGCAAAGGTTTCGCTTCGATCGTCGTCGCGAAAGGCAAAGCGATCGTCTTCTATCTCGACGACAAAGGAAACGAAATCCTTGAATGCGTCGAGGCCGCGGACGGATCGCGAATATGGAAATTCAGTTACCCCGCCGATTACCGCAACAGCTACGGCGACGGCCCACGCGGGACGCCGACGATCGATGGCGACCTCGTCTATGCCGTCGGCGCAACGGGCATGTGTCATTGCCTGAAGTTCGAGCCGGCGACGAAGGATGGGGAAGTCGTCTGGAAGAAGGATCTGCTGAAGGAATTCGAAGCGAAGAATCTGCAGTGGGGAGTCAGCGCCTCGCCGCTCGTCGTCGGCGATTTGCTGATCCTCACGCCCGGCGGCCCCAACGGCAACTCGATCGTCGGCGTCGATAAGCGCACCGGCGACATTTTCTGGAAAGCTCTCGACGATCCCGCGGGGTACAGTTCGCCGATTGCCGCAAACATCGGCGGCGAATCGCAGATCGTTTGCATGACCGGATCTGCCGTCGTCGGCATCGAACCCGTCGCCGGCAAGGAACTATGGCGCTACGCCTGGCCCACCGACTTCAACGTCAACGCCGCCACTCCGATCGTCGCGGACAACTACGTGTTGATCACCTCGGGGTACAACCAGGGCTGTGCGCTGCTGAAGATCGAGAAATTGGGTGAGAAATGGGACGCCGCCATGGTGTATCGGCACAAGAAGCTCAACAGCCACTTCTCCTCGCCGGTTCGCGTCATGGACCATGTCTACGGCTTCCACGACTCGACCCTGGTTTGCATGGATTTCCGCACAGGGAAAATCGAATGGCGCAAAGGCGGCGGCCAGGGTTTCGGCAAAGGCTCGCTTCTCGCTATCCGCAATCGCATCGGCATTCTTTCGGATCACGGCGAATTCGCACTCGCCGAAGCGAATCCCAAAGAGTTCCAAGAACTCGCCCGCTTCCGCTTCTCCGAAGACCGGACTTGGACGATGCCGACGATCGCCGGCAACCGGATGTACCTGCGCGATGAAAAGAAAGTCGCATGCTACGACATGAAGTGATGAAGCTGGAACCGACTACCAGCGCATCAGCGCGGTGCCCCAGGTCAACCCGGCGCCGAAACCGCTGAGGACGACGAGGTCGTTCTCCTTCACGCGACCCTCGGCTACGGCTTCATCAAGAGCGAGCGGAACCGAACCTGCGGAAGTATTGCCGTATTTCTCGAGATTGTTGAATACCTTGGTCCGCGGAATGTTCAACACGTCGATCGCGGCATTGATGATGCGGATGTTGGCCTGATGCGGGATGTAAAGGTCCACATCCTCAGGCTTCTTGCTCGAATGCTTGAGCACATCCTGAATCGTGTCGCACAGCATGGCGACCGCCCAGCGGAACACCGCCCTGCCATCCATGTACATGTAGTGTTTCTTCTCGGCGAGGAGTTCGGGTGTGGGCGGAAGCCGGCTTCCGCATGCGTTACGGATAAGCAGGTCGCCGCCGGCGCCATCCGCGCCAAGGTTGTACGAAAGAATGCCCTGATCCGATCGACCCCGCGTCAGCAGCACCGCACCGGCGCCGTCGCCGAAGAGCGGATAGGTTTTGATGTCGTCTGGGTTGATGACGCGCGAGTTCGTATCGGCGCCGATGATGAGCGCCAGCTCGCTCACGCCGGAAGCGACATACGCGGCTCCGGTGATGAGCGCATACATGAACCCGGCACATGCGGCCTGAATGTCCATCGCGGGACACGCGAGCTTCAGTCGATCCTGCACGATGCAAGCGGTGGAAGGAAACGAGAAGTCCGGCGTAAACGTGCCCACGAGGCAAAGATCGACATCGCGCGGCGTCACGCCCGCGCGCGCCATGCATCGCTTGGCGGCTTCGATCGAAAGATCGCTGGTGGCTTGCTGCGGCAGTGCGTGGCGGCGTTCGAGGATGCCGGTTCGTTTGACGATCCAGTCGGAATCGAAGCCAAGGCGTTCGTGCAGTTGATCGTTGGTGACGACGACATCCGGGACGTAGCTTCCCGTCGAGAGGATGCGCACCCCGGTCAGAGATCGGCAGCGCGGTCGGACCGACGTGCGTTCTTCGCTCATAGAAATGGCCGCCATCAAGCCCGCGAGGGCTGCATCTTCAAAATGCAATTGTACCGAACCTCGCGGGGCCCGGCATCACGCGGCTTTCCGCAATTCAGCGGGTGCTGATTGGCTTGCTCCCCTCTCCCAGACGGAGAGGGAGCAATACGATCGCCTCACTCCGCTGTGCTGCCAAGGTAGCCGACTTGGGCCGCGAGCGAGTGCCAAGCGTAGTCGAGGCGAAGGTTGCCGTCTTGGTGCGATGCGTGGAAACCTCCAAGAATCGCGGGACGGAACCACTCGGCGTAATGCTGCACTGCGCCGTCGTTGTACTGGAGCGACGCGAGAAACATCAGCGAACTTTCGAGGGCCGATCGATAGCGTTCATGCCTTTGGGCATCGCCGGCGAGACGGGCTACTCGGCATGCTTCCGCCAAGCTTTCCGCGCATGGAGCGCTTTGGATATCGGGAGCGACATCGACGGCTTTGCCGTTGCGCCAGGATCTGAAGCCGCCAGTCCAGTGCCTACGACGCGGTTCCATGTCTCGGTACTGCAGATCGAGCAGCCAATCGTTCATTTCGAAGACCGCATCGGCGAAGGCGCGATCCTTGGTCTGTGCGAACGCATCCGCATACGCTGCCGAATGACCCGGCAGCATCGCGAGGTTCGGCTGCTTCTTCCAAGAGGCGACATACGCATCGCGGGCCTTCTTGAGCGCATCGCCTTTCCACGCGGCCGGGCGAGCCATGTTGTTTTTCGCAAGGCCCAACACGCCGAGGCCCGACGCTTGGTGAATCAAATTCGGATCTTCGGTCCCAATGCGGAACGTACCATCCGGTTGCATTTGCTTGTGCAGAAACAGAGCGATCTGGTCGCCGGATTGAACGAGGTCGGTAGCGGGATTTGGCTGGGCGTGGATCGCGGCGAGGAGTATGCCGCCGCTGGCGACACGGTTGAGCAACTCGTCGGCCACCGCCGTGCGCCGCTGTTGCGGATCCTGCGGATCATTGGCCGTTTCGAGCAACAGCGTCAGCAGCGCCTGTTTCGCGACCGCCGCAGCCCTTTCGTCGCCGAAGTAACCTGCCGCACGACCCAGCGCATAGGCGGCGCCGGCTTGATCGACGAAACTGTCGCCATCCATCGGCGTGCGAAGTGCCGGCAGAAAGCCGTAAACGAATCGGCCATCCGCCTTGTTCGCCTTGTGCAGCCATTCGGTGGCGCGGAGGGTGCTGAGGAAGATGGTCCGCTGCTGCAGCGGCATCTTCGTGAGATCGCGGCCTTTGCCGGGCGAAGCGTCGTCGAGTTTCTTGTACCCGACTGCGGGAACGACCTCTTGAGCGGAAGCGAATGCGGGCAGCAGCATTGCCGTCCCGATCGCGATGATGCCGATGCGCATGGTCTGGACCTCCTTGTCCACACGAACGGCGAGATTGTAAGCAAACGGGCGAAACCGGGGCAATACGGGATCGTCGTGCTACAAGATCGGCGACAGCAGCCGGCAGGCATTCTCCGCCAGGCGTCCCCAGGTGGAGCGCTGGCGGAACACGGCGAGGTCCACCTCATCGGACTCGGCGAAGTCTCGCTCCATCGAACATTGCACCGACTCGGCGCCCGCCGCAGTGTAGATCATGCACATGATCTCGAAGTTGAGCCGAAAGCTGCGGTTGTCGAAATTCGATGATCCGATGGCGGCGACTTCATCGTCGAAGAGGAGCATCTTGCTGTGCATCATGCCGCGGCGATAAAGATAAACACGCGCACCCGCCGACAGCAGATCGTCGAAGACATAACGCGCCGCGTAGGCAGCGACGATTTTGTCCGACCTCAACGGCAACAGCAGACGCACATCGAGCCCGTTGTATGCGGCCATGCGCAACGCATCGAACACGCCGGCATCCGGCACGAAATAGGGCGTCGCGATCCAGATGCTTGCGTGCCCGCATGATCCCGGCGAACACCACCTCGCGGAAGCTGTTCGGATCCTGATCCGGCCCTGAGTCGATCACCTGAATCGTGTGCGTCCCGCCTTCCGGCGGAACCTGGAAGTAGCGATCGTCTTCCTCCCCTTCGTGGTCGAGCAGTTTCTCATCCGTCGCGAAGTCCCAGTCCTCGCAAAACACTCGCTGCAGATCGACGACCGCGGGGCCCGACACGCGGACATGCGAATCGCGCCAATACTTCCATGCGGGATTCTTGTTGACGTACTCGTTGCCGACGTTGAGCCCACCCGTGAACCCCGTGCGGCCATCGACTACCATGATCTTCCGGTGGTTCCGCATGTTGACCTGCAATCGGCGGCGCAAAAGGCTGGGCGACATGAACGCGGAGGTGAATCCTCCGGCCTTGCGTAATGGCCGCAGCGCTCGGCTTCCAAGCAGCCAGGACCCCATCGCGTCGTAGAGCAAACGCACTTCCACGCCCTGCTTCGCTTTCGCAGTGAGCAGGTCAAGCATGAACAGACCGAGTTCGTCGGCCTCCCAGATGAAATACTCGAGATGGATGTGGTGCCTGGCTTCCTCGATCGACTTGATCATCGCATCGAAGGCGAGTTTGCCGTCGTCGTAGAAATCGACGCGATTCCCGGTGGTCGGAGCGGGAACCCCGAAACGCATGGCCAGATGGGCGAGGCTTTCGTGCAACGGCATCTCGTGCAGCGTCCGCGTCGGCTCGCGCGACTCGAGCGGCAATTTGAAATCACGGTAGTTTCGCGGTTCGGGCGGGTCTTGGTAACGCGCCCGATGCTTTCGCTTCCGCTTGAGCGGCCTTGCCACATGCTGATAGCCGAAGACGAAAAACAGAAACGGCCCGAAGTAAGGAAGCAAAATGATCGCCAGGCACCAAGCGACCGCCGAGACGGAGTCCTTCTTGATCCAGAGCACCCAGATGATGAAGCCGATGACGAGCGGGATATCGAGCAGCGCAAGGGTGGCGGGTACCCAATTCGGGATCGCATTCCAGGCGTCTACAAGCCAACTCATGCAAGGCGTCTCGCGCGCGAACTCTGCCGTCGGATACTGCGATTGTAGCGGCGACGTCGAGGCGGGACGCTGGCGAGTTCTTGACTCGTACGCGACCGCTGGCGACCGCCGCGGTAAGGCGACTACTTGCTCCGCGCGCAAAAACGCGGGGCGACCGCATTCGCCCCGCGTCGCTCGTTCCCCCGAAACGAGCGTTCGGACATCGTGTCGCCTGTCCGCTTACCGCGGAATCGGCGGGAGATTGCCAAGGTAGATCTGCTCTTCTTCCTCATTGATGATGATGCGAGGCGTCACCATCAGCATCAGGCTGGTCGCTTCGCGGCCGTAGCCGATGTTGCGGAAGAGCCGGCTCAAGTACGGAATCTTCGAGAGGACCGGCGGGCCGAACTCGTTTCGCGACTCCGCGAGAACCTTCAAGCCGCCCAGAAGCACCGTGCCGCCGTCCGGCACGTTCACCGTGGTGTTCAGCGTGATGGTCGAGAAGGTCGGCTGCTGGAAGAACATCTGGAAGAGCACCGGTTGCCCCGCGGTGATCACGCCGCCGTTCGGTCCTTCATAGACCTGCGGAATCGGGATCTGCACCGGGAAGAGCGGCACCGCCGTCGAGAGGCTCGTGAAGTTCGGCGTCAGGTTCAGACGGACGAACCGACGATCGGCCGAGACCACCGGAGTGATCTGCAGGGTGGTACCTACCGGGAACGGCTGGTTCTGCGGGACGAAGAACGTCTGGGCGCCGCTGGTGGCCGCCTGAACCCCCGTCAGCAGGAAGATTTGATCCTGCACCGAGATGAAAGCCGTCTGACCGTTGAAGACCGTGATCTTCGGAGCCTGCATGATGTTCGATCGGCGATCGCCCTGAGCGGCTTCCAGGAACATGAAGACCTGGATGTCGCTGAGGAACGCGAGGCCGAGCGACAGGCCGCCGTCAGCTCCGAGCGTGCCCGGGTAGCCGCCGAACGTCGGCGCGGTGAAGTCGAAGCTGCTGCTCTTCAGCGGAATGTTCAGGTCCGGCGTCAACGTGCCCGCCGGCGTCATGCCGACGATGGGCGACTTGCCGCCGATATCCAGGTTTCGGTTCGGGCCGAACGGGGTGAATGCTCCGTTGATGAGCTGATTCTCCCCGCGGAACTGAGGCGTCTTGAAGTTGACGTCGAAGTCGAGGCCGATGCGTTCGAAGAACGACTCGGAGACCTGGACGAGCTTCATCTCGATCGCCACTTCCAAATCCTGCAGGCGGCGAAGAGCGGCGAGCAACGCGGCCACGTCTTCCTGCACTTCGGAGTACTGGTTGATGACGAGGGCCATGCCGAGCGGGTAGTACTGGATCGTGCCGGGGCCGCCGACATCGCTCCAGGACGATTGAGCCACGGTGTTCTTCACCAGGCTCATGAGCATGTCTTCCATCGTCTGATTCGGCATGCTCTTGGTGACCGAGGTCCCGCCCGACGAGTTGCTCTGACCCGACATGGCGCTGCCGAGACCGTTGCTGTAGCTGCCGACCGCGGCGCCGCCGGGCAGGTTGTAGCCGGACATGGCGGGCGTCGGTTGCTGATACATGGCGCCCTGGTTGCCGGTGTGACGTTCCAGCGCGGCTTGCAGGTTCTGGGTCGAAGGCAGCATGTGGTTTTCGACCGGCACCACGAGGTCGGCGATCGGATGGATCACCTGCTTGAGGGCGCCGCCTGCATGTTCCTTCGTGGTCACCGAGAGGACTTCGTCCTTGATGACGTAGGTGAGTCGAGCCTGCTTCAGGAGGATGTTAAGGGCCGACTTGAGCGAGATGTTCTCCACCTCGAGCGACATCGGCTGCTGCAGGCTGATGTTGTTTTCCTGGAACGCTGCTTTGTCGGGCACGACGTTGATACCGCTCATCACCTGCAGATCGCGGAGCACCTGGTCGAGCGGGGTGTCCTTGAAGTTGAGATTGATGGGCTGCTTCAGCTTCGATTCGATCGCCCGTTCGGAAGGCGTGCGTGCCTGCATGTGGATGCCGCCGGCATTCGACGCGCGATCCTTGGCCCGCATGTAGCGATCCGGATCTTCGATAGCGAAGGGGTTGGCGGACGTGACGGCCTTGCCCATGCCGGGGCGAAGCTCGTCGAGGAATCGACGTTCGTTGTCCGCGGTGTCTTCCTTCCATCGTTTTTCTTCGTACTTGATGCTCGCCATCGTGGCCAACGCATCGGCCGCGATGTTGTCCGGATCGAGTTCCTTCGCCTTGCGAGCGGCGGCGAGGGCTTCCTTGAGCTTGTTCTCCCGGTAAAGGTCTCGCGATTCCTTGATGAGTTCCGCGACCTTCGTCTGGTTGTCGCGGATGCGGGTATTCCGCTTGTTTTCGTTGTGACCATTCAGGCTCGCGGTCATGTTGTTCTGCTGCTTCTCGATCGCACGTTGAGCGAGCAGCGTGCGGTATTGCGACATCTTGCCGTCGATCTGACGGACCAGCGGTGCCGTCCGTTCGCCGTCGAGCGGAGCGTGCTTGATGTCTTCGAGAGCGTCCTTCAGCGTGTCGATCGCCTGCTGTTCCTGGCCCGCCTTTGCGTAGTCGAGGGCGGTGCGCTGGGCTTGCAGGATGCGATCACGCAACTTCTGGAGTTGGATTTCCTCGAGGGCGCGGACGCTCTTGAGGCCCGGGTCGTCCAAATCGCCGACCGACGCTTTACCGACGGACGTGCCGACGGTGGGAATCTTGTTGGCAGCCGCGGTGACGACGCCCGACTGCATCTCACGGGTTTCCATCCATTCGCCAATGCGGCGTTGACGGTCCGGAGCGAGCAGGCGGAGGTCGACGCCGGCGAAAATCGCCTTGGCGCGGTTGTAGTCCTTGCGGGCATACGCCTCAGCTCCCGCCTCGAAACCGCGGTTGGCGGCGAGGATCGTCTGGTTGTGTTCCTCGGCGTCAATGCTGCGAAGCAGTTGGCTTGCTTCGGCCTGCACGCCATACGTCTTGTCGAACGCTTCTTCGGTCAGGCGACGCGCCATCGGCGAATTGCCGGCACGGAGTTCGATGCGGGCGCGTTCGAGCTTGTCGAGGCCGTCCTTCCGCTTCGAGTCGAAGCGGGGGTCGGCGCCCGGCGGAGTCTGCAAGCCGGTCTGAGCCAGGCCGCTCAGCGGCGGAGGCGTGACGGCATTCAGCATCTTGGAACCGCTCTGCACGGCCGCCTGCTGCAACCACTGAGCCTTCTGCTCGATCGGCGTGGGATCGAACTGGAACGCTTGGGCCAGCTTGCGGGCGCTGTCGAGATCGATGCTCGCCTTCTCGAAGCGAGTCGGATCGTTCGGATAATTGGTCACACGGTCGGTCGCCGTCTGCAGAAGCTGCTTGATGCGGCTATCGCAACGCGACGACAGGCTGAGCATGACGTTTTGCGGGCTGTCTTCGTTGGGAGCGAACTCCGCGCGAAGGTTGTTCGCTTCGGCCGCCTTCATGCGGGCTTCGGCGAGGAAGCCGCGGCGTTCGAGATCGCGCGATTCGGCGACGAGGGCCATCGCACGCTGGCGGCGCTGCATCTTTTCGGTGGACGATTCGAAGCTCGCGGTCTGCGTCGGATTGCCGGCATTTGGATTGAGCGGGTCCGGCGTCTTCTTCTGCAGCTCGGCGCGATGGATGTCGGCGAGGATCGCCTCCGGGCGGTCGCCGCGATCCCACCAACTGCTGGGGCCGCGAAGGCGTTGGGCCTCGTAGGCCTTGATCTTGGCTTCGTGGAAATTGCCCTGGGCAAACAGCTTGCGTGCATCGGTCATCAGCTTGGTCGATTGGTCGCGGTCGATGCGGCTGCGGACGCGCTGGATGTCGGCCTGCAGCTTGGTCGGCGAATCCTCGAAGAGGCCCCAACGGGCATTCGCGATGGCTCCGGCGATGTTGCACGCCTTCTCGGCTTCATCGAGCCGTTCCTTCTGGAGAAGTTCGCGGCCTTCCTTCACCAGACGACGCGCGTCGTCCGGCGTGCCGTTCTTCGCGAGTGCGGCGGCATCGTAGTTCTTTTCGCCGCCCGAACGACGCTGGATGTCGGCGAGCAGACGATCGGGATTCGGATCGAGCGGATCGAGCGTCACATTCATCGACTTCGCGTCTTCCGCGAGGCGACGGGCCGTGGCCAGGTCCCCCGCTTCGAGCGCCTGATAGCCTTCGACGACTTTACGCTTGGCTACCTCCTTTGGTCCGGAAGTGCCGACAGGCACGACCGGGAATTGCGGCGGCTTGGATCCGTTCGGGTCGAGTTTGTCCTTGGCGATCGGCGAGCTGCCGACGCCGTGGGGAACGCCTGGGTCCACCGGGGCGGGCGGATCGATCTTGGGCGTCTTCTCTTCGCTGTTGCGAGACCAGGGCCAAAGGTTCTTCATAGCCTGAAGGGGCGAACGGCTGCCGGTCGAACCGTTTTGAGCGACCTGAATATCGCGGCGAATGCGTGCCGGCGAATCGGAGAACGGCAACGGCAGCCCGGAAGTCCAACTCTTCGTGCCCGATTTCTCGGCCTGGTCGCAGAGAGCGGATGCGGCGGCATAGTCGCCCTGCTCCAGCGCCTTGCGAGCCGACGCGAGCAACGAGCGATAGTCGCCCTTTTCTGCTTCCGTGCCGTAGCGGGCCGCGGTCAGCTTGCGTTGCCCATCACTGAGGGCAGCAAGAAACTCGCGGTCAGCGGCGGAGAGATATTGATTGGAGGTCGCGTTCCGCAACAGGGCGGCCGCTTCCTTGTCGTCCCCCTTACGGAGGGCTTGGTCGGCTCGCTGCAGGAGCGCCTTGCCTTCCAGGCGTTCCTTGAGGGCGACCTGATTCTGTTGGATGCCGGCCGCCAGATCCTGGCGTTCGTTCTTCGTGAGGAGTTCCTGCCCGGATTGGGCCTCCCCGAAGAGTTGAGTGGCGGCGTCGTAGTCGCCGCGCTTGTAGGCGTCGTTCGCCGACTTGACCGCCGCGCGGACTTTCGCCGGCGATTCGGTCTGAGCGGCGACGGAGCCGACTCCGATCCACAGGATCGATGCCAGAGCAATCAGTTCGGCGGTCCGACGCCAAACGGGCGTACCGGAAAAGTTCCTAGCCACCCCGAGCCTCCTTCCGTTCGCGAACCCCATGCGGGGGGTTCCCCCTTCGCGGCGCCGATGCGGCGACGCCGATGCCCGATCCCGACATGCGGATGGGAACGTCCAAAGACTTCAACCTTCCCCAAGGTCGCCGTCGTTGGCCATTCCGAAGAACCTGAGTCGAATTTTTCTCTCAAGTTCTCCGATCAAGCGGCGGGACCATAACGGCGCCTATCCAAAGCGTCAATGCCGTGTTGCCCGGGGTTTGCAAACTTTTTTGCAAACGAAAAGAAGGGCGGGGAAAGATGGAGAATCAAGCCCAGGGGCGAGCGCAGCGAGCTTCGGGAATGACATCGAATTATCCCACGAGCTCACTGGCTCGCCCCTGGGCTTGGACCGCCTACACATACAACAGGAGAGAACGACGGGAGACGAGCGATCATGATGCGATGCGTGTGTGCGGCGTTGGCTTTCTTGCTCGGCGGACAGACATGGGCTCAGGAGAATGCTCGTCCGAACATCACGATTCCGATCGAAGACTTTGAGTTGCAGGACGCCCAGGGTGCCGTGTTCCATCCTCGCGATCTTCGCGGCAAAGCCTGGATTGCCCATTTCTTCTTCACCACCTGCAAAGAGTGCGGCAAAACGGCGCCGACGATGGAAGCCTTGCAAAAACTCGTCGCCGGGAAAAAGGACTACCGCCTCGTCAGCATCAGCCTCAATAACGATTCACCCGAAGAACTCGTCAAGTACCGCGAAAGCCTTGGCGGCGATCCGAAGCAATGGATGTTTCTCACGGGGCCGAAGGAGAAGGTTCACAAGATCGTCCAGCAAGTCTTCAAGCAGGCCGCCATCGATAACCCCGAAGCGGTCCAGGGAGCGGAGGTGCTGCACAGTTTCAATCTGGTCGTCGTCGATCCGAAGGGAGACATGGTCGGCTTCGAAAACGGACTGGAACGGCGATCGGCCGACGACCTGTACGCGATCGCTCGATCGACCGTGCATCCCAAATATCTACTCCCCGCGATGAACGCCTCGCTCAACGGCCTGGCCGCGATTCTGCTGATCCTTGGGTATCGTGCGATCAAGGCGGGCCAGGTAAAGCTGCACCAGTGGACGATGACGCTTGCTTTGCTGGTGTCGGCCGTGTTTCTCGCGAGTTATCTCTATTTCCATTTCATGGTGCAAGACGGTCAGCCCGCTCGATTCTTAGGGCAGGGTGCGGTTCGCTGGCTTTATTTCGGCATCCTACTTACGCACACGATCCTGGCCGTCATCGTTGCGCCGCTCGCAATCACGGTTGCCGTGCTAGGGTGGCGAGGACGACTTGTTTCGCATGTCCGACTCGCCCGCTGGACCTGGCCCGTGTGGCTCTACGTTTCGGTGACGGGCATCGTCGTTTACTGGATGCTCTACCAGATGTACCCGCCGTATTGATCTCGACTACAATGATGCCGTCCCTTCGGAGACGATCATGATCCGCACGCTCGGCGCCCTGTTCCTGATCCTCGGCATCACCCTGTCGATCGCCGAACCCGCCCGCGCGTGCCCGCTTTGCAAAGATGCGATCTCCACGCCCGACGGCACCGAGGACGAAGATCCGACCGCGTTGCCTAAAGCGTACAATCGCAGCATCATGCTGATGCTGATCGTCCCCTACATGTCGCTGATGGGTGTGGGCTACTTGATCTACCGCGGCGTGAAGAAGAATGCCGCGTACCTGGAACGCATCCAGCAGGGCGCAGAATCGCAGGCCGCGTAAGCGCGTTCCGAATCGTTTAGCGGAGAGCCGAAGGCGACGCGTGCTGGTCGCCTTCGGCTCCCCGCTGAACGTTTGCGGTTTTCGTTTCCAATCTCTTGACGGTCGCGCTATCATCGCAAGTCCCTCCATCCTTCCTCCGGGGACTCTCGCCATGCGCCCGTTGTTTCGCTTCGTCAGTCGCATTCGGTCGAGCCGAACGCTCATTTGGTCCGTGCTCGGCATCGTGCTCGCTACCCTGCCCTTGCAAAGCGCAGCCCGATGTGCCGTCGCGATGGCTGCTCGGCGAAGTTGCTCTACATTCCTTCGGAATACACGAACCAAGAGAGCGGCTACTTCTCGATCGTCGCGGGGAAAAACGGCAAGCTCTACGTCGGCACCGCAAAATACGGCGTGAATTGCTACCTCGTCGAGTACGACCCGGTCGCCAAGGAGTGCTCGCGATGGTTGTCGATGTGCATCGCCTGATCGGCATCATGCTGAAAGGCTTCGCGGCCCAGGCGAAGATTCACACTCGCAACAACGTCAGCGCCAGCGGCAAGATTTGGTTCGCGACCAAACAGGGCTATCCCGAAAAAGGCGAGAAACGCTCCGACTATCCCGGGGGCTACGTCCTCGCATACGACCCGAAAACCAAGCAAACCGAAAACTACGGCATGCCGAAAGAGGGCCACGGCGTCATCAGCGTCATCGCGGATGAGGCACGCGGGTTGGCGTATATCTCGACCTGCGACGACGGTCGCCCGATCGAGCATTCGCATTTCATGGTGCTCGACCTCAAGACGAAAAAGTACTCGCGACCTCGGCGACTCCGAACATTCGTATGCGTTCATCGTGACGACAACAAGGGGCGCGCGTATCATCCGTTCCGCGGCGGCAAGGTGATGCGCTACGACCCGGAAACGCAGAAGGCGGAGTTGCTCGAAGCGACCGTGGACGAAAACCCGCCGAAAGCATTCACGAAGGACGGCGTGATTCTTGAATTGGGACTTTTCGCCGGATCTCAAGACGATGTGGGCGGTCGAGATGTCCACGAATGAAGTCTTCACTTTCGACATGACCGGCAACGGCAAGACGCTCGTCGGCAAAAGCCACGGCCCGCTGCTCGCCCATGCGAAGGCGACCGATTGCCGAGCGCTGTGCGTGGGGCATGACGGCAAGGCGTGGGCCGCCGTCACCGAACAAGGCCGCCCTTCTGGCGGAGCGCTGCTGCACATCATTCATGCAGCCTGGACGGCAAGCCCGCAACCATGGCCCCGTCGGCGTAAAGAATCCGGACTACGTGAAGCTGAAGGACGACCAGGGTAAGGCAATCCCCTGGCGCCACACGCTCCGCCAGGAAAAAGACGGCACCTGGACCCCATGGCAACCCCTCGGCATCGCCGCCGGCCAGGATGGCTCCGTCTACATCCTCAGCATTGCCCCATACACGATCCTGCTGCGCCCCGAGCAACTCAAATAGGGACGGCACGACACGTGCTTCCGCCTCAGCATCTTCAGGAGATGCCCATGCGGACCGAACTCGAAAAGATGTTGGCAGGCGAACTCTATGACTTCTCGATCCTGTTCTCGTGCAAGCACGGGATCGAGCCAGAGATCTTTGCCAGGATCTCAATGTCACTCGCGAACGAGAGCAAGACCGACGCCGGTCGATCCTGAACCAGCTTTTCGGACGTGGCGGCGATACGGCGTTGATTCAGCCGCCCTTCTTCTGCGATTACGGCAGCAACATCTTGCTCGGTACACAGGTTTTCTTCAATTTCAACTGCGTCGTGCTGGATGTGTGCCAGGTCAGCATCGGCGATTTCACGCTGTTCGGCCCCTCCGTCCAGATTTACACCGCGACCCACCCCATGGACGCGGCATTGCGTCGGAAGCAGGAGTTCGCGAAACCAATCGAAATCGGCTCCGACGTCTGGGTCGGCGGAGGTGCGATCATCTGTCCCGGCGTGAGAATCGGGTCAAAATCGGTAATCGGGGCAGGCAGCGTCGTTACGCGCGATATTCCAAGTGGAGTGTTCGCAGCCGGGAACCCTTGCCGAGTCATACGGGAAATCGAAACGTAGGACATGAAACCAATTGCAGGGTACAGCCGTTCAGATTTGAAATCGTCCTCTTCCACTACTTTTTCGGAACTTTCTTGATCAGACGCCGTCAGAGAGACAGAATGACGATGGGGACGGCCGATTCGTAAACTAGAAACTCGGCCCGGATTTGCGGAACAACCACGGAACCTTTCCTGGCCGAGCGGGCTGGGGTATCAGACCAGAAAACGGAGCACTTCTCATGGATCGTCGGCATTTCATGAAGCATGTCGCGGGCTATTCGCTTCTGGCCCTGCCCGGCATGCAGTTCATTCGCAACATCCAAGCGAACGCCCAAGAACTTCGCCGCAACAACAAGTCCGTCATCATCATGTGGATGGGCGGCGGCCCGGCCACCATCGATATCTGGGACCTTAAACCTGGCCGACCCACCGGCGGTGATTTCCGCCCGATTCAAACCGACGCCCCTGGCGTCATGATCTCCGAACACATGAAGGAGACGGCCAAGGTCATGAAGAACCTGGCCATCATCCGATCGCTGACGACGACTGAAGGCGATCACATGCGTGGCAACCAGCTGATGCACAGCAGCTACACGCCGAACCCCGCGATTGCGTTCCCCTCGCTTGGTTCGATCGTTTCGCACGAAGCTCCGAAACTCGCCGGCTACCGCGAAATCTCGTTGCCGAACTACATTTCCGTGAGCGGAGGCGGTGGACAAGGGAGCGGCCCTGGCTTCCTTGGAATGACTTACGCCCCGTTCAACATCCAAAACCCCGGTACCCCGCCTGAAAACGTCCGTCCTCCGCAGGGCTTGGGTGGCTCCGAAGTCGAAACCGAAGACCGCATCCAACGCCGCCGTCGCCTGTGGAACACGGTCGAAGGCCAGTTCATGCAGGACCGCGCACCGTACCTCACCACCGAGAAGGACCGGGCCAAGTTCGCCGACGGCTCGAAGAACCACAACGACGTCTACCAACGTGCGTTCCAGCCTGGTCGCCTCGAAGGACGGCAAGGTCTTCGACCAAGGCGAATCCGCTGCCTCTCTCAAGCCGCCTACGGCACCAGCCAGTTCGGTCGCTCGGCCTTGATGGGCGTCGCTTGGTGGAAGCGGGCGTTTCCGCAGTCGAAATCAGCCTCGGCGGCTGGGATACGCACAACCAGAACTTCCAAGCTCTCGGCACAGCGTCAACTTCCGCCCCTCGACATGGCCATGTCGGCTCTCGTCAAGGACCTCGTTGACCGCGGCATTGCCGTGGCAAAACACGACGCTCATTTGATGGGTGAGTTCGCTCGCACGCCCCGCATCAACCAGAACGCCGGCCGCGATCACTGGTCGCGATGCTGGTCGATCGTGGTCGGCGGCGGCGCCATCAAGGGCGGCCAAGCCTACGGCTCGACCGACGAAGACGGCATGTCGGTCAAGGACAACCCGGTCAAGATCGGCGACGTCTTCGCCACCCTCTACCGCGGCCTCGGCATCGACCCGAGCACCCAGGTCCGCGACTCGATCGGCCGCCCTTCGCCATCGCCGGCGGAAACGGCCGTCCGATCGAACAACTGTTCTAAGCCGAACCGATCGTAAGCGAAGGGAAAACCACGAAGGGGAGGAGCAAATCCCCTCCCCTCTGCTTTGGCATCTACCAATCCCCAGGGTAAGCAAAAGCTGCACCCTGGGGATTCATGCTCCTGTTACTTCGATCCCCACCTGCGCTGCGCTTACGGTACTTGGAGACCGATCACGCGTCCGAGTCGGCCTTGAACGCGAGCGATTCCGTTTCTAGAATGTCGTCGAACTCATTGGGGTATGGTGTAACGGTAGCACAGCAGTCTCTGAATCTGCTTGTCTAGGTTCAAATCCTAGTACTTCAGTTTTGAATGCAGCCCGCCAGCGGCCGGGCTTTTGCTGCGCTACGCCCAGAAGCATGTTCAGCGGGAACGCGCCGTGGGCCATCTCGCCTTCAGCAAGCGAATGGCGAACGCCGCGACGAGAAGCGCGGCAATCGTAATGGCGTAGAGAACGGCGAAGGTCCTTATGGATCCATCCTCGAACGCCTCGGCGAAGATAAACCGAATCAAGATGAAGTGCAGAAGGTAGATCGCCAACGCCGCTTCGCCGAGCAAGCGAAAGGGCCGCCATATCGCGAGATCGCTGCACCGATCGACGACCGCGAACAGGATCAGAACGATGCCGATCGCGGTGACGAGGAAGGGAAGCGTCGCCGGGTAGAAGACTTCGCTGTAATCGCCACGTGTCAGCATGCCGTCGGGGACAAGGCGCCACCATATCCAGCCCGCCGCAGTCATCGCCAATCCCGACCATGTCGCAGATCGGAGCCATGTCGCGGAGTCGCGGCCATGGCCCGACCGGACGAATTCCAGCTGAGCGCCGAAAAGAGCAAAGCCGAGCCAGGGGAGGATCGGAAACCAGCCGTCCAGCAACCAGTGTTGCCCGATGCTGGTTGGATGCTGCGGCGTCACATACAGGTCGCCTGCAAGCGTGATGGTGGTGGGGTAATCGGTGTACCCGAAGACATGCCGCAACGGTTGGCTCGCCAAGAAAATGCCGGCTGCGAGCAACCAGCCGGCCCAACGCGGCAGACGAAGAGTCAAATACGCAAGCGGCAACGAGATGCCGAGAAGATAGAGCACATCCACCGCGGTGAACGGGATGACCTGCCAGATAGCGACTTCGAGGGCAGCCGCGATCGCGAGGATGGTGATTCCGCGTTGGAGAAAGTGAAGGAATCCATACCCGCGCGTCGAGGCTGTCCGTGCGACCATCATCCCCGCGAGCACGACAAACGTCGGCGCGGCGAAGGATCCATAAAAGCGAAACGCATGCGGATGCGGCTTCGCCAATATCCCTGCGGCCAAGTTCGCCGCCACCATCGTGAAGACCGCAAGCCCGCGAATCGCATCAATGGCGACGTCCCGTCGAGGCGAAACCGGCGCGGCGGGATGCGAATGTGTCACCGGAGGGCCGCCTTCATCGAATCTGAAAAAAGGTCTCAGGCACCGTGGTCGGAGAATGGTGGCCATAGCGTATGCAAAAGCAGGAAGGCTCGCAATCGTTGATTGCGAGCCTTCCTGTTTCTTCATCGAAATTGCTTATCGCAGTTCCGTCTGGCCAGGGACGGCCACCGGCGGGGTGGGCAGGTTCATGTCCCAGGCGAGGCGCTCGGGGACGATGCTGGTTTGCGAGTTCAGCGCCTGTTCCCACGTCACGGCCTTGCCCGTGTAGCA
>JAXMAT010000053.1:0-37071 GCA_046350235.1 Gemmataceae bacterium | reverse complement strand
CTGGATAGCTGCAACATGAACAGACCCCCCTGATTGCGCGTGATGCGGTTCGGATGTTTCTCGTGCAAATATCCGACCGAAATTAGGCAGGGAACGAGGCGGGATACTCGACGCGCGGCAAGTGCCGCCAGGAGTGCTTTTCTCAACCCTAACGGAAGATCGTTCTTCTGTCAATCGGCTACCTGCTGAAGTGGTTATTTTTCGCTTTCCGCATCGGGGGAAGACGAGCCCTTGCGACACGAATCCGCTTTATGTTTCAGCAGAAGCAAGGTGAGTGACCAGACGATGATGAACGGCCCTTCGGAGTAGACCCACCAGGTCGGCATGCCGACGAGGAAATCAATGGCGAGGATGCCGATGCCGAACGCGAGTTTGCAGAGTGCGAGAAAACGGATCAGTTCACGATAGCGCGGCACATCGAGCGACACGCGCCAATAGAGCAGGCCGAGCATGGCGTACATTGCGGAACATGAGCGGGCGAGGTAGGAGACAATCGGCGTTTCCGGCATCTCAGCGATGCTCACCCATCTGCTGAGCGACGCCATCAGTGAGAGCGGCATCAACGTCGCGACAATCGCCGACCCAAGGATGATGGCCGATGCACGGAGAAACAGAGCCAGCCTTCGGTCCCAACGATTCATGGGATGATCGTCATGCGGTGGGGTGTTCGGCGACGCGCGTCGCAGTGCGTGCTGCGGTCTTGGCAACGGTGTTTACCATCCCGGCTTTGCCGCGGGCGATCGCTTGCTCGACGAGACGGATCAAGAAGTCCTCGTATCTGATGCCGGCGCTTTTGAGGATCAGGCCGAAGCAGGCGTAGTCGCAAATTTCGGGGTTCGGGTTGATCTCAAGCACATACGGTTCGCCGGCTGCGTTCATGCGGAAGTCGATGCGGGCGTAATCGCGGCAGCCGAGTACGCGGAAGGCGCGCTTCGCGATGTCGCACATTCGCTCCTCCAATCGCGGCTCGATCTCCGCGGGATACTTTGGCGGCGGACCCTGATAATCGGGCGACGATTCGATCCACTTGCCTTCGTACGTGAGGATCGGCCAATAGCCTTCCTTCGGCTCGTTGAACAGAATCTCCGCGGGGGGCAGCGCCTGCAGATCCGGCAACTCGATCACGCCGACATTAAACTCGCGCCCGGCCACGTATTCTTCGATCAGCACCGGAGGGCCGAAGGTTTCCAGCAAATAGGCGACGCGTTGTTCGAGTTGAAACGCATTGGTGCAGACGGAATCCTGCGCCATGCCCACGCTCGCATCCTGCGTCGCCGGCTTCACGATGACGGGCCAGGGCATGCCGAGGTCGCCGACGGGGAGCCGTTCGACGACGCGATATTCCGAGGTCGGCAGGCCCGCTCCGCGCAGCAGATGTTTCGTGAGATGCTTCGCTCGCCCCACCGTCAGCGCCTGCATCGGCGAACCGGTAAAGGAAACACCTTTCCATTCCATGAGCCCGGCGACATAAGACTCGGTTTCCGTGCGGTCGTAATTGCCTTCGAAAAAGTTGAGCACGGCCGCGGGTTTGCGTTTCTTGAGTTCCTTCCAGAGGACGGTCGGATCGAGCCCGAGCGGCAGAAGGGCAGTGCGGTAGCCCGCTTGTTCGACGATGGACGAAGCCTTGGTGGCGATCTGCACGACCGAATGCTCCGACTCCGCATCGGGATGGCCGAGCGGCAGCAGCGGTTGGTTGTACAGCGTGAGGATCAGCGGCTTGGGCATGGGATGGCCGTCGAAAAGGAAGGCGATCGCAACCTCATTTGCCGATGCGAGCGAGTGCGGTGCGGACGATCGTCTCGATGAGTTGAGGATAGCTCCATCCCACGAGCTTGGCCATGATGATGAGATCGCTGTCACTGGGGTTGAGTCCGGCAGCGGATTCACCTCGAGGAAATAAGGAACGCCGTCGCGGACGCGGAAATCGAGCTGCGGGCCACATCTCGGCAAACCGAGGGCGCGAAACGCCGTCTTCGCCGCCGCCTCCGCAGCCCGCGTCGTCGATTCAGGCCATTCCGGCGGGCAGCGATAGGTGACGTGTTCCTTGTATTCGCGTTTCACTTCGAGCGTGTAGACGAAGCGATCGTTCGGCTTGTTGGGCACCACCTGCATGATGCCGATGACCTGCGGGTCGGCGTTGCCGTAAAGGCCGATGGTGATCTCGTCGCCGCGGATGTATTCTTCGAGCAGCAGCGTCTGCCGTTGGGTTTGGCGAAGCGGTTCGACGACGCCCGCAAGGTCTTCGAGCCGATCGACCAAGCACGTGTTGCGGATTCCTTTGCTCGACCCTTCCCACGCCGGCTTCACGACGAGCGGAAAGACCAGGCGGTCGGCCGGAATGTCGGCGACGGCCATGTCCGGTTCGAGGGCAAACGATCGCGGGACATTCACGCCGGCCTGCGCAACGATCAGCTTGGCGCAGTTCTTGTCGAGCGTCGCCGCCATCGTGAATGGGTCGGAACCCGTGTAGGGAATGCCGAGCAGTTCCAGCGCCGCAGGCACTCTCGCCTCGCGCGATCGGCTGACGCCGGTCCCTTCCGCGAAATTGAAGACGAGGTCGAGCTTGGCGCCGATCGCTTTCTCGAGAAACTCGCGATTGTCGCCAAGCAGCGTGACCTCATGGCCCATGTCTCGCAACACTTTTGCGATCGCCTCGATGGTGTGCGGACTGTCGAATTCTTCCTGCTGATCGTCCGATAACGTGGGATCGAGCGGCGTCGCGGATTTCAGGTCGAAGGTGATGCCGATATGCATGTGGGTCAGCTTGGTTCGGTCAAGGTGGGTGACGCCCATTCGATCGTGAATAACTCCGCTGCCTCAAGTCAGATCTATCGTCATCGCGAATAGCCCTGGCACATTCGGCGGCGTGCCATGCTTGTGCGGGTCGGGGCTGGCGCCAGGCTTGCTTCGATGCCACCGCACAAGCATGCCCCCACACGAGACACTGGATGCGGGGTGGGGGCATGCTTCGCCGGTGGTAAAGGAGGGGGCACGAACCCGGCGAGGGATCCGTCGAAGCATGGCACGCCGTCGTCGGCTCTACGACCTGCTGCGATGATGCGAAATCTTTCCTCAAGGGGAGAGGGGCGACCACGATTACATGTGATGGCGCGATTCGTGTGACTTCGTTTTATTTGGTGAGCTTGAAGGATTCGAGCGACTTCTTCGTGGAATCGGCGTTGAGGTAGCCCGCTTTGCCGATGGCGATGATCTGGTAGAAGCGTTGGCCGACGAGGTAGGTGCGGACGACGCCGTTGGATCCGGTCTCCTTAAGCGTGCCCGACCATTCCAAGCCGGGGTTGCCGAAGATGGCGAGCTTGCGGCGAGTTTTGACGTCCGCCTTCATGGTTGTCGCGGATTCGTCCGCCATCGCCGCGAGCATCTTATCTCGGTTCGCGGGATTCTTGTCCGCCATCACCGGCAACGGCCCAAAGCTGACGGAGAGGCCTTGGCCGTCCTTCTCCCACGAAACCGTGGTCAGCTCGCCCGTCTTTCGCACCTTCGGCACGTCGGGAAGCAGGATCTCGAACTTCCCCTCCGCATTCGCGTATCTCTTCAGCTCTCCGCCTTGACCGAACGTCAGGCACGCGCAGCTGAGAAGCATGAAAGCCGAAACGAGCAGCGAACGATGGGGCATGGGAAATTACCTGGTTAGGGCAAGATCTGAAACGAATCGAGAACCTTGTGCGCTTCGTCCGAGTTGACGAAGCGAGGAGTGGGCCCGATCGCCATCACATGATACAGCCGATCCGTGACCATGAATGTGCGGACGCGAACCGTCATCGGCTTGCCGTTCAAGGTCGCATGCCCGACCGCTTCTCGGCCCGCGGTATTGCCGGAGGTCACGTCTTTCGTGACGGTGATTTTGGCGTCCATCAGCCGCATGCCTTCGTCGGAGAGTTTCTCGAGCAACGCCTTGTTGATCGGCTGGTCCGAAGGCGGGAGGTGGGAACAGACGACGCAATAGCCGCCGTCGCGGAATTCGATTTCATGCGAAGTCGTCGGCTCCTCGCCCGACTTGCTCTGCTTCTTGCTTGTCGGCGTACCCGGCATCAGCACCTTGAATCGATCTTTCTCGCTCACAAACTCGCGCAACTCGCGCTGGCCGCAACCGCAGACCGCAAAAGCAGCCGTAAGAAACCATAGCGTCCGCGACATCACGATAGTCTCGGCCCAGGCAACGTGAAGCACGCATCAAAGCAGACGGGGTGGGGAGATACAAGCAAATTCATGCAGTGATGCGATTCACGGAACGAAGACTTGCCGCATGCGGATCACTTCGAGATCGCGGCCCATCACCTTCTTGATCTCATGCGTCCGCTCGTCGTTCCAGCGCGAATCGGGGGCGCCGCTGATGAACCAGTCGGCTCCGTTGTCGGCGAGAAGCATGCCGTATTTCTTCAGCGCCCGCAGCACGACTTGCGATTCCTTCGGGAAGCCGGAAATGTCGTAGTCCGCACGTAGCCGAACCCGCATCCCCATCGGCGGCAGGTCGGCGTCGTCAAATTCGGAAGCGAAATGCGTGGCCGGCGGCACGAAGGCACGTCGCGTCTTGCCGACGGTGAACCGCAACGCGTGGTTGATCTCCCCTTTCACCATCACTTCGTCATACCGCACGAGTCCAGGCAGGATCGGTAACCCGGCAGCGTCCGCAGAGGTGTGGCCCGCGCGGCGAAGCGTGTTCGTCTCAGATTGAAAATCGCCCCACTCCCTGCCCGCCATCCGCCTGAAACAGGGAATGCGTTGAACAGTTCGTAAAGCATCCAATTGTCGCGATCGAGCACCACGACGTGTCGATCGCCGGTACCGTTCGGCCCGCCCTCGATCGGAGCGCTCGGAGGCACAGGGTACGGTCCGGGGTCGCTCTCCTCCGCATAGCGAAATTCGATCGGCACACGCTGCTGATTCCCCTTCACCACGACATAGGGAATGCCATTCGGCGCTCCGCGATATGGGGCGCCATATTCCGGATGTAGCGGCTTATTCGCTCCGATGCGCGCGATGATCCGCGCCGACATCGGATCGACCGGCTCCTGCGAAATGTCCTGGTTCCACGGATTGTCGTCCGGCAGCAGCCGTTTCTCGATCGGCACATTCGGCCCATATTTCGGCGGCTCACGCTCCGGAGCTTTCGCGACCTTCGGCTCTTCCACGGGCTTCGGCGTTTCGACCTGCTTGGGGACTTCGAACGGCGGCAGTTCCACCATCGGCCCGCTATCGATGATCTCGACCTTCTCCTTCGCTTTCGGCGTTGGCAAGGTCTCAGGTTCGGGATTCGGACGCACCGTCTCGGCGAGGCCTTTCACGAGACGAGCTTTGAGCCCCGTACCTCGCAGCTGCTCCGCGACAAGGTAGCCGAGGACTGCGAGCCCCAACCCAAAGAGCGTACCCGCGAAGAAGACCCGAACGTCGCGCATCGAAATCCCGCTTGCGGCATGGGCGATCGAACCTTGCTGAATCGTAGGTCCGCACTATCGGCAACGCAACCATTTCGCACGCTACGCAAGCAAGTGCCGGGCATAGGAAGTTGCAAGTGGTTTCATTCACTTGGAACAATCTGTGCCCGGCACTTGCTTGCGTAGCGTGCTAAAGCAATCAGCTCGACGTGCCGCCGATGGAACTGGCGACGCTGATGAAGGTGGCGTTGGCGTTGGTGCCGAGTGTGCCGATCGTGGTGATGCACACCACGATGATGAGCGCGAGCATGACGGCATATTCGACCGCAGTCGGGCCATCTTCGCGCTTCATGAAATCGACGACGAAATGCTTGAGACGAGCCATGAGAACTGTCCTTTCGGTCCCAGAAAGGTAACCGCAGCCGCCGACTCTGGAATCGGCGAAACGGGATCGCGAGCCGACTTGGCCGCGATCGTCCGGACGAAAGGGCTGCGCTTTCGAAAAGAAAGCGGGCAGCAGGAACGCGAGGACCCACCGTTCGGCAGCTTGGCGATCCTTCGGAAGAAGGACCCATAGCTTTGCGTCCCATCGTTGCCGATGGTTTGCCATGATCGTGGTTCGCGCCGACCGTTTCGTCGGAACACGCATGTAGTTGAGCTTGTCGAACGCCGCACCGTGTTCGAGAGCAAGCTCGTTACTGAAGCAAACCTTAGATTGCGAATGAGAGTCCGTCAAACGAAGGCAAGATTTTTGTGCCCAGTTGGTGTCTGATCGCAGCTTTCGGCTTCGGAGCCTTGCTACAATGCGGGTCCGCACCCCATGGAGATTCCTTGCATGCGTTTCGTTCTGTTCGCCCTGTGCCTCGCATTCACGTTCTCCGCACAGGCGCAATCCCCTGTCGCCCCCGAGGCGAAGCTTCAACTGCTCGCCGATGGCTTCAAGTTCACCGAAGGACCTTCGTGCGATGCTGAAGGAAATGTGTACTTCACGGACCAGCCCAACGACCGCATCCACGTTTGGAGCGTGGACGGCAAGCTTTCGACGTTCCTCGAACCTGCGGGCCGATCGAATGGCCTTTGTTTCGACAAGAAGGGGAGGTTGCTCGCTTGCGCCGACGAAAAGAACGAACTTTGGCGCATCGATGTGAAGACCAAGAAACATGAAGTCATCGTCAAAGACTTCAATGGCAAGCTGCTGAACGGGCCCAACGACGTGTGGGTGCGGCCCGATGGCGGGATCTATTTCACCGACCCATATTTCAAACGATCCTATTGGAAGCGAGGTCCAGCCGAGCAAGATGCCAAGTCCGTCTATTTTCTTGCTGCGGACGGCAAGGCGCTGAAGCGAGTGACGGGCGACATCTTCCCGAACGGCGTCGTCGGCACGCCGGATGGGAAGACTTTGTACGTAGCCGCGAGCGGCATTCAGGCATTCGACATCCAACCCGACGGCTCGCTTGCCAATCAGCGAAAATTCTGCAGCGACGGCGCCGACGGGCTAACGCTGGACGCGGAGGGGAACCTTTATCTCGCGGGGAAAGGCGTGATCATTTACGACAAGTCGGGCAAGAAAATCGAAACGATCGCCGTACCGCAACCGTGGACCGCGAATGTCTGCTTCGGCGGCCGCGATCGGAAGATGCTGTTCATCACTGCGAGCCGAGCGATCTACGGATTGCAGATGCGAGTCAAAGGGGAGCCGCAGTAGCCGTCAACTGACGGCGCTGGCGGAGATGAAGGGCAGAGTCTTCGACTTGCCCGGCGCCCAAGCGTTTCGGGTGTTGAGGATCGCGTGGCGGAAGCCTTCGGGTTCGGGGACGCCGATCAGCGTCAGCGCGGACTTGCCGTTGCTGATGATCTCAAGATTGCCGGCTCGGAAGAAGTCGCTGTTGCCGTCGGTCACGAGTTTCACATCGTCGATGTCGGCGAGCGCTACCTCAGCGAGAGGCGTTCCTTTCCAACCAGCGCGGATCATCACTCGGCGATTGGTGAGTGTGTATCGCCGCATGAAGATCGGCAGAAGCTTCGCGAAATAGAGGCCCGACATGATGAGCCAGGCGAGCGGCGCGAGGATGATCGTCGCCGTCATGGCTCGGCCCAACGCGGCAATGCCGCTGTTGCGGGCGACGCTCGGATACGCTTCGCGAACGCGGGCTTCGCTCAGTTCCGGAGGGGTGATGCCAGCGACCGATTGCACGAACGCAGCCATGGCTTTCCTCAACGCGGCGATCAGATGGGAATGTCTTATCGACGTTGTGCCCGTCGAGTAGAGCGGAGATTTCTAACCACAGAGGCACAGAGGACACAGAGAAAGGCAAAAAGAAGTCATCTGAATTCGGAGCGATCGGATCGTCCTGCATCGGTGTGACTTTTCTTTGCCTTTCTGTGTCCTCTGTGCCTCTGTGGTTGGTAATGCTACGTACTCATCATTCAGGGAACAGAGGGGTGCTGAGATAGCGCTCGCCGAGGTCGGGGAGGACGACGACGATCAGTTTCCCCGCGTTTTCCGGACGCTTCGCGACTTGGATGGCCGCGTATGCGGCGGCGCCGCAGGAGATGCCGCAGAGCAGGCCTTCTTCGCGGGCTAGGCGGCGGGCGGTTTCGAAGGCATCTTCGTCCTGCACCTGGATCACTTCGTCGATCACATTCACATTGAGGTTGCCGGGGATGAAGCCGGCGCCGATGCCCTGAATCTTGTGCAGGCCGGGCTTGACCTGATCCTTCGGCACGCCTTGCACCTTGTGCTGCGTGATGACCGGACTAGTCACGGGTTCGACGGCGATCGACTTGAACGACGGCTTGCGCTGCTTCAGCACTTCGGAGACGCCGGTGATCGTGCCGCCGGTGCCCACGCCTGCGACGAGGATGTCCGCCTTGCCGTCGGTGTCGCGCCAGATTTCTTCGGCCGTCGTCTTGCGGTGGATCTCAGGATTAGCGGGGTTTTCGAACTGCTGCGGCATGAAGGCGTTCGGCGTCTCGGCGAGGATTTCCTTCGCCTTCCCGATCGCGCCGTTCATGCCCTTCTCGCGCGGCGTCAGCACGATTTCGGCCCCGAAGGCCTTGAGCAACCGCCGGCGTTCCAGCGACATCGATTCGGGCATCGTCACCTTGAGCTTGTAGCCGCGGGCGGCGCAGGTGAAGGCGAGGCCGATGCCGGTGTTGCCGCTGGTGGGCTCGACGATGATCGTGTCCTTGTTGATCTTGCCCGCTTGTTCGGCCGCGTCGATCATGGCGACGCCGATACGATCTTTCACCGACCAGAGCGGATTGAAGTTTTCCATCTTCGCCACGACGGTCGCCTTGGCGTCGCCGACGACGCGACGCAGCTTGATCAGCGGCGTGTTGCCGATGGTTTGAGTGATGTCGTCGTAAATGCGACCGCGGAAGCCGTTAGCGGACATGGAACACTCCTGGGAGGGCTGAATCGTTACTGATTTAATAACTAAACTAATCGATCCGTCAAGATGGACGACTTCCATGAATCGCGGATTGCATGGCGGCTGTCAAGCAAGAAGCGGGTGATTGTGGGAAACCTGCGGTTCTGCTACAGTTTGCAGGTAGGTCGTCCAAGCCCAGGGGCGAGCGTATGCGAGTTCCTGGGATCGGAGCGGCGGCATCTGCATCGAGTTAGCAGCTTGAATCCCAGGAGCTCCCTTTGGTCGCCTCTGGGCTTGGACCTTTGATATATGTCTCGCCTGTTGCTTCTGATCTGCTTGCTCGCGGTCGCGGGTTGTCGCCAATCCGCGTCGAACTCGGATGCGAAGAAGGAAGCGGCGGATGCCGTCGTCGCTCCCGGCGAAGCGCCCAAGGTGCAGCCCCCGTCGCAACCGGTGGATCCGGAAAAAGACGGGGGCGGCGACAAGGGGAAATTCTGATTCCGCGTCGCGTTCGAGCAACCGACATTGCCTTGGGTCGATGGATTCTCTAAGCTTAGCCGCAGCACGCAAATCATGGAAACCCGCATCAACGAACTTCTGCTTCGCCTTCAGCTTCTCCTCCTTGAGGAGCAGTCGTCCTAGGTTTGCCGCGCGGATTTCCGAAGCCGATGCCGACCCTGGGACGCCAAGCAGCTCCCGGGGTTTTTTCGTTTCAAGGACCCTCGATCATGAACGACAAGCGCCTGATCATCTTCGACACCACTCTGCGGGACGGCGAACAGTCCCCGGGAGCCAGCATGAATCTGGCGGAGAAGCTGGAGATTGCCCACGCGCTTCGGGACCTTGGAGTGGATGTCATCGAGGCAGGTTTCCCCATCGCGTCGCCGGGCGATTTCGAAGCGGTGCAGACCATCGCCCGCCAGGTGCAAGGCCCGACGATTTGTGGCCTCGCACGCTGCAACAATGACGATATCGACCGCGCCGGCGCTGCGCTGAAGGAAGCCGGCAAGCCTCGCATCCATGTCTTCCTCGCCACCAGCGCGATCCATCGCGAGTTCAAGCTGCACATGGCGAAGGATGAGATCATCCGCCGTGCCGTTGCTGGCGTTGCCCGGGCCAAGAGCTTCGTGGAAGACGTCGAGTTTTCCCCCGAAGACGCGGCTCGTACCGAACTCGATTTCCTCGCCGAGGTCGTCGAGAAAGCGATCGAGGCCGGAGCCACCACGGTCAACATCCCCGATACCGTCGGTTACGCCGTTCCCGAGCAGTACGCGGCGGCGATTCGCTACCTAAAGCAAAACGTCCGCAACATCGACAAGGCGGTCATCAGCGTCCACTGTCACGACGACCTGGGCCTCGCCGTCGCCAACAGCTTGGCGGCACTGCATGAAGGCGCCCGCCAGGTGGAATGCACGATCAACGGCATCGGCGAACGAGCCGGCAACTGCGCCCTTGAAGAGATCGTGATGGCGGTGCGGACGCGCGCCGATTATTTCGGCGTCGATCATGGCATCAATACGAAGCGTCTGCTGCCGACGAGCCGACTGGTGTCGCGCGTCACGGGCCTCAATGTGCAACGCAACAAGGCGATTGTCGGCCAAAACGCGTTCGCTCACGAATCGGGCATCCATCAGGACGGGATGCTGAAGCACCGCAATACCTACGAGATCATGAAACCCGAAGACGTGGGCCTGCATCAGACCGACCTCGTCCTCGGCAAGCATTCCGGCCGACATGCGTTGCGCCAGCGCATCAAGGATTTGGGCTACCATCTCGACGACACGCAGCTGTTGCAAGTCTTCGAGCAGTTCAAAGTGTTGGCCGACAAAAAGAAAACGATCTACGACGCGGACATCGAAGCCCTGGCCGAGCATGCCCTGCACTCCGGGCCCGCGACTTGGACGCTCGAGGCCGTCACCTGCAACGGCGGATCAGGCACCGTGCCGTCGGCAGCCGTTTTCCTCTGGAACAAAGACGGCTCCATCCATCACGAAGCGAGCACCGGCGATGGGCCCGTCGATGCCGTCTTCAAGACGATCGAGCGACTCACCGGCTTCAACGTGAACCTTCGCGAATTGCAGATCCGCAGCGTAACCACCGGCGAAGACGCCCAGGGCGAAGCATCGGTGGAAGCCGAATACAAGGGCCGCATCCTCCGCGGTCGAGCGGTGAGCACCGACATCATCGAGGCGAGCGCCTTGGCGTTTCTGCAGGTGATTAACCGAGCGGCCCTGCGAGAACAAATCAAGCTCAACCCGCAAACCGAACAAATGCGAGCGAGCTAAAGACTCTATCTCTGCGACTCCGGATTTGCTCTGTAGGGAACGCCGGGTGGAAGGCGTTCCCTACAGCGAGTGATGAGATCGCCAGCACTACAGCATCCAGCCGCGGCGGTACTCGCGTCGTAGGAACTGCTCCGCGGCCCCGCCGTTGGCGATGCGGCCGGTCCGGGCGTCGTATTGCAGTTTGCCGGCATTCGCGCGATATGCGACATTACCCAGCAGCACCGTTTCGGACAACGCTCCGCTGTATTGGAAGTTGCACGACGTTTCGCGTCCGCTGCGGATGGCTTCGAGCCATTCGCGGTGATGGCCGGGGGAACGGCGCAGCGAAGGGGCGGGGAGTTGCACGTCGCGGAAGCGGTCTTCCGGCATCAGGCGATACTTGCCATAGTCGGCGACAAGCTGGCCCTTCTCTCCCTCGAACAAGACGGCAGAGCCGTAACCGGGATAAGTGACTTTGCCGTCCAGCCCCGGCCCGCTCACGCCGTGATACCACGTTAGATGGACCGGCGGCAGATTGCCGCGTGCGGGATATTCCCAGTCCACCTGCATGATGTCGGGCATCTGGTTGTCGCCTTGATGCGTCACGCGTCCAGAGGCGGCGACGCTCGTCGGCTGACGCAGATCGAGCGCCCAGTGCGGCAGGTCCATGTAGTGGCATGCCAAGTCTGCGAGCACGCCGCCGCCGAAATCCCACCACCAGCGCCAATGGAAATGCGGCGACGTGCTCATACCCGTGCGAAAAGGCGGATAGTGCTGCTCCGGCGCGGGGCCGAGCCAAAGATCCCAGTTGAACCCATTCGGCGGTTGCTGCGCTTCCTTCACGCGATTCCCAGCGACGGGTCTGCCGCCATTCCACACTTGCACGCGGCGAACCGGGCCGATGACGCCCCCGCGGACGATCTCGACGACCCGGTGATAGTTTTCGCCGGCATGGATCTGGGTGCCCATCTGGGTGACGACCTTCTGCCGAGTCGCCACATCGATCATGGTGCGGACTTCATGCACCGAATGGGCGAGCGGCTTTTCGCAATACACATGCTTCCCCGCTCGCATCGCAAGAATGGTCGCCGGGGCATGATGGTGGTCCGGCGTGGCGACCAGTACGGCGTCCAATTCCTTGTGTTGATCGATGAGCCGGCGATAGTCCTCATAGAAGCGGGCCTGGGGAAATCGCTTGAGGACATTCGCTGAGCGCGTCGCATCGACGTCGCACAGAGCGACGATGTCGGCCAGACCGGTCCCCGCAACGCCGTTGAGGTTCCATTCTCCTTGGCCGTTGACGCCGATGATCGCGACGCGAAGCTTCTCGTTCGGCCCCACCTTCGGCTCTTGCGCGAAGCCAGGATGGACGAAGAACGAAGCACCCGCAGCCGCAGCCGTTGTCTGCAAAAATCGCCGGCGATGCATCGATCGAACCATGACATTCTCCGGAGTAGCGAACAGGATGTCGCGAAACCGCCATTATTCCTGGCTGCACTTGCGGACGCAAGGGTGCAACTTCGAGGTCGCAGATGGAGTCGCTTTATGCGATCGGATATTTGGCTCCGAGTAAATTCCGGCAAAATGGATTCAAAATTCGTTCGACTCCGACACGTTATCCGATTACGAAAGATATGGATTCGCCCACTTCTCTGAATTCGTCCACCATCGTGAGCAAACCGAACAAGGCGGCCCCCGTTCCGACTGCATCAACTGGATCGCGTCGTCTGATACTCGTCGCCCTGGTCCTTGGCGCTGCGTTCGGCACGTGGGCTTTGCTGGAATTCGTGATTTGGAATCACATTCCCGGCGCCCTCGTCGGCAAATGGGTCGTGGAAGGAGGCCCGCAAGATGGGGCTACGTTCGACTTCTTGCGTAACGGCACGATGACCGGACGTATCAATCTCCAAGGACGAGAAGGGATCGTGCGGGCCGGCGTGCGGGTGGAAGGCAACATCCTGTACTCGACGACGACCAATCCGCACACCGGCGCTTCCGAAACGCGGCAGCAGACGATCGAGGAGCTTTCTCGCGAAACACTGATCTTGAAGGATGGGCAAGGCGCTCGGCTGCGCCTCGTTCGTGCGGATTGAACCCGTCGCCTCGCTCCGCACGCACAGCCGAAGTTTCGACGACATTCACCACAAGGAGTCCGCAATGCGGGGCAGAATGCAACTCGCGCTCTGCCTGGGACTGGGAATTTTCCTGGGCTTAGGCATGGCCTCATTTCGTCGCGGCGATTGGTCCGTCCAAATCGCGGCAGCCGGCGGAGAAAAGGAAGAGGGCAAGAAGAAGGAGGCAGGAGGCATCTTCTCGCCGCCGGGCACTTCGGAAAGCGGCACGGTCGTGCCGTCGCCGACCGTGCCCCCGTTCAAAGGGAAGATCGGCCGCACGGTGGACGAATCGACCTCCGATTGGCCGCCGCTCGCTCGTGCGCCGAAAGGCGCTCCGAATGTAGTCTATATCGTGCTCGACGACGTCGGATACGCGGCGCTGGGTTGCTACGGATCTCCCGTCTGCAAAACGCCGCACATGGACAAGCTCGCGAAGAACGGGCTTCGCTACACGAATTTCCACACCACAGCCCTCTGCAGCCCGAGCCGATCCGCAATGCTGACGGGCCGCAATCACCATTCCAATGCGATGGCCTGCATCACGGAAGCCTCGACCGGTTACCCCGGTTCTTATGGCCGCATGCCGCTGGCGAACGGTTTGCTTTCGGAGATGCTGACGCCTTTCGGTTGGTCCGCATTCATCATCGGTAAATGGCACCTCACGCCTGCCGAAGACATGAATCTCGCCGCCAATCGCAAATGGTGGCCGCTGGGTCGCGGATTCGATCGCTTCTACGGTTTCCTCGGCGGCGAGGTCGATCAATGGACTCCGTGGCTCGCCCACGATAACCATTTCATTAAGCCGCCGAAGACACCGGAAGAGGGTTACCATTGCGTGGCCGATTTGACGGAAAAAGCGAAGGAGTACATCGCGGACGTGAAACAAGTGGCGCCGGATCGCCCGTTCTTTCTCTACTACGCGCCCGGCGCCTGCCATGCTCCGCATCATGCTCCGAAGGAATGGATCGAAAAATACAAGGGCGCGTTCGACGCCGGCTGGGACGATTACCGCGCGAAAGCCCTCGAGAATCAGATCAAGATGGGGATCGCGCCGCCTGGCACCAAGCTTTCGCCGCCCGATCCGGATGTGCCCGCTTGGTCGTCGCTCAATGCTCAGCAAAAGGCGATGTACGCCCGGCAGATGGAAACCTATGCCGCTTATTTGTCGTATGTCGATCACCACATCGGTGATCTCGTCTCGTTCCTCGAAGACATGGAGCAACTCGACAACACGATCATCGTCCTCGTCTCCGACAACGGCGCGTCGGCCGAAGGCGGGCCGCATGGCTCGTTCAACGAGAATCTGTTCTTCAACGGCGTCCCTGACACCGTCGAACAGAACGCCAAGCACCTCGCCAACTGGGGCGATCCGAGCACCTATCCGCATTATTCCTGGGGTTGGACGCACGCCACCAATTCGCCGTTCCGCCGCTGGAAACGCGAAGTGGCGCGTGGCGGCACCTCGGACCTGTGCATCGTCCATTGGCCCAAGGGGATCAAGTCGAAGGATGCGATTCGCCCGCAGTTCGTGCATGCCATCGATTTGGTTCCTACCGTGCTCGACGCGATCGGCATGAAGAGTCCCGCATCGATCAACGGCGTCGCCCAGTCGCCGATCGAAGGGGTTAGCTTCAAATCGACCTTCGAAGACTCCAACGTCAAGCTGCCGCGCGAAGCCCAGTACTTCGAAATGTTCGCGCAGCGTGCAGTCTATGTCGATGGCTGGCGCGCCTATGCTCCCTGGAAGTTCGGCGACAACATCACTGCCAAAGACCTGGCGAGCGATCGCTGGATGCTCTTCAACATCGACAAGGATTTCTCCGAGTCGGAGGACCTCGCGAAGGCGCATCCGGAGAAACTCGACGAATTGAAGCAACTCTGGTGGGCGATGGCGAGCAAATATAAGGTGCTGCCGCTTGATGGGCGCGGCGTGGAACGTCTGATGACGCCTCGTCCGGAGATGTCGTCGCCGCGATCGAAGTACATCTACTTCCCGGGCACCGGCGAGGTGGAGGCGTCCAATGCCGCCGACGTCCGAAGCCGGGCCTACGTCATCACGGCGGAAGTGGAGACGAAGGGGAGAGCGAAAGGCGTGCTCCTCGCCCACGGCAGTAGCTTCGGAGGCTACACGTTCTTCGTCAACAACGAAGGCAAACTGCAGTTCTCCCACAACTACCTTGGAATCGAGGAGTACAAGGTCATCGCCGACGAAGCGATTCCGGAAGGGAAGGCATCATTGCGTTGGGAGTTTCAGCCGACGGCGGCGCCGGACTTCAAGAAGGGGACCGGAGCGCCTGGCATCGGAAAGCTGTTCGTCAACGATAAGCTTGTCGGCAAAGGAAAGATCGAGCGCACCTGCCCAATCGCATATGGCCTTAGCGGCGACGGCTTATCCTGCGGTCGCGATACGTTGACCCCCGTCAGCGCGGACTACAAGGGGGAAAACGGTTTCGCCGGAGGCCGCATTCGACGCGTCGTCGTCGACCTGCAACCTTCGGGGCAATCGCCGCCCAGCAAGAAGGATCGCGATTGATCCGCCGGCGAAACCAACCAAGCCGCCGCCTCCCGATCAGGACGCGGCGGCTTGTTGCATTAGTAGCGATAGACCGCCTTCACCAGCAAACCATCGAAGCTGAGCGAACGCTCGCTATACAGGGGGCAGTTGTAGATGGCGCCTAATTCCAATTTGTTGCGAATCAGCACGGCGTTGGCGCCGACGGCCATCGTCACGAGGTTGCCCGAGGTTGTGAATGATCCGAAATCGAAGTAGCCTCGTTCGGTTGGAATCGCGACATCGTAGCGTGTCGTGTAGTGGGTCGTGTTGATCTCCAGCAATGGGTAGAGCCAGCCGAAGGTCTGGCGATCGATGTGGACATTGCAGTAGAGGAATTCGGAGCTGGACTCGCGCCGCTCGGCAGCGAACTCGTAGCCGGTGATGGCGAGTACATGCCAATTGCCGAATTCCTTGCCGACGGTGAGGTACGGCGCCAAGTACGCCGGGCCTCTCCCTTGAAACATGTCTTGCGAACCGCAGGGAGCCTCCCACCGCAAACCGACTGTGGCGAATGCTTGGCCTTCGACGTTTTGGTACACCATGTACTGGGCGAAACCGCCGAGATTCAGCCAGCCTTGCCGCGCTTGCGAGTCCGGGATTTGACTGAGCTTCGCTTCGAGCGCCTCGATCTTCTGCTTGAGTTCCGCGCTTCGCTGCTTCAACTCACGCACATATTCGATCGCAGCACGTGGGTCTTTGGGGAATTTCTCGCGCAGAAATTTCAACGCTTCGCGACGATCGATCTCCGGCAAGTTAATCGCCACGTCTCGAAACAAATAACTCGGGTCGCGTTGAAACTGCGTGGACGCGAAGCCGCCCTGACTCAAGCCGATCGAAAGCCGCTCGGAAAGAGCGAGGTTGAGGCCTGCTCCATAGCTCTGCATCGCGCCTTGCGGAATGAGCGGGCTTGTGGAGATCCGCACGTCTCCAAAAACCGGCCATGCCTGCGTGACGGCGCGGCCCTCAATGGACTGCGACGGGTTGCTCATGAAGCCGATGAATCGCGAGAAGTTGCGATTGCCGGTCAGAAAGCCTGATCCTGTGGCAGATTCACGAGCCAAGTCCGGAAGGACGGCAGGGGTCGATTCGTCGATCGCCGCAGCTGGAGTGGAACTCGGTAGATCTTGCCCCCAAGCGATCGCGGGCAGCAACATCGCCGCCATCGTCAAAATCCGTTTCACCGTTGTCCTCCTCCTGAGGCGCAATACTTCAGAGCGAGCGAAAGGCGATTACTCTGGCTTTCGTCACGATTCGGAGAGAGCAATTTCAGGAAACAAGGAGAAAAGTCGCAATGGGCGAGACAGACTCCGGGTTATTCGGAGGAACAGGTTCGAACGATGCCACCGCTATAGTTGAGCGGAAGGTCGCTCTTCCGGCGGATTGGTCCCTTTGGGTCGCACGAGTCGAACGAACACATAGAACGACATGCCCAAATGCCAGAAAATGGTCGCGAGGTGCGGCCATGAGGCGGCCGGCCCGAAACAATTGATCGCTTGAAGCAGGCCGAAAGCTGCTTCACCGGCATACATGGCGAGGATGAGCGCGAATTCTCGGTTTCGCAATTCCACGTCCGGTATCACGGTCATCGAACGCCGGACGGTGAGCCCAATCTGAAACGCCAGTGAAGTCGCACTGGAAACGACCCAGATCGTCGACTCGACTACTTTTGCTGACGACAACAGCAGTGGCAGGAAACTGAGGAACGCACTGCTGCCGCTGGTGCCAAGAAGCGTGGTGAGAAGTTGTCGTTCACGGGAAGTCCAATTGCCGCGGGCATGATCGCCGAGGGCAACGACGATTCCGGAAAACCCCGCAATCGCCACCCCGACCTGGCCGAAAGTGGCCAGGAGCAAATCTTCCTTCATGCAAACGCCTCGCCTTGCTGACAGGCTCGTTTAGTGGGATGGGCGCATGCCATTATTCCGGGGGATGCAGCCAAGTGCAAGCACGCGGTCGATGAAGGCGAGTTCAAAGCAAGAGACGAGGAAGCCGAGGCACGGAAACGGGCAGGGGGGTCAAAAAAAGACAAAACTCTGTCGATGGATTTCTGATTCGCCGGAATTTGGTTGGTTCGAGGGGTGCGGGGGAAATGGGCTGCGGTTGCCTCGCGTAACTGTTTTATCGCCTCCTTTGGCGAACTTATCGGCGGTTTATTCCGACCACAAGGGTGGCTAAGCGTTCGGATGTCGATCCCAGGAGCAACGGACGCTATGCGAGGCCGCACGGATGCGACACGCCTTTTCTCCATGGTTGACGCTTTTCGCCGCGGTAAGCATCGCGGTGGCGAGTTCCGCATTTGCCGAAGCTCCTCCCGCCTCGCTGCCTGACGCGAAGGCCGCAAACCAGGGAGATGCGCAAGTACTGCCGCCAGTGGAGCCTGTGATCGGAACGGCCGGGGGGCCGACGCTGTCGCTCATCCCCGTCGAGGAGGCGCCGTACGACCCGGTCCCCTGGCGACTGACCGCGCGCCACGATTTCGGCGACGGCCCAGGCATGTTCGGCAGCAATTCCTATCGCAACGGATTCTCGTATTTGGAAGGCTTCATCCCGCTCCTGCAAGGCCAAGGCGAAGTCGTGTTCGGCGACCTTCGCGTCGTCAACTACGACGATTCGCGTCTGTGGGAGTTCAACTCCGGCGTCGGCTATCGTTACCTCATGCCGGATCGGGACGTTATCCTCGGCGCCAATGTCTTCTACGACGTCCGCGTTTCGGATCCGTTCGGATACCACCAGTTGGGTGTCGGCGTCGAAGCGTTGGGTGAGCGATTCGAGTTCCGCTCCAATGGATACTTCGTGCTCGGCGCCGGCAATCGCACCTTCGGAACACCTGGGCTGGCGGGAGCGTTTCGAGAAGTCGCTTACAGCGGCCTGGACGCTGAAGTCGGCGGACGTCTCTGGGGCTTGGATCTGATCAAGACCCGAGCATACGTCGGTTATTACATGTACGGCGCGGACGAGGCGGCGACGGCTCACGGCATCCGCGGTCGATTCGAGACCGACCTCACTCAAAGGCTGTCGTTGCACGGATCGATCCAACACGACCGCGTTTTTGATACGACGGCGTCGGTGGGCATCGCCATCCACTTCGGGGCCCCCGCCTTCCGCCGCGGCAGCGCCGCCCCCACGATTTCCGAACGCCTCGGCCAGCGTGTCGTCCGCGATATCGACATCGTGCTGAATCAGGCCGCCTTGCCGGTCAACCCGCCGCCGCCTCCCACACCTCCGCCGCCCCCACCGCCGCCGATTGAAAGCGAAGGATAGCGCCCGAATCGCTGTAACTCATCTGCAGGCGCCAAACATCCGGTAACAGCCTAGCGTTCGCCCCTGCTCTACGGCTCGCTAAGCCGCAAGCGGTAGAAGAACGATGGAATGTGGACGCTTTCCTTCGGCGCGTCCAGTTCGGCGGAACGTCACGGAGGGGCGCTCCCAAGAGCGTGTGGTGTTGCGGAATGAAAAGGCCGGGCGTCGCGCTTTCGCGTGACGCCCGGCCTTTGCTTCGGACAGCAGATATTACTGCTGTTCGGGGATGTTGATGAGGTTGCCCGCGGCTCCGCCGGTGCCGCCGCGAAGCTCGCGCTTCGGGGCGCTGCCTTCGGCCGGGGATTCGGTCGGCGTTTCGCCTTCCACGCCTTCCTCCTCGTTCTCCTTCTTGCGAGACAGGCCGATCTTGCGTTCGGCGGCGTCCACGCGGAGAACCTTCACTTCGATCTCGTCGCCGACCTTCACCACGTCTTCCGGATTGCCGACCTTATCTTCGGACAGTTCGGAGATGTGGAGCAGGCCTTCGAGGCCCGGTTCGAGTTCGACGAAGACGCCGAAGTTGGTGAGCTTGGTCACCTTGCCGGTCTTCACTTCGCCAGGAGCGTAACGGCCGGGGATATCGCCTTCCCACGGATCGTTGGCCATCTGCTTGAGGCCGAGGGCGATACGCTTGCGTTCCTGGTCCACGGAGAGGACCACGCACTTCACCTTGTCCCCCTTGTTCAGCACATCGCTCGGGTGGCCGACCTTGCGGACCCAGCTCATGTCGCTGACGTGGAGCAGACCATCGATGCCTTCTTCGATTTCGATGAAGGCGCCGTAGTTGGTGAGGTTGCGGACCACGCCTTCCACCTGGGTGCCCGTCGGGTAGCGCTCGGCCACCTTGTCCCAGGGGTTCGGCTGGACCTGCTTGATGCCGAGGGAGATTTCCTGCTTTTCCTTGTTGATGTTGAGGACCTGCACTTCGATCTTGTCGCCGATCGACACGAGCTCGCTCGGGTGATTGATGCGCTTGGTCCAGCTCATCTCGGAAATATGGACAAGGCCTTCGATGCCGTCTTCGAGCTTGACGAAGGCGCCGTAGCTCATGACGTTGACGACTTCGCCGGTGTGGCGCGAGCCGACCGGGTACTTGGCTTCGACCTGGGTCCACGGGCTGGCGGACTTCTGCTTCAGGCCGAGCGCGATCTTCTCGCGGTCGCGATCCACATTGATGATGTAGACTTCGAGTTCCTGGTCGATCTTCACCACTTCATGCGGGTTGGAGACTCGGCTCCAGCTCATGTCGGTGATGTGGAGCAGGCCGTCGATGCCGCCGAGGTCCACGAACGCGCCGAAGTCGGCGATGTTCTTGACCACGCCCTTGCGGATCTGACCGGGGAGGAGTTCCGCCAGGAGGCGTTCCTTCTTGATGCGGCGTTCGTCTTCGATCAGCTTGCGGCGCGAGACGACGATGTTGCGACGCGCTTCGTCGATCTTGAGGATCGTGCAGTCGATCGTGCGTCCGATGTAGTCGCCGATGTCTGGGGGTCGGCGGATGTCCACCTGACTCGCGGGAAGGAACACGTTGACGCCGATATTGAGAAGAAGGCCGCCCTTGATCTTGCGGATGACCTGGCCAGTGACGACATCGCCTTCCTTGTGGCGAGCGATGATGTCTTCCCATTCCTTCTGCCGCTTCGCCTTGCGATAGCTGAGGACGATGGCTCCGCTTTCATCTTCGATCGATTCGAGCAGAACCTGGATGTCCTCGCCTTCCTTGGGCGGAGTGAAATCGAGGCCCTCTTCCTTGAACTCGTCGAGGGCGATTACGCCTTCGCTCTTGTAGCCGACGTCGATCCACACTTCGTCGCCGACGACTTTCAGAACTTTGCCGGTGACGATTTTGTTGACGTCGAAGTCCTGCTCTTCGGCTTGATACCAGGTGTCGGCATTTTCGTTGAAGGCGGAGTTGAGTGCTTGATTCAGATCTTCTTCGGGAAGATCGAATTGACGAAGCAGATTGCGATTAACCATGCGAAAAAGGTTCCTTGCGACACGGCGATATGCCGAGCCGTTGCGCGAGAAAAGCGCGGTGGGATCCCCCTGCCTGTCGAGCGAACGTCGCCCGGCAATGATCCGCAAAGGAGGAAGGGGAAATTGTACCGGAGTTCAGCTAGGAAAGCCAGAGCCGAGCGGGTCTGAGCTGGCGTCAAGAAGCTTTGCGGCAATCCGCGTGCGTTTCAGCCCGTTATTCCTTGCGGCCGTCATAAAGCCCAATGAAGCCACCCGTTCCCGACGTATAAAGTCTGCCGTCGGGATGCATCGCCAATCCCCACGTCGAAGGATTGACGGCGGGGAACGTCAGGGTCTGCTGCCCCGTATCCGCCTGAAAGACGTTGATGTGCGATTGCTTCGGACTGATCATGCCCACCACAATCGATTTGCCGTCCGGAGTGAAGCAGACGCGGGAGGGGATATTGCCTAGCGGCGGCAGTTCCAGGCGGCGAGGCACCGTTTCGGACAGGTCCCATCGATAGACTCGGTGATTCATGTGGACGGTAGCCAGCCAGCGACCATCGCTTGACCAAGCGATGTCGAGGGCAGGTTCCTCGGTAGGCTCCGACCGATAGGTTTCCTTGCCCGTGGTGGTGTCCCACAGACGAAGAAGCTTATCGTGTCCCACAGAGGCCACGCGTGATCCGTCAGGGGCGATCGCAAGGCCGCTGACGCCTTGGTCGTGTCCTGCCAAAGTCATTGCAGGTAGGCTCGAATCGCCTCGCCAGAGAAAAATGCGGCCCGGTTTCTCGGTGCGACCTAGGCCAAGAAATCCCGTGCCTCCCTCCGCCGCGCCCCACAGCGATCCGTCTCGGGAAACGCTCAGAGCCGACACGCTACGAAGTTCGCTCTCGATCTTGACTGCCGCCTTGTCGCGGACACGCCAATAGAGCAGCGTGCCATCGTCATCGCCGACCAACAGGGTCTCTCCGTTGTCAAGAAATGCGGTGGCGCGAGCGAAGCGTTCCAGAGGAAGCCACCAGGTTGCCCGCGTGTCGGTATCGAAAACCGTGAGCCGAGGATTGTTTCCGGCGCCGCGTGGGTCCGTCAGCGAAATTTTGGCCGACATTCGAGCCAGACGTGAACCGTTTCGGCTGATGGCAAGGCAGCAGGCGGAGTCGCCTTCATCCTTCCAAACGTCCAGATCGACGGAAGGATCGAGATTCCACACGCGAATCGTTTTGTCGTCGCTGCTGCTGGCGAGCGATCTGCCGTCCGGCGCGAAGGCGAGCGAAGTGACCGCGCTGGTATGGCCCCGGATTGAGGGAAACTGCAGCCACATCTGCGCCTCCACATACCGGCCCGACTGAAGCTGCTCGTAAAGGTCCTCGAATCTCCAGAAACGAATGGCGGTCGAGTTTCCCCCGGTCACCAGTTCACGGGCTTGCGGCGAAAACACGAGCGAGTACGACACATCGCGATCTCGGGCGATGACCAGCGCCTTTTCGGCGGGCTCCTGGAGCGGCCAGAGCTTGATGCCTGTTTCTGTCTCCGACCAGGCCAACCACTTGCTGTCGCCGCTGAATCCCACGCTCGGGGCCATGGTGAACGTGCGCAACCCCTGGAACCGCTGTTGGACCTTCCACGTCCGAGTATCCCAGACGAGCACAAGCCCGCTGCCGTCGCTGGACGCCAACCACCGCCCGTCCGGACTGAAGGCGAGGCGGCTGATCCACGCGCGATGGCCCTGAAGTCCGGGGCGTGCCGGCTCGTTCGTCTCCGCGTTCCATAGTTCGATCCGCGGCGGAGCCGAGCCAGCACTTCCGGCGTACGCGACGATCGGCGCCTTTGGATGCACCGCGAGACCATGCAGGTCGGCGCCGTATTCCAGGGGTTCGCGGACGTCTTTGCCGGTGGATGCGTTCCACATGCGGAGTTTGCGGTCGCGGCCTACCGTGATCATCACGTCCGAGCGCAACGGATGCTGAACCGCGCATGTCACTTGGGCGTCATGTCCCGTGTAGCGACACACCTCCCTCCCGGTTCCCACCTCCCAAACGCGTGCGGTTTTGTCGTTGCTGGCACTCAGCAGCTGCTTGCCATCCCGCAGATAGGCGACGGCGTTGATGCCCGCTTCATGTCCCGTCAGCAACGCGACCTGGCGATTGCAGCGTCGCTTCAAGAAACTCCATTCCCAACCGCGCAATTTCGGCGGGCACGAATTCAGGACATGCTGGCATGCATCGATATGGTCTGCCCAGTATTCTTTGTCGGCGAGAACGATCCCGCGGTGATAATTCGCTCGTTGTTCTTCCGCCAGGGCCTGTTCCGCCTTGAACTTCTCTCCCTCGGCGCGATCATGCTCCCGTTTTTCGGAAATAGCCAATGCGGCATTGGCATCGCGCTCATGCACCGTCTCCCGCCATTGCCAGACGACCGCAGCAAATCCGACGACCGCGGTGGCGACGAGCAAAACACCTAGCAGCGTCGCCAGCACGTTGCGGCGCGCCCACATCCGCCCTCGCGTCAGCATGCCTACCGGGCGGGCATCCACCGGAAAGCCATGGCGAAATCTGTGCAGATCGTTTGCAAGGGCTGCGGAACTCTGATAGCGCGTCGTCGGATCCGCACCCAAGCATCGAGACACGATGGCGTCGAGATCGGCCGGCACTTTTGGATGCAGCGAACGCATCGTCGGGGGCGGGATGCGGTATGTTTCCTCCAATGCTGCTCGCCACTCCTGGACGGTTCGCTCGACCGATTTCGCGAGAACGAACGGGCAGCGCCCCGTCACGAGCCGATAGAGCGTTGCCCCCAGGCCGAACACATCGGCCGCCGGTCCCACCAAAACGTCTGCCGTCCCGAATTGCTCAGGCGCCATGTAGCCAGGCGTGCCTCCCACCCAGTGGGCCGTTCGCGATTGTTCGTTTTCGATGGGTCGTGCCAGACCGAAGTCGGTGATTTTCGGTTCGCCCGAATCGGTGAGCAGCACGTTTTCCGGCTTGAGGTCGAGATGCACGAGCCGCTGTTGATGGGCCACGTTCATGGCTAGGGCCAGTTTCTCCACCAGCGCGGTCGCCTCGCCGATTTCAATTGGCTGCCGACGCACCCGTTGGGCGAGACTGCCCCCCTCGACGAATTCCATGGCATAGAACGGATCGCCCTCGCTTTCCCCGATGGCGAAAATGGGCACGATATTCGGATGCTTGATCTTGGCGACCGACTCCGCCTCTTTGAAAAAAGCTCGGCGTTCCGCGACGCTCGCGAAGGCATGGCTGCGAATGCGCTTGATCGCTTCATCACGCTGCAATTTGAGGTTGCGCGCCCGAAAGACCTCTCCCATTCCCCCTTCGCCTAGCTTGCCGAGCACCTCGTAACCCGGAAACCGCGGCATCCGAACCTCGGGCGGCGGCACGGTGAAGGACAAGGTCTGGCACACAGGACATTCGACGAGGGTGCTCTCCATCTCATGTCCTTGCGGGCAACGTTTCATTTCCGGCATGGTCCACCCGCACCTTAGTAGCCGCCGCAGCATTAGGAGCGAACCGACGGCGAACTCATCCGAGTGTAACGGGGTTCGGGAGAGCGAACTAGAGGGCGGCGATACAAGCCGGTCCGCAGTCGCGGATCGCGAGCTATGTGCAAAGACGCTTGACTGTTCCAAGTGACTTCACCGACGTTGAGATGGCATTGGTTGGGGGGGAGTTCAACCGTGGTGCGGCCTTTGCCGCTTCTTGGCCTGATTTGAAAAAGTTTCGAGGTAGTCCGATATGCCCTTCCGCACCGAGTGATTCCGCCATGCGTGGCCGCTACCGTTGAACTCTTGGGTGCAGTACGCATCTCAGGCGGAATGCGTTTTAGGGGCAGTGCGACCGGCATTTCTTCCTGCCCCCACACTTCGTCGTCAACAGAACCAAATGTCCGGTCGATATCAACACACATTGTCCCGCCGAAAGGGAAACGATTCCGCAAACAGCGTGGCGGGCTTGATGTACAAAGACCCACCGCTCGACGAAGGAGGCGAAAAGCGACATATGGGTCTCCCTATACCCTACGATGAACCTGCACGCGCCCCTTGGCAACACAATCGGGTCGGCAGGGGAGAACCAGCCGATGATGCGACACAGTCCGCAAGGACATTCCGGTCCACAACGCGGGACCCGGGTCTGGTGGCGAGGCTCCAAAGCTGAGTTGCCCGAACCCTCAGGTAATGCCGATAGCAAAGGCGAACGCCCAGGGAAGGATGGCATCCGGAAGGATCTGGTCGCTCGGGTGAAGGCGGAAATCGCCGCCGGCACCTACGACACGCCGGAAAAATGGGAGCTGCTCTCGACAATGCTGCTCGATCGGCTCATGAGCGATTGACGAACGCAAACCGCCCGGCGATGAGCCGGGCGGTTTGCGTTTGGGATGGCAGGCATATCCGGTTACGCCCCATATTTGCCGAGGCGGCCGGCATGGGCCATCGCCATCGTCATCAGGTACTTCGACTCAAATTGTCCCAGCCCGCCGCGGAGTAGTAGCTTTCGCCGAACTCGACCACCGCGTCTCGCCGGCAGTATTTGCCCCAGCAGCGTCGTACCGATGCCAGCCAGTTCTTCAGCTTGCTCGGCGTCGAGTGGTCGCCGGTCACGATCAGCACATCGGGATCTGCAGCACGAATCCGCGGCATTTCGGCGTCGAGCTGCCCGATCATTTCGACCTTGCGGGTGAAGCGTTGCCCGCTGCGCCACGGTGTACTTGTAGTGCAGGAAGAAGAAGTCGTATTTGTCCCACACCTTCTTCAGCGTCTTCGACCTGATCGCTCAGGTTTCGCCGGCATCGAGCACATCCATGCCGACAAGCTCTTGCGAGGCCCTTGTACATCGTGGATAGACGCGTCCACGCATGCGGATTTAAGGCCGTAGACGTCCTGCATCGTGTCGATCTTGGGGAAGGAGCGAACCGTGGAGCGTGACCATGTTCACGGGGCGTCGCCTTTGAGGACCGCGGCCGCCTTTTCGATGAGATCCTGGTTCACGATGCCGGCCGTCTTCTTTGACGCTTCATCGTGGCCATGGGCTTCGAGCGGCTTGACGCCGAGCCGCCTGCGGATCGCGTCGTTGACGGAACTGCTTGCAGGTCGCCGCGGAAGACGACGATGAAACGGTGTTCACGGACCGGTTCGACGAAGACTTCGACGCCCGGAATCTGGATGGTCTGGTAACTTCTGCACATCGCCACGCAGCGTTCGTCGCGGGACGACCGGCTCGGCGATCGGTGATCAGGCCCGCTCCATCGACCGTGCAGAAATTGCCGCGGACGGCGACGTCTTTGGAACCGACCTGGAAGTTGATGCCGACAGCTTCGAGAATGCCGCGACTGGATACGGAATTGGTGGGTCATATCCGAACAGGCCCAGGTGGCCGGGGCCGGAACCGGGAGTGATGCCGGGAAGCACGGGCGTGCAGTCCGCAAATGCCTTCGCGGACGAGGGCATCCATATTCGGCGTGCGGGCCGACTCCAGCTCGGTCTTCCCGCCCGGTTCGAGCGGCAACCCGCCCAGGGCCGTCGGCGACGACAAGGACGATTTTCGATCCGTTGATTCCTTCAATTCCCGCAGAAGTTCGTGGAGGTTCATGGAAGGCGTTTACCGATGAGGTTTCAAACTAAGCTAATTGAGAATTTCGAACTGCCGAGCGCAACCTCCGCAGATGGCGTTTTCCGCGGATTTTGCAATTTGAAATTCAAGAAGGTCATTCTATGCAACTTCCCGACGAAGCCATCTCCTACCAGTATCAATCGCTCCTCGTGCTGAACGGGGAAGAGTGGACGCCGGCGGGGAGTTGCGTGCGGCCAACTATCTGCCGCCGTCGAAGATTCGCGACCTGAACTAACGTCTCATGCAGGTTCGCAGCCAGATCGCCACGGAACGCGAACTGAAGAACCTGATCGCCAGAACTGACTCCGCTCGATTCCGGTCATCGACCTGCCGCAGAAACTACCGGATGAGCATCGCAAGAAGCCTGATGCAAGCGTGCTGGGCCGAACGTGCTGGCGATTGCCGACCGCATGAAAGCGGATTTCACCGCATCGTCCTCCTCGGCATCGGCGGATCGTATCTCGGCGACATTGTTCGATGCCCTGAGCGCCTACCACAACGAGCTGCCGTCGAAGGAGCGGGGCGGCGTTCCTCGATTTCGAGGGGAACAACGTCGATAACGCAGACGCCCTCCACGAATTCTCGGCTGCTCGAAACGACCTGCGGGATCCGGAAAACAAGGACGAGCGATGGGGCGTCGTCGTTATCAGCAAGTCGGGTGGCACCTGGAAACGGCGGCCGCGTATCGTGCGATTCGTCGAGAACTGGTACTACGGTAAGGACGACCCGCTGCTCAAGAAGGCGATCGCTCCCGTCACCGGACAAACCGGCAAACTTCGCGACCTGTGCAAGGCGGACGGCATCAAGGATGAGGATATCCTGAATATCCCCGACGACGTCGGCGGCCGTGCCATTCCGTGTTCACACCTCGTTGACTGCTCGCCGCGTTAATGGGTTCTCGACGTCCGCCCTGCTCGGCCGCTTCGATGACGCGGAAGCTTTGGACGAGCTCCTCGAGCGAAACCCCGTTCTGCAGCATGCGCTGGCGTCAACTACCTCATGGCGACGCAATGCAAGCCGACGCGGGTTCTATCGATCTGGTCCAAGAAGCTCGAATCGCTCGGCCTTTGGTACGACCAACTTCTCGCCGAAAGCCTCGGCAAGCAATCGCAAGGGCCCACTCCGATTACCTCGGTTGGCACCCGCGACTTGCATTCGCGTGGCCAGCAGCATCAGGAAGGCACTCGCGACAAAGTCATCAACAACTTGATCGTCTCCTCGCCGAAGCATCTGCCGATCATGATCGGCATGGCTGAGCGAAATGAGGATGACTTAAACCAGTACAACCGCAAAGGCCTGCCTGACGTCATGAATGCTGCCGTCCGCGGCACGAATCAGGCCTACCAGGAATCCGCCCGCCCCACCGCCGACCTGATCATGCCGTCGATCAGCGAACATACGATGGGACAGCTCCTGCAAATGCTGATGCTCGCCACCGTGGTCGAAGGCCGTCTCATGGGCGTCAATCCTTACGGCCAACCCGGCGTCGAAGCCTATAAGCGCAACATGAAGGCGCTGCTGAAAAACACGGACAGCGTGTCCGGAAAATAGGAACGTGACGGTCGTCGTTTGTGGATTGGCTTCTTCCTGTGCCGCAAGCGCGGGACATGGCGCGACCATACAATATCGCCATCATGCGACGCGTCCTGATCAGCATTGGCATTGAGAGATATTCGGACGAACGCATCCCGGCCGCACCTTTCGCCGAAGCGGACGCCACGGACTTCGCGGTCGCTCTGAAGCCGCTCGGTTTCGACGCCGCCCACCAGATCGTGCTGAGCGGCGAAAAGGCGACGAAGACTGCGATCGAGTCCGCGATTCGCCGAACGCTGAAGTCGCTCGGCGCGGACGACCACTTCCATCTTTTCATGTCGGGCCGCGGCTTTTCGATTGATGAAGGCAACTACCTGGCAAGCCGCGACACGGATCTTGATGACCTCGAAGCCACGAGTATCTCGGTCGATGGGTTGCTGGATCAGATCGAGCGTTCGCCTTGCAAACACGTCGTGCTGTGGCTCGACTCCGGCGAAGGATCTGTCGGCGAGCGATGGTCGCATGCGGCGTTCGAGAACTTTTTCCTGTCCTCGAATCGCCGCGTGGCATTCGTTGCCTGTAGCGAGGGAGAGGTATCGCATGCGAGCCATGCGTTGAAGCATAGCTTGTGGGCGCATCATGTGATCGAAGCGTTCCGTGGTGCGGCGCCGGCTGCGGCGGAGAAGAAACGGCTGCTCACCACCTCTTCGTTGCACGCCTATCTCGAGACCGAATTGCCGCGTGCGGTGCGTGCGTCGATGGCGGGAACCGCGACGCAAACGCCGGTGAGCTATGGAGGCAATTTCCTCCTCGCGGACCTCCAACCCGTGCTCGACCAGCGAAAGGAAGCGGAGCGGTTTTCGGTCGATCAGTTGATGAAGGTGAGTCTCTCGAACGAGAAGGCCATGCCGATTCGCTCGCTTTCCGGTTTCGCCAAGCATCACAAAATACCGACGAGCGTGACCGCGTATGCGGAGCATTTCGTCGCGAATCTCGCGTCGAGCGACATCGAGGACGATCTCAACGCCATCTTCAGCAAACTGAAAGACGTGTATCGCTTTGGCCGCAAGGATCTGCAGACCAAGCGCGGCGATTCCGGCGGAAGCATCATCACGCCGTTCTTCGACTACGACGTGACCGTGACGCTGAATGTCGCGGATCCTTCGGAAGTGGTGTGGCGTCGCCAGGTGGCGCATATTCGCGATCCGCAGAAAGTGATTGCGGATGCGTTCGACAGCGTTTTCAAAGGCGTGCTCGACACGCTCGACTTCAGCACGGGGAAACCGGTCAGCGTGGAAGCGGTGATCGATCAGATCGAAGCGATCAAGGAAGGCGACGTCGCTGTCCGCTACGACAAGGACCTGCAATGGTGCGAAATCCGCATCGCCCATCTGCCGGCAACGATCAAGGCGACCGCCGCTGGGTTCAGCATTTCGCTCACGAAATCGGGCTCGACGAAAACGCTGATCCAGGCGTTCTTCGAGTTGCAAAAGGTATTCGCGGATCAATACTCGCTGAAACTGCTCTCGCTCAAATAGACGTAAAATCGTCGACGTTGAACAGTCCGGGGTGGCACACCCTGAGCAACGCGAAGGGGTGGAAACGGCACTGTCGCGGCGTCCCATTTGCTGCAAGTTTGCGGGAACTTCACCACACCCTTCGCGTTGCTCAGGGTGTGCCACCCCGGATTGCTTGCCGGATTTTTCCTGACGTCACGTCAAACCGGTGGCGGGATGCATTCCTTCGGACTCGTCCGGTTCGGCGGAACGCCACAGATGGTGTTCCCTGCAGCGCTTAGCATTTGCACAGGGTTAATTACGGACGAAGTTGACGAGGAAAAGGCCCGTCGTCAGGCCGATGTGAAGGCAGCCGAGGATCATGCCGGCGAGGCCCCATTGGCGAAACGAGCTTCGGCCCAGCGCGGCGCTGAGGCCTTGGCCGACGGCGAAGATCGCGGGGAGGATCGCGATCAGAACGAGCGTGGACCACCAAGTGAGCGAGGTGCTCATGCCTTGCGGGCGAGCGGTCCACAGCATCACATACGCGGCCAGAGCGCACACCCAGGTGGCGACGCCCATCGTAAATCCGAGCACGCCCTGGAATCGTTCGCTGCGAACTTCCCGCGGGTGTGGCTCATCCGCTTGCACCGACCGAGCCTGGCATTCGATGCATAGCGTCTGCTCGTTCCAGCGCGTCTTGCAGGTCGCGCAGAGTTTCGCCTGGCATCGCTCGCATGCGGCCGTCGCCTGCACCTGGCGATGCTTGTCGCAGTAGCCGGAGACAGCGGGTTCGCCGCGGCGCGGGCGGTCGTCGCGCTCGAAGAGCGGCATGCGACAATCGGGGCAGCGGGCTCCGACTTGCTCCGGAGTCTGCCTGATGAAAGCCCGGCAATTTCGACATTCGATCATGACGCGATCATCCCACCCGGTCGCCGAAAATCGTAAGCAACCCCATCAAAAACGACAGCACCACCGAAGCGACGATGGTCGCAAGCGCCAGCGATCGCCCGGCCGTCTTCCCGCTTTTGCTCAGCCGAGAGAGCACAACGACAGCCGCGAGGAAAGCGCCGATTTCGGGCAGAATCGCGAGGAGGGCGAGCATCGGAATGGCGTTTTGCTTCCCCATCGGCAGCAGGCAGAAGAAGAACGGCGTCGTCAACAGTGCGCCGAGCAATGCGAGCACCGCGAGGCCCGGCATGTCATGCGGCTGCTGCACCATGCGGATACGGAAATTCTTGCAGGGCCCGCACAGCGACGCGCCTTCGAATTCCACGAGGCACTGTTCGCAGAATCCGACTCCGCAATCGCGACAGACGGTCTTGCTCGCGGTTCGCTCATGGTTGAAGCAGATATTCGGATCGACGACATGCTTGCGCCGCCGACGTCCTCGCGTGGGCCGATCGTAGTCGCGATCGCGGTCGCGCGAGGATGGTCCATCGAGTGTGGCGGCAGGTCCGCTGGAACTGGTCGTCGGAAACATCAGCGGATCGAGCGTCGGCGCCAGCGGCAGCTCCACCGGGTCCGGCATCGGTGGTTCCTTCGCTGTGCTTTCCCAGGGGACCGTCAGGCTTTGCCCGCAGTCGCAGAAGACCATCGCCCCGCCCGAATTCTCCGAGCGACCATGGACCTTGCCGCACTTTTTGCATGCGAACCAGATCATTGGTTTTCCCGCCCCGATTTCAGCGACCCCTTCACCGCTTCCGACACGCCCGGCCACAACCCGCTACGCGCTCCGCCGATGAAGATCAGCATCTTCGGATGGGTGCCGAGGATGCGGAACATGAACGTCCGGCGAACGCCGCCGAGATCGAAATCGACGAGGAATTCCTGTGTGGTTTGCAGTTCGTCCATGGTTACTTCACGCGGCTCCGGACGTGGCGGCTTGCCAGAGGCCGTGCCTCCGCGGAGAGCCTTGGCGAGTTCCGATTCGAGGAAGCGATCGATGGCGGCCTGGCGATTGCGATCGTGTTTCTCGACCTCATCGCGAATATCGAGCGGAGCGCTAAGGGCGGCGAGATAAGCGTCCGCCCAGGGATCGATATAGATGATTTCCCTGCTGAACTCCGCCTTGCCCCAATGTGGGCCAGGCAGGTCCATGACGACTTCGCGGTTCGGCTCGTCATCGACGCGAATCTTGACCGTTTCGTCGCCATACGAAAGTTTTCCTGCCCACTTCCAAACGCGAAGCATCGCATCGAGGCCGAAGAGATTCGGAGCGAAGAACGCCCAGATCGCAAAGAGTAGACATCCCCCGCCCACGCCAGCCGATGCGTACGCCAGCTTGCGTTCGCCCGGAAAGGAGGTGCGATCGAGCTTGCGAATGGCGAGAACGCCGAGCGCGATGCCGACGATCGGGCCGATGAAGGTGAGCAACCCACCGAGACTCGCGGCCAGTCCGACGAGCGGCATCATGGGCCAGGCTCGAGGCGGCGCTTCGATCGGCGGCAACCCCACGAGCGGTCGCTGACCAAAGGGACACCGTAACTTTTGCCCGCGAAAACGATCGTCGATCTCGAGGATCGCCGCAGGTGCATTTCCAAGGAAATCGGCATGCGAACCGGGGTAGATGCAAGGGGCAAGAGTCAGTGGTTGCCACCGTATTCTAACGGGCCAACCGCGATGGTGGGGAACAAAAGCGGCAAGACCCGCGCACGCGGTAAGCGGATCAACTTGGCACGAATCCAAACCGCTTTCCGCGCGCGCGGCTCTTGCGTAAAGGCGAGGTCGCGTGCGCGGATTCAGTGCGGCTCACTCTGCTCGTCGTCCGGATCGAGGTTTTGAAGCGACGGCGCGTAGTGGAGTTCCATTTCCCCCTTCATCGATCGCAACACGCTTTCGCTTGCCTCGGTAGGGTGCGAGCGGTGGCGGGTTTCCACCCAGAGGTAGAGCATGCGGGCGAGCCGTTCGGAATCGGTGCTCCCCGGGAAGCAATACATGGAATTGCGCAGAATCGAATCTTTCAACAAGGGAGTGAGCATTTTCGTTGCGGCTGTGACGGTGATTCTGCCATACGCCAGGTCCTGTTCGATTTGATCGAGCAACGTCCTGGATTTCATCAGCACCATCATTTCTTCGCCGAAAGGCGACGCCTCGGAAATGCATGGGGATGGTGCTGGCGAAGAGCGTTGTTGCCCCATGACGGCGAGGATCACGACCAGGATGGGAACGAAGCAGAAGGCGAAACGTGGCGACATCGGCCCTACCCTCCTGAGCGGCAACCACGGGGCGTCGTAGGAACCAACTGGCTTGATCCGAAGGCGGCGATTCAACCGCTTGCGGCCTCGGATCGGAGCGACGGCAGGCAACAAAGTAGACGAAAAGCAGACACGGTTCGGTTCGGAAGAATCACGCAAGGGCGAGAATTTTCTCGAAGTTGTCGCAGGTCCTTGAAGTGATTGTCCCATCGACCCGTGAAAGAGTGATGAAAAGAAATGCCCGTTAAGCGTCAGAGCCCAAGCGCTAGCGAGGGTTTCGCAGCATCCCATAGGGACCAAGCGAACCCCTCGCTAGCGCTCGGGCTCTGATGTCTAACGGGTGACTAAACGTCTTCGCGCCGTCCTGCTGGTTCCGGGGCAGGCTCGCCGATGCCGAAGATCGTGGAGCGCGGCGACGGGAATTGGTCCGGGAAGATATCGCGGACGACGCCCGGCTGGCGCGGGTCGAGGGCGGCGCCGCCGTTGGGCAGCGGGTTGGCGGCGTTGTCCTTCTTGTTCATCGCTTCGCGGACATACTCCACGGCTTTATCGAGCACGCGGTCGCGGAACTCCTTCATGCCGTTTTCCTTCGGGTCTTGATTCGGCCTTCTCACGACATCGCGTTCGCGCCGATATTTGAAGTATTCGAGGCGCTCCTCGTCGGTGAGCTTCACGTCGTAGCCCTTGTTCGGCTTCACGCCCCATTCGTCCTCTTCCTTGCTGTCGGGGAAGCGATGGATGTTGCGGCTCGAGGGGCGCCAGTAGCTCGCGGTGGTGAGTTTCAGGGCGCTTTGGCCGTTCTCCATCGAAATGACATTCTGCACGCTGCCTTTGCCATAGCTGCGTTCGCCGACGATGATGGCGCGGAAGTGATCCTGCAGCGCCGCTGCCACAATCTCGCTAGCGCTCGCGGAGTAGCGGTTCAGGAGAATCGCGATCGGATACGAACCGGGGACGATGTTCGGCGCTTCGTTGCGAGCGCGGAACGTTTCCTCCCGCACGTTGTTTCGACCCTTCGTCGTCACGACATTCTTGCCTTCCGGCAAAAACAGCGACGAAACTTCGACTGCGGACCGCAACAAGCCGCCAGGGTTATTGCGTAGATCGAGCACGAGCCCCTTCATGCCGGACTTCTGGAGGTCGGCGACGACTTTCGTCAGTTCCTGCGTTGTCGTTTCCGTGAATGCCGTCACACGGACATAGGCGATTTTTTGCTGCTCATCGACCCAGTAATCCCAAGCCTTCACGTTGTCCTTCGAGCGATGGTCGCCCAGCACGCTATCGACATGAATCTCCGCTCGTTCCATTTCGAGATCGACTGGGGTCTTCGATCCTTCGTGGAGGACCGTCATTTTCACTTTGGTGCCGGGTTCGCCCTGGATCGATTCGACGACCTTTTTGAGAGGCATATTTTCCGTGGTTTTGCCGTCGATTTTGAGGATGAAGTCGCCCGCCATGACGCCCGCTTCGTACGCCGGGGTGCCGACCATGGGGCTTTCGACGAAGATCTGATTGTTTTTGTCGAGGCCGATGCGAATGCCGACGCCGCCGAACTTCCCCTTGCTCTGTTTCATGAACTGCTTGTATTCGTCCGGATTGATGAAGCTGGAGTGCGGGTCAAGGCGTTCGAGGCCGCTGTTGACCATGTTCTCGACAAGATCGCGCATCTTGTCGCCGTCGAGTTCCTTGACGTATTTCGTCTGCACTTCTTCGAGAACATCGACGAGCAGCTTGAGATTTTCATGCTTCCGCTGCAACGCGCTGTCGCGCGACGGGGCGGAAAAACCGAGCGAAAGCCCGCCGACGGAGGCGATGCAGATGCCCAAGAGCCAGGCAAGGTTCCAACGCGACATGGCGATCCCCTAGCAACCGCGGCCCAGCTCAGCAGGAATCCCACCCCGCCCGCGTCGCCGCAGATACCGAACGGCCGCAAATTATATCCCCATGCAGAAATCGAAGCGAGGCCAAGATGAAGACGGCCTTCCGAACCCAGCAAAAGGCGTGGGTCAAGCGGTAAGGCAGACGGGAATGAATGTTGCGCTCGCCTCGCTTAATCCTCGTCGGATCCACGGCTCGGCGTGGGCCTTCACCGGAAATGAAGTCCGCGTCCGACTATTGCTGGTGAACTTGTCGCCACGAATTAGCGGGTCAATTACACGATTTTCTGGGCAGTCGGCGGAAAGCCTTTGAAGGCTCGGCCGACCCAAATGTTCCAGGAATTGAGCAGGAACTTGCCGTCGCGATGTTCGACGCGGACCGGTTCCACCGACTCGAAAGGCGTCGTCCCATTTCATCGGACCCATGCCGATCAGGATGAACGTCTTGCCGACGAACGCATCGCGGTCGGCGACGGGGTTGGGCCGCCAGAGGCTGAATTGGCTTTCGCGGTCGCCCATCGGCACTCCCACGGCATAGACCGTCGGATGATCGGGCAGGAAGAACGCGACCTCGCCCGGGATGAACCAGTTCGCGCCCGCGAGGATCGGCTCGTCGCCTTCGCTTCGCAATTGTTGCCGAACTTCATCGACGGCTTTCGCCAGCGTTTGCCAGCCTTCGAGTCGGCAGGTCGGATCGAGCCGACGCATCGGCATGGTTTGTTCCGGTGTCGGTGCTGCCGCGAAACCTGCGAGCAGCGGACGGAGCCAATGCATGTCGTAGACGGCTAGGGTCATCGCGATGCCGAGAGCGCAGAAAACGGCGGTGGTCGCCTTCGCGATTGTTACGTAGATGGGCCGAGACAGCTCCCATTCGCATTTCATCCACCATGCGGCGAGCACCATGCCCGAGAGATATGCCGCAATCGGCCAATTGCCCCGCTGCCGCCGTTCTTCTGGCTGAACGCGGCAAAGAGGAACGTGGGGACCGACAGGAACCATAGGAAACGTAGGCTCCGCCCGCCCCCTCGACCGTGGGCCGATGTTTCCAGGCGGCGAACGCCCAGCAGTAGAACCACATGCCGAGCAGGATTCCGAACTGAGCCGCCGACGTAGGCGAGGGGCCCCATCCAGTGAAACTGCGTCAGCGGTTGATCGGCGCCTGCGTGCGAGCCGGCATGCAGCAGCGTGATCCAACCATGGCGGATGTTCCAGAAAATCACCGGCAACGCCCCGCACGATGCGAGTATGCACATCGTCCAAAATCCGCGACTCCACATGAGCGGCCGATATCGCGGCGTGAACATCAAGAAGAGGGCGAACGATGGGATCCACAAGACCATCGTGTACTTCGCCATGAAGCCGAGCGCGATCAGCACGCCCGCGATCGGCCACCCCCAGCGTGAGCGGTCGAAAACGGCCGAATGCGCCGCGATCAGCGTCCATCCCCAGCAGCAAATGAACGGGGCATCGATCGTCATCAGCAGCGAGCCGACGTTGAGCAACGGCCATGTCGTCGCCATGAGAAGAACGAGCAACCCCCACCCTTCGCTACGGAATACGCGAGCCGTCAGCACATAGATGCTGCCAAGCGTCAGGCTGCCAAAAACGATGGCGGGGATGCGGATCGCGAGCATCGGCGATCCAACGAGCGAATCGGAAATGCCGCCGAAAAGTTCGCAGGAGAGGCGGATGATCCAGGCGACGAGCGGTCCCTTGCTGTAGTAGCTCCAATCGAGCTTGCGGGACCATTCCCAGTAGTGGGCCTCATCGGGAGAAAGGTCGAATCGGCACCACGTCGCAAGGTAGACGATGCGCAAGAGCGCGAGCCCGACCATCACGGAAAGGGCGATGGTGCGATAATTCCGAGCGACCGCGGGAACGGGCCGAACACGCGATCGGGCGAACGTCCGTACGATGCTTGGCGCGACGCCAATCGACATGACGCATCCTTGCGGTTGGGCGAAAGCGAACTCATCCTAAATTCGCATCGCGGTATTCTGAGGAAACCGCAAGAAAAAATCCAGGCCATTTAGCACCCTGCACAAGCAAGTGCTACCGAAGGGTCGCGGTGCCGGAGATCGGGACGCGGACGCGGCGGGGGGGATTCGTGTCGAGTTTCAGGTAAAGCACCGCGTCTTCGCCGAAGGATCCTGTCCACTTGTCGGCGGGCACGTTGACCTCGAGGGTCCACTTTGGACGGGCTGCGGAATCGTCTTTCGGCTTGATGAGCTTCGCTTCGATCACCGGCGGCGAGACGCTTTCGATCGTGAGGGCGGCTTTCTTGTCGGTCCACACCGGAACCTTCACCGTCGTTCCGCTGGCGGCGCGGAACGACTTCAGATTGATCCGGCCACGATCTTCCGAGGTGCCGACCTCTGCCTCT
>JAXMAT010000052.1:0-37835 GCA_046350235.1 Gemmataceae bacterium | reverse complement strand
ATGCCGGAATTCGAGCCCTGCGGAACCATGAGTTCGATTTCGAGCACGCAATCGCCGAACTTTTCTTCGGTGGCGATGTCCACGCCGCCCCCGCCGTTGCCGTTAGCCAGTTCGCCCTTGCTGTCGGCCGTTTCTTTGACGATCAGTTGGTTTTTCTTGGCCGGGTCCATCTCGGCGATGCCGATGGACCACTTATGCTTCTTGGCGTCGCCTTTGACCTTCCAACCGGTCAGGTCCTTGCCGTTGATCGGCGTCGAGACTTTGCCGGATTTGGTTTCTTGAGCGGAGAGATTGAAGCCGGCAAAAGCCATGGCGGCCAAACCGGCGAACAGGAGGGAACGCATGCGGAGACTCCAAGAATGGTGTGGTGGGTGGGACGCCATTCTAATGGACGTGGTTGCGGACGCAACTATTTGAGGTTCCGGTTAGCCGCGATGCGCAACGGAGCGTGGACTGGACGACACGCGATCGCATGGCACGCAGTCTGCGCTCCGCGTTGCGTCGCGGCTAACCGTGGCCTCGATTCCTGCCATAATGTCCCCATGTCCTTCTCGATGCAGCGAACGGCTTCGGTGGCTCGCAAGGAGATGCTTCACATCCTCCGCGACCCAGCCACGCTTTTCTTCGCACTCTTCATCCCCGTGCTTGAGCTGTTCATGCTCGGCTATGCGATCGACACGAATGTGCGCAATGTCCGCACCGTCGTCTGCGACTGGGCTCGCACGCAGGAAAGCGAAAGGCTCGTGCGAGCGTTCGAGAACTCGGAAACCTTCCGCGTCGTCGAGATCGTTCCCAATGAGGAAGAATTGCATCAGCGGATCGTGGCCGGCAAAGCACGCGTCGGCATCCTGATCCCGGCAGATTTCTCGCGCAAGATCGAAGCACGCGAACCGGCCAGCTATCTGGTGCTTGTCGATGGTTCCGAGTCGAGCATCGCCGGTGAAGCCCTCAACGTGAGCAACGCCCTCGCCCTGCGAGATTCGTTGGGCCGCATTCTTACCGAGAGCGAGATGCCGGTCGATGTTCGCCCGCAGATCCTCTTCAACCCCACGACGCGGTCGGCCAACTTCTTCATCCCAGGCCTGATGGTCGTCATCTGTCAGATGATGGCGATCATGCTCTCCGCGAATGCGATCGTGCGCGAGAAGGAAAACGGCACGCTCGAACAACTCTTCATGACCCCTGTCCGCGGAGCCGAGTTGATCCTCGGCAAACTCATCCCCTATCTGGTGCTCGCGCTCGCCGAGTTCGGCACGATTCTGACGCTCATGAACTTGGCGTTTCGGGTGCCGATCCATGGTTCGGTCATGACGCTGCTCTGCCTCACGCTTCCATTTATGTTCACTTTTTTGGGCCTGGGCCTGTTGATCTCGACCCGCGTCTCCACACGCGAAGCGGCAGGGCAGATGGCAATGGGAACGATGATGCCTTCGATCTTTCTCTCGGGCTACGTCTTCCCGCTCGATTCGATGCCCGCGGTCTTCTGGTACGTCGCGCAGGTATTTCCCACGACCTGGCTCATCGACGGCGCCCGCGGCGTCATCCTCCGCGGCGCGGGATGGCGCGAACTGTGGGTGCATGCGGCCGTGCTTTGGGCGATGGGAATAGCCCTGTTTGCGATCGCGATGTCCAAATTCCGCAAACGGCTGACGTGATCCGCGTCGCCTTCGGCTCCCCGCTAAACGGGCGTATCGTTCGTACAATATCCCTTTCGGCTTGGCCGAGTTCGGATGGAGACGGGATTTCATGGCGGATACGCATCTCACGTCGATCGTCGAGGAAACGCGACGACGCTACCTCACCTACGCTCTCTCGGTCATCTCGTCCCGTGCCCTGCCCGACGTCCGCGACGGCCTCAAGCCGGTGCAGCGCCGCATCCTCTATTGCATGCATGCGGAACTCCAGCTTTATGCCGACCGCCGACCCAGCAAATGCGCGCGCATCACCGGCGAAGTGACGGGCAAGTATCATCCGCACGGCACCGTCTCCGTCTACGATGCGCTCGTGCGCCTCGCCCAAGACTTCGTCATGCGGCAACCGCTCGTCGATGGGCAGGGTAACTTCGGCTCCGTGGACGGCGACCCTCCGGCGGCCGAGCGGTACACCGAAGCAAAGCTGACCGCGGTCGCCGATCATTTGCTTGCCGAATTGCGTCAGCGCACCGTCCCGATGCGGCCCACCTACGACGGCTCACGCGATGAGCCGATCGTTTTGCCGGCCCAGTTTCCCAACCTGCTCGTGAACGGCACCGCCGGCATCGCGGTCGGCATGGCGACGAACATCCCGCCGCACAACCTCGGCGAAGTGATTCGCGCTGCGGTCTACCTTATCGAAAATCCCGAGGCATCCGTCGCCCAACTCCTGGACCGCGTGAAGGGTCCGGACTTTCCGCTCGGCGGCCGTGTCATCACCGATCGCTCGACTCTTCGCAAGATTTACGAAGAAGGCACCGGCAGCATCAAAGTGCAGGCGGAGTGGAAGGTCGAAGAGGTCGGCAAGAAGAAGCAGATCGTCATCACCTCGATCCCTTTCGGCCTCAATAAGAGCAGCCTGGAATCGGAAATCGGCGAGATCATCGCCAATCGCAAGCTTCCGCAACTCGTCGATCTCACGAACGAATCGAACGAGAAGGAAGGCCTTCGCATCGCGCTCGAAATGAAGGGGGACGCCGATCCGAACCTGATCATGGCGTACCTCTACAAGCACACGAAGCTTCAGGACAATTTCGCCGTCAACATGACGTGTCTGATTCCGGATGCCGAGGGGAAGCCGCAACCTTCGCGGCTCAGCCTGAAGGAGGTGCTGCGGCATTTCCTCGACTTCCGCCTGGAAACGGTCCGCAAGCGATTCGAATACGAACTCGAGCAACTACGGAAACGCATCCACATCCTCGAAGGCTTCGCGATCGTCTTCGATGCCCTCGACCTGGCGATCAAACTCATCCGCCAATCGAGCGGCAAACCTGATGCGGCCGAGAAGCTCATCAAGGCGTTCAAGCTGACCGAGATTCAGGTCGACGCGATCCTCGATTCGCAGCTTTACAAAATCGCCCAGATGGAAATCAAGAAGATCATGGACGAGCTGGCCGAGAAAAAGGCCCTCGCCGCCAAGATCGAAGCGATCCTCCGCAGCGAGAAGAAGCTCTGGGGCGTCGTAAAGGATGAGATGGAGGCTCTCGGCGAAAAGTATGGCGAACGCCGTCGCACCAAAATCTCCGCAGGCGACGATCTGCCGGAATTCGACGAGAAGGCGTACATCGTCAAGGAAAACACGAATGTCGTGCTGACGCGCGACGGCTGGATCAAACGCGTCAATCGCCTCGCTTCGGTCGAAGGAACGCGCACCCGCGAGGGGGACACCGTCATCTCCGTCGTCCCCGCGAACACGCTCGACAACGTCGTATTCTTCGCCGACGACGGCACCGCGTACACCATGCCGGTCAACGAAGTGCCCGTGAGCTCGGGCTACGGCGATCCGGTCACCAAATTCTTCAAGCTGGACGACAACGTCCGCATCGTCGCCGGAGTGACAACCGATCCGCGCTTCATTCCTGCCGAGATCAAGGCTGGCAAAGACGAACCGGCCGGGCCGTTTCTGCTGGTCGCTACGCAAAAGGGCATGACGCTCCGCGTGCCATTCGCCTCGTTCCGCGTGCCGTCCACGAAGGTGGGCCGAAAGTACGCGAAGCTAGGCGAAGGGGACAAAGTCGTGATGGCTTCGGTGCTGCAGGAAGAGAAGAGCATCTTCCTCGCGTCGCAATCGGGCCATGTGATTCACTTCCCGATCGACGAAATCAACATCCTTTCCGTCGTCGGCAAAGGCGTGATCGGCATCAAGCTCGAAGATGACGACATCTGTATCGGCGGCGCCCTCATCACACGCGCGAGCGACCTGCTGCAAGTGGAAACCACCGGCGGCCGCAACATGGAGTTCACGGGCCGACACGAAACCGTTGGCCGCGGCGGCAAGGGTTTCGAAGCCGTGAAACGCACCTCCTTTATCCGCGTGATCCCACCCGCGATCGCGCTCGTCAACTGGGACGAAATGGAAGGCAAGCCCGACGGCAAGTCGGCGAAGAACGGGACGAAGGATTCGTCCGAGTAAGCGGCGAGCAGCCGCTGTGAGGCGGTTGGTACGTCGTCCGCAATTGTCTCTGCATCCAATCGAATTGCAGAGCGATGTGTCCCTCGGCCGCGTTCAAATGTTGGACTCTCGGGAGACATCCGTGGCATCCGCTGCAAAGCAACCGATGACTGCGGAAGAGTTGATTCGCCTTCCGTCCAATGGAATCCGCCATGAGTTAGTTCGTGGAATGTTGATGTCGCGGGCTCCCGTTAGCTTCCAGCATGGCAAGATCGTCATTCGCCTTGGTGGAATGCTTGACCGATTTGTTGCCGATGCGGGAGTCGGCGAAGTCGTCGGAAGCGATGTCGGGTTTTATCTGGAGCGAGATCCGGACACGGTTCGCGCCCCGGACATTGCTTTCGTTTTCAATGCAAGAATCCCCAGCCAGCAGGACAAAACCAAGTACATCGATGGTCCACCCGATTTCGCCATCGAAGTCCTCTCGCCCAGCGACTCCATGAAGGCGATCGAGGAAAAAGCGGAAGCGTTTCTCGAAGCAGGAAGCAAATTGGTCTGGGTCGTCAACCCTCGCAGTCGGCGAGTCTGGGTCTATCAGCCGAATCGAAAGCCGCTCGCTATGAAAGGCGACGACGTGCTGGATGCAGGCGAGGTGATCCCCGGTTTCCGCATCTCCATTCGCGACATCTTCGGCTGAGTATTGCCGAAAATCGTAGGGTGTGTCGAGCGCTAGCGAGACGCACCGATGCAGGTTGCCGCGACACGTGTCATCAACCCTCGAGCATCCGAGCGCTGGGTTCTTGAGATCGCATCAACCTGCGACGGTGCGTCTCGCTAGCGCTCGACACACCCTACGGTTCTCCCCTGCTTGCCGGCGATTGAAGCGGGATGACGACACGGAAGTGCGTGGCTTCGTCGTCCGGCAGCAGTTCGATGTTGCCCTGATGCGCCTGGGCGACTTGGCGGGCAACGGCGAGGCCGAGGCCGACGCCTTCCGGCTTGCTGGTGACGAACGGCTCGAACAATTTCGGCGCCACCGCGGGCGAGATGCCAGGACCGGAATCGCGCACGTCGATTGTTGCTTGGCCGTCCTTTTTCGCCAACGTCACCTCCACCCAACCTCCGGGGCCGGCAGCTTCGATCGCGTTGCCGATCACATTAACGAAGAGCTGCGAAAGCTGATCCGCATCGCCGAGAACAACGGTTGGTTCGTTGGATAAGGCCCAGCGCAGGTCGATACCGGCATGCCGGCATTGCGGGCGGAGCAAAGCGATCGCGTCGTCGAGTTGCTGATTCAGATCGATCAGTTCGCGTTCGAGCGAAAGCGATTTGCCGAGGTCGAGGAATCGTCGGAGCTGGCTTTCGACGAGCTGCAGTTGCCGCAAGGCGACGCCTAGCGGTTCCCCTTCATCGAGCGAAAGTCCCTGCTCGCGTGCCATGAGCTGCATGCTGAGTTTCGCCCCGGCCACGCCGTTGCGGAGTTGATGCGCGAGGCCACCGGAAACCTGACCCAGCAGGCGGAATCGCTCGGTAGCGGCGATAGTTTCCTGATATTTCGCGAGACGCGTCGCCATCTCGTTGATCGACGCGCCAAGGTCGCGGACCTCATCCTCCAAACGCGGAAGCGGCATCGCACTGAAGTCCCCGTCGGCGATCTGTCGTGTTCGGCGTTTCAAATCAAGCACCCGGCTTGCGATTCCCTGCGTTACGAGCAAAGCGAGCAGAATCGATACGCCGCTGCCGATGAGCCCGACGATCAGCGCGGGACGAATCGCGCCCCACACCGCTTCGCGAACGATCGATTCGGGCAAAAACAGGTAAAGCAAGCCATGTTGCAACGGCAACGTCCGACAGTAGTAAAACTCCTCATCGACTTCGACGCGAGCGCCCAGTTTGCCCAGAGAATCGCTTGTTTCGGGAAGCGAGGTCGGCAGCTTGCGAAGCGTCGTCAGCGGCCGCCCCAAATCATCGGGCGACGGGATGCCTTGGGCGTCGGTCAGCAGAAATTCAGCGCCCGAGAGCCCCTTCATGAGCTTCAGCGTCTGCGGATTGCGAGGAAAAGTGACCTGAGCCACCGTTTCCGCGATGTGGTCCATATCGTTGACTACACGCTCGCGGGCCCGCGCCGCCGAATCGAGCGAGGTCCATGCCGACATCACCAGTGCGCCGAGCATCAGCGTGGTAAGCGGAAGCCAAAGTTGAAGTCGAATCCCCAATCGCATGCATTTGTCTTATGCAGAGCGGATCGGTCGTTTGCACGCTGCGCGAACAAGTGCCGGCGACAGGTTCGCCGTTGTGAGGCAGCCGGTGACCATCCCACAACGGCAACACCCGCCCTCGTATAATTCGTTTCATCCCATGGGTCGCTCGACGAAAGGTCACTGATGAAGAAGGTGCATATCGCCATCCTCGGCGGGTCCGGCTACACGGCGGTCGAGTTGATCAAGATCCTGTTGCGTCATCCGCACGTGCACATCGAAGCCATCACGTCGCGGCAGGAAGGGGCGCCTGCCGTCTCCGATCTGCATCCGAGTTTGAAGGGACGAATCGACCTGAAGCTGGAACCGCTGGATGCGGGAAAACTCGTCGAGCGCGGCGTGACTTGCGCGTTTGGATGTCTGCCGCATGGCGTGAGCATGGAGACGGTGCCGCAGCTTTTGGCGAAGGGCATCCGCGTCGTCGATCTCAGCGCGGACTATCGGCTACGCGATGCGAACGTCTACGCGCAGTGGTACGGCGAAAGCCATCACGATTTGCCGAATCTCGCGCGCGCGGTCTACGGCCTGCCTGAGATTTATGGCGACGACATTCCGACCGCCCAATTGCTGGCGAATCCGGGGTGCTATCCGCAAACCGCGATTCTCGGGTTGGCCCCGCTCGTTGCGGGAAAGCACATCGACCTGAAGTCGATCATCGTGGACAGTAAGAGCGGCGTCTCCGGAGCGGGACGCACGCCGAAAATGACTACGCTCTTCCCCGAGTGCAATGAAAGCGTGGTCGCCTATGGCGTCGGCAATCATCGGCATACGCCGGAGATCGAACAGACCTTGAGCGACATTGCGGGATCGGCGGTGGAAGTGATCTTCACGCCACACCTGATTCCGATGGACCGCGGCATTTCGACCTCGATCTACGCGACTCCGAATCGGACGTTCACCGACGCTCAACTCACGGAGCTTTACAAGGAATATTACCGCAACGCTCCATTCGTCCGCATCTTCGACAAGCCGCCGGCGACGAAGGACGCGGCCCATACGAACTTCCTCGACCTCCACGTCCGCTTCGTCCGCGGCCGCGTGATCGTGCTTGCCGCAGAGGACAACCTTGTCCGCGGAGCCAGCGGCGTTGCGGTGCAGAATTTCAACCGCATGTTTGGTTTCGACGAACGGATCAGCCTGCTGTGACGAACTAGCGACTAATAGCTATTAGAAGGAGAACGTCGGGCGGCGACTTGCAAAGGAAGGGTGCCTTGTGCAAGATGTGCGGCAACCCTTTTCGCTAGGAGATTGCCGATGCTCCGCCGTTACCTCACTGCGATCGCGTTGTTGTTTGCCGCAGGTTTGCCCGTATGCGCGCAGGAGAAGAAGCTGCCGCTCCTGTTCGAGGACGATTTCGAGAAAGGCGCCGATCGCTGGCAGCCCGCGGATTCCAAGGCGTGGCGCATCACGGATCTAGGCGGCAACAAGGTCTTTGAGCAATTTCAGCTGAGCAAGGTCAAGACCCCGCATCGCAGTCCCTTCAACTATGCTCTCGTCAAAGACTTGATTGTCGGCAATTTCATTTTGGAAGCGAAGATCAAGAGCACCGTAAAGGATTATGGCCATCGCGACATGTGTTTGTTCTTTGGCTGGCAGGATCCAGCCCGTCACTACTACGTGCATATGGCGAAGGCGGTAGACGACCGGGCGCACCAGATCTTCATCGTCAACGCCAAGGATCGTGTGAAGATCTCGACGAAGACGACGAAGGGCGTTGAATGGGGCGACAGATGGCACCAGGTCAAGCTGGTTCGCACCGTGAGCGACGGCGCGATCGCTCTGTACTTCGACGACATGAATACGCCGATCATGACGGCGACGGATGGAACGTTTACCTGGGGCCAGGTCGGCGTCGGCACGTTCGACGACACGGGCATGGTCGATGATGTGAAGGTTTACGGAGTGCGATCCGAGAAGAAATAGCCCACAGCGAAAGAGCCGTATCGCCAGCGTGAAGCATGTTGCCGATTCGGCTCCGTATACGCGTTCTTCCATGTCGCTACCGGCCAGGACGCAGATTCGAGAGGCGGTCGTTGAGACTTCGAGCAGGCGCCGCGGGAGGTTGCGTTCCGGGCCGGGCAGCAACGCTTGGCGGTCGAGCGCCATTGATCTCTTCGCGGAGTTTGTGGACGGTGGCCAACGATTCGCGGACGCCGTTGTCCCGCTGCATGCGTTCCATTTCGAGTTTGATCTCCTCCCGCATACGGTCGAGACGCTGCCGTTCCCGAGCCATCTCGGCTCGTTCGCGAGACATCTGCATTTCCATTTCGCGGATGGTTTCGTCCATTTCCTCGTTACGTACGCGAATGGTCTCGAATTCAGCGTTCAGCTTGGCCCGATCCTTTTCGAGCTGCTGACGGAATCGGTTCAGTTCGGCTTCGTAGCCGGCCAAATCGCTCTCGTCTTTCGGAGCGGATTCCAATTGAAGCTGAGCGATCTCCTGTTCGCGCTGCCGCAACATTTCGCGAAGGGTGTCGTTTTCTTGGAGGAGCTGATCCGCTTCGTCGCCGATCGCATGACCGTGGCGCGGCTCACCGTCGTGTCGGCGGTGCGTCACTTCTTGCACCAGCTTATCTTTCTCGGCGAGGAGCTTGCGGAGCACCTCGTTTTCCTCTCGAAGTTCCGCATCATTTGCAGGTTCGGAAGCGACCTGAGAGGGCGTGCTTTTGAGTTCGTTGATGATGTGGTGCAGCAATTCGTTTTCGTTTTCGAGCTGCGACACCTTCTTTTCCAACTCCGCGTCGGCGGAAGGAGCATGGGTCTGCTGTGCCGAAACGACTTGCTGCTCCAACTCGATGGCAATGATTCTCAGGCGGTCGTTTTCCTGAATCGTTTCCTCAAGTCGGGCTTGGATGTCTTCGTTGCCGGCGGCGGCGCGAAGTCGCTGCTCCAACTCATCCACCATCCGCGTGAGTCGTTCGTTTTCTTTGGCGACTGCTGGATCAACGCGCGGCTGCCCGAGCTTCGCTTCGGCCGCGGCAAGCGCCTGCGTCAACTGTTTCACTTCGGCATCCAGAGCCGCGGCATCGCCCTTCTGGGACTTGCGGACCTCTTCCTGCATTTTCTTGAGGTCTCCAATCATCTTGGCGATTTGATCGCGCTGCGCACGCACGGATTCTTCCGCCTTGGCGAGTGTTTGTTTTTGGCGATCTAAATGCGCCTTGGCGTCAGCGATCTCCGCTTCGAACAGCAGCCTTTCCTGGGCGAACGTCTCACGCTCCAACTCGAATGCAGCCTTGGCATCGCCCAATTGAAGCATTTGCGATTCGTCGAGCGGACCTTCTCCGATCATGGCCTGAGGCGACTTCCTTTGTCGCTGCTCCAGCTGGTTTTCTTGCTCTTTCACCCGCTGCTGAAATGCTTCCCATTCGACTTTGATTTTCTCGTCCGCTTGCCGAAGGCGGTCTTCGATGTCGCGTTCGACTTGCTGAATGCGTTTGCGCAGTGATTCCTTTTCTTTATCGAGGTTCTCTCGCTCTTCAATCAACTCGAGTTCCGCGTCCTCCATCTCCCGCATACGGTCTTCCTGCTTCTTCACTTTTCCAAGCAGGCCATGGTGCGAGTCAGAAGTTTTTCCCTTGTTCGACAGGCTGAGGGCGATCTGAAGGCGCTGTCGCATTTTCAGCGCTCGCCGAGCCAGTTTTTGTCGACTGCGGCGAAGCTTATCTACGACGACGGGCGAGATGGCGTTGTTGTTCGCCTCGTAATCCGCCGGAACTCGCATCTCGAATGAAAATGGACCGATGTTCAGCACGTCGCCGTTGTTCAGGACTGCGTTCTTGATGGGGTTGCCGTTGACGCGTGTCCCCGTGCGGCTGCCGCAATCACGAACGCGGAAACCGTCGGACGAACGGTAGATCACGCAATGAAGGGCTGATACTTCGTTGGCATCAAGGCAGAAATCGCTGCCGCGAGCGCGTCCCAATGTGACGACTTCGCGATCCAGCGGCCTCGACTTGCGGTCGGTACCGCCAAAAAGCGGAATCAATGAAGGAGCCGTGAAGGTCGTGCTGCCGTGTCTGGAACTCATAGCCGGAGATCTCGGGTCCAGGCTGCCAGCCGAGGGCGGGTCGAGGGGTTCGAACCTCCGCCACGGCGCATGAGGGGCGGCCGCGAACCTGGACAGGTTCAGTCAACCATAGCTCACGAAAATCCGGGGCAAGCTGAAAATGAACGCCTCGCCAAGTTGGGTCGCTCCGGTATGGCATCGGTTTGCAGCAAGAGGCAAAGAATGGAACACAACAGTAAGTAGACTCGTATGCGATCGAACGCGATGGTCGACGTCATATCTTGCGATCGCTCGGAATTGTCCGTCGCTGGAGCATTCTGCGAGTTTGTATGATCTTGCGGCAGCGCGAGGCCCTTCTATAATCGACCTTGAGGGCGCTGCAGAGGTGCCCGTGGCCCTTCCGATCCAGCGAGCACGTCATGCGCGAATGGTTTCGCAACGTCCGGGTTGCCGTGCAAACCGTGGCCCAGGGCATGTGGATCACCCTGTGGTACTTCATCCAGACATACAAGCGCAAGGCATTCACCCAGCACTTCGAATATCCCGAGCTACCCGTGCCGGTGAAGCCGCGCTATCGCGGGTTCCACAAGTTCGATCTCACGACCTGCATCGGTTGCGACAAATGCGCCCGCGCCTGCCCGGTCGATTGCATCTACATCGATAAGGAAAAAGCCACGCCGCCACTCAAAGGCTTCAAGGTCGTCGGCTTCAAGATCGATTACTCGAAGTGCATGTTTTGTGCGTTGTGCGTCGATCCGTGCCCGGTCGATTGCATTTTCATGGGTTCGACTTACGACCAGAGCACCTTCAGTCGCGATGGCTGCATCGTCGATTTCGCGAAACTGCCGCTCGAAGTCGCATGGGGGCAATCATCGCTGAATCCGACCGCGATCGCCGCCTCCAAACTGCAGACGCTTCCCGTGTGGGAAAAGAAACCTGAACCGCCCGCGCCGCCGAAGGCTCCGCCTGCATCGCCGGCTCCAGTGCCCTCGGCGCCCGCTCCCAGCACGTCGGCCCCTTCGGCTCCCTGATCGATTGGTGACGTATGGCTCGCAAGCAAATCAAGCTGTTCACCATCGCCGAAGCGAACGCGATGCTTCCTCTGCTCCGCAGCATCCTTCGCGACATCACGGACCTCGCGAAGCGGTTGCGCGAGCAGCATGAAGTCTTGGTGCAGCTGCAATCGGGCGGGGCTCTGGATGCCGTGGACCAGGAAGAAGTCGATCGCCTCGTCGAGATGATGGAACGCGGCCAAGAGCAGATGCAGGAATACGAAGTCGAAATCCGCAAGCTCGGCGTGGAGATCAAGGATTACTTCACCGGCCTGTGCGACTTCCCTTCGATGATGGAAGGCCGAGTCGTGTACCTGTGCTGGCGGATGGGCGAGAAGGAAGTCGCTCACTGGCACGAATTGGATGCCGGCTTCGCAGGCCGGCAGAAGCTGAGTCCCGAAACCGCGAACGCGTGAGGCATCCGCCTCGGAGATTCGTTCATGGCTGATCTGGTTTTCTACCTGCTCGTCTTCGTGGCCGTCGGCTCGTTCTTCCTTTTCGTGCACATGCTGATCGGGAAGATGATCCGCCCGTCCATCCCGGAAGACGACAAGCTGACGATCTACGAATGCGGCGAGCCGACCGTCGGCAGCGCCTGGATTCAGTTCGACCTCCGCTACTATGTGGTCGCGCTGCTCTTTGTGGTGTTCGACGTCGAAGTCGCGTTCTTCTTCCCGTGGGCAGTAGTCTTCGGCACGGCCAATCGCGTCGAGGAAAAGTCGGGCGCGGAGCAGACGGCCCTGATCGCTCAGCTTCAGCCGACGGCGAAGACGCTTCCCGTCGTGGATGCAGGCGACAACGGATCGCTCGACGCGGCCGGCGCCAAGTCGTGGGCATGGGTGGCGTTCTACGACATTCTCGTGTTCTTCGGCGTCCTGATGGTAGGTTTCGCCTACCTCTGGAAACGTGGCGACATCGACTGGGTGCGAGCCGCCCCGACTATCGCGGCGACAGGCCCCGCGGAACTGCCGGTGCGTGCGGAAAAAGTTGCGGTTTGATTTCAAGCCCCAGGGTAAGCAAAGCGCACCCTGGGGATGCAGACAGCGGGCGCGATGATCCCCACGGTGCGCTCCGCTTACCGTGGGGCTTGAAGGGACAATCACATGGGATTCTTCGAAGGGATCGGCGGCGACGAAAACGTGCTGACGACCACGCTGGAGCAGGCGATCGCCTGGGCCCGCGAATCGAGCATGTGGCCCATGACGTTCGGCCTCGCGTGCTGCGCGATCGAGATGATGGCCGCAGGGGCGTCTCGCTACGATCTGGACCGCTTCGGCGCCGGCGCGTTTCGCGCGACGCCGCGGCAGGCGGACCTGATGATCGTCGCCGGCACGGTCAACTACAAGATGGCGAGCCGTGTGCGCCGCCTTTATAACCAGATGCCCGATCCGAAATTCGTCATCGCCATGGGTGCCTGCACTTGCGGCGGCGGGCCTTACTACAAGTACGGCTACAACGTCGTGAAGGGCGTCGATCTCGTGGTGCCGGTGGATGTGTATGTCCCTGGTTGCCCGCCGCGCCCCGAAGCGTTGCTCGAAGGTCTGATGCGGATTCAGGACAAAGTCCGCGGCATGCGTTACCTGACGAAGAATCAGCCCGTCGAGGTGCCGATCCCCGCCCGCACTGGCTACGTGCAGCTTCCGCCGGAATTGTTCGACGAAGATCCGACGAAGGCGGTCGAGAAGCAGATCGCGTTCGCCAAACGCAACAAGGAAAAAGCCGCCCCAGCGAAGGCGTGATGGCTACCGCATCCACTCAACTCCTGACGGCCGAAGAGTTCTACGCGTTCGTACATCGCGCGGAGAACGAAGGGCGTTGTTTCGAGTTAGAGGAAGGAGTCATCTTCGAAATGCCGCCGCCTGGTTGGAGGCACGGCGAAACCTGCGCGAATATCGTCGGCCTCCTCTTCCTCTATCGTCGCACCACCAAGCGTGGACACGTTCTGTCGAACGACACCGGCATCATTCTTCAAAGATCGCCGGACACCGTTCGCGGCCCCGACGTCGCCTATTTCAGCGAATCCATCAAACGCGAAGATATTCCCGAGCAATATAGCGAGCGCATGCCCACATTGGTCGTGGAAGTGATCTCGCCGAACGACTCGGTCGCCGAGACGACGCTGAAGCTCGACAGTTTCTTGAACCGAGGGGCCGCCGTGGTGTGGCTGGTCGATCCTGAACATTGCACGGTGACGCATTGGCGTAAAGGCAAACGCCCCATCGTGGCGAAGGACGGAGACGAGATTTCGGGAATCCCTGAGATGCCGGCGTTCCGCTGTTCGGTTCGTGACATCTTTGCCGCGCCGGGCGAGTAGATCCGATTTGCTGGAGTTCGCATGACTGCTGTTGAAATCATTGCCGTGCTCGAAGGTCAGTTCGGCGCCAAGATCAAGGCGAAGAACGTCGAGGCGATCGATCCGTTCGTCGTCGTCGATCCCGCCGATCTGCCGGCTGTCTGCCGATTCCTGCGCGACGACGCCCGGCTTCGGTTCGACATCCTGAGTTGCATTTCCGGCGTCGATTATCTGGAACCCGACCCGAAGAAGGTCGCGAAGGCCGGTTTCGAGCCGCATACGGAAGTCGTCTATCACTTCCAGAGTTTTACCCATCGGCATCGTTTCGTCCTGAAGCTCAATCTGCCTCGCTGGAAGGGCGACAAGCCGGGCGAATTGCCGGAGGTGCCGTCCGTGTCCAGCATTTGGGCCGCGGCCGACTGGCACGAGCGCGAAGTGTACGACCTCAGCGGCATCTGGTTCAACGGCCACCCCGACCTTCGCCGCATCCTGCTTGCCGAGGACTGGACGGGCCATCCGCTCCGCAAGGATTACGAATTCCCGCTTGAATACCACGGGATCCGCGGCCGCTAACCCCGTTTAGCGGGGAGCCGCAGGCGACCCGATCACTCGATTTTCAGGAAGATCCATGGCCACCGCTACGACGCCTCGCGAAGATCAGCGCATCATCGAGTTCGACGTCCGCACGGACGAAATGCTCGTCAACATGGGCCCCCAGCACCCCAGCACCCACGGTGTGCTTCGCCTCGTGCTGCGGACCGACGGCGAAATCATCTCCGAAGTGACGCCCCACCTCGGCTACCTGCACCGCTGCGCCGAGAAGATCGGCGAAAACGTCACGCCCATCCAGTACATCCCCTACACGGACAGGATGGACTACCTCGCCGCGATGAACATGAACCTCGGCTACTCGCTCGCCATCGAGAAGCTGTGCGGCATGAAGATTCCCGAGAATGCGAACGTCATCCGCGTCGTCATCTGCGAGCTGAACCGCATCGCCAGCCATCTCGTCGGCATGGTAGCCTATGGCCTCGATCCTCGGCACCTTCAGTCCATTCCTCTATGCCTTCCGCGAACGGAAATGATCCTCGATCTCTTCGAGGAAGTTTGCGGCGCTCGCCTCACCTACAGCTACATTACGATCGGCGGCGTCCACGACGACCTGCCCGAAGGATTGGCCCGAACGCTGCCAAAGTTCCTCGACTACCTCAAGCAGCGAATCGAGGAATACCACACGCTCCTCACGCGAAACGCCATTTTCATCAGCGCACCGCAGGCATCGGCATCCTCACCAAGGAGCAAGCCCTCGCCTACGCGTGCTCCGGCCCCATGCTCCGCGGTTCGCTCCGCAAGGATCTCGGCGACCCGGAATGGGATCTTCGCAAGGCTGAACCCTATGCGGCTCGAACGTACGATTTCAAGGCGGTCATCCCGCCTTTCGACGTCGCTCCCCGGAAGCCGTCGTCGGCGATTGCTGGCACCGGTTCTACGTTCGCATGCTGGAGGTGCTCGAGAGCATCAAGATCATCGAACAGGGCCTGAAGAAGCCTACGCTCCGCTCAGGCCGAAGGCGACCGCCTCTACGCCGAACTCGCCAAGAAGAAAGCCGCAGGCCTGACGCCGGCGGAAGAAAGAAGGAAATGGAAGTGCTGAACAAGGCATTCGCCGCCGGCCTCGGCCACCGCGTCGAACTGCCGAAGCACCGCATCCCGGCGAAACGTATGTGGAAACCGAATGCCCCGCGGCCAAATGGGCTTCCTACGTCGTCGGCAACCCGCGAGCTGGTCCCTTCCGCGTCTCGCGTTCATCGAGCTTCTCGAACCTGGAGCACGACCAACCCCTCTGCGCCGGCTGCCCTCATCGCCGATGTACCGGCGATCGTGGGCAGCATCGATATCGTGATGGGCGAAATAGATAGGTGACACGATTCCATAAGTCGCTGCATTTCAACAACTTGCGGAGATCGAAAATTTCCAGAAAATGCCCAAAATAGGGTGCATTTCCTGGAATGCGGTGCATTTAGGGTGCATCGCCAACTCGACATCGTAGGTAACTGCCCACCCTTCGGTCATCGAAGGCTGGGCAGTTTTTGTTGGCGACCAACTCTCCCAGCGAACGCAGCAGCCCGACAGTTTCGCTTTTATTCTGGTTTTCAGTCTTCGGTGAAACGGCAGATTTCGGTAAAATCGGGCGCGAGTTTCACTTTCTGTGCTATTTTCACTTATCGGTGAAATCATGGAAAAAGTGAAAACCGCACAAGACCGAGCCTTTGTTCCCGCTGCCGAATTGGTCCGGCGACTGGCCGAGGAGAGTGCGGCCTTTGAGATTGTCAACGCTGTCGAAAAGAAGGCAAAGCGTGCCGACCAGCGGAAGCTGGAGTGGGATCAGGTCATCACACTCTCGGTCAAGCCCGACCAGCGACGAGTCGATCTGATCGTACAATCTCGGCAGCACCTTGCCGAACACGGTCCTGGGCATCTTCCAAAAGCTCAACGCAGATCGCCGGACGGTACGCCTCTGCTCTTCGCTCCGTACATCTCGTCACGAGTCGCAGAGATGTGTCGAGCAGAACGTCAGCTACCTCGATGGCGTGGGGAAACTGCTGGATCGCCGCACCTGGGTTGTTCGTGCATGTTGCCGGTCGCTCCAATCGTCCGACCGTGAGCAAGGCCGTCGATCCCTTTTCCAAGAAGTCGAGCCGGGTCGTCCGCACTCTCCTCACGCATCCCCAAAGGGGATGGCAGGTGCAACAGTTGGCACAGCAGGCCGACGTGAGCCTGAGCTTGGTGTCGAAGGCAAAGATGCGCTCGTGGAGGATGCCTACCGGAGGGCGTGACCGCCTGCTGTTCGTGCGGGATGGGTCAAACTCCTTCAGGGATGGTCGGCGGAATATCGCCCGCATGTGAAGCGGGTCAACTCTTGCCATCCCTCGGCCCAACGAAGTCGAAAAACGCCTCGCCGAATGGTGTCGGACGAACAAAGTCACTTACGCCCTGACGCAGCTTGCAGCGGCTTGGCGGTATTCGCCGATGGTCCGATACGACAAGAGCGTGGCCTTCATCGACAGAAAACTGGAAACGGGCAACAAGCTGAAATCGCCTCTGAACATCTCGACGCCAAGGAAGTCGAGACGGGGGCAAACTGCATTCTTTTGGATCACGGATGACCCCGCAGTGTTCACGGACTCCAAAGAAATCGACGGCGTGAAGGTTGTCTCCCGCTTCAGCTATACCTGGACCTGATGGCATTATCGGGGCGGGGAAAGATGCGGCGGAAGAGGTCTTCGAGAAGGAATTGCGTCCGCTGCTGCAGTCGGAGAATTGAAGTTCAGGAGGCGGCGAATGAACGAAGTGGATGCGTGCCGAGCAGTCTGATTGAAGTGCTGACCATTCTCGCAAAAGACCTCGACAAGCTGGCGGTTGTGGGCGGTTGGGTTCCCGAACTTGCGTTCCCCAACAAGGGACACATCGGTTCATGATGTCGATCTTGCCCTCGACGCCCGCAAACTCGAACCCAAAGCCTACGAGTCGATCCAGAAAACTGGCGGACGCCGGGTATCAGCAGTCCCCGGATATGTCGAATCGGTTCTTTCGCAACATCCCGCACGTCGATTCAGGTGAAGGTCGATCTCATCACCGGAGAGTTTCCCGAAATCGCCGCCGAAGGACACATCACCGCATTCAAGAACTGGCGGTGTGGAAGGCCCGTGGCGTGGACTTGGCATTCAGCTTCCAGCAGGATGTCGCCGTTGAAGGACTTTTCCAAACGGCGGACACAACAAAGTCACGGCCAAGATGCCGATCATCGCCGCCTACTTGTGCATCAAGGCAATCACCCTCAGCGAGCGCAAGAAGGAGAAGGACGCCTACGACATTTGCTTTTGCATCGAGAACTACCAGGGCGGTTACAAGAAGCTGGCCGGAGTTCGGGACAAGACGGATGACAAACTCATTGCCGAGGGCATTGCCATCCTGCGGGAGAAGTTCGAGCGACTAGACAGTATCGGCCCGGTGTGGGCGGCACAGACAGCCGAAGGAGCCACTGCCGGAACAGGCTTTGACGTGGAGATGGAGCAACGCCGAGCCTACGAAATCGTCAATGCGCTGTTGAGAGAGATCGAAGGACTGTGAAAGGGATAAGTTGTGAACGCCGACCGCTCCGCTCTCCCGATTGATCCCGCCGTTCGCATCGGCCATGTCCACCTGAAGGTCGCCGACCTGGAACGGGCAGCGCGATTCTACTGCGGCGTCCTTGGCTTCGAGTTGACCCAGCGATACGGGACACAAGCGGCGTTCGTCTCGGCGGGCGGCTATCACCACCACGTTGCGCTCGAACACCTGGGAGAGCTTGGGCGGATCGCCGCCGCCTCCGGGCACAACTGGTCTGTACCACACGGCGATCCTGTACCCCACTCGGCGGGCGGCTGGCAGATGCCTTGCGTCGTGTTCTCGAAGCGGGCATTCAATTGGACGGGGCCAGCGATCACGGCGTCAGTGAGGCGTTGTACCTGCGTGATCCGGACGACAACGGGGTGGAGTTGTATTGGGACCGACCGCCAGAAATGTGGCCTCGCACGCCGCAAGGCGAGTTGGCAATGTTCACCCGGCGGCTCGACTTGAATGGACTGCTCAACGAGGTCGAGCCAAAGGCGAGTGCCCCGAAGGTCGAAGCGGGGCCGAAAGACTTGTGATTAGAGGATTCCGATGTCCTGGATCGACTGGTACAACTCGCTCGCCAAGCCAAGTTGGACGCCCGCCCCGGCGACTATCGGCCTGATCTGGCAGATTCTCTACCCGATCATCCTGGTCAGCTTCGGGTTCGTGTTCGTGCAGGCGATCCGCAAGAAAGTGCCGTGGCTCGTGGCGTTACCGTTCGCCATCAATCTCGTGGCGAACCTGATCTTTACGCCTATTCAGTTCGGGATGCGAAACCTGCCGCTCGCTGCTGTGGACATCCTGATCGTCTGGACCACGATCCTCTGGATGATGGTCGCCGTCTGGAGGTACTACCGTTGGGTTGCCGTCGCACAAGTGCCGTACTTCGTGTGGGTTTCCATTGCGACGGTGCTGCAACTGAGCATCACGGCGATGAATTGGGGGAAATGATGATCCATAAAATACTGGCGTTACCCCTGCTTCTCTTGATGGGGTCATTCGTCATGGCCGAGGACAAGCCGCAACCGCTGTTCGATTTCACCGGCCCCGACGCTGCGAAGGAATGGCAGACCGTCAACGACGGCGTGATGGGCGGCGTCTCCGAAGGCAAGTTCACGATCACCGACCAGAAGACCCTGGAGTTTTTCGGTACGTTGTCGCTGGAGAACAACGGCGGGTTTGCATCAGTTCGCACGAAGGTCAAGAAGCTCGGACTGGAACAAGGTGACACGCTGATCGCCAAGGTGAAAGGCGATGGCCGGGAATACACACTCAACCTTTACGTCAACAGGCGGCTGATCGCCTTCTCGTACCGGGCGACGGTGCAGACCAAGAAGGACGAATGGATCGAGGTCAGACTCCCGCTCGACAAGTTTGAGGCGGCTTCGTTTGGCCGGGTCGTCAAGGACGCCGGGCCGGTGGACCCGAAAGAAGTCAACGCCCTGGGTTTCATGTTGAGCGACAAGAAGGCCGGGCCGTTCAAGATGGAAGTCGAATGGATCAAGGTGGAGCGGATAGGGAAGTGATGCGGCGTCATCTCGACCCGCACAGCCGGAAGGAGAATTGAGAACGTGAAGCGATCCGTGCTTTGCGCACTGTTGAGCTTCTTGCCGGTCCTGGCGTTGGTGGGTCAGGCTCCCGCCGAAGAAGTCGTCATCCGACCCCAGCCGAAGGCTGGCCCTTTGGACAATCCACTCAAGGGTTGGTGTCCCTGCACGAACGCAGGCAAGATTCACCAACCTTACTCGATGGTGTTCCAGTACATCTCCTGGCGAGAGCTTGAGCCTGCGGAGAACGACTTTCGGTTTGACGAATGGGAGAAGTCCTGGAAGGTGGAGGCGGCGACCGGGAAGCACATCATCTTTCGGGTCTATGTTGACTACCCCTTAAAGCCATCCGGCCTTCCCGACTGGCTGCGGAAGGCGGGCGTGAAGGAGACGGCCTATGAGGAGTATGGGGGCGGCAAGTCTCCTGACTATGACGATCCTCGCATGGTTGCGGGCCTGGAGCGACTGATCGCTGCGTTGGGCAAGCGGTACAACACCAATCCCCGCATCGCATTTGTCCAGTTGGGCTTGCTTGGGTTTTGGGGCGAGTGGCACACCTACCCTCGTCCGAAACTCTACGCTTCGCCGGAAACGGAGCGGCGGGTGATTGACGCCTACCGCAAGGCGTTCCCCGATAAATGCCTCATGGCTCGCTACGCCAGAGGACATGCTGGCAAGCAAGACTGGCTCGGTTTCCACGACGATATGTTTCCGCAAGACACCGATAATGGCAAAGACTGGAGCTTTCTCGCAGGAGTGCGTCGGGAAAAGCGTGACGACAACTGGAAAGTCTCTGTCATCGGCGGTGAGATGGTTCCCAGAGAGGCCCAGCGCTGGCTGGGCGATGATTTCGAGACGACACGAACCATGCTGGAGCGATCTCACCTCTCCTGGGTTGGTCCGTATTGCCCGGCATTGGCAAAGCCCAAGGACGACATCTTCCTCAAACGCAGCGAGGAGCTTGTCCGTAAGCTGGGTTACGAGTTCCAGATCGCCGAGGTAACGCATCCGTCTCAAGTGAAGTCGAAGCAGTCGGTTCCCTTTGCGTTGAAGGGAAAGAACGTCGGGGTCGCCCCGTTCTACTACCCGTGGAAGGTGGAATGGGCGTTGTTCGATCCGTCAGGGAAAATGGTCGCACTGCAAGCGACGACTTGGGACATTCGCAAATGGCAACCCGGCTCATTCTCGGAGAAAGCTCAACTCGCCTTCGACGTGCCGCCCGGAACATACCGCTTGGGACTTGGCATTCGTGACCCTTGGCAAGATCGTCCGGCGATTCGCTTTGCCAACGAGTTGACAGTGCGTGAGGGCTGGACACTTCTCTCGGACATCAAAGTGACCGATTAGCGTGGAACAATTTCTTGATTCGCTGAGGGAAAGCAAGACCGGCGAAACCACGCTGCCAACCAGGGCGCTGCCGCCATGAACAGCAGCCCCAGGAACCCGCCACGGGTCACATCGTAGCCTTCGGTGATCCGCTGCCACGGCAGGCCGAGGGTCATGGTCGCAGTTCCTTCATCGTCAGCATTGCCCAAATCACCGCAGCAAGCCCGGCTAACGACCAGCCGAGCCATGCCGAGATCGCCAAGTGCTGAGTGCCGGGGATGAAACCGGAATCTCGGTGACGCAGATAGCTTCGATGCCGGAGCCACTGCATCCAAAGTTGCCAGAAGCCGCCCACCGTGGATAGCACGGCTGGCCCGATGCCGTTCAAGGTCCAGCCGTGGGCGACGAGAGAAAGGGCGGCAAAGCCCAAGGAAAGAAACAACAGCAGAAAGTCGCCGGGGTTCATCGCTCACTTCTTCGGCAATGTCTTGACGAACTTCAGTGCCCGGTCGATCCAGCCCGCCAACTGCTCATCGTCCTCGACGCCCTCCGGCTCGACCATCACCCAGCCCTTCATCGGCCTGCCGGTGATGTCGAACTCCCGGACGTGCGGTTCCAGGAGAGCGTCGTCGTAGTTGTCGGGACCGAGCCGCACGATCAGCGAGTCCTTCCAGATGCCAACCAGCATGTTTCCGTTGAGCAAATACCCGATGCCGCCGAACATCTTCTTTTCTTCGATGCCCTTCCTTCGGGAAATGGCGTCACGGATGCGACCGGCGAAGGTTTCGTCAAAGGCCATCCGGCTACTCCTTCTTCACCACGTTCTCGTCAATGATTCCAGACGGACCCTGCACATCGACCACCTTTGCTTTGGGGTCAGGAGAAATCGCTGTGTTGCCGTAGACGTGGGCGGGCTTTTGGCTGTCCTTGACGAAGATTGCAGTCCCCTGGAAGTTCTTGATCGAGTTGCCCGTGACGACCACTGTGGCCTTGCTCGCATTCACTGCCGCCCGGCAGCCGTCGAAGGAGTTGTCGGAGATCGTGGCCGTCGAGTTCTCCCACACCCACACGGCGTTGCCTTGCTTCTCCCCGACTCCCGTGAACGTGTTCCCGCTGACCGTGGCCTTGCCCTGCACGAGAACGGCAGCCACGCCGCCACCGGAGATTCGATTGTCGCTGATCCTGGCGGTCGAATCGCCCTTCACGGCGATGATCGGTGGTTGGCCCCCGGTGCGGGAAAGCTCGTTGTCGGCAATCGTGGCCGATGATGCTTCGGTCACTCCGATGGCGACGAGCTTGTTGCCCACACACTTGTTTCTCTGGATCGTGGCAACCGCCTTGCCTTGCACGCCGATCCCCGCCTGCTCGTTTTCCCGGCATTCGTTGCCGACGATCAACGGTTTGGCTCCGTTGCACCCGATACCAGCCATCTTGTTCTTGCAGCAGACGTTGTTGCGCAGGATGGGGCTGGCTCCATCCCGGCAACCGATACCGGCCATGTCGTTCTCGTAGCACTCGTTCGCCTCGACCACGGGAGCCGCTCCTTCCATGCGAATGCCGATCCCGGCTCGCCGGTTGTGGTGGCACTTGTTGCCTCGGATCACGGGCTTCGCCGCTTCACGGCAGCCAATGCCTGCCCGGACGTTTTGGAAGCACTCGTTGTCGCCGATGATCGGGTTCGCCTTCCGGCAACCGATCCCGGCCCGCAGGTTCTCTTTGCAGATATTCCCCCGGATGATCGGCTCCGCTCCTTCCGCCACGCCGATGCCGCCGCCCATGTTCCGAAACACGACGTTTTCGGTGATGAGCGGAGCCGTCTTGGACTTTTCTTTCCCCAGGATGCCGATGCCGACATCGCCGTTGTGGTGGATGACGCAGTGGGTGACGGTGCAAGTCACGCCTTGAACGCTGATCGCCGGGGTGGTTCCTTCGGCCTGGACCGAGCCTTCCTCGTCGCCCAACTCTTCACCGTGCGAGGTCGAAGTGCTTCTTCCAGGGCGTCGTCGTAGCCCCGACGTTGGTGATCGTGACGCCATCGAGCGTGCTGCCCTCGGACATCCGACGCCTGGGGTCTTCCCGTCCTTGCCACCGCCGTCGATGACCGTGGCCTCGGCACGCTTGAGGCCATCAGTTCCTTTTGCGTCATCCCCTTCGCTTCGCACGATGACGCCCGGCTTGAGCTTGATTCGCTCCTGATATTTGCCCGGTGCGACGAGTATCGTGTCGCCGGTATTGGCGGCGTCGATGGCGGCTTGGATGGACTTGTGGTCCTGCGGAACCCGGATCGTGGCAGCGTTTACGGATTGGGCACTGACGATTGCGATGAGGCAGACAAACATCGATCGTATCATCGGGCAGTCCCTCGTCGTGTTTTGCAGGCTTCGGAGCAATACTTCACCTGCTCCCAAACCTTCGCCCACTTCTTGCGCCAAGTGAAAGGGCGGTTGCAGACCGGGCACGTCTTCGTCGGCAGGTTTGGCTTTTTGTGGCTCACTTCAGCATCCGGTTGTCGTTCCCTCTGGTGGCGAAACTACTCCGAGCATCACTTCGCCGACGCAGGCGTGTCCTTCACGAACTTCACGAGTTGCTTGGTCAAGTCCTTGTCGAAGTCGGCGAGTTCTTTTGCGATCAGCCCGTGTGCCGCAAGCTGACCGCTGCCGGGATAGTCAACGACGACGACGGTGCTTTTGGGCAGGACGGCGTTGAGCGCCTTCGATTCACTCACGGCTTCGGGCCGGTGCTTGACCGCCGCAATGACGAACGGCGGGCAGTCGTCGGGATTCTGCTTGGCATGTTGCAGCGGGGAGGCGTCGTTCAGGGTTTTCGCATCGTCCCCGAACGCATCCGAAATCATCTTTCGCTCGGCCAAGGTTCGAGTCGCCGTGAGGTCGTCGCTGGCCGTGTCAATCGCCATGACGCCCGCCAGTGCCGACTTCGGCGAGAGGTCATGGGCCTTCAAGTATTTCGGTGCGGTCGCTACCAGGGCCACAAGATGAGCGCCCGCCGAATGCCCCAGCAGAAACACCCGCTTCGGATCGCCGCCGTGTTTGGCGATGTTCTTGTGAATCCAGGCAATGCCCGCCGCAACGTCCTCGACGTGGGCCGGGTGAACGACGGCGGGCGTCAACCGATAGTCCAGCCCGACCACGACGAAACCGGCCTTGGCCCACGTCTGGCACAGGTTCATCCCGGCTCGATTGTCCTTGTCCCCGGTGCGCCATCCTCCACCGTGAACCCAAATCACTACCGGCACTGGACCCTTTGCTTCCGCCGCAGGTAGGTAGACGTTGAGGGATTGCTTCGGGTCTTTGCCGTATTGAACGGCGACCGGCTCCACGGCACTTGCCGCCGTCGTGACGATCAAACTCCCGATCACTGCCAGGGGCAGCCCGTATCGCATCGTAAAATCCTCCACCGTCTGATTCGGTCATTTTAGCTTGTGCTTCTGAAAGAACTCCCACATCAAGTCGTTGGCCGAGACGGTCAGAGTCGATCTGCCGAGAACCGCTGCCGTTGGCTTCTTCCCAGGCCAAGTATGTCCGCCGCCTTCGATCACCACCAGCGCCACTTCCGCCCCGTCCCGGCCTGCTCCGTATGTTTTGCGGCTCACTCGTAACCCGTCCCTGCCATCGGCCAATACGTCGATCGTCGGGGTTTCGACGCACCCGTTCGCCTTCACCCACAGCCGGATCGAGTCTTCCACGGAGCGGTAGTCCGTGCCGAAGATGCTCTTTGACCCTTTGCCGCCCGTGAACGGGATGAATTCGTCGCTCGTGCCGTGGAAGTGCAGGACCGACACCGGGCATTTGGGTTGTCCGATCTCCGTCGCCAGCGTGCCGGACACCGGGACGATGGCGGCGATGCGTTTGGACAATTCGGCGGCGAGGCGGTAGGCCATCATCGCCCCGTTCGACATCCCCGTGACGTAGACCCGCTTCGGATCGACCGGGTAGGCCAGCCCCAGGTCGTCCAGGAGGGCGTCGATGAACGCCACGTCGTCCACGTTGGCCTGCGCCGCCGGGCCGTTGCCGCCGTTCCAGAAGAACGAGGAGTGCGTGCCGGTCCCGTTCGGGTACACGGCTGGTGATCGGCGCCGATAGCAGGTTCTCCCGCAGAGTTGGTGATGGATTTCGGTGTTTCATAGCATTGCTCCAACTGAACGGAGTTCGCGAGGAGCGGCTTGGATGCCGAAAACGCCATGGGCGGAGCTCTGCTGCAGTCGCTTTTGCCGGCGGAACTGAATCTGCAAGTGCTGGCTTTTCGGCTGGAAGGCGACGATGAGTGCTTCATCGAGCTTGCATCGACCGTTCGGGAAGCCGCCTGTCCGCAATGCGGCGTCATTTCCTCACGCGTGCACGGGCGGTATTCCCGTTGCCTTCGCGATCTGCCTTGCGGCGGCATCTCTGTTCGATTCCTGGTGATGACGAAGAAGTTCGCATGCGTCCATCCGGTTTGTCCGCCCGGCGTGTTTTGCGAGCGGTTGACCGGATGGGTGGGCATCGCCGCACGCACGCTTCACGGAGTCGATGATCGACTCGCAGCGGGCCATCAGCGGGCCATCGGGGTCGCGTTGGGCGGCGAGGCGGGATCGCGATTGTCGATGCGGCTCGGCATGTCGAGCCGCGCCGATACGCTTCTGCGTCTGGTGCGTGCGGGCAACAGGGCGGACGCCGAAACGCTGTCGGCGCCGCCGCGGTTCGTCGGCATCGACGACTGGGCGTTCCGGAAAGGACAGCAGTACGGGACCATCGTGATCGATTTGGAACGGCGCCGCATCATCGACATCTTCCCCGAGCGCGACGGAGCAGCATTGCGGGCATGGGAGCAGACTCGCGCCGCCAAGCGTGCCGAACGTGCGGAGCGGCATCGCCGAATTCGGGAGCTGCGTGGGCAAGGATATTCGATCCGCCAGATTGCCAAGGAACTTGGTTGCTCGCGCAATAGGGTGATTCGCTACCTGCGTGAATCGAAGTGCCCGGACTGGAACCCCGGCCGCCGCACCCAAAGCCGTCTCGACGAGCATCGAGAGTTGATCGAATCTTGGGTCGCTCAAGGCGGACGCAATGCCGCCGATCTGCATCGCTTGCTGAAGGAAAAAGGCTGCCGTGCATCGTACGACGCGGTACGCCGCTTCCTCTCCAAACGGATCGGAAGCGCCGGCAAGCCTGGGCCGCGCCCGCGAGGAACCACTCCTGCTGGACCGTCCGCCGCAGCACCGAAGCTGCCGACTCCGCGAAGGCTGTCGTTCGCGGTGCTGAATCCCACTCTCGACGAAAACTCTGCTGCGGACCTGCTCACGCAAACCCGCGAACGTGTTCCTGCGTTGGATGCAGCATTGCGATTGGCTCAAGAGCTGGCCAATATGTTCCGGCGCCGAACGACGAAACCGCTGGAGGATCGGCTCCAAGAGGCGAGCCAGTCGGAGATCGGAGAGCTGAAATCGTTCGCCAGGGGATTGAAATCGGACGCTGCCGCAGTCCAGGCAGCGATGACGGAAAATTGGAGCAATGGACCGGTGGAGGGGCATGTGAACCGACTGAAGTTCATCAAACGCTCGATGTACGGACGAGCGAAACTCGATCTGCTTCGTGCACGAGTCTGCAACACGAACTGAACTGCGACAAAGACGAAGTGACGAGAAAAACACGATGCTGTTGGGCATCACCAACTCTGCGGGAGAGCCTGCTTTCGGCGCCGATCACCATGCCGGGACCGATTACGCCTTCCGGCTATTCGTGCAGAAGTCTGCATGGATGCGGGTACTGGCAGGACTCGCCGAAGAGACGGATTACGACAACTTCAAGTCGGAAGTCGCCCACCACCAAGGGAAGGCCGGAGCCGCTTACGAGCATTCGCTGCATGATGTCTGGTCGGTGATGCACAAGTTGCAGGAATCCGAGGGGCTGGTCCCGATCACGACCAAACAGATCGACGCCTTGTTGCCGTTCCTCGACCGCTTCGAGGCCGTGGGCTTCTCGGCTGGTTCCTGGAAGATGCCCGAAGGCCAGTTCCCCTGGTTCGACTTCAACGAAGTCGTCATGGAGTTCAATCAGGCCCTTTATGACAACGGTTGGGTGACGCCCGCATTCGATTGGACCGAGCGGCAGGAGTCGGCCAAGCAGTTCGTGGACTCCCCCAAGAAGATCGAAAAGGCTGATGCCACGACGATCCAGAAGTTGCTGACGACCCACAGCCGGGCTGACCGCTTCTGCGAAGGCCATCTCGCTTCGATGTTCGAGAACGGGCATATCGTGGCATTGCTGCGGCGGCTCAAGGTGATCCGGGAAAAGATGAAGAAGTGAGGCAGTCATGGACAACCTCAAGGCATCGTTCGAGGACGTGGCCGACTGGTGCGAGAAGCATCTTGAAGCGATGCGTGGCCGAGAGATCGGCCTGACGCTCGGGGCCATGCTGCGGGCCTACGCTCGGCTGGCGACACTCCCGGCTCGCCTGTCCGACGACGAGCGTGCTGCCCTGGAGCGGCAACTCAACGCAAAGGCCGAGAAACTTCTCTTCGACTTTTCGACCCGGTTCTTCGCGGCCTACGAGTCGAGCAAGTCCCGAATCGTGGAACCAATGTCGATGCGGACCAACATGACCTACGACCCCGGACCTCACCCACCGGGCTGAGTGCAGCGTCGTGAAACACGAGGAGGCAGCGATGAGCCGACCGAGATTCGAGATCGTCCAGGAGGACATGGGCGGCTGGGTTCGTGTGTTCCTGGGTCGGGGAGAACCGACCGGGGAACTCGGCAAGTTTCTCTCCCACGGCCTGACCGATTGGATGCGAAAGCGACCTCACCTGCGTCCGTTCGTCGTCGATAAACAGCAATGGGGACACGGTGGAGCATCATTGGTACGACCAAGTGCTGTTCCCGACACCAGCCCGATGGCGGACCCGGAGGCAAGCGGGGCAGACAGGTGATGAAATGGATAATCCGCAACCGATCTTCCCGGCAGACCCGAGTTCTTGACGGTCAAGCAAGCCGCTCGGCTACTCAACGTCTCCTGGGATGCGTCTACCGACTCGCTACAAACAAGTTGACCCACTACAAGCGCTGACGTGGGGCCGTGCGGATTCGTCATGCTGACTTGCTCGATATGATCCAGGACTGTCGAATCGAAAAACAAGAAAGTGAAGCCAAAGAAGACGAGCAGCGTCGGGTTAGCCGCAAGCAAGGCGTACATCTACAAGCACCTTGACCTGCGACCGAAACACGCTTGCGGTGCGATGACCCATGCCGGTACGCCCTGTAACGCAGAATGACCAAAAGCGGAGCAGTGCCGCCAGCATCAGGCGTGACCAGGAGCAAGCGTGGCAAAAAAAAGCCCAAACCGTCATCCCCTTTCACGACGGCATCGTTTCGACTTCGTTGACGAAGAGGGGCTACTTCCGAGTTCGGCGATAAAGGCCAGGGCTCCTGCTACGTTCACGGGCAAATGGACTGCCGCCTGTCCACGAGGGACGAGCCTGCCCTTAAGTGGACCTGGGACGGTAACGATGAGATGGACCCCGCTCAAGGCCGAAGGTTGGGCCATTGTAAAGGGTGACGAACTGCACGGGATGATCTTCTTTCACGGCAGTGATGACAGCGAGTTCGTGGCGAAGAAGAAAGGACCGAGTGGAAAGAAGCGGAAACCGTAACGACACAATCTCTTCGAAAGGAACTGACCAATGGCAACTTTCATCACCAACATCAAGTTCTCGCAACAGGGCATCAAGGACATCGATCCCACTCGACCAAGCGGGCGGCGATCTTCAAGGCCGAGCGAAGAAGCTCGGTGCGAAGGTCAAGGACATCTATTGGACGCTCGGCGACCACGACCGGCCTGCTGATCCTGAAGCCCCGGATGACGAAACGGCGGCGGCTGCCATTCTGCACCTGGGGGCGATGGGCAACGTCCACATCGACGACCGTGCGGGCCTCACTGCCACCGAGATGGACAAGATCGTGGCGAAGGTCCATCCGGCCTGAACCACTGAGAGGGCGCGTCATGAACCTCGGCTTTCTCCGAGAAGCGATCCGGCTATCCGTGGAAAAGATGGAGGCCAACGAGGGCGGGCCGTTCGGGGCCGTCGTCGTGCGGAACGGGGAGATCGTCGGGCGGGGCTGGAACCGGGTCCACGACGACCCCACGGCCCACGCCGAGGTCGTGGCGATCCGGGACGCCTGTTCCCGCTTGAAGACGTTCTCGTTGGCGGGGGTGCGAGATATGCAGTTGCGAGCCGTGCCCGCGTGGCCGCAATTGTCACGGCTGGACCGCATTTACTACGCCGCCACTTGCGACGACGCTGCGGCGGCGGGCTTTGACGACCGGAGCTTTTACCAGGAAATCAGGAAGCCTGCTGGCGAGCGTGCGATCCCGATGGAGCAAGCGGCGACGAGTTGCCCTCAAGCGTGGGCGAAGAAGGAAGACCGGATTCGGTATTGATGCAGGTGACGGATGGATGAACAAGCAAGCACAGGCTACTCCCACACTCAGAAAGCCCCGCTGTGCCTGATCCTCTACGGCTTCGGGATCACAGCCATCACCCTGGCCGTGCTGGTCGGCGACTACCTCGGCATCGTGATCGCTGGAAGCGTCAGCCTCGTCTTGCTCCTCCTTGCGCCCTGTTTCCACCACCTTTCAGTCGAAGACCAGGGCGACGTGCTGGCGATCCGCTTCGGCCCGATCCCGCTGTTTCGCAGGACGGTGCGGTATGCCGACATCGGCTCCGTCGAGATCGGGCGGACGTTGCTCCTGGACGGTTGGGATTCACCTGAGCGTCCGGGGCGGCTGGGTGTGGAACTTGTGGGGCCGGACGTGCGTGGTCGTTCACTTCAAGGACGGCGGCACGCTGCGGATCGGCACGGACGACGCCGAGAATCTGGCACGGTTCCTGGAAGGTAAATCAGCGGTTGAGGTTTCGGAACTCGGCTCCATAAAGTGTGCGATGGCACGATTCCATACTGACTTCGCTTCTGGTCTTTGGATGCTGGCGGGTTCGTCCCCGGCGCAGGATCAGGTCTCCTCCACCGGGCGTGCGAGTCTTCTTCGGCACAGCCTCATGTGGTATGCCCCAAGCCGCTCGGCGAGATGGCCGAAGCCGCTGGTATCAAAGGGCACAAGCTGGTCGGCCTTCGTCGCTCGGTGCGTCCAAGACCGTGCAGCATTGGAACCTCCCTGATGACAAGAATCCAGGCCAAGAAAAGCTCAAGACCGGCGAGGTCGATGTGTTCGTGATGTCTCCGATTTCGTTTCCCGATAGAGCGTCGAGAACTACGTCAAGCTGGGACTGGAACACAACCCAAACGGGTTCATCGTTCAGCTTTCCTGGGGCGGCGGCGACATCGACAACCAGGACTTTCCCAAGGGGCGTTCGACAACGTAGACAAGGAAAAGACGCCCGACCAACTCAAGGGCTTCTACGAGAGGAACATCAAGGCCGGTGAAGCCCAGGCGGACGACCTCAACAAGAAGTACGGCAAGGGGAAGAAGATCGTCGCCCTGGTTCCCAGCGCACAAGCGATGTTGGCCTTGCGAACGAAGATCGCCAACAAGGAATGGCCCGGCCTGACCAAACAAGGTGAACTCTTTGTCGATGCGGTTCACCCCTCTGCCCCGATGGAAGCGATCAACACCTACATGCACTTCGCCGTCCTCTACGGCCAAAGCCCGGTGGGTCTGCCGATGCCCACAATGCTGAAGAACGCCAAACGAGAAGCATGGGGTGAGAAGTTCAATCGGTCGTTGCAAGAACTGGCATGGGAAACCGTGACGAAATGCCCGTACAGCCTCGTGGCCGCTGCGAAAGAGAAGTAGTCATGACGCCAACATCTTCGATGACATCCCGCAGCAGTTGCCCAAGGAACTGGTCCAGACGCTCATGCAAGCCGCCGACGTGCGCATCGAGCGGATCATTTCCCACGGTCACGCATACTCCGCACCAGATTTCTGGTACGACCAAGGGCAGGCGAATGGTGATCGTCTTGAAGGGAGCAGCGAGTTGCAGTTCGAGGATCTGGTCGAGATGAGGCCCGGCGATTTCGTGAACATATCGGCTGGTCAGAAACACCGGGTTGATTGGACGACGCCGGACGAGCCAACTGTGTGGCTGGGTGTGCGTACGGAGGAAAGATCGAATGATCGGTTCATCCTGATCTAACGCCCTATTGCTAGCCGACCTTCACCTTCGCCGACGAGCCGAAAGCTCCGCCACGGTCAAGAACTCTTCGCCGACTTCGACCCCAGGAAAGACCCGCTCGATGTCAAAGTCGCGGAGTGGAAAAGGACGGCATCGTTTATCGCTACGTCACGTTCCACGTCGGCACGTTCAAGGACAAACCGGCACGCATGGCGGGTTCTACGCCTTCCCCAAGGGCAAAGAAGCTACCCGCCCCTGCTGCATATCCACGGCGGCGTCAGCAGGCGTTCTTGCACGAGGTCGAGTTCTACGCCAAGCGGGCTACCTGCCTGTCGGTGAATTGGGGCGGGCGGGAAATGGAAGAAGCCAAGGACGGCGATCCGAATACGGATTGGGGAGCCGTGGACCCGACGCAGAAGAACGTGCCGGGATACTTCAACCTCAAGCCCGGCGACAAGTACCTCGATCCGTTCGACTCGCCCCGGAACAACAACTGGCTTGCTCACCCCCTGGCTGCCGCCGAGGACTGACCTTCCTGAACTGCACCGGGAAGTCGATCCCGATCTTGGTGTTTACGGGCACTCGATGGGCGGCAACCTCACCGTGTGCGTTGCCGGAAGCGATAAGCGGGTAAAGGCCGCTGCGCCGTCTGTCGGCGGGTCGGGGTTCCGCACGCAGCCCTGGCCGCTTCTCCCGCAGGTCAAGTTGGAGACGCCCAACGGCGACGTGAAGTTGTTCGATGCGACCCTGGGATTCGAGTCCTACGCCCGGCACATCGGCCGCCATTGCTCTGGCTCGGTTCGACCAACGACTTCCACGGCATCATGGACGACACCTACCGCACCGGCGAGTTGATCCCGCACAAGAACGCGGTACTCGTCCATCCCGCACATGAACCATCGCTTCACCCCGGAGTTCGCCGTCACGAGGCCGCTGTGGTTCGACCAATACCTCAAGGGAAGCTTCACGTTCCCGAAGACGCCGGGAGACGCACTTGATCTTCGAGACGAGGGATCACGTCCCGATGATGGAGGTCATGCCGGATTCCTCGCAGGACGTGGCGGAGGTCCACATCTACTACTCGGTCGATCCCGATCCACGAGCGAGATTTTGGCGGTCAGCGACGAAAAGGGCCGGTAAGACCTGGCTTTGGACTGGCAGACTGCCGATCTTGAGCGTGGACCAGCCCATCGCCTTCGCCAACGTGAGCGCTACAAGCTGAAGAAGTCCGAGTCCACCACGCTCGACCGACCGAGCGGTTCGCAGTCAGTTCGATGTTGCACACGGTTGCACCGAAGAAGTCGCCGCCAACGGAGCTAGGCCAACGACAAGGCCGACCCGGTGATTGACGAGTTCACGCACGGTTGGCGGGACTGGTATCTGCTGTCTGCTGACAACCCCGCACCATTGGGAGTTCTCCACCAGGAAGCTGGCCGACCCAAAGTGGCGGGGGCAGCCGGGGCAGCGGCTCACGGTCGAAGTCCAGGTCGAGAAGCCGAACGAACTCCGTCGTGCTGACCACGAACCTCTTTCCGGTCCCATCGAGGCAAGTCGCAGGAGGAGCCGTCGTGAAGCTCGGCGGGGGCAGGACACGCAGACCGTCCTGTGAGCCGAAGGACTTCCAGGCCAGCGACGGCGAGGCCCTGTCGTCTTGGGCCAACGTCGATCTGCTCTCGTTCCGGGCATATTACGAGAAGGGCGACAAGCTGCTCGGCAGCAAGAGTTGGGCAGGCCCGCAGCCGGTGTTCAAGAAGTTGTGGTGGGCACGCTGATGGATGAATTCTTGCGGAATCTCGGTCTTGCCGTGAAACCTAACGACCGTTAAGTAAGTATCACTGGCAGCAGATGGAGGACGACCCCTTGGAGCTTGAGCGATGAGAGAGCGATTCTGGCGTTTGCAGCGGTGTTGGTGCTGTCGATCTGCTCCATTTCACGGTTCTCGCAGGCCGACGAGCAGCCGCCGAATAAACGGGCCAAAGCCCTGACCCTCCTTTCTCCTTCTCGATCTGGGCGGTGCGCGCACAACCTCGACCAGAACGACGGTCGGCGGTCCGGGCGTTTGTTTTCCTCTCGACCGAATGCCCGATCTCGAACGGCTACCTCAAGATGCTCAACGAGCTTCATGCCAAGTTCGCCGCCAAGTCCGTGGACCTGTTCGGAGTAGTTACCGACATCACGGTGACACGCTCGCAAGCGGTGAACCACTTCACGGAGTATAAGGCCGGTTTCACCATCCTCTTCGACTCGTCCGGCCTGTTGCTCCAGGCCCTCAAGCCCACGCATGTTCCGGAAGCCTTCGTGCTGAATCAAGACGGTCAACTTGTCTACCGGGGAGCCATCGACAACGCCTGGGAAGCCATTGGGCGGCGTCGGCCCAAGGCCGAGAAGGAATACTTGGCCGATGCCATCACTGCTGCTCTTGGCGGGAAGGAAGTCGCCGTTGCCGAGACGAAGCCGGTGGGTTGCCTGATCGAAGCGCCGCCGAAGGGCGACGAGAAGGCCAAAGTGACTTACGCCCGTGACATCGCCCCCATCGTGCAGGCCCGCTGCTTGAATTGCCATCGGGAGGGGCAGGTCGCCCCCTTTGCCCTGGCGGACTACGAGCAAACCGCCAAGAGAGCCAAGCAGATCGTCCGGGTGACGCAGGACCGCATCATGCCGCCGTGGATTCCGTCCCCCGGCCACGAGAAATTCGTGGCCGAACGCTGGCTGACGGATCGGGAACTCGAACTCTTCACGACCTGGGCCGAGACGGGTCGGGCGAAGGGCGATGAAGCCGATCTGCCCCCAGCGCCGAAGTTCGCCGAGGGCTGGCGGCTCGGCAAACCCGACCTGATCGTGAGGATGGGCGAGCCGTTCACCGTCCCGGCTGACGGTCCCGACTTGCTCCAGAATTTCGTGATCCCCATCGACATCGCCGAAGACAATCTCGTGGCGGCGATGGAATTTCACCCCGGCAACAAACGGGTCGCTCACCACGCTGTCCTGTTTCTGGACGATAGTGGCACGGCCCGCAAGCTCGACAAGGCCACGCCCGAACCTGGGTACGCCAATTTCGGCGGGCCGGGCTTTCTTCCCTCCGGCGCATTGGGCGGTTGGTCGGTGGGCAACACGGCCCGCCCGCTGCCGAACGGCATGGGCCGCTACCTCAAGAAAGGCTCCGACCTCGTGGTGCAAATGCACTACCACCCGACCGGCAAGCAGGAAACCGACCAGTCGGAGATCGGGCTGTACTTCGTGAAGAAGCCGGTCGCCGAGTCGTTGAAGGAACCGGCCAAGCTCGTCGGGAGCATCTGGATGGCGAACTACGAGATGGACATTGCCGCTGGTGACAAGAACTACAAGCGGGCCACGTCGTACACGATCCCCAAAGAAGTCATCATGGTGGGCGTCGTCCCGCACATGCACCTGCTCGGCAAGTCGATGAAGGTGACGGCGACGTTGCCGGACAAGACCGTAAAGACGCTCATCGACATCCAGAACTGGAACTACAACTGGCAGGACGAGTATTACTACGAACGGCCCTTCAAGCTGCCTGCCGGAACCCGCCTCGATGTGGAGGCCGTCTTCGACAATTCGGACAGCAACCCGTCCAATCCGAGTTCGCCGCCCAAGAGGGTGACGTGGGGCGACGGCACGACGGACGAGATGCTGTTCTGTTTCTTCCTGTTGTCCGCCGAAAAGACGGAAGACCTGATCCACGTCATCTTCGACAACTTGAAGCACGACACGAAGCAGCCCCGCAAGACGGTGCAGAAATGACCCTGACGCTGCCAGCGGTGCGACCACCGACGAACGACACCGAAGAACGCCTGCTCGACCACGCCCTGACCCTCTTCGCCGAGAAGGGGTACGAAGCGGCGAGCGTGCGGGAGATCATCGAGGCGACCGGCGTGACCCGCCCGGTGCTGTACTACTACTGCTCCAGCAAGGAAGACCTGTTCCAGCGGCTCGTGCATTGGAAGCACGACGAGGCGTACCGGGAACTTGGCCGCACGGTGCGGGAGACGAAAGGCTGTGCCAACCGGCTGCGGGCCATCATTCGAGGGTCATTCGCCTTCTGTGCCGCCGACCCTCGTGTTCCCCGTGTGATGTTCCAGACGCACTTCGGCCCGGTGATTCCCGGAATCTCCGAGTTCATGGCGGAAGTCGCCAAGTTGCGGTTCATGATCGTCCACGAAGTCATGCAGGATGGTTTGGACGGTGGTGAGTTGGGCGGCGGTGATGCGGCGTCGTTGTCGCTGGTGTTCTGCTGTCTTATGGATCAACACATCAACGTGCTGGCCCGGTTGCCAGCGCCGAAGAAACGGCTGACCCCGGACCTAGCCGACTCGCTGGTGGATGTGTTTCTTTATGGGGTTGGAGCGGGAAAACGTGTTCGACCGGCACTTCCGCCGTTTTCGGGTAGCAAGGAAGTTGAACCACGATGACCACCACCTTCACCCCCGGCCCCACGCCAAACACCGTCCGCAGCGCCGATGGCAAAGTCCTGACCGTGCCGGACGGGTGGATTCTCGTGCCTCCCGGCGATCCGGCCCTCACCCGACGCATCAAGACGGCGGGCGATCACTTCGCTGTTACCGAAAAGCGTAGGCGGAAGGTTTTCTCACGGGGGACTTGGACGCCAGCAGCGACCGTCGAACGCATTCGTGCCGATCTGGAAGCCGAGCGATCCACCGAGGGCTTTGCCAAGAAGAAGGAAGCCGACGCCCGACGCCGGGACAAAGCCCAGGCTGAATATGTCGAGGACTTCCACGGAGCGGTCGTGGTCTTCCTCGCCTTCGATCCTGCGCACGCCGATCTCGCCGACCGGCTGGCTCGTGCCGTGACGGATCATGCAACGCCAGTCGGGTCAGGTACAGTTGCGAGAACTCGTAGGATTCCGGTAGAGCAGCGTGCCGAGGCTGCGGTCATTGCCTGGATGCGACACCAGACCACGGGCTACGACGGAATGGTGACCCCACGGGTGAAGGGCAAGCGCCGAGAAGTTCGCCGGATGTTGGCGCAGCGGTCGAAGGAGTTGCTGGGGCGGTATCGTCGGGGCGTAGCGGGCGGTGAAGAGTGCCCGTTGAGGAAGGCGTTGGGATCAGGCCAATAGTCCCTCAACGACCTTTTCCCAGGACGATCTGCTCGCACTCCAGCACCAAGGGCAATTGGGAAGCCTTGATCTTTCGACTCGCCGAAGCCACGTCGAAGAAATCGGCCCGACCATCCTCGGGGAACTCCAACTGTCGTCCAGACTTCGGGGGCCATTCTAGCGTGAAGGTGTTCCGACGATGGCGTTCGGATCGCAGTCGCCTCGAACGCCCAGGCGTGAACGATCTTGCCGCCCTTCTGCGTGATCGGAGTCAATTCGATGAATGGTCCTGCTGGCGTGGATGCCGGTTTCCTCCTCGAACTCCCTTCTTGGCGGCTTCGAGCAAGTCTTCGCCGGGTTCGATCTCGCCCTTGGGAATCGTCCAGTGTCCTTCGTCCTTGTTCTGGAACAACGGACCACCAGGATGCGCAAGTAGCACCTGGAACTTGCCGTCGTGAATGCGATACATCAGCAGAACCCAGCGGCTGACACGGGGCATAGCAACAACCTGATTCCTTCTACAGCAAGCCAACCAACTGCCGGAATGCCTCAAGGAACGTGTCCGGGGCCTGCGCTCCAGCCAGCGTGATCTGGTCATTGACGACGAAGAACGGCACGCCGTCCACTTGATGCCGACGAGATAGGCCCTCGGCCTCCCTCAGCGCTTCCATTCCCTCATTGCCGCTTAGAACCGCTTCAGCCCTCGCTCGATCCATGCCTGCCTCCACGACGACATCGAGCAAAGTCTTCGCCTTGCTGATGTCTCGTCGTTCCGTGAAGTACGCCAGGAACAGCGCCTCCACCACTGCGTCCTGAACGCCCTCCTTGTCAGCCAGCCAGATGAAGCGGTGGGCGTCGAGCGTGTTCGGTGGGTCATTGCGACTGCGAGGAAGAGGATGAAGGATCTCATCATGGTGGTAACACTCGCTTTTTCGGCAACATCGTCGAAAACTTCAAAGTCCGTTCGATCCATGCATGCAATTGGCCGTCAGTCTCGATGCCCCTCGGTTCGACGACAGCCCAACCTTTCATTGGCTTTCCGGTGATGTCGAATGCGCGGACGTACGGCTCGAGCAGCGAGTCTTCGTACGCATCTTGGCCGATCCGAACGATCAGCGAATCCTTCCAAACTCCGACGAAGACATGGCCTCGAACAAGGAAGCCCACGCAGCCGAACATCCGTTTTTCCTCGATGCCCTTCCTCTGGGACAAGAAGCTGCGAATGCGTCGTACAAGTTGTTCGCTGAACGCCACTGTGCCGCCCTCGTTCGCGCGACTTTTCCCATCTGTCGCTGGTCGTATCATGGCGCAGGCGAGCGCCGTGACGCAAGCAAAAGCCAGCGGATCGTTTTGTTGCCCGACTTGCATCGTCGCCTCAGATTCGGATTTGCAGGCAAAGATCGATAGTAGGTCATTCCTATTGGGGACGGAATCCATGCGACATCCCGAAAGCGTCATCAAGGCAGCCATTCTGCACCCGGAAGCCTTGGTGCGCGAGTTTGCCGTCCGCTATTTCGCGGAGGGCATGTCGTCGGATGAGACGGTGATTGAAAGCGTCATCGAAGCCGTCGAACGGTACGGGCGAGAGGCGGGCGACGGGCGATTTTTCCGCAATGCGGCGGGGCTGACGCTGACGGCGGAATCGATCGAGTGGATGCTGAAAGTACTGAACACCGAAGGTTCGCTTCCGGAAGAACACGCCTCATCGCTAGCACATGTGCTCACGACTGCGGACCCGACGAATTTCGCGCTTCGCAAGGACGAGTTGCTGTCGGCGAAGCATTTTCCGGAGGATTCCAAGAACGATTTCGCACGCCATCTCGCCATGGTTGGATGGGATGTGGACATGTGTTGGAAGGAACTGCGCCGTTGGGCAGGTAGTTCGCCGCCGGACGCGAATCTCGAAGATT
>JAXMAT010000051.1:0-38305 GCA_046350235.1 Gemmataceae bacterium | reverse complement strand
GAAAACAGTCGGAGCCAGGCGGCTGTCCGACCGCGTCACCTCGCAGGGCAATGACGGCGCCGCCGCCGAATTGGACTTCGACATCCTCGGTCGATCGATGAGCCGAGAAGGCGACGAAATCCATGCGAAGATCCCGGCGCCCGAACTGCAGTGCTACTTCCGCCTGCTTGAAAAGTTCGCGAAGCAAGATCGCTAAATTCTCGCGTCGATCTCCCGTTGCTTGGTCCGCCTTCGTCGCGCAGAAACTCACCTTTCGGATCGATGGCCGACCGAATGGCCAACGAGACATCAACCAAGCCCATCGGCCGTCGTTGACTTGGCGAATGCATTCCAGCACCCGCCTCATTTGATCTTGCACCTCGTTGAACTGCGGAATGCCCGACCGAAGAATGTCGAGAACATCGACCAAAACGATCTGATGGCTGCACGTGGCAATCTTCTTCAGGAAGGGCCTAACGTCCTTGTTGCAATACGCGGAGTAGGCCGCGCGAAGCACCTTGCGCAGATGCGGCAGCCGCTCGCGGTCATCCTTGTTCAGTGGAAAAAAGGGGGACGACAGTTCTTCGTTTCCCTGGAGTTGACGGAGAATGGGGCCGATCGGCGCAATAGGGCTTTTCGCGGCATGTGCGGCGCGAACAACGGCTGCGAAGCGCGCCTTGGCGGCGTCCAATTGGAGAGCATCAACATCGCCACGTTGATCGCGTTCCAATGAGCGAACGCAGTGGATGAACTCGTGCGTAGCGGCTGAGCTGCCAAGGCGCGAGGTCAAGACCTTCCATACGGCATCCGACCAGTCGTCGAAATCGGTTTCGAGAAGAGCGACGTCCAACAACCTCTCTCCGGGATAGTCGACGAAAACCAACTCGATTTCTCGATCTCGGCGGCGCCGGTCGTCGCTGACGAACAGAATCCGAATGCGAAGCTCTCTTACGTCGTCGCTTGTCCGAGGCGGCCATTCCGGCGGCTCCTTGCGGAATCCTTCCAAGTAGTCGAGATAGGGAAATCGGGCAGTCCCTTCGGGCGAGGACACGATCTTGGCGGAATATTTCCAACCATGAAATTTGAACTCGCGAAGAGCATCGCCGTTGCCGTCGAGGAAGGCATGAGCCGCACACGTCAAGAAGACGGTCTTTCCCGCACGACTCAGGCCCGTTAGGCCGATATGAATTTGCTGCACAAATCGCTCCAAGACGGGTTGATTCGGCAAAAGGTTCGCGGCGGAGGCTATTTGGCATCGCGCCTCGGAATGTCCGCATCCGCATGGAGCATCACTTTGCCGATGGTTTCGTGTTGATTGCGAACGGCAACGATCGCGATAGGGTTGGCATGTCGAAGATTGGGAAGGCCGTTGTCGCCGACGATCGCGGTCGCCTTTCCCAGCAGCAGCCAATCGTTGCTTCGCCAGGAAGCGAGAGATTTCGCCATGACATCGATTTCTGGAGCATCCGCAAACGACTGATCGATGAGATAGGTCTTTTCTTTGACCGCGCGGATCACAAGGCGGCCACCTGCCGCGATCGCGTTTGCGATGCGGTCCTGTTCTTCGGCAGACGTCGTTTGGTCATCCCAAACCTCGACGACGAATTCCTCTCCAGGCCTTGACTTCGGCAACCCTGAAATGAAGAAAACGGACTTGCCCTCGCCTGCCGGAAGGATGAGCCGAAAGGAGTGATCGCGGCTGGACCTGACGAACAGCTTGATTCGCGCGCTGGTGAACCAGCGAGCCGAACGAACTGCGGGCGCCTCGGGCTCGATTTCCAATTTCAACGAAGGGAGGACTTCCACCGCCAGTGGTTTGCGAACAGGAACGTCATCAGGGCGGGAACACGAAGAAAGGATCAACACCAACAAAACGCAACTGCCGAGGATTTGTTGCCTTTGCATGCCGAACTCCTGTGGAAGGAATTGAGTCGGCCGCAACGCGCAAAAAGAGAGCGCCGAACCAGGGCGCTCACGCAACCCCCGCCAGGGGGCGAACAGAACGGCACCTGGCCGACGCCCCCTTACGGGGGCGTGGCACAAGCACCACTTCTGTTCGAGATACAAGGACCCTTTCGGGCCCAGGCTGGCGGTTTCTGCGCGAAGCGGAATCTTGTCGCACACGCGACAATCGGGTTGTTTGTGACCGAGTTGGTCACCCAATAGCTTGGTTCACCTCAACGTTTCGACGTCCATGAGCAAGCGGGCGCAGTTCGCGCATGCTCGCCAATTCTACCCCTTGTCCGAGAGTTTGACTAGCTTCGGCGCGACTTGGTTCGCGCTTCCTGCGGCCTATTGGCCGCATCCCTGACCTTCGGCTCGAAGTTTTTCGTGCCGAATCGCACTGCCCTGGCTCTGAGCCAGGGCTTTTTTCATTTGGAGACACCTATGCTCAAGAACCTGCGTCTTCGTCGCCCCATCACGTTTTTCGATCTTGAGACCACGGGCGCCGATCCAGCTCGCGACCGGATCATCGAGATCGCCTGCGTTCGACTGGAGCCCCGAACGAAACCTCGAACCCTGGAGCTTCGCCTGAACCCAGAGCAACCGATCTCGCGCTTGGCTTCAGCCATTCACGGCATCCGTGACGAACACGTCGTTTGCTGCCCGACGTTCGCCGATCGAGTCAAACGGATCGAGGAGTTCTTCCGTCACTCGGACATCGCCGGCTTCGGCATCGCTCGGTTCGACTTGCCCGTGTTGGTCGCCGAATTCGATCGGTGCGGTCGCAAATTCTCTCTGCTGGGTCGCAAGGTCATCGACGCCATGTCGCTCTTCCATCGCATGGAGCCAAGGGATCTTACTGCCGCTGTTCGCAAATACTGCGGCCGGGAACATGAACACGCCCACCGTGCCTGTCAGGACGTGACCGCTTCCATCTCCGTGCTGGACGCCATGGTTGGAAAACACGACGAATTGCCCAAGTCAGTCGATCAGCTTCACACGATGCTGATCCCCGTCGACGTGGAAGGGTGGTTTCGTCGGGAAGACGGGGTGATCGTCTTCGCCCGCGGAAAGCACCGCGACATCGCTCTGTCGATCGTCGCTCGACACGACCCGTTCTACTTGGAGTGGCTCGGCTGTCGGGCCCTCCCCGACGCTCGCTGGCATATCGAAGCTGCCTTGAGGATCTACGCTTGATGAGTAGCCTGTGAACAACCAGTCTAAGCGAACCGAAAGAACCAGACCTCTCGATCATCTTGAGGCTTTCAGCCAACTGAAAGAGATGATCGCACGAATGCTCGCCGTTTCATGGATTAGAATTCAATCGTTTGGCGGCCCGACCAAACCCGACAGGCACAGTCCGAAATCTAGGTAGTCGCTTGTAACCAATTGACGTTCGCGCATTGTGAGGTTACGATGGGAAACGAAGGCTGACGGACCGGCCCCTAAATTCTCCGCGCTATTCAATGGTCACGGATGGTTCCCATCTCCGACGAACTTCGTCCACACATTCCAGCCGATCTGGTCAGGTACGTCTGTTTGGAGGCGGCTCGAAACGGACACAGACTAGCTGAATTCCTGCGTTGTGTCGGGCTGGAAAGTTCCGTAGACGCCCCTCTGCGCTTGTCGCGAGGGTTTTTGATCTACCTTGCCGCTGCCCTCCGACTCCACGCTTGGGAGTCGGAGGGTTTTTATGTGCATCAGGAGTACGGTCTACCACCGGCAGATGCGGCGGTTCGCAACGCATTCAAGGAACTCGACCGGGATGAGGCAGATGCACGTTCATTCTGGAATGCCGTGCTTCAAGTCTCCATCGACAGGTTTTCCTGGCGAGGCCCTCTCGAATTGAAGGCAGATGTCGCGCTGGACGAGTTGGAAGACGAGGAAGCAATCGAAATGATTGCTCAGTTGCTATGGGAAAGCCGAGATAAGCAAAGAGACGAATAGGAGAACTCGTAGTTGAGCATGCCATGAAGACTAGACCAAAAACTGGCCGAGGCCTGTTCTACACCCGCGACTCCGGTGGAGAACATGAGAACACGCCGTCGCAATATGTCCGATGGGCCCAACGTTCTTCCGACCAGTTAGGCGTATTGTTTACGGGGATTCCCGAAGCGATCGAAGCAATGATACGAACCGGGCGGTCGCGCGATGGGGACCTTTTTCTGGACTACAAAGTCAAGGGTCACGTCCTTGAACGTCCAGGCCTGGACGAACTGTCCAGAGTTGCAAAAGCTGACCGCTCAGTGACGCACATCTTCATTCCCAGAAGGGATCGTCTCGCACGGCCGGATGACCCTATTGACGGGATAAAAATTGAAGCAAGGTTTCGAACCGACGGCATCACGCTCGTGTTTATGGATAAGGTGCTGCCGCCGAACCTGAACGGCAAACGCGATCTTGGTGAGACGATCGTCGCCATGATCGACTATGATCGTGCCGAAAGGGAAAGGCGCGACCTAGCGCAGAAAATGATTTGCGCCCAACTTACGCTTGCGAGAGCGGGATATTCGACTGGCGGGAGGCCGCCGTTCGGCTTCCGAAGGTGGCTCGTTCGTTCGGATGGCTTCAAAGTGCGAGAACTGTTGGAGGGCGAACAAATCAAGATGGCTGGGCACCACGTCATCTGGTTGCCCGGTCCTCAGAGCGAAGTCGATTTAGTCTGCCGAATTCTATCTATGCTTGAAGAGATCCCAGCATACAGGGTCGCACGAACGTTAAACGGTGAAGGCGTCCCAAGTCCGGATGCCGGTCGGCTGCGAAAAAAGCGAGGCGAGCCAGGGGTGACGAGCGGACTCTGGTCGCAGCCGACCATCGTCGGGATCGCGAGAAATCCGCTATTGCGAGCCGTCATGGAGTACGGCCGTCGTTCGATGGGGGACAAAGCAAGGTATTCGCCGGAAGGGCCTCGGGAACTCGATGAGGACGACCGAAGAGAGGATGGAAAACCGAAGGTGAAGGAGAACCCTGCGTCTACAAGGGTGCAAGCGGACGCGAGATTCGAACCCATCATCGAGCCCGATCGCCACCTCAAATTGCTCGAAACGCTTGAGCGACGGGCAGGCAGCCAGCGTGGAAAGCCTCGATCCCGAACTCCGAGTCAGAACCCCTTGGGTGGCCGCGTATTCGACTTGAACTGCAGTTGGCCCATTCGTATCGTCATGCATATCAAGGGTCGTTTCGCTATCTGTGCGGCCTCTATCAGCAGAGTCACGGCTCTCAATGCAAGCACAATCACGTGGACGGGGTCATCGCGACCCGCTTCGTCTTGAGCTGCATTAGGCAGCGTCTTCTCTCGCCCAGTCTCAGGCAACGACTTGAAGAGAAACTCCGCGCCCTCGCAAAACGCGAAGCGGAAGGAAACGGAACCCGCTCGGATGTTGCCGGGTGCAAAGCGCAGTTGGAGGCCACTCGGGCGCAGTTGAAGCAAGTTGCGGGCAATCTCGCGCTCGCTCAAAGCAAGGGTCAGTATGACGCCATTGCTTCGGTGTTTGAAGAACTGACGCAGCGAGAAAGAACGCTCGTCGAAAAGGCCGCAAAAGAGAAACCGCCCGCTGCTGAGTTCAGCATTGATTCTGAAGTGAAAGCCGCATTTGCGGTGCTGAACGGCTTGGCGGATCTGTCCCCAGAAAACCCCACGTTCGACAATGCGGCCAGGCTATTTCAACGTCTGAACGCAAAGTTGTATCTGCGTTTCGCGAGCCGCAAGTGGGGGAAGAGGACGGTGAATCAGATGACGAGTGGAGTCGTTACGTTCGGCAGCACTCCACCGCCAATCCCGTTGCACGACGGGCCAACCGACCGACAAAGCGTAAAGGGTGGAGCAGGATCGATCTGCTTCGCGCAAGAAGAAATGCCTGAAGGTTCCGGCATACCCCCCGAGGGGGAGGGCATCTCGTTAGGAAATGTAAGTCGGGGCGACTGGATTCGAACCAGCGACCTCACGGTCCCGAACCGTGCGCTCTAGCCAAACTGAGCCACGCCCCGTTCGCGGGTTACCATAGGCACCTTGCTGCGAAACGTCAATCGCAACCGGGGCCTCGAAACAAAGGACAGGGGGATGCGGCGATTGGGTTCGCGTTGCGGAGACTTCATCGGAAATCGCGCGAACCCGAGGAGAGGCCGCGGAGGGCGTGGGACACGTCTTCGATGTGCGTCGGCATCACGTGAATCACGCCGTTGGCGCGTTCCAGTTTTCCCTCGGTGAGGACGGCGACGGCGCTGCGGGCGACGTTGCGGAAGCGTTGCCAGATTTTGGGCCAAATCACGAGGTTGACGACGCCGGTTTCGTCTTCGAGCGTCATGAAAATCGTCCCCTTCGCAGTTGCAGGATGCTGGCGGACCAGCACTAGGCCGGCCACGCGAACCTGCTTCAATGCCTCCATGTTCGCGATCTGCTCGGCAGTTGCCACGTTCAGTTTGTCCATCTCGGGGCGGATCAGGGCGAAGGGATGTGCTTTCAGCGAAAGGCCGACGGTACCATAATCGGCGACGACCTGTTCGCCGAGCGACATCTCACGCAGCGGCGGATGTGCGTCGGGTTCGTCGTCGAGATTCGCGAACAGCGGCAATTCATCCGCGAGGGCGAGCACCTGCCATAGCGCGGTGCGGCGGGACAAGCCAAGCGACGCGAGCGCATCGGCGGCGGCGAGGCGGGCGAGCATCGGACGGTTGATGCCGGCACGCCTCGCGATGTCTTGCACGGAGCGAAATGGTTTTTCGTTTCGCGCCGCCATGATCGCTTCCGCGAGCGGTTGAGACAGGCCACGCACCAAACGCAGTCCGAGTCGCAGGATCACGCTGCCGTCGTCCGCTTTCTCAAGGGTGCAGTCCCAATCGCTGAGATTGACGTCGGCCGGACGCACGTTGCCGCCATGCTCGCGCAAATCTCGGATCAGTTGCGCGGGGGCGTAAAAACCCATCGGTTGGCTATTCAACAACGCGGCCGTGAATGCGGCCGGATAGTGGCATTTCAGCCATGCGGATGCGTAGGCCAGCAGCGCGAAGCTGGCGGCATGCGATTCGGGAAAGCCGTATTCGCCGAAGCCTTTGATCTGCTCGAAAAGCTGGTCGGCGAATTCCATCGAGAAGCCGCGGGCGAGCATACCGTCCCGGATTTTCTGCCGGAATTTCTCGATCACCCCGGCTTCTTCCACGCCGCCATCGCCCGTCGCAGTTGATCCGCCTCGCCCGGCGTGAACCCCGCCGCCACGACCGCGAGCCGCATCACCTGTTCCTGAAAGAGCGGCACGCCGAGCGTCTTCGACAGCACCTCCTCAATGACCGGACTCGGATAGCTGACCGGTTCATCGCCATTCCGCCGACGCAGAAACGGATGGACCATGCCCCTGGATCGGCCCGGGCCGCACGATCGCGACCTCGATCACCAGATCGTAAAAGGTGCGAGGCTTCAGTCGAGGCAGCATGCTCATCTGCGCCCGGCTCTCGATCTGAAAGACGCCCACCGTGTCCGCCTTGCAGATCATGTCGTAGACCGCTTGGTCCTCAGCAGGCACCGTGGCGAGCGTAAAGGTTTTCTCGTGGACCAACTCCACGAGATCGAAACATTTGCGAATTGCCGTCAGCATGCCGAGGCTGAGGCAATCGACCTTCAGCATGCCGAGCGTGTCGAGGTCGTCCTTGTCCCACTGAATCACGGTGCGATCCGGCATCGCCGCGTTTTCGATGGGGACGAGTTCGGAAAGCGGCCCTCCGGTGATGACGAATCCGCCGACATGCTGCGAGAGATGACGTGGAAAACCCATGAGCTGATTGACGAGCGCGACCAACTGCTTCACTTCGCGCGCTTCGGGATCGAGTCCCGCCATGCGAACCTGACCTGCAAGATGCTCGGCATCCGCGTAGGGGTCCATGCTTTTCGCAAGCCGATCGACGGCATCGAGCGAAAAGCCGAGTGCCTGCCGACGTCGCGAATCGCCGAGCGCGGGCGATAACAGATCACCTCCGCGGCAATGCCTGCCCGTTCGCGACCATACTTGCGATAGATGTACTGCAACACCTCCTCACGCCGCTCATGCTCGAAATCGACATCGATATCGGGCGCCTCATTCCGCTCCTTGCTGATGAATCGCTCGAAGAGCGCATCGCTGCGATCGGGATCGACGGAAGTGATTCCCAAGCAATAACACACCGCCGAATTCGCCGCGGACCCGCGCGCCCTTGGCAAGAATCGATCGCTCCCCGCGAAGCGAACCAAATCCCAAACCGTAAGGAAAAACGCTTCATAAGCGCGTATTCCTCGATGAGGGCCAGCTCCTTGCGAATGAGCCGCGACCTCTCGGCGAACACCCTCGGGATAGCGCCCCTTCGCTCCGTCCCAGGTGAGGTTCGTCAGATGTTGCGTGGCGGACAGGCCGGGTGGGCAAAGCTCGGCGGGGTATTCGTAGCGAAGCTCATCGAGCGAAAATGTGCAGCGATCCGCGGCCTCCACCGTGCGGCGAACGGCATCAGGGCAGCGTGCGAAAAGATGCGCCATCTCGGCCGCGCTTTTCAGGTGCCGTTCCCCATTCGCGAACCGCAGCGCGCCAAGTTGCGCGACCGTCACCCCATGTTGCGTCGCCGCGAGCACGTCATGCAGAGGCCGGCGATTCGGGACGTGGTAGTGGACGTCGTTCGTCGCCAGCAACGGAATCTGCGACTTGGCCGACAAGTCGAGGAATCGTTGCAGCCGATCGTCGTCATTGGCTTCCAGATGCAGAGACGCGGCCAGGTAGCAGCGGTCACCGTAAAGCTCGCGATACGCCGCCAATCCCGCAAGCGTCTTCGTCTCCGCAGGCAACTTGAGGGCATCGACCGGTAGTTTCGCGATCGCAAGGTGTTCGCCGACGTGTTCCGCGATATCGCGATAACTCAGCCTGCATTCGCCTTTCTTCGCCGCCCGCCGCCCGCGTGTGATCAGCGCCGAGAGCCGCCGATACCCCGCCATGTTCATCGCATGGAGCACGACGGGAAACGCATCGTTCGGCACAATCTCCGCGCCGATCAGCAACTTGTATCCAACCGGTTTCGCGGCCGCATGCGCTCGGACGATGCCGGCCAACGTGTTGACGTCGGCAACGCCGAGCGCGCGAATACCCAGTTCCGCCGCGCGATGCACGAGTTCGTCGGCATGTGAGGCGCCCGACAGAAACGAGAAATTCGTCCTGCAACCAAGTTCCGCGAAAGCAAGGTCGTCCGACATGCGACTCCGGTCCGAAGGCGGGCCCCACGCTCACCGTAGCGGACAAACGCCGATTTCGCAAAGTCAGCAGAGGAAGGTAGTCCTCACGCTCCGCGTGAGGTGTCTTTCTCCCCTCTCACCGTTGGGGAGCGGGGCTGGGGGTGAGGGGTAAAGCCCCGCGCGGTGGCCGGGTTTTTCGCATCGAAGACAGGCACGCGTCAGCACGGATTCCTCCCTCATCCCTCCTAGTTCTGCCTTCCGCTATCCCCCTCACCCGGCCTTCGGCCACCCTCTCCCCCCGCTCATCACTTCGCGGAAGCATTGAAGATTTCGCCAGCGGGGGGAGAGGGAATCAAGAACAAGTCGCCGCGCGGGGCTTTACCCCTCACCCCCAACTCCTCTCCCCAACGGGGAGAGGGGAGAAAGGCGGGACGGACCGTTACAATGATTGCACCCGCCCACCTGGAAGGATTGCCGAATGGATGCCACGGAGATCGACGTTCTCGCCGACCCCCGCGTGAAGGAAAAGTTGCAGGAATTGCGGCAGACGGACAACTTCCGCAATGTGCCGTACTTGATCCGCACCTATCTGTTTCTCGTCCTTGTCATCGGCGCGACGGTTGCGTTTCATCAGACGCAAATGACGCAGGGGTGGCACTGGGCGTGGAATCTTCCGGCATTCCTCGTCGCGATCGTGCTCGTCGGGGCTGGGCAGCATCAGCTCACGGGACTAGCTCACGAAGCGTCGCATCATCTGCTGTTCGCCAACCGCTATGCGAATGATCTGTTGGCCGACTGGCTGTGCATGTTTCCGCTGTTCGGATCGATCCAGCACTATCGCCTGCAGCATTTGGCCCATCATCAATTCGTCAATGATCCGAACCATGACCCGGATGTCTCGCAGTTGCAGACCAGCGGACATTGGCTTGATTTTCCGATCGAACGGGCGAAATTCGTCGCCACGCTGATTCGTCAACTGTGGCCGATCAACTTATTTCGCTACATGCGGATTCGAGCCGCTTACAACGCGATTCCGACCGACAAGAACCCATACCTCAAGAAAGGCTGGAAGCCGACGAAGATGACGGTTCGGCTCGGTATCCTCTACATCGTCGGACAACTTGCCTTGACCGCGACTCTGGTATGGCTCGAACAACCGCTGCTGCTCGCCATCATCCCGCCTGCCTTGTGGGCCGGTGCCATGCTCCTCTTCGGCCGGTTGCCGGACACGATGTATCACCAGAGCCGAGTGCATCCGATCATTTCGATGCGATCCATGACGCTGATGCGGCTCACCTACGTCACCATTCTCTTTCAGACATTGGGTTGGCTCAGCCTCTATGTCACGCCCTACGCGGGGATGTATTGGCTCGTGCTCTGGGTCGTTCCGATCTTCACGTCGTTTTCCTTCTTCATGATCCTGCGGCAAATCGTGCAGCATGGAAACGGCGACCGCGGCAAGCTCAACAACACCCGCGTCTTCCGTGTCCATCCGTTCCTGCGGCAAGCCGTCTTCCCGATGGGCCAGGATTACCACCTGCCGCATCATCTGTTCTCCAGCATCCCGCACTATCGGCTGCGGGAACTGCATGAGTTTCTGATGCGTTGCAAGGAGTACCGGGCGGAAGCGATCGAGGTGGAGGGTTACTTCTACCCGTATTCGCAACTTTCCGTGAAGCCGACAGTCGTTGATGTGCTGGGGCCGCGATATTCGCGTCGAGCCGAAGACGTCTTTATCGATGACGATGTGCTCGCGAACGATGAGATCGACGAGCGGGATGAAATTCTCCGAAAAGGGGCAGAAGAGCGGCGGAAACGGAAGGAAGAAACCGCGAAATAGTCGGGCCGGCAGGAGTCGAACCTGCCATAGACCGCGTATCAGGCGGTTGCCTCGCCGCTTGGCTTCGGCCCGCAAACGAGCGCCCTGTACCGGACTCGAACCGGTCTCGCCTGTTCGACAAACAGATCGCCACACCCGCAGCGTCACAGGGCGTTGAGAATCGTCAGCAGCCAGTGTTGGTGTTGATCCAACTCGACAGAGGTTCAAAGCCTCCGTCCCCTCCCGAGGGCCTGGCTGGAATGAATAGGTCGTGCAGGAGTCGAACCTGCCGTCCGGGTTTCGTAGACCCAGCGCTCGGAGCCGCGAGACAACCTAAGCAGGGTGTTCGGGGGGACTTGAACCCGCCGCCTCGACCTTCACAGGGTCGCATGCTTGACCTCTTACACCACAAACACCATTCGCTTCGACAGTGGCCAGGGAGGGGGTCGAACCCTCACGCCCGGTGGGGCACGGCCTTCTGAGGACCGCGCGTCTTCCTGTTCCGCCACCTAGCCATGCAGTGGACCGTGGAGGGAGTTGAACCCTCATTTGCCGGGTGCAAACCGGCCGTCTTCCCGTTAGACGACACGCCCAACCTATGTAGCCCTCTCGCTCCGCGAGAGGTAAGCGGATGAATGCCATGCCGCCGCTTCACGCACTGGCACTTACCTCTCGCGGAGCGAGAGGGCTACATAGAAAAAGCCAGGCGTCGCGTGACGCCTGGCCCGTTTGAGTGTCGGGTTGTTCAAGGCGTCAGATTTGAAGGCAATCGGCAATCTGTTGGCGCAGCGCGTCCGCCAAGGCGGCCTGGCGTTGATCGCGTTGAAGGCATTGAATGGGTCGCATGATACGTCTCATGTTCTTGGCGGTTACTCTTCTAGGACGAGTGACCCGGGCGAAAGGTTCACGGAAAAGAGAAATTGCAGAGAGTAGTCCTCACGCTCCGCGTGAGGTCAACGGCGATGCAAGGTCAGACGACCGTGGAAACAAGTTCATCTAACTTGTTCGAAGACTTTCCGAAAACCAAACCGACAAGTTGGATAAACTTGTCGTCACGAAAGCCAATCGATCCGACCATGCATCGCCGTTGACCTCACGCGGAGCGTGAGGACCACTCTCACTTCTTGTGCGTCTTCTTAAACGCGGCCAGGTGCTCGGTCAGCAGCGCCTTCAGTTCGGGCCAGCGGACTTGGCTCTCGTTCTTGAACGACAGCACTATCACCTCGCCTTCGCGCGAGGGCTTGATTGCGGGCTGGATGCCGAACTTTTCGATCCGGCTCAGGTTGAACAGGCCCGATGGGCCGACGAAACGGCATTCGAGGCAGTCGGGATCCTTCGTCTTCCACACGCCCCACGCTTAGCCGATGCCGGGGATTTTGAAGCCCATCATCAAGCGATTGTCCCAACGGACTTCGATCATCGGATCGAGCGAGCGGACGAGTTCGATGAGGCGAGGGAGGATGCCGCGGTCCCATTGCACCTTGCGTCCCGGCGGGAAACCCTTTTCGCCGAGATGCCATTTCTCGCCCATCACCTTCCACGGCATCAGGTCTTCCGGCTTCGTCTTGAGCTTCGTCTGATGCTCGAAGAACGACTTCACCGCCTTATCGAGAAATGCACGGAAGCCGGGCGTATCGATCTCGGCGCAACGATGGACGAGGAGCGAAACCTCCTGCCAGGGGCCTTTGAGTTGCTTCACTTTCACGCGCGGTTCGTTGCCGTAGACTTCGAGGCCGGGCGTGTTGTTCAGCGTGGGGATGCCGAGTTGGCGATCGAGGGCTTCCGCTTTGAAGGCATTGCGACCCACGCGGAAGACGATGCGGACCAGCCATTCCATGCTCGAATGGGCGTGGAGGAACCAGCCGAGCGACTTCTCCGGCCCGGCGATTTCGACGATGGTCGGCTGCTTCCAATTGGTCTCCGGAAACTTGCCTCGCTTGCGAATCTCCTCTTCGAGCCAGGTGAGTGTTTTTCCCTCCCAGCGGCAGGGCGTGCCCTTCTGCGACACTCGCTGTTCCGTATGCCAGCGACGGCCATCGACGACCCACGGCATCGCAGCGTCTTTGCCGACCTGGTCCAGTTCGAGGTCTGTTTCCTGTTTCTGCTCGACAGCGAACGGATCGAACTTCGGCCGTTCTTCATGGGGCCCAGCTTCGAGGACTGCTTGTAGAAATCGGCCGGTGTAGATCGCTTTGCCCGAGGCGACGACTTCTTCCGGCGTCCCCGCCGCGATCACCAACCCGCCCCCGGCGCCGGCTTCGGGGCCCATGTCGATGACCCAGTCCGCGGTTTTCAGCACGTCGAGATTGTGTTCGACGACGATGACCGTGTTGCCCAGATCGACCAGGCGATGCAGCACTTCAAGCAGCTTGCGCACGTCGTCGAAATGCAGGCCGGTGGTCGGCTCATCGAGCAGGTAAATTGTCTTGCCCGTGTTGGGCCGACCGAGTTCCGCAGCGAGCTTGACGCGCTGAGCTTCGCCGCCCGAAAGCGTCGGCGCCGACTGGCCGAGCGGCAGATAGTCGAGGCCCACGTCGGCCAGCGTTTGCAGCACTCGGCGAATCTTGGGAATGTTGCCGAAAAGTTCGAGCGCCTCGGAGACGCGCATCTTCAGCACATCGGCGATGTTCTTCTGCTTGTAGCGGACCGCGAGCGTTTCAGGATTGAATCGGCTGCCGCCGCACACGTCGCACTCGACCCAGACATCGGGAAGGAAGTGCATTTCGATCTTTTTTTGGCCATTGCCTTCGCACGCCTCGCATCGCCCGCCCGGCTTGTTGAAGCTGAACCGCTTCGCCTGCCAACCGCGCACGCGCGATTCGGGGAGTTGAGCGAAAAGTTGGCGGACGAGGTCGAAAACGCCGGTGTAGGTCGCGGGGTTGCTGCTCGGCGTATTGCCCAGAGGCGTCTGATCGACGTTGATGACCTTATCGAGATGCTCCAGCCCCTGGATCGCATCATGGGCACCGACGGGCATGTTGGCCCGATGCAACTTGCGAGCAAGGGCGGCATAGAGAATTTCATGCACCAGAGACGACTTGCCGGAACCGCTGACGCCCGAGACGGCGACGAAGCTGCCGAGGGGGAAGGCGACGTCGATGCGGCGGAGGTTGTTCTGCCGGGCGCCTTGGATGGTCAAAGTTGGGCAAACTCCCACAGGCGTTTGGGAGGGCGAGGCTCCCGCCGAGCCCGTTGGCCTTGGACCCTTGGATTTACGCGACGTTTTCTCCTGCGTTTTTTCGTCCGCGGTTCGGCGGGATCGCCCTCCCGGCGTGTCGTCGTTAGTGACGCGAATCGGCTGTCCCTGTTCCGTCCGCAACCTGCGATTCGTCGGCACCGCGATGGCTTTGCGGCCGCTGAGGTACGCCCCGGTGAGCGACGTCTTCGCTTTCGCAACTTTCGCCGGTTCGCCGGCGGCGGTGATTTCGCCGCCGCGGTCGCCGGCTCCGGGTCCGAAGTCGAGCAGGCAGTCGGCGGCTTCGATCACTTCCTTGTCGTGTTCGACGAGCAGAAGCGTGTTGCCCAGATTGCGGAGATGTTGCAGCGCGTTGAGCAGGCGGCGATTGTCGCGAGGATGCAGGCCGATCGTCGGTTCATCGAGGACGTACAACACGCCGGTGAGGCCGGAGCCAATCTGGCTCGCGAGGCGGATGCGTTGCGATTCGCCGCCGGAAAGCGTCGGCGTCGATCGGCCCAGGGTGACGTAATCGAGGCCGACATCCACGAGAACGTGAGCCGTTGCTGCACTTCGCGGAGCACTTCGCCTGCGATCCGTTGATGCTCGAGCGTCAAGCCGAGTTCGCGGAAAACCGAGTCAGTCTCGCGGAGCGGCATGTCGCCCACTTCGCCGATCGTCTTTCCTTGAACTTGCATGCAGCCGCATCGTCCCGGAGACGCGAACCCTGGCATGTAGGACACGGCACATCGGCGACGAGATCGTCGAGCCGATGTCGATAGACGTAGCTGATGCGAGCGGCTTCGCTGAGGCTCGGCAGAATTCCCTTGTACTGGAACGTCGTCCCCGCACCATCGAGCGACATCCACGCTTCGCCGGCGCCGTAGAGGATCGTGCGCTTCGCCGACGCGTCCAGCTTGTCGTAGGGAACGTCCAGAGAGAAACCCGCATGCTTCGCTAGCGCCTCGGCGAAGCGGGTGAAGGGTTGAGAGGGCGTCAACTCGGGCCAGGCGGCGAGTGCTCCGTCGCGAAGCGACGCGGAGCCGTCTCGAATGATGAGTTGGGCGCTGGCCCCCTTCTGCGTGCCCAAGCCTTCGCACATCGCGCACCAGCCGAGCGGGCTGTTGAACGAAAAGTGATGCGGGTTCAATGGCTCGAAGCTTCGCCCGCAGCGATCGCAGGCGAAATGCTGGCTGTACTTCTCCACCTTCCAAGTCGGTTCCTCGCGAGCGTCATCGACGATCGCGACATGCATATTGCCCTTACCCAAATCGAGAGCCGTTTCCACCGCTTCGGCGAATCGGCTCCGCTGGTTCTTGCGGACGATAAGCCGATCGACGATCGCTTCCACCGTATGCTTGCGGCGATGATCGATTTCGGGCGTCGCATCGGCTGCATACGACTTTCCGTCGATGCGGACGCGTTGGAAGCCGCTGCGGCGAATGTCGTCGATGATCGCTTCGTACTTTTCCTGCCCGCGCCGTTCGATCGGAGCCAGCAGATAGACCTTCGTCCCCTCCGGCATCGACAGGATTTTTTCGATGATCTCATCGGAGGTTTGCGTGCCGATCGGAATCTTGCACGCGGGACAGTGCGGCTCGCCAAGGCGGGCGAACAGGATGCGCAGGTAGTCGTAGATTTCGGTGACGGTGCCGACCGTCGAGCGTGGGCTTTTGCTAGTCGTCTGCTGCTCGATGCTGATCGCCGGCGACAGCCCGGTGACATGCTCGACGCGTGGCTTCTGCATTTGCCCGAGGAACTGGCGAGCGTAGGCGGAGAGCGACTCGACGTAGCGTCGCTGCCCCTCGGCAAAGACCGTGTCCATGGCGAGCGACGACTTACCCGAGCCGCTGGGCCCGCAGCAGACGGTCATCTGGTCTCGCGGGATTTCGACATTGATGTTTTTCAGGTTGTGCTGCTGGGCGCCCTGCACGACAAGGTGCGTGATCGCCTTCTCGCGGCGTTGCTTTTTCTTTCCCTTGGTGGTTGTCGGCGGAGGCGGATTCAACGCGGCGGCGAGCGACTTGCCCGTGTGCGAAGCGGCGACTTTCGCGACCTGTTCCGGCGTCCCTTCGCAGACGATCGTGCCGCCGCCCGCTCCGCCTTCGGGGCCGAGATCGATGATCCAGTCGGCCGTCTTCAGCACATCGAGATTGTGTTCGATGACGACGACCGTGTTCCCCGCTTCGACGAATCCATGCAGCACTTCGAGCAGCTTGCGGATGTCGTCAAAATGCAGACCGGTCGTCGGCTCATCGAGGACATACAGCGTGCGACCCGTGCTGCGTCGGCACAATTCGCGAGCCAGCTTGATACGCTGCGCTTCGCCGCCGGAGAGCGTGGGCGACGGTTGGCCCAGCTTGACGTAATCGAGACCCACATCGTGGAGCGTGCGGAGCATCGTGTGGATCTTGGGAATATTCTGGAAGTGATCGACCGCTTCCTGCACATCCATTTCGAGCGTTTCATGGATGTTGCGATCCTTGAAACGGATCTGCAGCGTCTCGCGATTGAATCGCTTGGCGCCGCACACGGGGCAGGGCACCCACACATCGGCGAGGAAGTCCATTTCGAGCCGATTCGAGCCATTCCCTTCGCACGCCTCGCATCGGCCGCCCGGTTTGTTGAAGCTGAATCGACCCGGCTTATATCCGCGAACTTTGGCTTCGGGGACCATCGAATAGAGTGTGCGAATCTCGTCGAACGCCTTGATGTAGGTAGCCGGGTTCGAGCGCGGCGTTCGGCCGATCGGCGATTGGTCGATGTCGATGACCTTGTCGATATGCTCCACGCCTTCGATGCGATCGAAGCGAGGCCGGGGGTCGAAGGCGCCGACTTCCTCTTCCGTTTCCTCCGCCTCTTCGTCGTCGCTCGGCTTTCCCGCCTTGCGTAGCAGGTCCATCAGGCCGTTCTTGAGGATGTCGTTGACGAGCGATGATTTGCCGGAGCCGGAGACGCCGGTGAAGCAGACGAATTTCCCGAGCGGAATGTCGACCGAGACGTTCTTGAGATTGTTGTGTCGAGCGCCGACGACGCGGATCGCCTTGCCGTTGCCGGGCCGACGCTCGCTGGGAACCTCGATCTTTTTCCGGCCCGAAAGATACTGCCCCGTGAGGCTTTCCTTGTTTTTCAGTACCTCAGCATAACTACCTGCCGCGACGACTTGCCCGCCGCGCACGCCGGGCCCGGGGCCGAAATCGACGACGTAATCCGCTGCCCGCATCGTGTCTTCGTCGTGCTCGACGACGAGGACGGTGTTCCCCATGTCGCGGAGTTTTTCGAGGCTTCGCAAGAGCCGTTCGTTGTCGCGCGGATGCAGGCCGATGCTCGGCTCATCGAGGATGTAGAGGACGCCGACAAGGCCGGAGCCGATCTGCCCCGCGAGGCGGATGCGTTGGGCTTCGCCGCCGGACAGCGTGGGAGCGGAGCGGTCGAGGCTGAGGTAATGCAGGCCGACGTTGAGCAGGAAGCCGAGGCGAGCCGCGGATTTCCTTGAGCACTTCGCCCGCGATCGTCTGCTGCACCGCAGTCAGCTTCTTTTCGAGCGGCCCGTCCGCCTCCAGCCAATCACCTAGCGAATCCAAGGGGACGCGAGCAGGTCCACCATCGTCCGCCCGCCGACGCGCACGGCCCGCGCCTGCGGATTGAGGCGTTGTCCGTTGCAACTGGGGCAGCGGACGACACGCATGTATTTCTCGAGCTGCATGCGCCCCCCGGACCGGCCGCCGCTTTCTTGAAGCTTGGCGAGCATCTGCGGGACGATGCCTTCCCATGCTCCGCCATGCTTCCAGACATTGCCGCCGCGCATCTTCCACTCGAAGGTGATGTGCGTGGAACCGGCTCCGTAGAGAAGAATATCTCGGTGCTTCTGCGGCATCGTCTCCCAGGGCTGCTGTAGGTCGATCTCCAACGTGCGGGCGACGCCTTCGAAGATATGGCGACGCCAACGCCCCATGCCGCGCAGCGGGCCGACGAGCGGGATCGCCCCTTGGTACATGCTCAACTTCGGGTCCGGCACCATCAGGTCGGGATCGAAGGTGAACTTGGCTCCAAGCCCGTCGCAGTCCTTGCACATGCCATGCGGACTGTTGAAACTGAACATCTGCGGGCTGGGCGGTTCGTAGCTCAGGTTGCAATGCGTGCATGCGTAATGCGCGGAGAAGATGAGGTCGCGGGCCGTCGTTTCCTGCGATTCGCCTTCCTCATCGTCCTTCTCGACGGCTTCGTCCTGGTCGAGCGCGATGATCAGATTCCCTTCGCCGAGCAGCAACGCCTGCTCCACCGCCTCGGCCAACCGCGTTCGCACCTTCGCATCGAGTTTGAGCCGATCGATCACGATCTCGACATGATGCTTGATTTTTCGGTCCAGCCGAAGATCATCGGTCAGTCGGACGATGGCGCCGTCCACGCGAGCGCGGAGGAAGCCGCGCTTGAGCATGTCGGCGAAGAGGTCCTTGTGTTCCCCCTTCTGCCCGCGGACGACGGGACCAAGCACGAGCACCTTCGTCCCTTCGGGAAGGGCGAGGATGCGATCGACGATCTGCTCCTTCGACTGCGCCGCGATGGGCCGATCGCATTGCGGGCAATGTCCCTGGCCGATGCGGGCGAAGAGGACGCGGAAGTAATCATGAATCTCAGTAATGGTACCGACGGTCGAGCGTGGGTTCTTGCCGGCCGCTTTTTGCTGGATGCTGATGGAAGGCGCCAGGCCGGCGAGGTAATCGACGTCGGGCTTGCGGAGTTGGCCGAGGAATTGGCGAGCGTAGGGAGAAAGGGATTCCACGTATCGGCGTTGCCCCTCCGCATACAACGTATCGAAGGCGAGCGACGACTTGCCCGAACCGCTGACGCCGGTGAAGACGATCAGCTGATTGCGGGGGAGTTGGAGATCGACGTTCTGAAGATTGTGTTCGCGGGCGCCTCGGACGACGATGGCGGAGGTTTCCATGTATGACGGCTGCGCAAACGAGGAAAGGGGCGGGGACCTCCCCATTATAGTGAGCGCGTGTGCGCCGGTCTTCCGCTTGCGGCTTAGCGAACCGGCAAAGTTTGCATCGAGTCGCTAAGCCGCAAGCGGAATTGAAGTTGCGACTTTTCGGAACCAAATCGTACGAATCCGCGTCCCAAGTTTGCCAAACGGAATAACGTGCCTCGCGACGATCGAGATCTGATTGCCGCAAGCCTTACGGGCGACTCGGCTTCCTTCGGGGAGTTGGTTCGCCGGTACCAGGATCGTCTGTTCAATTCGGTGCTCCGTGTGTGCGATACCGCGGAGGATGCGGCCGACGTCGTGCAGGAGGCATTCCTGCATGCCTACCAAGCGCTGGCCAGCTTCAAGGGTGATAGCCAGTTTTTCACCTGGATCTATCGCATCGCCTTCAACACGGCGATCACCCTGAAGCGGAAGCAGAAATCGGCCATGCGGCTGAATGCGGGAGAGTTGGGGACTTTCGAACCCGCCGACCCTTCCGATGCCGCCGACCCCGGCCATGCGATGCAATCGGCCGAGGACGAGCGCAAAGTGCATGAAGCCTTGCAGCGTTTGTCACCGGAGCACCGTGCCGTCCTCGTCCTCAAGGACATGGACGACATGAAATACGAGGAAATGGCCGAGGTTTTGCAGGTTCCGATCGGCACGATCCGCAGCCGTCTGCACCGGGCGCGATTGGAACTGAAGGAAATACTGGAGAAGGCTTCGTAGTGTGTGTCGAGCGCAGCGAGACGCACCGTTACCGGCCTACAAACGATGGTCCTGAACTTTGGGTAACTGATCTGCGAGCGCGACGCCATGGTGCGTCTCGCTACGCTCGACACACCCTACGGGACCGAACGGAAAAACGATACAACGTAACCATGCTCGCGGATCGTCACCTCGAACTCCTGACCGCCTTCGTCGATGGCGTCCTCACCGGACGCGATCGTGAGAAGGCTCACCGCCTGCTCCATGAGTCGGCAGAATCGCGGGATTTCGTCCGAAAACTGCAGGAAAACGCCGCTCGCATCAAGGCATTGCCTCGCCGCAAGCTGCGTCCGGAATTCACTGCGAAGGTCATTGCGGCGCTGCCGAAGGCGACCCAAACGGCTCCTGTCGAACCGTTGGTCAAGCCGTCGTTCGCATGGGGCAAAGCAATCGTCGCCGCCTGCGTCATGCTTGCAGTCGGCGTCGCCGCGTTCCTCGCGATTCCTCGGCCGCAGCCCGTCGATCCGGACAATCCGTACCTCCTCGCCAAGAACCCGCATCCGCAGGAAAACGAACTGCCTCGCGATCCGATCGTGCCGATCGATGTCCCGGTCCCCGTCGTTCCGCGGAAGACGCCCGCCGTGGTGCCTCAAGTCGTCGAAGGCATTTTCGCGAAGTTTCTCGAACCGCTCGAATCCGACTACGCCGAGAGATTCGCTTTCGCGGATTTGACGAAGGAAGATCCTGCCCGCTCGCGTCTCGCCGCCGAGTTGAAGAAGGAAGACGCGTACCACCTCAACATCACCGCGAAGAACAATGGCCGCACGCTCGAACGCTTGCGGGCTGTGTTCGACATGAACAACATCCCGCTGACCATCGACCCGCAAGCCCAGGCAAACGCCGCCAAGGGGAAGACGTTCGTCGTCTATCTCGAAAACGTGAAACAGGACGACGTCGCCTCGATCCTCCGCGAACTGGGCCGCGACGACAATCAGGGTAAAACGTCGGTCAAGTCGGTCTTCGAATCGGTGCTGATGACAAGCTTTAGTTCTACCGACCGAGCCCACCTCTGCAAATTGCTCGGCATCGACGCGAAGCAACTCGAGCGTCCTGCGACGCCGGCCGCCAAGCAGGGTTCCGCAGCCGTCGCCATCCCGCCAAGCGGCTCCGCCTCCGCGGAGGTACGCAAGTATCTCGAATCCCGCCCGGCTCATCAGCCCGGTACCCTCCGCCTCATGATCGAAGTCCATCCGCACTAAGTTCGTTAGCACTTGCTTCCGCAGCGTGCTAAGAAGCTCGCTCCTCGCCGTTTCCGCGAGCAGACGTTATCATCCACTTTCGTGGGTTGCATTGCCCGGGAGTGTCGCTGATGTCGCAGGCGAATGCGGAAACCGTACTCGTGGTGGATGACGAGGAACCGGTTCGCCGTACGTTTCGCGAGTGGTTGGAAGGCTCGCATTTGGGCCTCCGCGTCCTCGCTGCCGCCGACGCGGAATCGGCCCTGCGTCTCGCCAACGAGCAACCGATCGATCTCGCCGTCCTCGATTGGGCGCTCGGCGCCGGCGAGGATGGGCTGCAACTTCTCCAAGACCTCTACGCCTTCCATCCGAACGTCGTCGCCATCATGGTCACGGGCTACGCCAATCAGGCGACGCCGCTGGACGCCATGCGGATGGGGGTACGCGATTATCTTGACAAGAACAGCGACCTAAGCCGCGAAACCTTCATTGCCGCGGTGCGCCGGCAACTCGACATCATCCGCCCCGCGAAACGTGCCCGCCAACTGCATGAAGGCCTCGTCGCTTTTCGCGAAGCGATCGACAAGGTGCTGCCAATCGTCCGCTCTGCGGGGGCCCTTACTGAAGCGGTGCCGATTCCGGATGCAGTCCGCAGTTTGATTCGCTTCCTCCGTCAACTCACTGCGGCGAAACAAGGCGCGCTCATCGTCCGCCACTATGATGCGATCAAGCAGCCGGCCGAATCGTGGATGGCGTATGACGCCGAGGGGAAGGCTCTGGCGACCGAGGCGATTCCGCTGAGTCGATCGCTCGCGGCCTCCGTCTTGAGTCAGCAGCAGGCAAGCATCCTGTCGAATGTCGAAGCGAGCACGGCAGGTCTCATCGATCTGCAACCGTTCGAGCGCGGCCATCAGGCAATTCTCGCAGCTTCGATGCCGGTCGGTGCAAGCGTGCAAGCGGTGCTCGAATTGTTCGACAAGGAAACCGGCCCTTTCGACGAAAAAGATCAACGTCTCGTGCAAGCAGCCGCCGCCTTCGCCACCGATTTGCTTCGGCAATCGCTCGGTCATCGGCAGCAGCAGGCGATGTTGCTCAACGCGGTGGAAGCCGCACTGCGGGCGAGCGAACAAATGGCGGAATCGCTGCACGGCACCGCCCAAAGTCGGAGCGAGCAACCGCCGCCGGTGCAGGTGCTCGATGAGCTTCGCCGCGGGCTCGAATCCTCAACCGATCCCGGCGTTGCCGACACAAGCCTTCAGTTGGCGGAAGCGATTCGCGTGCTCGGCCTGAAACATGGCTCAGCCGCGCTCGAGCATTGTGTCCGCCTAGTCGAAAGCGTACGGCAACTCCTCGACGAAACGATCGGAAGCTGAGGCGGGTTGTTCCTCCCATGGGCTTGCGCGACGACGTGCTGAAGCTGCTCGATCCGCAGCGCATCCTGCGGGATCCGCGAGCGGACGGCGAAGGCGTCGTCGTCTGCGTGCTTGATTCCGGCATCGAGGAGTCGGTCCTCCGCGCTCGGCATCCGCAGATGAAGGCGGTGCAGGGCGCCGTCTTTCTCGCGGATCGCCCGACGCCGCTCCCTTATGAAGGCAAGCAAAGCACGCCGCACGGCACGACGGTGGCCGACATCTTGCTTACGCTCGCGCCAAAGGTGCAACTCGTCTCCGCCGACGTCTTCGGGCCTTCAGGAACCTGCGAAGTCGAAACCGTGTTGCGAGCGCTCGCATGGGCGGTCGATGTGCGGAAATGCAAGGTGGTGAACCTGTCGCTCGGCGTCGCGGAGCAGAAGCTTCAAACGCTGCCGAAGCGCCAGCAATTTCTCCGAGCGATCGAGGATGCGTATTTCAAGGACGTGCTCGTCTTCGCGGCAGCGCACAACGATCATCCGATCACGCGGGCATACCCGGCTCACTTCGCGCCGCCGTTGATTTCGGTGGATAAGAATGTGTTCGAGGACCCGCTGCGCTTCGCATACACATTGCGGGAGCAAATCGAATTCCAGGCCCACGGCCGCGGCTACCTCGGCCCCTTCGCGCAGGAACCCGCGACGAGTTGGGCAACCCCCCACCTCGCCGCCATCGCGGCCCGCATTCTTTCACTTCAACTGGACCTCAAACCTTTCGAGATGAAGACTTTGCTGTATTGGCTATCGGAAGCAGGTCGTTCGGATTGACACGTTTCACGTCGCGTCCTATCGTGGCTTCAGGATTGGAATCGAGGACTCACTTTGCAGCGTTCGGTGCTACGTCTGGTTGCAGTCTTCTGCTTGGCGGGGTTCGTCCTTGCCCATGGCGGCGTTGCGCTGGCGTGTGCGGCGTTGAGGTCGGCGCCGAAATCGCAGTCTATCTCCAGCAAAGTGCCCGCGAAGACGACATGCAAGCATTGCCTCGCGAAAGCGGAGCAGGCGGATGCGGATTGCGAAGAAACATCCGATTCCAAGGAGCATTCGCCGGAGCATGACGAATGCCCGTGCTGCCCCAAGAACGAAAAGGGCTGTCCCTTCCCGGGCGGATGTACCTTCTGCAGTGTTGCCAAAGCGACTTGCATTCCGGCACTCGCGATCGACATCGATGCCGTTTCCTTCAGCGGCGAACGCATTTTGCCCGCCTCCGATCGATGCCCTCCTGGCTTCGCGACTTCGCTCGATCGTCCGCCGCGCGTCTAGTTTCAATTCCGTGATCGCTGCTGCGCGCCTTCCGCGCCGCTGTCTTCTCAAGCACGCCACCGCTGCGTATTCCGCATGCGGCGGGCATTCGCTTCATCATCCACGTATCTGAAATCCCGTTATAGGGTGAAACATGAACGCGTTCAAAGGGGGGGCCGCTGCGCCTGTCGTGCCCCGCGAATCGTTTCGCGATTGGATCGCGCGGACCGCGCCCACCTTTCTCGTCGTCGCCTGCCTCGGCGGAATCGCTTATGCCGGCCATCACACGGGTTGGAAGGTCCCGAAGTTCGAGGACCTTTTCGGCAGTTCGGCTGCAAAGGACGATTGGTGCGACGAGCACAGCGTCCCCGAATCGATCTGCGTGGAATGCGACGACACGCGCATGCCGCGAATCAAGTCAACGTGGTGCCGCAAGCATGGCGTGCACAACTGCCCCTTCGAGCGGGTCGATGTGGTGCAGACGAAATCGACGCCGATCGTCAGCGGCGAAGATCTGCTGCGTGCGGATCGCGCCTTGCAGTTGAAGGAGCGAAAGGCGAACAACCAGAAATGCAAGCTCCACCATCGCCGAATTCAATTCGCGTCTCAGGAAGCGATGGACAAAATGGGGATCGACATCCAGCCGGTTTCGACCGGGCCGATCGTCGAGACCGTATCCGCCAGCGGGGAACTCGCATTCGACCAGCCGCGGGTCGCTCCGGTGTCCGCACCCGTCGCGGGACGCATGTGGCATGTCACCGAAAAGGGCGTGCAAGGCGTACGCGTCAAGCGTGGCGAGTTGCTTGCTTTGGTCGATGCGATCGAAGTAGGGAAGGCGAAGGGAGAGTTGCTGCAGGCGTTCGCCCAATCGGATCTTCGCAAGCGTATGGTGGACATGCTGAAGCCGCTCGTTCCCGCGGGGGCCGCCTCGCAGGTGCAACTTCAGGAGGCGGAGCTTGGGTATCGCGAAGCACGCATTCGCCTGATGGTGGCGGAGCGGGCCCTCGCCAATCTCGGCATGCCGATCCACACGGACGAAATGAAGGTCGCGACTGTGGAAGAACTTGCGGCCCGGCTGACGCTGTTCGGCCTGCCCGCGGACCTCGCATCGCGGTTCGACGCCAAGGCGACCACGGGAAACCTGCTGCCGCTGATGGCGCCTCGCGACGGCGTGGTAGTCGCGGTGAAGGCGGCATCGGGCGAACTCGTCGAACCGGGCCGGCCGCTGTTCGTCGTGGCCGACACGTCGCGGATGTGGCTGCATCTGCATGTGCGGTCGGAAGACGCCCGGTATCTGCGAATCCGCGACGAAAAGACGGGAACGAAGGGGCATCTCGTCAAGTTTCGTCCCGACGGCAGCGACGACGAGGTCGTCGGCGAACTGACCTGGAAAAGCACCGAGGTCGATGAAATCACCAAGACGGTGAAGTACCGCGTGGACCTGCCCAATCCCGACGGCTCGTTGCTCGCCAATTCCTACGGCAGCGCCCAAGTCGTCATCCGCCAGGAAAGCGATGCGATCGTGATTCCGAACGAAGCGCTCCACTGGGAGGGCGATTGCCACATCGCTTTCGTGCGGGATAAGGATTTCCTCGAGGACGGCGCGAAGAAGGTGTTTCACGTGCGCAGCGTTCGCCCCGGCGTCAAGCAAGGGGCAAACACTGAGATCATCGCGGGCGTTCTTCCCGGCGAGGTAATCGCGACCACCAACAGCGCCGCGATGCGGGCGGAGTTGCTCAAAAACAACCTCGGGGCCGGCTGAGGCTGCGGCCACTAACAGCCCGGTCGGGCTGAACGCGTCGGAAGCGAAAACACCAATGAGCCGCGCACGCAGTGAGCGGTTCGCCAACGCCCAGCAAAAACCGCTTACTGCGTGCGCGGCTCTTTCGCGGAGAACCGTCTCGTGCTCAATTGGATCATCGACGCTTCGCTCAAACATCGGTTCGCGGTCATCGCGGGCGTGTTCGCCTTCGCGGTTTGGGGCGTCGTGTCGATGCAGCGGCTCGATGTCGATGCGTTTCCTGATACGACTCCCGTGCAGGTGCAGATCAATACCGTCGCGCCCCAACTGGGGCCGGAGGAACTGGAGCAGCAGATCACGTTTCCGATCGAACAAGTCATCAGCGGTTTGCCGAAATTGGAATCGCTGCGGTCGGTTTCCAAGTTCGGCCTATCGCAGGTCGTCGTCACCTTCGAGGACGGCACCGACATCTATTTCGCACGCCAACTCGTCAATGAGCGCCTCTCCACCGTCGAGCTCCCGATCGGCATCGAACGACCGAAGATGGGCCCTGTCGCGACCGGGTTGGGCGAAGTGTTTCACTACGTCGTCACCGGCAAAGGGACCGACGTCACGGACATGCGGACCATCCACGATTGGATCGTGAAGCCGAAGCTGCGGACGGTGAAGGGAACAGCGGAGGTGAATAGCTGGGGCGGATTCGAGAAGCAGTATCAGATCCGCATCGATCCCAACAAACTCGATCGCTTCAAGCTGACGTTCGAGGACGTCGTCGGCGCGATCGAGAAGAGCAACCGCAACGTCGGCGGGGGCAACATACGCCGCAAAAGCCAAAGCTTGCTCGTCCATGGCGTCGGGCGGACGACGACGCTTGAAGAGATCAAGGGCATCGTCATTAAGGCGAAAGACGGCGTGCCGATCAAAATCGAAAGCATCGCGGATGTCGAGGTGGGCCATGAAATTCGTCGCGGCGCGGTGACGGCGGATGGAAGGGGCGAAGTAGTTCTCGGCCTCGGTTTCATGTTGATGGGGGAAAACAGCCACCAGGTCACATGGGCGATGAAGAAGAAATTGGAGGAGGTCAAAGCATCGCTGCCGGCCAACGTGTCGGTGCAACCGGTCTACGATCGCACGGAGTTGGTGGACTATGTGATCGACACGGTTCGCCGCAATCTCTTCGAGGCAGGCCTGATGGTCGTTGCGGTGTTGTTTCTTTTCCTCGGCAATCTGCGGGCGGCATTCATCGTCACCCTCGCCATTCCGCTCTCGATGCTCTTCGCGTTTGCTGGCATGCTTCGTTTCGGCGTCGCGGCGAGTCTGCTGAGCCTGGGCGCTCTCGATTTCGGCATGATCGTGGACAGCTCCGTCGTGATGATCGAAAACTGCGTACGCCATATCGCTCACGGTGATCTGGATGAGAAGACAAAGCTGGAGATGGTCCGTGATGCGGCGGTCGAAGTCCGCAAGCCCACGCTTTTCGGCGAACTCATCATCATGATCGTCTATCTGCCGATCCTCACGCTGGAGGGGATCGAAGGGAAGATGTTTCGCCCCATGGCTCTGACCGTGATCTGCGCCCTCGCAGGGTCGATGATCCTGTCGATGACGTTCATGCCGGTGCTGGCGAGCTTCCTGCTTCCTTCCAAAATCGAGGAGCGCGAACCGCTTTTCATGCGGATCGCCCATGCGATTCACTATCCGATCCTGCAATTCTCGATGAAGCACAAGACGGCGGTCATCGTGGTCGCCTTGCTGCTGCTCGTCGTCGCGTTCGGCTTCATCGCGCCGAGCCTGGGGTCGGAGTTCGTCCCCACGCTTTCCGAAGGTGCGGCAACGATCAACATGGTCCGACTCGCGGATACGCCGATCGAACGCTCGATCGAGGAAAACACGCAGATCGAAAAGATGATCCTCGCGGCATTTCCGGACGAGGTCAGCCATGTCTGGAGCCGCATCGGGACCGCGGAAATCGCGACCGATCCGATGGGGGTCGAGTTGACCGATATGTTCATCACTTTCAAGACGCGCGACCGGTGGAAGAAAGCGAAGTCGCAGGCGGAATTGACGGAACGGATTCAGAAAGAGATTCGCCCCTACCTGGGTCCGCGTTTCTCCTTCTCGCAACCCATCAAGCTGCGGCTCGACGAAATGATCTCCGGCGTGCGGGCCGACGTCGCGGTCAAGCTCTTCGGCGACGACATCAAGACATTGCAGACGAAGGCGACAGAAATCGAGAAGGCGCTGAAAGCCATCGACGGCAACGCGGACGTCAGCGTCGAACCGCTGACCGGATTGCCGATCCTGCAGGTCAAGATCAAGCAGGACGAAATCGCACGGCATGGCGTGCCGGCCAAGGCGATGCTCGATCTGGTCGAATCGCTGGGGAGCACGAAGCTCAGCGAGATCGTCGAAGGGCAGTTTCGCTTTCCGCTCGTCGTGCGTCTCCCCGAGAAATATCGCGGAACGACGGCGGAAGGGGACGATGCGAAGAAGCTGGTCGAAGAGTTGCCGATCATCACGGCGAAAGGGGAGCGACTGCCGCTCTCGCGTCTGGCATCGGTCGAGGTGATCGAAGACAGCCCGTCGACCATCACGCGAGAATGGGGCCAGCGCCGCATTACGGTGTCCTGCAATGTGCGAGGTCGCGATTTGGGCGGCTTCGTGAACGAAGCGGAGGCGAAACTCAAGCAGATCGCGATGCCTTCGCCTCGGTATCACCTGGAACTCGGCGGGCAGTACGAGCATCTGATCAGCGCCCGCAATCGCCTGCTCGTGATCATCCCGGTCGCCATCGGCCTGATCTGCGTCCTGCTGTATCTGACCTACGGCAATTTCATCGACATGATCCGCGTGTTCACCGGCGTGCCCTTCGGCGCGGTGGGCGGAATCTTCGCCCTGTGGATCCGAGGCATGCCGTTCTCCATCTCGGCCGCCATCGGCTTCATCGCGATGTCCGGCGTGGCCGTGCTCGACGACATGATCCTGGTTTCCTATATCCGGCAACTTCGCCGCAAAGGCATGTCGCTCGACGATGCGGTGCGCGAAGCCGCCGTCACCCGGCTGCGGCCCGTGCTGATGACGACGCTCGTCGCCAGCCTTGGTTTCGTCCCGATGGCGTTCAGCACCGGCATGGGAGCCGAGGTGCAGCGCCCGCTCGCCACGGTGGTGATCGGCGGCGTGATCAGCGCGATGGTGATGTCGCTCTTCGTCGTCCGAGTGCTCTACCTGATTTTCAAATCGCCGATGGAGAAGGAACTCGAGGGAGTTGAAACAAAGCCGGCAGGCCCATCCGAGGCGCCGCCGTCTCAAACGTCCGCATAGGTGGTTGTTAGGTTGACTGCTTTTTCGAAAAGGAGTATCGGCATGAACGCAAAAGGATGGTCCGGATTGGCAAGCGCCGCAATGTTGCTCGGCGTTCTCGTTGCGGTGGGTTGCAATCAGCCCAGCAAGGAACAGGCGAAGGGGAAAGGCGACGCCAAGGCGGAAAAGAAAGGCGACGGCAAGAAGGAAATCAGCAAGGAAGACGCCAAGCACGAAAGCTGGTGGTGCCCCGAGCACGGCGTGCCCGAAAGCATGTGCAGCCTCTGCAGCGATAAAGTCGCCGCGAAGTGCAAGAAGGAAGGCGACTGGTGCAAGATCCACGATCGCGCCCAGTCGCAGTGCTTCAGATGCGATCCGACGAAGTATGCCAAGTTCGAAGCGATGCATGTCGCCAAATACGGCAAGGCTCCCGAGCGTCCACCAGAGGAAGAGTTTCAGAAGTAGTGTTGATCCTCACCCCCGCATGGAGGCATGACATGAAGAAGCTGATCGGCATGTTGGTTGCGAGCGCCATGTTGGCGTGCCTCCTGCAGCGATTGCCTGCACAGACGCAGGCGCCGATGTATTCGGTGATCGCCGTCGAGAAGATGCACTGCGAAAACTGCGCACGTCGCATCAGCGGCAAGCTCTATGAGGTTGCCGGCGTCAAGAAGGTTCAAGTGGATGTGGAAAAGAAGGTGATCTGGGTTCACCCGAAAGGCGCAGCCCAACCGTCCCCGCGAGCGCTCTGGGAAGCGGTTGAACGGGGCAACGATCGGCCGACGAAACTCCACACCCCCTACAGCGTCTTCGCGAGCAAACCGCAGCAGTGACGACAGAGGATCGCGCACATGCCGGCTGTCCGGCATGTGCAACCCCATCAAGTACGCCAAGATCGAAGCGATGCATGTCGCCAAATACGGCAAGGCTCCCGAGCGTCCGCCAGAGGAAAAGTTTCGGAAGCAAGGAGCGTTCGATTCCTTGGTGGCACGCAACGCAAACAGGTATTCGTCTTTAGTATGGCTAGAGATCTTCAGCTTCGTTGACCTGCGAACGCTTGCTTGCGTGGCATGCGGGGAGTCCACCTTACTGCCCGAGATACGCCAGCGGGTCCGCGGAGACGAAGCCGAGATTGTTCGTCGCCTTCGCCGCGATGAACGCTGCGGAGCAGAACGACGGGTCCGTCGTGTTCGCCACTTGCATCAAGTCGACATGCCCATCGAGATACGCGACGTTGGCCATCGCCGTGTGACGGAAGTGCGTGAAGTTCCAGCCGTAGAAGGTGCCGCCGGAGTTGCTGGTTGCGTACGCCGTCGGGCCACGCATCCCGGTGCTTTCCTGCATGGAGCCGGAGGAACTCATGTAGACGGCATCCGCGAACGCGATGGCGGATGAAGTATTGAGCGTCACCAGCCTTTTGTCGGCGATGTCCGCGTTGTACGCGTAGCCGCCGGTGACGCCGCCGTAGATGAGGTTCACGGGGGGAGTCAGCATGTCGGGGCAGCGAAGGACGCTGGTATTGTTTTCGTAATAGGGGGAAAGGAATCCCTTCGGCGCATCCACGCTCGGCGCGAACGTCACTGGGTCGCTGTTGACCTGGCCGAACCAGTAATTCGTCGTATAAGTCGCTCCGCCGATATAGACGCTGTAGGGGGGAAGCTTCTTGCGACCGGATTCGAAGTTGTGGGCGGCGAGTACCAATTGCTTCAAGTTGTTCGCACATTGCGTCCGCGAGGCGGCGGCCCGCACTTTCTGCACCGCAGGGACCAGCAACGCGATGAGGACCGCGATGATCGCGATCACCACGAGCAGCTCGATCAGGGTGAAACCACGACGGGACGAGCGACACGAAGCCGCGGAAACGAAACGCACGAGCATCTCCTTTTCGCCGGGACGGGCGAAAGAGGCGCCGGGATGTGTGCAGTGACCAAGGGACAGGAAGCGGCGAACGTCGCGGCGAAAAAGCCTGTCGGCTTGGTCGCCTGGGTCCGAGGCGCCGAAACACGCCCGACAGGCAGGTCTTCTGGCTTACGGCTTCGAGCGAGTTTCAGGCGGCCTTCCCGCGAAAGGATCGCAGTGGCGAGGATAGCCCGAGACTCTAGCCGATTACAGCAGCGGCCCTGCGCCGGATTCTCACCGGCTTCCCTTTTGATCGCAACCGCCGGAAGGCGGAGCGAACCTGTCGAGAAAGATGATGGTAGGCGCCCCCTCCGACGGCGGCCAGAGAAAAGTGGGCGAATCATCGAATCGGCTCCGCCTTCAAGGCGCGACGCCGCAAGTATGCTTTGGCCGAATCCGCCATCGTCACGACCGCGGCGCCCATCATGATCGCATCTTTGATGACCAGTCGCCCGGCCCCGCTGAGATAAGGAAAACCGTGATTCACGTCCCCGAGCGGCGGAACCCAGCATTCGGGAGTCGTGATCAAGAACGACAACGTTACGAACGACATCACGAGTACCAGGAAACTGCCCACGGCTGCGACTTGAGGCAGCCAGGGATTCATTGCGATCAGGACGCCATAAAGGACGATGACCGTGCCGAGCCCCCACGCAAATTCGTAGGTATGATTCATTTCATGCCAGGCTCGATTTTCGGAGACGAGGGCGCCTTCCGGATTGCGATGTACTTTGTAGTTGCCGGGATCGGCGTAGAAGAAACTCATGAAAGGGCTATTAGCGACGAAGGGAACGATGCCGTCAGCCTCATATCGAAATGCTTTCAAACCGCCGATCCAGACGAGCACGACGATCAAGCCGATCCGAGTGAGCGTGATGCCAAAGTGGTCCATTCGGGCGGCGAGTTCATATAGCTTTTGCACGTTCATGACCCGATCTCCTGCGAGCGTTTCGATCGGCCTTGGCCACGGCGATTCCGGGGCTGGCCGACTCGATACCCGCATTCTGCGTCGGGCTGGCGGATGTCGGAATGGACGGATGGCTGAAAGACATGGACAGATTGCTCCCGCCGCGAATCGCCGTCTCGAACTCGCGAAAATACGTCGGAGAAAGGCCGGTCGCCTTCTTGAACAGCCGGCTGAAGTACAGTTCGTCGGCGAAGCCGAGTTCGGCAGCGACCTCCTTGACGGGTCGAAGTGTGTGGAGCAGTTGCCACTTCGCATGCGTCAAGACGCGATTGCGGATGAGGTCGGAAAGGGTCGTTCCCAAATGCTCACGGACGATCCGCCCCAGCGTTTTCGCAGTCACATGCAAGGCGTCTGCGTATTGCGAGGGAGCATGCCATTCGCGATAGCGCTGTTCAATCAGCGTCGTCAGGTCGGCGAGAAGAGGATGGCGGTGAGCGGATGCCTCAACACCGCACGTCGTGCCGTCGGCGGACTTCAGGCGTGAGGCGAGGATCAACAAAACCTTCAGATACGCCAAGGCGGCTTCTTCATGGGCCAACTCGCGATGTTCATGCTCGCGGCGAATGCGGGCGAACAGGTCCGCGACTTCGGCCGACGCGTCTGGCGACAGCGGCAGCACCGGAACGCGATATGGATCGCTGAACAAGCGGCCCGCACATCCGACCTCGGCGTGAAACGTTTCGATGCAAAGAAAGTTGGCATGAAACTCGAGCACGTCGCCGACGATGGGCACTTCCACTTCGAACCGGATGTACTGATACGGCACCAAGAACAGCAAACACTCGCCGGCGAAGGGATGGATCGTTGCGTCGGCAGCGACCCGTCCTTGCCCCGATGCGATGCGGTAGACGCCGAAGCGGTTGGTTCGCGCCGGCTGATACAGGTCGCGTTCCAGGTCCAGCGAGCGAATGCGCATCGCCTCGCTGCCGACTCGCGGATCGTAGAGATCGATGGCTTCGGTCATCGAACACTCAACCGAAAGAGAGCCACGCACGGAATACGCGATCTGCAAGAACGGCCCACCGAAAAAGCCGCGCATGAAGGAAGCGGTCGGCAGTTCCTGCAGACCGCTTCCTTCGTACGCGGCTCCTCGTGAGCGACCTGCGATTAGCGGCGAGCGTTTTCGAGGAAGCCTTCCAACAGCCGGCTGCGGACGGGGTGTTGCAGCTTGCGGACGGCTTTCGCTTCGATCTGGCGGACGCGTTCGCGGGTCACTTTGAAGATGCGGCCCACTTCTTCGAGCGTGTAGGTGTAGCCGTCGCCCAGGCCGTAGCGGAGCTTGATGATCTCGCGCTCGCGGTAGGTGAGAGTCTTGAGGACGTTGTCGATCTTGTCCTTCAGCATCTCGTTCGTCGCGGCGTTCACCGGCGATTCGACGCCGTTATCTTCGATGAAGTCGCCGAAGTAGCTGTCTTCGCTTTCGCCCACCGGACGGTCGAGGCTGATCGGGTGCCGGCTGATCTTCATCACGCGGCGAGTCTCCTCGACGGTGATGCCGGCCGCCTTCGCGGTTTCCTCGATCGTGGGTTCGCGGCCCAGCTCCTGGAGCAGCTTCTTCGAGACGTTGCGAAGCTTCGACATCGTCTCGATCATGTGGACCGGGATGCGGATCGTGCGGGCCTGATCCGCGATCGCGCGCGTGATGGCCTGCCGAATCCACCACGTCGCATACGTGCTGAACTTGTAGCCGCGACGGTATTCGTACTTATCCACCGCTCGCATGAGGCCGGTGTTCCCTTCCTGGATCAGATCGAGGAAGGATAGGCCGCGGTTGCGGTATTTCTTGGCGATGGAGACGACGAGGCGGAGGTTGCCGCCGGAGAGGTCGCGCTTGGCTTGCTCGTATTCGAGGAAGCGGGCCTTCACCGACTCGGCGCGACGGCTCAGGGAGACCGCGTCTTCGAGCGTCATCAGCATGAAGTCGCGGAGTTCCTTCTCCAGGTTCGCCTTGTCCTCGCGGGCGTGCTTCATGCCTTCGGCTGCTCGATGTTGTGCTGCAACTCGAGCATCCGCTCGCCCATCTGCTCCATCTTCTTCATCAGCGGCTGAATCTTCTGCGTGCGGATCGAAAGCTCTTCGACCAGCGTCACCGCCTTGCGACGGCGGATTTTCAGCAACCGGCGATGATTTCGGCGAGCTTCGTCCGAGAGCGAGGATCGATGCTCTTTTGGAAGTCTTCGAGGTTGAGCTGAATGAGATGGACCAGCGTCGCCAGGTTATGCGGCATGCGCTGAAGGATCTTGTCCTTCTCGAGATTCTCGGTCAGCGACACTTTCACTGTGCGGTCGAACGGCAGTTGGCCGGAGTGGACCTGCTGGAGCAGTTCGACGACCTTGCAGAGGCGAAGTCGCATTCGAGCACTTTGCGGCGGAAGCGCTTGCGGGTGACTTCGATCTTTTTGGCGAGGTGGACTTCCTGGGAGCGGGTGAGGAGCGGGATCTCGCCCATCTGGGTGAGATACATGCGCACGGGATCGTCGATGTGCTTGCCGTCGCCGTCTTCCTCGACGATGGCTTCGATTTCGCGGATTTCCGCTTCGACGTCGGGCACGTCGGCTCCCCCTTCGCGGGACTCGGCCTCCGATTCGTCGATCAGTTCGATGCCCTGTTCCTCGAGGACGAGGATGAGCTGGTCGAGCTTCTCCGGGTTGACGGCATCATCGGGCAGGTATTCGTTGACCTGGGTAAAGGTCAGGAATCCTTTTTCCTTGCCCGCTTCGATGAGGGTCTTGAGGCCGTCATCCAGTTTCAGTTCCATCAAAGTCTCCCAAGTCGGGGATGGCCCAAGATCGGATGGGGAGATTGAACAACAGAGTCACAGAGAACCAGAGAAAGGCAGAAGGCGGAATTGAGAATGCAGAACTGGTCGAACTTCTGCATTCTTACTTCTTCGTTCTGACTTTTTTGTCTTTCTCTGTGTCCTCTGTGGTTCAATAACTTCCGGCCGATCGACGCGTTGGAGTGCGAGTCGTCGCGTCGTTACTGGTTCGTTCGGTTCTGCAGCTCGCGCAGGATAGCGAGGGCGTGCTCGTGATCGCCGGCGGCGAGCATCCGTGATTTCATGGCCTGCGACTGACGCTGGTTTCGACGTTCGGCGAATCGGGCTTTCACGCGCTCGTAAGCGCCCTGGCGATCAACCAATTCTTGGCCGCGATCGCTCATCAGGAGTGCCCGCTCCAGCAAACGTTCATTATCGAGGATGCCGCGAAGATGGTCCAGGTCGGCAGGTTGCCCGGAGGCGCGGAGAGCATAAAGCCCATCCGCCAATTTGCGTAAACCTGGATGCACGATCTCTTCCAGCGATACCTCGTCCACGGCTCGCGCGACCAGGTCCGGGTCGGCGAGCAGAAGCTCCATCAATTCGATCTCATGCCGCGCCGCGGGTGCAGCACGCTCGTGACGAACGGGATCCGAAACGGGCGCCTCGGAGCGGTTGGGCGTCCGTTCTTGCGAAGGACGGTCCGTCGCGCGCCGCTGCGCTTTGAGTTCGCGCATCCGTCCCCATATCGTCTCCTCCTTGAGCTGCAAACGGTGGGCGATCCGGTTCGCCATCAACTCGACTTTCACGCTTTGCTCGCTGGGCGCCGCCGCCAAAATCTCGAGCATCGCTTCGACCGCGCGACGTTGACCATCCAGACCCTGGGCCTGATCGAGCACGCGGTTGAGCTTGAACTCGAAGACGTCGATCGCCTTGTCCAGAGCCGACTGGAAAGGCAACGCGCCGTTGCGAACGAGCAAATCGCACGGATCGAGTCCTTCAGGGAGAGTCGCGACGCGCAAGTCGAGGTCGTGCGTCACGAAGATCTCCAGGGCCCGATCCACGCCGGTCTCGCCGCCTTCGTCCGCGTCGTAAACCAGGACGACGCGCGACACCAGGCCGCGAAGCTTCTTGACATGCTGGACGGTGAGCGCGGTTCCCATCGTGGCGACCACGTTGGCGATCCCGTGCTGATGCGCCATCATCACGTCGGTGTATCCCTCGACGATGGCGATCCAGCCGGACTGGGCGGCTGCCTGCCGCGCCATGTCGATGCCGAACAGTTGCGTGCTCTTGGAAAAGAGCGGGGTTTCCGCGGAGTTGTAATACTTGGGGGCGCGGTCCGCCATCGGCGAGTTCGGCAGAATGCGTCCGCCGAAGCCGACGACCTGCCCGCGCATGTCGCGGATCGGAAAGATCACGCGATCGCGAAAGCGATCGTAGAAACCTCTCCCCTCGTCCCGCCGGGCGATCAGCCCCACCGTCTCCAGCATCTCCTGCGAGATCCCGGCATTCGCGGCTCGGCTGACCAACCACTCTCCCATCGCCGGCGCGTATCCCAGACCGAACTTCCGGACCGTGTCGCCCGTCAGTCGGCGTTCCCCGAGATACGTCCGAGCGGCCTCCGCATGCGGCGCGTCGAGCAGCGACTCCCGGAACTGCTCGCATGCCCACCGCATTGCTTCAAGCATAGAGGCGCGGCTCGGACCTTGAGAGTTTTTTTCGCCTTTTTTCAGTTGAATTCCGGCGCGACGCGCCAGCAGTTCCAAAGCTTCCTGAAAGCCGACCCTCTCGAACTCTTGGACAAAACTGAACACGTCGCCATATTTGGAACAAGCCCAGCATTTGTAACGCTGGCGGCGCGGATCGACGTCGAACGATGGACGATGATCGTCGTGAAAGGGGCACAGGCCTTTGAAGGTGGGACCGGCCGGCTTGAGAGGCATGTAGCTGCCGACGACGTCGACGATGTCGCTCGCTTCCTTGACCTGCTGCTTCAAGGCAATCCAATCGTCGAACAAGCAGCACCCGTCCGAGAACGCAACGACGCAGGGGGAAGAAAAACGGAGGGACGCCGAGCCTGCCTCGCCGAGAAGGGCGATGGACTGGCCTTGTTCCTCCTGGCCGATCCAAGTATAGGCACGCGAGGTGGTCAAACGAGCAATCCCCATCCTTGGGAACGAATCGGTTTTTCGGAACATCCTTGCCCGACCGGCAAACTCAACCGAGTCCGTCGTAATTCGCCCGTCCAACGAGCGAGCGACGAGGAGTGAAGCCTCGTCGCAACATCAAGCCCAATCGTAGCTTATTTCCTGGGGATACGGCGGCACAAGCGATTATAGGGGATCACGAAAAATGGGTCAAGGTAAGCTGAACTAGGCAAGCCTGCCCTACCCGGTTAACCCTGGCGCACCGCGATCTTTCGCAATCCGAAAATAAATCACCAACTTCGCAGTTTCACGTATTCCGCGCGTCGATTTTGGTGCGAGAAAACCGTTTGCTATCGGCGGGAAATCATCGACTCAGCGGACAGCGCGCATCCCTTCAATTGCCCATCGTAATTGAAACGCCGCAGATTGCCAAAGTCTGCGGTGTGGTGCGCTGCGCAAGGACAAAGGAAGCACATCGAACACGATCACTCCGTGTTGCCGATGGCGGCGGCGAAGTCGGCCAAGTTGCGGAAGTAGTCGGCAAGCGTTTCGATGACTTTCGCCTGGGCCTGGGCGGCGGCGAGTTCGCGAAGGTTCACTTCCAGCAAATTCGACTGACCAAGCCGGAAACGTTCCCGTTCGAGTTCGGCGACTTTCTGCGAAACCTGCTGCTCTTGCACCGCCCTCGTCCACCGCTGGTAGGTGCGATCAAGGCTGGAAACGGCGTCTTGCACTTCGGCCCGGATCTGATCGCGAGCGAACCGCTCTTGGGCGCTGAGTTGAGCGATCTGACCCTTTGCGATCTGGACTTTGCCCTTCGCTTCGCGTCGTTGCAGCGGTAGGTCAAGCGAGACGAAGCCTTCCCAAGTGGATAGATCGGGCGCGAGGTTGCCGCTCCCTTTTTTCGCATCTCCCATGTCTTGTGCGCCCGCGATGCCGGCATTGAGTCCGGGCAGCATTTGGTTGCGTGAAAGGGCAAGATCGACGGCGGCGCGCTCGCGCAACAGTCCGAGTCGAGCCAATTCCGGCCGTTGTGCGAACGCCAGTTCGATACTCTGCGCCAAGCGATCCGATTGCGGAACGGGAGGCGCAGACTTCGGAAAACCGGCAGGCATGCGATCGGCTTCGGGAACGATCGGATTGCCGGCTTCATCGCGGAGATACAAGGAGAGATCGAACGAGGTCTGTTGCCAGCGGCGTTCCGCGGCGAAGAGAGCCCCTTCGCGTTCGGCAAGGATGCGGCGACCATCGATGGTCACGAACTCGTTGACTTGACCTTGCTTGAATTGCTGCTCGAGACCTTTTTGCCGTTCGGCGGCGATACGCAGGAGCGATTCCGCGACGCGGTATTGCTCGCCGGCACCGACCCAACTCCAGTAGGCTTTGGTCGCAGTGCGATGATAATCGAGTCGAGCGCGTCGGATGACGGGATCCGCAAGATTTGCCTGGATCTGGGCTTGGCGGAGCGCTGCGCGTCGGCGATCGATCGCGCTGTCGCGCAGAAGCGGCATTTGAAATCCAGCTCGGGCTTCGCCCCCCTTGGCCGTGTATCGGTCGCCGTAATAAACCGGAAAGCTTCCGAATCCAAAGCGGTATCCGGTGAAGACGCTGCCGCCGCCTGCGGCGAGCGGTTGTTCGGCGAAAACATCGAATCGGTCGTTGCCGTAGGAACCGGACTGGTTCGTGTAACGGCTGCGAAGATTGAGGTCGAACGCACCTTCGGCAGCGGTGACCTGGCCCTCCGCTATCGTCCGTTCCTGTTGGACGGCGAGCAGAAGAGGAAAATGACGGTCTACGCTGTCGCGGACTTCGTTCGGGGTAAGCGGCGC
>JAXMAT010000050.1:0-39271 GCA_046350235.1 Gemmataceae bacterium | reverse complement strand
TGAGTGCGAACAGAATCAGCACGCCGCCCAGCGCGAGATTGAACCACTCGTTGTTCGCCATGTAAATGACGAAGTGGCCAAGAGCAAGCATGACGATCGTCAACATCAGGACGATCGTGCCCGCGTAGATGCCGGCCATGGCGAAGGGCTTGTGGTGTTCCTTTTCCGATTGCTTAATGAAGAAGTTGACGGTGATGGGAATCATTGGGAAGACGCAAGGCGTCAGCAGCATCAGGAAGGCGCCGATAAATGCTGCCCACAGCAAGCCGCCAAGATCGTGGCGGTTATCCAGGGGGGTCTTCGGGTCGATCTTCGTTTCCGGTTGCTTCAAGCCAGTTCTGTCGTCGTCCACGACGACCTTGGGCGCCGCGAACCGCTCCGCCGGGATCGCATTGCGCGAAACGGCCGTCCCGTCGGCAATGTTGAGCGTCGTGGTCAGCGTCGGATATTCGAGAAAGGGCGTGCAGCTCTTGCTGGTACATGCCATCAATTTAACCTGCACCTTGATCTCGACCTGCCCTTGCGGCGCATCGTCTGCCACAAGGATTTGCTGCGTCCATGCAAAGTCTTTTTCCAGTTCGTAGCTGACCGTGTCCTCGCTGACGACGCGGTGAAGATTCTCCTCCGAGATCGGCGAGAGAGCCTTGACTCCCACAGCCTGAACGACGGTGATTTCGGTCGGTCGGCCGATCTGCGTGGCGTGCCGCTTCGTCGCGGAATAGACGTGAGAATCGTTCTTGGTTTTTCCGACGATGCGGAGCGTGACCAATTCGCCGCGACGCGCCTGGGCAGGCGAAACCGACAACCGGAATTCCACCAGATTCATCAGTTCTTTCAGCGACTTCGACTGGACCGTTTCGCCTTTGGGGGGAACCAAGTCCTTCGGGTCCGGCAGCTTCCCGGTTTCCGGCCGTTTGAATTGGTCGCTGAAGGGATCGATTTCTTGCGCACGGGTCAAGGCAAGCGGGAAGATGGCGAGGGCGGCGATGAGGGCGAATGCCGGCAGATTGCGCGGACGGCGGTAAATGGCTTGCATGCCGTGGTCCTCGATCCTTGAAGGAAACCACCCTTGCGGGCTCTCGCATCATGAGGGAAATCGGCATAGCCGATAGATCGGTTGCGTCTTTCGGGATGCGAGGAGCCGCGCACTAGTAAGCGGTTTCGCCAGATTCACGAAAATCCGCTTACTGCGTGCGGCTCCTTTGACCGATTCTACTTCTTCATAGGCGGTTCCACGCCTTGCAGGTTGAGCGGGGTGGCGGTCTTCGTCTTCGCGTCGATCACCACCACGCGGTGATTATTGGTGTCGGCCACGTAGAGCTTGTCGCCGGCGAAGCTGAGGCCGCCGGGTTCGCTGAGGTTGCTTCGAGGGTGCCGTCGCCGTACCACGTTGTACAGGTGCGGGTGGCGAGTCGATCGTCTTGATCTTGCTGTTGTAGGTGTCGGCCACGAACAGCGTGTTGTCCTTGAGGGCGACGCCGAGGGCGTGTTGCAGGCGGACCTTGGCCCCGACGCCGTCCACATCGCCGAACTCGAAGAGCCCTTCGCCGACGACGGTTTTCACGTTCTTGGTCACATCGAACGGCACGGCACGAATCGCGGAGATCTCGCTGTCGGCGACATAGAGATACTTGCCGTCGAACTCGAAGAATGGCCGGAGGGCTGGGCGGACGCGACGATTCGAAGAGCTTTCCGTCTTCAGATCCTCCCGGCCATTTCCGGCGTAGGGGCGGACGGTTTCCTTCTTGAGGTCGTAGGACCAGATCGATGGTGCCCTGCCATCGCGATATAGACGTTGCCGTTATGCAGCAGCAGATCCAGAGGGCTATTGAGGCCAGTCCTGAGGGCCGGGGCCTCGACTTGGCGATCCGGCGCGTCCTGTTCGCGTGCCGGCGACGGTCTTCACGGTGCTGTTCGAGATCGGCCCAGACGCGGGCTGTGGTTCTTGCGGTCGGCGACGTAAAGCTTGTCGCCATCAAGCGCCTTGCATGCCTTGCGGGTCGCTGAACTTGGCTTCTTGAAAGAGCCGTCCTTGTAGCCCGCGCTTACGCCTGACTGGCGATCTTTTTGCGTCCAGGTCCGTAATCCGCAATACGATGGTGGGTGCTGTGTCCGCGATGAGACGGTTGCTCTTTTTCGTCCGCCAGCACCCGGAGGAAGTAAAGCGGGGTGGGAGCGGATTCCTTGACGAGGGCAGAAATCGATCGCATCCTCCTTCAGGACCTTGCGTTCACTTGTATTCTTTGACGAGTTTGCCGATGTGCTCGTCGAGAACTTCGTACACCCCTCTCCGGAAACTTGGCCATAGTAATTTCCCTCTGGATCGATGAGCACGAGGCTGGGCCAGAGCGGATGCCGGCACCCGTCGCCAGACTTTCATGTCGGCGTCGTTGATGACGGGGTGCTTGATCTGTGCTTAAGAAGGATCGCCTTGCGGATGCTTTCGGTCTTCTTCGTTTTTCGAATTTCGGCGAATGGACGCCGATGACGACAGGCACGCCAGGATACTTGGCTTCGAGCTTGGCGAGATCAGGAAGAACATGGATGCAATTGATGCAGCAGAGCGTCAGGAAATCGAGGAGGACGACGCGGCCCTTGAGGTCTTCGATCTTGATGGGAGGTCGCGGTTTGTCCTTGGCGATGTTGAGCAATCGACGCCGCCGGTAAGTTGGGGCGGCGACTTTCTTCTTGCCTTTGCCGCCAGCAGCGGGGATTCAGGCTTGCTCTCCGCCGACGCCCAGAAGGGCCATGGCAAATGCGATCAATACCACAACCCGGCCCCAGCGGTTCAGGTCGGGCTAACGGTGGTCGACAGGGCTGACTCCTGGGTGGGTCGATCAGGCGGGCTCAAAGTAGAACAACTGCGGCCCCAGGCGCTGCGGTCGCCATGCGTCTGCGGTATTTAACGCGGCAAGCAAAACGGCGGAAAACCCAAAACCCGTTCCGGAACGCGAAACAACTCCGCAAGGCTGGATCCATGTCGAACGACGCGACTTCCGCACCAACCGAATTCACCTCCGCTTTGCCTACCCCAACCAGTCGTCATCGTCGCCGCCTCCAGTTGGAACGACCAGTCGCCGCGCACGGTGAGCGGGACGGCCGATGGACGCCTCCGATCTTGTTCTTGGCCGCGCTCACCCTGGCGTTCGCGTTCATCGAAGGCGGCTCGCGGCACGATGAACAGCGACGTGTGGCTGAACCTGGCTACAGGCCGCTTGATGGCCGAAGGGAACTACAGACTGGCGTCGATCCATTTTTTGCATGGGGAAGCGACGGCGAGTGGGTCAACTCGTCACAGCTCTTTTCCTGGATGCTCTGCAAACTCTACCACGTCGCGGCGGGCCACAGATAGCTCGGCATCATCAAGGAATCCTGGCCGTGGGTCTCGCACTGCTCGTGATGCGCCTCGGAAACCGCGAGATGGAAGCGCTCATGGCGGTGGAAATCGCCGCCCTCGTCGTTCTCCTGCCGGCGTGCGATGGTTTTGCAGCCGGTCGTGTTTTCCGTGCACGTCGCGGCCGCGGCGACCATGGTGCTACTCTATCGCGGAGGAGCGTTGGCGGATTAAGCGCCCAAGCAGTCGAACTCGAAGGCGGCCTTATGGAACATCCCTTTCCTCTTCGCTTTGCCAGGCCAACCGCGGATGGGTGGGTCATCCCTCGGCCCGTTGATGCTTCTGCTGACGCTATTCGCGTCGCGCTCGCTCCGATGCGTCGGCAGGAGGAAGAACCGACGACCGGAACTCTTGGCCTGCTGCTGCTTGCCGGCGTCGCCGCCTGCGTAACCCGCATCACTTTCGCGTGTTCCAACTGCCGCCGATTCGCCTATGCCATCTATCCCGTGGGCAAGTTGCTTCTGCCGACATGGATAGCCCAATAGCCGGCAGCGGGCCGAAGCCTATTTACGGCGCGGATCCGAACCTTTACGCCACCCTCTCTCCTGTTTCGCCCGAATATCTCGCGGCGACTGCTGGGGCTTAATATCTCCGGCCTACAACGTTCTTGCCGCTGGTTCTGCTCAACCTGGGAAGCTTCTTCTTCGGCGGAATTCGTTCGACCGGCGCATTTGCTCGTCTGTTCGTCAGCGTCGTCATGGTGGTGGTCACTCATGTCATGCGCATCGTTCCCATCTACGCTTCCGTGGTGGGGCCGATCATTCTTTGGAACACCGCCGATTTCGCACGACGACGAACCACGGAACGCGAGCCGATTCTGCAGCCTTCCGTCTGGCTCCTCGCCGCATTCCTGCTGCTTCTGGGCATTGCCTTCGCCTGGCCCGGATTCCTGCATGGCCAAATCGGAAACTACCGCCTAGGCCAGCGTCGCTTCGATCTCGCCATCTATGCCGACCCGTCGCTCCAAGACGCCGCGCACGGGCGGAAGAAGCGGCGAAAAAGGACGAAGGTTTCAATTTTCACCACGACGTCGCCAACTTCCTGGCTTGGTTCGCTCAAGCGCCCAAGGCGTATCGGGATGGCCGGATGGCGTTGTCCGCCAGGGCGAATGGGAACCTGCTCAAGATCAATCAGTCGCTCAAGACCGAACGGGACAGTCGTGGCGACACGCTCGCGCCTCGCTGAGCCGATCAGGTGATGAGCGGCATCCGATGGAAACCGAGAGGAAACACCTATCGCGCTGACGGCGCAGAAATGCTGCTCAGCCGCGGGAATATCGCCTCGCGTATGCCGATGGACGCACGCTCGATTTCGTCGTGGGCAAGCCAGAAGGAAGAAGACGACTTCGTCGAAGGCTGGAACAAAGAAGTGTTCGACGCCACAGCGCGGGAACACCCGCGATGCCTGCTGCGTTCGTCGTCGACTTGGACCCCCTGACGCAGTATGTCCAGGGTTACCCGCCCCTCGCTCGGCCAACGCCATCAATTCATCAAGCTGCAAGCGCAACTTTCCACGATGCAGCGCGAGGGGACGGAGATCCTCAAGATGTCCGCGTTCCGCCATGCCGTCTGGATGGCGGGAGCGTTCAACTTCGGGCCCTATCCGAGCATGGCCGCCCGCGCCAACTTCTTCGCGACCGACGCGGCGATTCGGCAGTTGAAGCTGACGCCCCCCTCACCGCCACGGCATCGTCATGCTTCGTTCCGCTCGTCAAGCCGCGGCCGAGAATCCTCTCGACCGCGCCTCCTACGACGCGATGGGGCAGGCAGTTGCTTACCAATCGCAAGTCCTGGAAAACGAATGGGTCGCTCAGGCAGGGCATCAAAGCGGAGGCACCCGCGCTGAACTTCGTCAACTGCAGATGGTGGCCGCCATCCGCACTTTATTGGAACTCGATCCTTCCGATGCCTTCGCCCGCGCTTCGCTCGCCGATGCGTATTACCAAAACTCACTCATCGATGCGGCGGTCCAGCAGTTGGATCAGTCCATCAAGGACATGCCCGAATTCTTGACGGTTGCCGGCAATCCGACGCAGCAGATCCGCGAATTGATGGAGGTGCAAAAGAAGAAACTCGCTGCGTGGGAAGCGGATCTCAAGAAACGCCGCGACGATTACGACCTTCGCTCAGCGTCCGTCAAAGGGATCAAGAAATTCCGACACGCATTCGCCGAGCCCTTTCGCACGACGGTCAAAGATCGCGAAAAGATCGTCGGCCATCATGACCTAAAGCCCAAGCGGCGACGCAACTCAATGAACTGAAGTCGGAGAGGATTGCAGCCTCAGGAAAAATGGGAGGCGGCGGCGTTCGAGTCAAAATCAACCTCATGCTGGGAAATATCCCAGACTCCATGCAGGCATTCGACAAAGGAGGATCTCGGTCCCAATCGGCCTTTCATCAGCACTTTGTTGGCCGGAACCATCGGCGATTACAAAGGAGCGGATGCATTCTTGGAAGAGATGAAACGCGGCGATTCAAGATCGCGTCGCCGATCGCTCAGTTCTTGGCGGTGAGGGTTACCTGCACCAGCCTGCCGACGGAACCCGGCATCCCGCCTTATCTCGCAACTATGGCAGGCCACCTTGGCCCGAGACCAGTCCCTTCGCGAATACGCGACGACAATCCCGCGGCAGCCGATCTTGCAGCATTACGCGGCATCTTGAAGCTTGAAATCGGACAGCCCAAAGAAGCACTAGTCCGGTTGAATCGGGCACGGCATGCCTACGTCGGCGATTACCTTACCTATCCGGATCAGCCCATTGCCGAAGGTATAAGGCGTTTCTCGAGACCTACCAGAAAAGAGAAGTAAGACGAGGCGATCAGGGCGAGGCGACATCGCCCTTTGAAGCTACTTTCTCCGCCCAGGTGCAGGTCGAATCTCCTTGTACCACGCTTCGCTTGGCCCGCCGCCGTGGATCTGAAGGCCGATGAGGCCGGTCTGTTCGATCTTCGCGTCGAGTTCGGTGTAATCCACCGTCTGCATGCCGTTGATCCGGAGTTGGATGCGTTTGCCTTCGCATCGGATCACCGTAGTCGTTCAATCCTCTCGCTTCAGAATCTTGGCGAGTTCCGCTAGTTGGGGCCTTTCAGCACCTTGTTGCGGCGGGATTCGTCGTGAAGCGCCCCAGTAGTTGTCGCCCAGATCCATGGTAGCCGATCATTTCGTGGTGATTCGGAATGCGTTTGCTTCGGATCTGAACGCCCGCATTCACGCCTTTGCCGAGGGCTTAAACTTCAGCCGAAGTTGAAGTCGCTGAGTTCCGAGCGATAGGTGAGGAACTCGTTGTTCGGGAGATCGCCGCCTTCAACGTCCCTCCGACGATCGCTCCGTCTTCAACGCGAAACATCTTGACGTTGCCGTTCCATCCTTCCAGCGATTTGCCGTCGAAGATCAGCATAAAGCCAGTTTCTTTCTTGGGCGAATGCGGGACGGGGAACGATGGCGATCGATAGGAACAGGATGCCGAAACGAAGCATCGGATGCCTCCGGGGGGTGAAGGTGCGGATGCCCTACTGGACCAAATCAAGGAGCGAAGTCAAGCCCAGGGTAAGCGCAGCGCCGCAGGATCAGCCCATGATTGGATCCCCACCGTGCGCTTGCGCTACGGTGGGGCTGCTGTTCGAGATCATGCCAGCCAGCAGGATCGGCGGCGTAGTACTTGCGGAAAAGATCGTAGGTGCGGATGCATGTTTCGCAGTTCGAGCGGGACGTCGAAGAGGCTTCCGTCACCACCGCGAAGTTCGGCCGGCTCCTCGGCGCCGTAGGGATCGATCACCGTCCGCCTTCCGCCGCGGGCTTTTGCCGAGTTTCTTGAACTCTCTGCCCATGATGTCCGCCCACGGCTGACGCAAGGGCTTCGGCAGGCAGGGAACGCCGTCGAACTCGCCGTTCGTCATGTCGAGCTGGTGGGCGAACTCATGGAAGCAGAGGTTCATGCCGCCGAAGGGTTTTCAACATCCTCCTGAATGTCTCCGCCCACGAAAGCACGACCGGCCCACGATGATGGGCTTCGCCGAGGCGGTCTCGCTTTCGGTTTCAGCACGGCCTCGATCGAGCGAGACAGCACCCGGTGCGGCGAGTACGGCGAGGTGAACGGAGAATGGTGTCTACATTCTCGAAACAGAAGTCGGAATGCCGAGAGTCGGCAGGCAAGCAGGAAGCCGGCGATAGTGACGCATGTCGTCAGTGAGTTCCAGGCCGCCGCAACCTTCCCACGTTTTCTCCGCAATAAAGATGCGAGCCGCGGCGAATAACCTTTCGGCATCGGCCTGCGGGAGCAAGCCAATGTGCGGCAGCGCGCGGAAAGTCGCTCGCCATTCCGGCGGATAGGAAGCCGCTAGCACCTTCTCGCGGCGACGTCGGCGGAGCCATGCGAACAGCATGCGGAACCCGATTGTGCGAACCAGCGGCAGATTTCCGTCAATGGCCGATGCCCCCGATAAACTGTCGCTGATCCATGGTTTACAAGCGGATCGCCGTGTCGGACATCAACGGCGCGTAGAATGAATCCGAATAGCCACCTGGGGGAAACTGCGATGCTTCATGCGACGCGAATGATGGTGACGGCCCTCGCGGTCGGGTTGTTCGGGCTATGCGTGGGCCACGCCCAACCGAACGTGACGCCGCGCAAGGTGCAGGACGACCTCAATTGGTTCAGCAAAGACGCCCGCGACAAAGCGAATGCGGACATCGCGAGAATCAAACGCGAGTTCCGCAAGGATCTCGTCATCGAGACGATCAAGGCGCCGGAACGGCCGAAGGATTTGAATCCGAAGGACGAGAAGGCGGTCAGCAAGTTCTTCGACGAATGGGCGATGTCGCGATTTCGCAATGAGCAAGTCGATGGCGTGATGGTGCTCATCGTCGATCAGCCGAAAATCCTTCGCGTGGAGGTCGGTCGCAATACAGAGCGACTCTATTTTCCGGGCGCGAATGCGGACGACCTGAAACGCAAAATCACCGAGCATTTGAAGAAGGACGACAAGAACGGCGCTCTGACTGCTGCCACATCGTACGTCGCTCAGATCATGAGCGAACATCATCGAAAGATCGGAGCGGCCGCGCCCCAAGCGCATCCTGAGCAAGGCCAACATCCGGTCGGACACGAAGCGGACGGTCCGCGACAGGTCGATTGGATGCACTGGGTTTGGATCGGCCTCGGCGTGCTGCTTGTGTTTTGGCTCATTCGCGCCATCATCCGCGGCGTATCGGGAGGCGCAGGGAATGGCGGACCTGCTTACGGCGGATACGGCGGCGGTTACAGCCCGGGATACGGCGGAGGCGGCGGATTCTTCAGCAACATGCTCGGCGGCCTCTTCGGCGCCGCAGCGGGAATGTGGATGTACAACAACTTCTTCGGCGGCCACCACTACGGCTCGTCAAATTTCGGTGGCGGTGCCGGAGGCGGAGCAGTCGGCGGCGCGACGGGAGCCGGCAGCGAACCAAGCGACATCGGCGCGGGCGATCCCTATGTCTCCGGCGGCGACTACGGTAATGACGGCGGCGGCAACTCGGGCAACGGCGCAGGCGGTGGCGGCGGCGATTGGAACGACGCCGGCGATATGGGCGGCGGCGGTGGTGGAGACTGGGGTGGTGGAGGCGGTGATTGGGGCGGTGGAGGTGGTGGAGACTGGGGTGGCGGAGGTGGCGGCGGCGATTGGTGATCCGTCATTTCGGCGGCCATGAAATGTTGTTGGGATTCACGTCAAGCACAGTGAATCCAAAGCTCCGCGAGCGATTGCAGAAAACGGGCGACGTCCGGAAGGCGTCGCCCACATTGTTCTTTCTCCCCGCCCACCGCTCCGCCATCGTGTCCTCCGAAAACTCCGGCGGCTCACCCAAAAACGCGTCGCCGAAATCGAGGATGTAGGGGCGGTGAACCATGGTCATGCAGATTGCTTGCAAGTCGTCGTCATATTCGAGAAGTGGAGTCACAGCCGACCCGCAAATGAAGTCGATTCCGAGTTCGCGAAGGCGTAGGTAAACACCACGTTCGCGCACGTATGCATCGAAGCGATCATGAACCTTGATCGCCAATCCGCTTCGTCATTGGTCCTTCGCCCCGCTTACGATACCCTGAACGCCGGTGCCCAAGCGTCTATTGCTCGTGCTCTATAGCGAAAGCCTCCATGCGATTCTGGCTACGCGAAATCATGGGTTGGCTGCTGCTGTTCCTCGGGACGGCGTTGTGGCTGTTGATCGTGCTCTTCCTCATCGCGGATCCGCCGGAGTTCATCACGGCGAGCGCATTGGTCCTTCCTTCGATCTTCATCTTCCGCGGCGGGATTCACCTTTTGAAAGTCGCCGCGGCGGTGCGGGTCTGCCTTGATGCGGATCGTCGTGAGAAAACGGCCGCTGCGCCGACGGTCCCTTCTCGCACCGCGCCCGCGGAGAAGGCTCCGCTCGATTGGTAATTTTCCATATGCCGCATTAAAACTCGCTCATAACCTCGCGGCCGGGAACTCTTTCCCGCGTCTCGCGCGTCTCTTATCTTGAGAGAGTCTCGCCCCCTCCTCGGAGACTCGCCATGGATTCGGTGAAGATCGGCCCCCACGCCCGCGGTACGGGGCATCCCCTGCTTTGGATCGCGGGCCCTTGCGTGATCGAAGGGCACGACTTCACCCTTCGCATTGCCGATCGCTTGGCCGAAATGGCGCAGCAGCTCAAGCTCAATCTGGTCTTCAAGGCGTCCTTCGACAAAGCGAATCGCGGCTCGGCAAATCGTTTCGCGGGCCGGGCCTCGTCGAAGCTCAAGACGGCAAATCGACGCGGTAAAACGCAAGACTGGACTGCCCGTTACCACCGACTTGCATGAGATCCCCCAGGCTTCCGGTCGCGGAAGTAGTCGATCTCTTGCAGATCCAGCGTTCCTCGCTCGGCAGACCGATTGCTCTTCGCCACCCAGGTTCGACCGGAAACCGGTCAACGTGAAAAGGGCAATTCGCCAACCCCCTGGGACATGCGAAACGTCGTCAACAAGTTGGCCGAGGTGGGCAATCCAGCAGTTGCTCCTCACCGAACGGCTTTCACGGTCAGCTATGGAGACGCTCATCAACGATTTGCCCATCCCCTGGATGCAAGAACTCGGATGCCCGACGATCTTTGACGCGACTCACAGCGTATGCAAGCCAGCCTTGGGCAAGGAAGCGCAGCGACGGCGAACGTCGCATGATTCCCTATCTAGCTCGCGGCAGTGGCGGTCGGTTGCGACGGCGTTTTCCTCGAAACGCACCCGAATCCCGACGAAGCCAAAGCGATGGGCCGAACATGGTCCCGCTGGACGACCTGCCACAGTTGATCCGCACCTGCACCGCCCTTCGCAACGCACTGGACGCCAGCGAAGGCAAGTGATCCCGAGTTGCAACGACCGCACTTGAAGGGCTCCCATGAAGCTCCGTTCGCCATTTTCGACTTTCCTTCTCGCGTGCATGTTCCTCGTCTCCGTAGGTGTCCGAAAATGATCCCGGCAAGAGCGTTGCGCCGGCGGCCGAAGCGCGAGACAATACCGCCCAAATTAACTGCGCCGGGAGTGCCCGGTCAGGCGACCGATCTCCAGCATTATCGCGATGCCCTACGCCTTCTCGAAGGCCCGCTCAACAAGCCGGAAACCCTCGGCAAATTCAAACTGACCCCGGCAGAGCGGTTCCTCAAAGAAAAGCCGGACTGTCCGACGAGGGACCCGGACCGAGCAGATCAACCGGCGTTCGTTCAGCTAAGATGCCTACTATCTCGATGACGCGTTTCTTCTACGCGACGCGATGCGACAGTTGACCCTATCGGAACCGAAAGATTCGCAACTCCCGGCCGTCGTGATCGACTGGATCGCTCGACGCGTGCTGCTGCATGAGCAAGAAGACGAAAACCTGCCGCCGGTTTGGACGCTGCGCCGCGGATACGGAAATGGCCTTGATCGGGCGTTGATCTTTCCATGATGCGACAAATTCGCTGGAAACGGCGCCCAGTGACCTCCGACGAGGTCCAAGACGGCAGCGGGCCGTGGACGATTGCACGCCGACTTCGTGTTCGTGGATCCACGTCTCGCTCGCGTCGTTCTTGGTCCCGATGGAAGAAGCCGGCCACATGGCAGGAACTGCGAGAGGACCCGAAACTGCTCGCTGCATCCGGGTTCGAGCCGCAGCAAGTTTGAAACTCGAGACGCGGCTAATCATCACGCAACACGAAATCGCCCGCGCATGCATTTCGTCGAACGGAATCTGGAACGCTGCCGGGCGAACCGATATTCCTGTTCGCGGCTCCCCAGAAAATGCTCGAGCGATTCGCCAATCGCGGTGAAGTTTTGGCAACCAGGAAACGAGCCGGCTAGCCCGTTCGGCCCGTCTGCGCTGTTCGTGCGAAGGAAAGAAGGCGGCAGCGACGAAACCCACCGGCTCAACGATTCCAAGGCCATCGCATCCCCTTTCCTCGCTTGTTGGTCAATTCAAACTGACCAACGAAGAATGGGGCGACGAGGGGGTATCAGCAAATCAGCGGCATGGCGACTTCCCTCTATGTGCAATACGCCCTCAAACCCGAAGAAATGATGCTTCGGCAAGCTGGACGACGCGGCGGCTCGCATGAATCGCATCAAACCTGCCTTGGAAGAAGCGGAATTCGGCGAATCGCCCGGCCAGGTGGCGTTGCCAGTTTCTCTCGCTCCCATGGCGCAGCTCGGCGCCAAGCTCGGCAGAATTGCGGATGGAACCGCCGAAAAGCTCGGGCACCGAAGGCAACCTTAGTCGTTCAATCCGTGGGAACCAACACCGTCGCGGCCAGCATCGGTTTGAAGCCGAACGACGTGGTCCGCAGAGTGGTACGGGGGGGGGGGGGGGGGGGGGAGTCGAGCGGAGGCAAATCGCGGGCGGACATTCCGGTCGATGAGCACGATCTGGAGCGACTGCTCGTCAACGGCGATCCGCTGCCCGAACTGATGATCGTTCTGCGGACTTTCAAGGCCAAGTAGCCGAATGGCGAAGCATTGAAGTCAGCTACTTGGCAAAGCCCGCAAAGAATACCCAAAACATCTTGAACCAGCACAGGGCGACGATCAGTACGCGTAACAGCTTGCAGCAGCCGAACATCGGAAATGCCGAAGGTCGAAAAGCGAATGCTGACGCGATTGCTGATGCGGGTGCTTCGCGATTCACTGGCTCGAAACCACTTGCTTGTGAGACCTTGCCAGGAAGATAAGGCGGAACGAACGCTCGCACGAGGCGGTCAGTCGGAACTCGCCAAGAAAAGCGACCCGCAACTGGTCGAACGCTCGCGCGCATGGAGCCGACGTATGTCGATCGATATCGGCTTTCGGCAAAGACGCTTCTCGAAAAAATGGACGGCGCGATCGCCAAGCTAGGCCGCCCGGACGCCATCGAGATGTTCGAGCTGCATCTGGATGCATGAATCTCTAGAAGCTCAAATGCAGCTTGCCGAAGGCGCAGAGCCGCACGGGCATGGCTCGCGCGCGGAAGTCACGCTCGGAAATCTCCGCGGCGATGTTGAGACGAAGAGATTGTCATGAAAGATTCGCCGCCATCTCCGAAGCCGTTCGCGACGCCGTCCGTCGAATGCTCCGGGGAATTTTCGTCGTCGAGCAGAGCTTCTGCTGCGATTAACAGGAGAAGGGGAACGTCTACTGGACCGCACGCCGGGCGGATGAAGACCTCGCCGCGTCAAAGTGAAGCAGTTCCTGATTGAGCGTTGGTTCTTGGTCGGCATGGTCAGCATGGTCGGGCGCGGCACGATCGTGCCCGGCCCGCTGCCGCCGCCTCGCAGCCGCTCGATCCTCGCGTCGCGTCATCGGCGTGGCCCTCGCCTTGATGGCCTGGACGATGCGACCCGCACGCTTCGCGATGAGCTTCGCTCGCCCTGGAGTTCGCTTCTCGCGGTGTTCGTCAGTTATGTACGCTTTGCCCGCCGCCGGTTGGCTGTTAGGCGATTGGCTCGGGCCACCCATAGTTGCGTATCGGTTTCATGCTCGCGTACGGCGTTCCCTGTACCCTTGCGTCCTGCATCCTGTGGACTCGTCTTGCTCATGGCAACGAAGCGACCGCATTGCTCGCCGTCCTCATCTCCACGCTCATCAGTCCGCTCGTCGCCCCCGTCTGGCTCGCGTTGACGCTCGGAGCGAATATCGGCCTGCTCGCTGCCTCATGATGCTCGACTTGGCGACGACCGTCGTGTTGCCGGTGGCGATCGGCCAAGCCATGCGACGACACCATGCGATGCGTCAGTTGCCGATCGACATAAGCCTTTGCTTGGTGCGATTGCGCAGATCTTCATCCTGGCAACGGTCGTCCGCGCCGCGTCCGCGATGGGGCTGCGCCTTCGCGAGGATGCGACGTTGGGTCCCGCGGGATTTGCGAGTTGTGCATTGATCGCCGCCGGACTGCACATGGCGGCGCTCATCGGCGGATACGCCGCGGCGCGGCGCCTTGGCGTGGAACGAGCCCGTGCGATCGCAGTGGGGTTCTGCGGCAGCCAAAAGACGCTTCCGGTTTCGCTGGCCCTTTTCGATCAATACTTCAAAGCCGACTACCCGCTCGCGATGGCGCCCCTGGTATTCTTTCATATGGGCCAACTGCTCCTCGATACGCTGGTCGCCGAGCATTGGAAACGCACTGCTCCACACTCCAACCCCTGACGCCGATGCTGCATTCCTGGAAACTGACGCCGAAAGAGGCGGTCGCACTTCAGCGAGAATTGGCGGACAAGGTCGACCATTCGACTCCGCTCGGCGCCTGCGAATTAGTGGCGGGGGCGGATTGCTCCTACAACCGCTTCTCGCCCTGGTTTTACGCTGCTGTCGTCGTGCTGAAAGCAGATGACGGAACGATCGTGGACAAGGCGGAGGCTGTCGGCAAAAGCCCTTTCCCCTACGTGCCCGGCCTGCTTTCGTTTCGCGAAGCGCCAATCATCCTCGAAGCGTTCGCCAAGCTGACGCATCGGCCGGATGTCGTGCTTGTCGATGGCCAAGGCCGGGCTCATCCGCGCCGCATCGGCGTCGCCAGCCATCTGGGCCTCTGGCTCGGCATACCCACGATCGGCTGCGCGAAAACGAAGCTGATCGGCGATTTCAAAGACCCCGCACGGAAAGCTGGCAGCTATTCACCGCTGATGATCGACGATGAACAGGTCGGCGTCGTGCTGCGGACCAAGGACGGCGTGAAGCCCCTTTACATCTCGCCGGGCCATGGCATCGACCTGGAAAGCTCCATCCGCACCGTCCTGTCGCAATGCCGCGGCTACCGTCAACCGGAGCCCACACGCCTCGCCCATCAAGTCGTCAACGATTTGCGTAAGCGGATGATGGGCAAACACGATAACGAGGGCGAAGCAGAGAAGGCGGAGTGACACGCCGTCAGCAATTCGCCTATTTTCACAACCGCCCCGCCGCTATCATCGCGACCGACATGTCGCAAGTCGGGGTGGCACGCCCTGAGCAATGCGAAGGGCGTGGCGAACTATCCGGAAGTGCGTCCCAATGGCGTGATGTCGCAGGCGCTGCTCCACCCCGGGCGGTGCAAGAGGTGCGGAAAAGGGACGGTCGGTTCGTGCAGCCAGCAAGGAGGCGGGCATGCGGGTCGCTTTGTTCGAGGATCGCTGGTCGCAGCTTGAGCCGTTGAGCCTGACTCGGCCCACGTTCGACCTCGTAGTCGGCGCTCGCTCGTTGCGTGAAAAGCAACTCGATGCCGCCCACGCCCTGCAATGGGGCGCATGGGTTCGGCCCTGGCTTGCGGACGTTTGCCGACACATTCATCCGCGTCGGCCGATCAACAACCTCGCCTGGCTGCGTTCGCAACCCGTCCTGCTCGTGGGCCGGTGGCTTCGGTGGTCCGATCGAAGTGGATGAACCGTGCGTCGGCATGCTCGATGATCCGAGCGGCTTTCGCTTGGGTTTCGCCCGGTATTGGCAGGGCGCCGGATGAGGCGGACATCGAATCGTTGCTGCATCATCTGCCGTTGCGAATGCCGAATCTCGCCGCATCGGGCCGCATGATCGATCGGCCTTGGGATTTGGTCGAAGCGAATGGCCGAGGTGGAATGCGATTTCTGCGTCTTCGCACCGCCCGCGTCGGTCGCTGGATGGACTGTCGATTCTGGGATCACCCGACCACGTGTGGATCGATCCGACCACCGGCATCGAACCGATGGTGCTGATCGACCGCAAGGCATGGCCCGGTCGTTATCGATCAGCATGCCAATGTCTCCGCGTTCAGTCGAATCGAAGGGCCGTGCTATGTCGGTCCCAGCACGCACATCCTCGGCGCCAAACTGCGCGGCGGCGTGACGATCGGCCCCTATTGCAAGATCGGCGGCGAAGTCGAGGCGGCCATCGTGCAGGGCTTCAGCAACAAGTGCCACGACGGTTTTCTCGGGCACAGCTATCTAGGGGAATGGGTCAACCTCGGCGCCGGCACGCACACCAGCGACCTACGCAACGACTACGGCGAAATCGGCGTCGTGCAGCAAGGCCGACTCGAACGCACCGGCCTGCGAAAAGTGGGCTGCTTCGTCGGAGATCACGTGAAATCCGGACTCGGCACGCTGCTCAACACCGGTTCAACCATCGGCGCCTTCAGCCAAGTGCTTCCCGCAGGCCGATTTGCCCCGAAGTACATGCCGCCGTTTTCGACGTTCGTGAACGAGACGCTGCGCGAAGGGCCGGATATCGATGCGTTGCTGCATACCGCCCGCATCGCGATGCACCGACGCGGACGAACGTTGACGCCGGAACACGAGACGCTTTACCGCGCGATCGAGATGCACACTGCGGGCGAGCGAACCCGCGCAATTCGCGAAAACGAACAACGCACGCTCCGCCGACAAGCCGGGTGACACCAAGCAACAAGGTCTTCTCCGAAGCAAATCTCACGATCGCGTGCCATGCTTCGCCGGAGCCTCGGCTGGGTTCGTCGCTCCTTCGGCTTCCACCGGCGAAGCATGCCCCCAACCCGAATCCAGTGTCCCGACTGGGGGCATGCTTGGGCGGTGAGAGCAGCCACTTCACGAGTCCTGCCAAGGACCCGCCCAAGCATGGCACGCCGCCGCTCACGCAAAGGTTCTTTGATGGACGGAACGCGAATCCGCTTACTACGTGCGCGGCTCTTGCGCCAGCGCCTCCGCATTCGATTCCATGCCCTGCTCCGCGCGGCGGCGGTCCACTTCGTCGAGCACCAGATCCATGACGACCGCGTTGCGCGAGACGGCGCGATACTCGACGTCGAAGGCCCACACATTGATGAGGATCGTCAAAACCGCGCCTGTTGCATGCATGCCCCAGTGCCAACCTTGCAGCATCACGCCCGCGCCCGCCGCTGACGTCGCGATGGCGATCAGCATCGAGAAGAGCGCTGGCGGAAAGGTCTTCCGCTTGAGCGTCCGTGTCTCTTTGTAAAACGGATCGTCCGGCAATCGATAGGCGATGCTCACTTCCTTCACCCACCGCCCCGTTCCGAGGAAGTAGGTGAAAATAATGCAGTGCACGAGAAGCACCGCGAGGGCGGTCCCGAGCCCCAGCCAAAAGTGAATGATGAAGAGGTTGTCGTCGCGCTGCCCTTGCAGCTTCAGGACGAACGACCACGTGCCGACGCCGATGGCGGCGATCATCAGCAGCATGACGAGAGAGGCGAGGGCGACGAACGTGCGGGTCATGGAGAGAGCTTTCCGCGAAATCCTGTGGCGATGTCGTAGGGTGTGTCGAGCGCAGCGAGACGCACCGTTTCAGCATTCCTCTGCAACAGCCTTCACTCGGTCCTCGAGTGCGTGAAGCAATGGTGCGTCTCGCTGCGCTCGACACACCCTACGGCTGCCGTCATTGTATTCCTTGCAATTCGGCGAGACACTTGGGCATTTCCCTTCCATTCCGCTTCGCACGATTCGCCGATCTGGGCAAGCTGCGGCCCCTGGCTGATCGATTCCTGCACCTCCCGCATCCGACCTTTGGCAGACTTTCTCGATTGGCGCGATTGGTGCATACTCCCCACACAGGTTTTTCTTACAAGGCGCTGCGTTCGATTTTAGTGCGATCGGAAGCGGCGCTATAATTGGGCACACGAGCGGAGCAAGCCCTGATGCAGGTCCGACGCAGGGCGGGTCACCCCCAAGGCAACAACCGTATTTCTCCCTCGTGGTGGATGGCGAGATGAGATTCGCCGCTCCCGCGCTTCTTGGATTGACGGCACAGGCACGCGCTTTCGAGGCCATCGGTCTCTTTGTCGGGGTCATCGCTCTGATCCTGATCGGCGGCGTTCTTGTGTTCCAAGTTCGCAAGCGGTACTTCCAGGAGGATTCCCCCGACGAGGCCCTTTCGATCGAAGACTATCGCCGGCTCATGGAAGAAGGCTCGCTTGCCCCGCAAGAATTCGAGCGCATCCGCCGGCAGATGGAAGGGATCGAAGAGCCGAAGCCGGACGATCGCATCCAATCTTCTCCCCACTCCAAAGATTGACCTTCGGACCCGTCATGCAGGCTCGCGATACCGCCGTTCGAGTTCTTCTCGAATTGCGAAATATTGCGACCACGCAACCGGCGACTTACAATGCCGGACGGGAGGCCTGTGCGGCCCTCCCGCCCTGGCTTGACGGACCTCAGGGTTTCGGTCATCCGAAGGAGATTCGATCGGCAACGAAAGATTCCGGCCTGGGCACCAGCTTTGGGCTTGACGAGCCAATAGCACGAAAAACTCCCCGGCAATGCCGGTCGCAATCGCAACGCCTTCTCATCTTTTGCCGTAAAAGCTACCGCGATGTCGGGCCTGAAATCGAGGCCCCGGCGGCAATCTACATCTGCGGCGAATGCATCGAATTGTATTGATCGATCATCGATCAGGAAAAACGCCGACGCGGCACCACGAAGACTTCGGTGGACAACATCCCCTCGCCCCGCTCCATCGAGGAGAAGCTCGATCAGTATGTGATCGGCCCAGGAAGCCGAGCGAAGAGGTTCTTTCGGTCGCCGTCCATAACCACTACAAACGGCCTCGCACAGCCTTGGCGAAGCCGGCCAGACCGATGTGGATGTCGAGAAGAACAACATCCTCCTCGTCGGCCCCCTGAAGCTCGGGCAAGGCCTTTCCTCGCCGCACGCTCGCCAAGATCCTCGATGTGCCCTTCGCCATCGGCGAACGCCACCCTACGCTGACCGAAGCGGGCTACGTCGGCGAAGACGTCGAAAACCTGTTGCTCAAGCTGCTCCACGCCGCCGATTTCGACATCGGCACGCGCTTGCCCGGCATTGTGTACATCGACGAAGTGGACAAGATCGCCAAGACCAGCCGAAACGTCTCGACCAACTCCGCGACGGCGTCCGGCGAAGGCGTGCAGCAGGCGTTGCTCAAGATGCTCGAAGGTACGGTCAGCAATGTCCCGCCGCAAGGGGGCCGCAAGCACCCCGAGCAGCAGTACATTCAGCTCGACACGACGAACATCCTCTTCATCTGCGGCGGCACGTTCGTCGGCCTTGAAGACATCATCGCCAAACGCCTCGGCAAGAAGACGATCGGATTCGCCGCGACGCCGGAAGCCCGCGAGAATCAGCTCGGCGAGTTGACCAGCCAGGTGACGAGCGACGACCTCCTCGAATTCGGCATGATCCCCGAATTCATCGGCCGTCTGCCCGTGCTCGCTCCGCTCGACCCGCTGAACGAGGACGCCCTGGTCCGCATTCTTACCGAACCGAAGAACGCCCTGGTCCGGCAGTACAAGAAGCTGTTCGAGATGGAAGGCGCCGAGCTGGATTTCACGCCCGACGCGCTGCATGCCGTCGCTCGTCTCGCGAAAGCCCGCGACACCGGCGCCCGCGGCCTGCGAAGCATCATCGAACAGGTGATGACCGACATCATGTACGAGCTGCCCGACATGGACAGCAAGGACAAGTTCCAGGTGACGGAAGACGTGGTGAAGGGGAAGCAGCACCTCGTCCACCACAAGCCGCACGGCGAACCGAAGCCGCACGTGCAACCGCAAATGCAAGCCCAAGCCCAACCCGAACGCGTCGTCGCGTAAACGGGAAGCGAATCAAACCAAAAGCCGCGTGGCGATGAGCCACGCGGCTGTTTCGTTTTCAGAGCCCGAGCGTCAGGGGAGGGTTTCGCCGCATCCCATCGGGACCACGCGAAACCCTCGCTGGCGCTCGGGCTCTGACTGTTCTCAGTACGACAGAGCGAAGACAACGCGTTGCTTCGACGGCTTGCCGGTCACCATGCATCTGCCGGGTTCGGCTGGGATATTCCACGGGATGCAACGGATGGTCGCCATTGTTTCGTTCTTGATGCGGTCTTCGGTTTCGCGGGTGCCGTCCCAGTGGGCCAGGAAGAAGCCGCCGGGCGATTCCAGCTGGGCTTTGAAGTCGTCGTAGCTGTCCACGGTCTTGAGGTTCGCATCGCGGAACGCACGCGCCTTCTCGACCAACCCCGTCTGCATTTCCTTGAGAATGGCCGCGATCCGCTCCGGAGCGCTCGCGAGCGGCACGCCCATGATCTTCCCTTCCTTGCCGGGGACATCACGGCGAGCCAAGACGCACGCATTTTGCGCGAGGTCCTTCGGCCCAAGCTCGACGCGGATGGGCACGCCCTTCACTTCCCATTCGTTGAACTTGTAACCCGGCTGATATTGGTCGCGATCGTCCACCTTCACGCTGATCGGCTCATAAAGTGCAGCCACGGATCAGCGCGAGGCCGCGGATGCCAGCGGCGAGTTTGTGAGCACGCTTCGGTTACGGCGGTCTTCTCTTCATCCTTCGATAGATCGGCACGATCGCGACATGAATTGGAGCCAGCCGCGGCGGCAGCACCAAGCCCTGGTCGTCGCTGTGCGTCATGATCTAGGCCGCCGATGAGACGCGTGGAAACACCCCAGCTTGTGGCCCATGCGTGCTCGAGTTTTCCTTCGCGGTTCTGGAAGGTGACGTCGAACGCCTTCGCGAAGTTTTGGCCCAGGAAATGGCTCGTCCCCGCCTGCAACGCCTTCTTGTCCTGCATCATCGCTTCGATGCACAGCGTGTACACGGCTCCGGGAAACTTCTGGCCATCGCTCTTCGGCCCCGTCAGCACCGGCATCGCCATCCAATCTTCGGCGAAGCTTCGGTAGACTTCGAGGATCTTCTTCGCCTCCTCCTCCGCTTCCCCCTGATTCGCGTGGGCGGTGTGCCTTCTTGCCACAGGAATTCGGCCGTCCGCAGGAAGAGGCGAGTACGCATTTCCCAGCGAACGACATTCGCCCACTGGTTGACCAGGATCGGCAAATCGCGCCAGCCTGGATCCAGTTGCGGTAGGTGTTCCAGATGATCGTTTCGGATGTGGGGCGAATGATCAGTTCTTCGCCAAGCTTGGCGCGGATCGGGAACTAACCCTTTGCCATCCGGCCCCGCGACGAGCCGGCTATGGGTGACGACGGGCGCATTCCTTGGCGAAGCCTTCGACCTGCTCCGCTTCCTTCTCGAGGAATCGCTTCGGGATGAACAAGGAAAATACGCATTCACATGCCCGTCGCCTTGAACATGCGATCGAGGGCTTGCTGCATCTTTTCCCAGATGGCGTATCCATGCGGCTTGATGACCATGCAGCCATGGACGTCGGAGTTCTCGGCCAGGCCGGCGTTCTTGACAACGTCCTGATACCACTTCGAGTAATCCGTCGCGCGAGGCGTGATCTTTTTCGGCCATGGCGGTGCTTCCTTGTGTGGTGGAACCAATGCGGCTTTTCTACGGGGTTGCTGCCACTTTTTGAACCATATGGTAGCCGAGAGCACAGCAGATTGTGCTCAAAGCCCTGGGGCGACCGTAGGGAGCTCCTGGGTTCCAGACGGAAATCGTTTGCTCTACTGACACATTGAACCCAGGAGCTCCTACGGTCGTCCCAGGGCCTTGAGTCTGGTATTCAAGCGTTTCGATCCGTTGCTTCACTTCTGACGCACGGCGTTCTCAAGCATGAACGTGTTCTTCGGGAAAAACTCAAGCAAAGCCTGGTTTTGCCGACCGTGACGATTTTCGTGCTAAGGTTTTTCGTGGCGGTCAATGCTCCCGTCCGGAGCAGCGACCGAGCCACATTTACGGAATGGTATCCGCGATACGGCAAACCCGTCGTGAGGCGGGGACGCAAAGCCATGGGCCTCGATCGGTGGATCGAGGTCGCCAGGTGCTCTATGGCCTCCCCTAAAGGCCGAAAGGATCGAAAGATGAAGCTCCTCCCGTCCCGGGGCGTCGTCGCCCTACTCGTCTGCTCGTTGTTTACTGCTTGCCGCCCAGGCTCAAACCGAAACCAAGGCCTATACCCGCCGCAGCCCCGTCGTCGAAGCCGTCCAAAAAGTCAAAGCCAGCATCGTCTGCATCAAGGTCGCACGCTCCACCGGAGCCAAGGAAACCGCAGGCACCGGCGTCATCATCGACGAACGCGGCTTCCTCGTCACCAATCGCCATGTCGTCGGCAACAACCGCAACGTGGTTGTCCGCCTGCACGACGGCACCGAACTCAACGGCGAAGTCGCCGTGGCCGAAACCCGCTTCGACCTCGCCATCGTGCGAGTCGCCACCGACAAGAAACTACAAGCCCTCGAACTCGCCCCGGTCGCGGACCTGATGGTCGGCGAATCGGTCATCGCGGTCGGCCATCCTTACGGCTACGTCAACACGGTTTCGACCGGCATCGTTAGCGCTCTGGGCCGCGAAATCACCCTGCCCTCCGGCGATGTACTTAACGGCCTGATCCAGACCGACGCCAGCATCAACCCCGGCAACTCCGGCGGCCCGCTACTCAACATCAACGGCGAACTCATCGGCATCAACGTCGCCCTTCGCGAAGGCGCCCAAGGCATTGCGTTCGCCATCAACGCCGGCATGGTGAAGCATGTGCTCGGCAAACACCTGAGCGCGGTGAAGATCGCCGGCGTGCATCATGGCCTCAAGGTTTCCGAAAAGATCATCGCCGAGACAGGCGACCGCCAACGCGTGGTGGTGGCCGAGACGCAGGCCGCCGACCTCAAGAGCGGCGACGAAATCCTGATGGTGGGCAGCCGGCAAGTCGGCAACTCGTTCGACATGGAACGAGCCCTGTGGGACAAGCGAGCCGGCGAAACGGTGGAATTGAAAGTGCTCCGCGCGGGCCAGGTCGTGACCGTCGGTCTGACGCTGGAACGCGGTCAAGGAGGGGCCGGAACGTTCGCTGCGACGACTCAGCCGACCGAAGATCGGCTGGGGACGCCGGGAGCGAGCTACGTGAGCGTGCCGGGCGCCCGCCGATAGCGGCGAAGTCCGACACCGCATGGAAGAGGCAAAGCCCATGGGCCGGAACCCATGGGCTTCTTTCGTTCGAAGAGCCGTGCACGCAGTAAGCGGATTCGCGAAAAGATGGCGAGATCCGCTTACTGCATGAGCGGCTCCTTGCTCGGCGCCTTGGAATCTTTTGCGTACAGTAATGGAAGTCGAACCCACTCCTATAATGACATCGTGAATCTTTTCCCAAAGTCCCCGCAAGGACCGGTTCCATGAAATTTCGCTTGATGACGCCCGGACCGACCCCCGTTCCCGAGGAGACGTTGCTCGAACTCGCCAAGCCGATGGTCTACCACCGGACGGCTGAGTTTCGCGAGATTCTCGGGGAAGTGATCTCCGACATGAAAAAGGTGTACATGACGGAATCGAACGTCGTGGTGCCCCTTACCGCGTCGGGCACCGGGGCGCTCGAAGCGTCGTTGGTGAATTCGGTTCCAGCTGGCAAGAAAGCCATCTGCTGCGTGGCCGGCAAGTTCGGCGAACGGTGGACGAACATCGCCAAGGCGTACGGCATCGAGCCGATCGTCATCAATGTGCCGTGGGGCCAGGCCGTTCAGCCGGAGCAGATCGAGAAGGCGCTCAAGGATCACCCGGACACGGTCGCCGTCTGCACGACGCTGAGCGAAACCTCGACGGGCATCGGTCATGACATCCAGGCGTTCGGCAAGATCGTGGCCGCGACGCCGGCGATTCTGCTCGTGGACGCGGTCAGCGGATTGGGCGCCATGGAGTTCCGTCAGGACGCGTGGCAAGTCGATATCTGCGCGACCGGTTCGCAGAAGGCGCTGATGATGCCGCCGGGCCTGGCGTTCGTGTCGGTGAGCCCGAAGGCGTGGAAGACGATCGAAGCGAATCCGAATCCGCGCACGTTCTACTTCGACCTCAAGAAGGCCCGCAAGAGCATCGAAGGCAACGACACCCCCTTCACGCCCGCCCACACGCTCATCAAAGCGATGCGGCTCAGCCTGAAGCGGATCGTCGGCGAAGGGATGGAGAACATCTTCACCCGCCAGGACAAATACGCTCGGGCCGCACGGGCCGGGTTCCAGGCGTTGGGCCTCGAGATTTTCCCGACCCAGCCGAACACGGCCCTCACCGTCGTGAAGTCGCCGAACGGCGTGGACAGCACCCAGGTGTTGTCGAAGCTGGAAAAGAAGTACGGTCTGAAGCTCGCGAACGGCCAGGACGCGCTGAAAGGCAAAATCCTCCGCATGACCCACATGGGCTACATCGACCAGTTCGACATTCTCGCCGGCATCGCGGGGACGGAACTGTCGCTGGCCGAGATGGGCGTGAAGGTGGAAATCGGCGCCGGCGTCGCCGCGGCCCAGCGAGTGTTCGCGGGGAAGTAGTTTTTCCGAAAACTGAAGCGGGTGCGACTTTCAGCAAGGTCGCACCCGCTTTTTCATTTAGCGTCCCGGTCGATCGGTGTTCGAGGACCCTGCCTAGCGAATCAATGAATTCGCCTAATTCGTCGTCGTTGTCAAAGGATCTGCCTTCTCCCCGCTCGATCTCAGCAATGCCTTCCCCGACAAGCCTCTGAAGAATGGCCAAACGTTGTTCGTTTTGTTTTGTTTGTCGTTCCAAAAGCCGCAGTCCCGCCTCGATCACTTCGCGAGCATCGCGGTAAGTTCCGCATTCAATCTGATGGGTGATGTAGCGTTCAAAGTGCTCAGTCAATTCGATCGCGAAGTGCGACATGTGAAGGTCTCAGCAGTCGATTGGCTACAAGGTCAAACGCTTGGTGCGGCCTGCCTTTCTAGATTACAATGCTGTTGCGGTGAATGGGTGTAGTTTCTGCTCGGGGTCTTCATTCAAACGGTCGATCCTGATCCGGCCGCCGTCGAGCGTTTGAAGAAGGTAATTGGCGTGGCCGAGATACGCGCGATGCGGATGGCAATCTGATCGGCTTCTACGCTTCAGCGCGATCGAAGCACGCTGCAACGTATGCTCGAGCCGCGAGCCAACTGATGTCTGAGCCGGCTTCAAAAGGGCTGAGCACAAGGGAAGTGTTTCAGCGAATCCAAAGGCTCACTTCCGACGAACTGCTCGGGTTCGATCTGCAGCGCCGAATCGATCGAATTGATGAGGACGAACAATTCGTTTCACGTTAGCGTGGACGCCCGCCGCGACCGGCTGAGCGGTGGGGCTACCAGGCCCTTACGCTCGGAAAACCAAACACAGTGCCCCGTCGATTTGTCATTTGGATGATTTTCGGTTCGTCCGCTGTCGCAGCGGTTTGCCTGCCTCCGCTTCGCCGTAGCGGAAACTGGCAAATAGATCCGGGCGGAGAAAAGGTTCCTCCCGCAGTCTCTTACGATCTTGACCGTGATTACTTCGGATGGATCCCCAAGTTTGCCTGGATGGGTAATGCTGGTGCCGAAGAGCCGATGTCTCTCGGTGTGATCCTCAAACTCGCCTCTCACGGCGAAACCGCAGTTTGCGATCGCTTTCGCTGGGTAATCGATTGGCACTTCGTCGCTGTGGAGGCGGTCGTTTTTGTGCTCATTATTCTGCCTTTTGTCGCTGCCACCAAGCGACCCTACAACCTTCAATCGTGACCTCTCCGAGAAGAGCGGCTCAAAGACTCTGCGACAAAGGCGCATGAAAGCGATTGCACGCTAAACACCCATACCAGTCGCAAGTTCAGTTACACAAATTATTTACAACCCAGTACAAGCACTGTCCGAATGCCGCTTTTTATTTGACAAAAAAGTACAGATTCCTACAATTCGAGTGTGCCGACAGTGATTTTTGGGGATGGAATGAAGATCACCGCCCAAGAGGAGTACGGGTTGCGTTGCCTTGTTCGACTCGCCCAAAGCGAGTCGAAGGCGGCGACGTTGCCGGAACTCAGTGAAGGGGAAGGGCTTTCGGTTCCCTATGTCGCCAAATTGATGGCGGTTTTGCGGGATTCCGGGTTGGTGGACAGTGCCCGCGGGCGGTCTGGCGGGTATCGGCTCGCAAAGCCGGCGGAGGAGATCGGGCTTGGGTCCCTTTTGCTGGTCTTAGGCGAACCCCTGTTCGACGAGCCCAGCTACTGCGATCGCCATTCCGGCACCAGCGAAGATGGCTGCGTGCATAAAGGGGCCTGCTCGCTGAAAGGGCTTTGGTCCACGCTCGAAACGTGGATGCGGCAAACGCTCGATCAAATCACGTTGGCCGACCTCTTGCAGAACCAGACGCGGATCAAAGACCTCCTCCGCCAACGGCTTGCGAGCGCCGTGTTTCAGGATGAGCCCGAATTGATTCCCTTGAACGGATTGAAGTGAACGGCGACGCGGCTTCGCGGTTCGATCTGAAGGATGACCTAGGACGCCAGACATGAGTCAAGCTACCGATACCATCCAGGAATTCGCCCAGAAGGAATACGAGTGGGGCTTCGTCACGGACGTCGAAGTCGATGCGATTCCGAAGGGGCTGAGCGAAGACGTCATTCGCCTCATCTCGAGCAAGAAGGGCGAACCCGACTTTCTCCTGCAATGGCGGCTGAAGGCGTATCGCCATTGGCTCACGATGGAAGAGCCCCGCTGGTGGCCGAACCTCAACTACGCCCCGATCGATTACCAGGATCTCGTCTACTACTCGGCTCCCAAGACGCCGAAGAAGCTGAAGAGCCTGGACGAAGTCGATCCGGAGTTGCGGAAGACGTTCGAGAAGTTAGGCATCTCGCTCGACGAGCAGAAACGCATCTCGAATGTGGCCGTCGATGCGGTGTTCGACAGCGTGTCGGTCGCGACGACGTATCGGGAAAAGCTCTCGGAGTTGGGCATCATCTTTTGCTCGTTCTCCGAAGCGGTTCACAATCATCCCGAACTCGTGCAGAAGTATCTCGGTTCGGTGGTGCCTTACAACGACAACTATTACGCCACATTGAACTCGGCCGTGTTCAGCGACGGCTCCTTCGTGTACATCCCGAAGGGCGTTCGCTGCCCGATGGAGCTGAGCACCTATTTCCGCATCAACGCCAAGGAAACAGGGCAATTCGAGCGGACGCTGATCGTCGTCGAGGAAGGCGCCTACGTCAGCTACCTCGAAGGCTGCACCGCTCCGATCCGCGATGAAAATCAATTGCATGCCGCCGTCGTCGAACTGGTCGCCTTGGGCGAGAACTCGACGATCAAGTATTCGACCGTGCAGAACTGGTATCCCGGCGACAAGGAAGGCAAAGGCGGCATCTACAACTTCGTGACCAAGCGAGGCGCCTGCCGCGGCAAGAACTCGAAAATCTCGTGGACCCAGGTTGAGACCGGTTCCGCCGTCACCTGGAAATACCCGAGTTGTCTGCTGATCGGCGAAGGCTCGGTCGGCGAGTTTTATTCGGTCGCCCTGTCGAACCATCGCCAGCAAGCGGACACTGGCACCAAGATGATTCATGTCGGACCCAACACCCGAAGCACGATCGTCTCGAAGGGCATCTCGGCAGGCAAAGGCCAAAACACCTACCGCGGCGAAGTGAAGATTCTGAAGGGCGCCGCCAACGCCCGCAACTATTCGCAATGCGATTCGCTGCTTCTAGGCGACAAATGCGGCGCCCACACCTTCCCCTACATCGACGTCCGCAACACGACGTCGAAAGTGGAACACGAAGCCTCGACCTCGAAGATCGGCGAAGACCAGATCTTCTACTGCAAGCAACGCGGCCTCTCCGCGGAAGACGCCGTCAATCTGATCGTGAACGGCTTTTGCAAAGAAGTCTTCCGCGAACTGCCCATGGAATTCGCGGTGGAAGCGCAGAAGCTGTTAGGCGTCAGCCTGGAAGGCAGCGTGGGATAAGCGAAAGGGAGGCAATCATGAAAACTGTCACCATCCCGAACGAATACGCGGCGCTTTTCCGAGACATTCGCGGTGTGTCGGAGATTCGTGACGGATCGGGCAATCTGCTTGGCCACTTCGCGTCGCCGATACCCGATCAGATCGAGCTTCGAAAACGAATGGAAACCACGTTCGATCCTATAGCCGCACGAAAACGACTGGAATCCGAGCGTCATCAGTGCATCACGACAGATGAAGTCTTGAAGAAGTTGAAAGCTGCGAAGCCCGCAGCATGATCTTTACGGTCGTTTGGACTGCCTATGCGGAGGATCGGCTCGCGGACATTTGGCTTGGTTCGAGCGATCGAGACGCAGTGAACAACGCGGCTGACTGGATCAACTACCACCTGAGAAACGACCCGAACTTGAAAGGCCTTTCTGAGGATGGGTTCTTTTTCTTCGCGTTCGAGCCGCTTGGCGTGTGGTTTGAGATTAGCGAAGAGGATCGCTTAGTCAGGATCGTCGAGGTCGGTCGATATTCGCAGTAACCATGTAGGACAGACATGCTCACCATCAAAAATCTGCACGCTACCGTGGATGGCCGCGAGATTCTTCGCGGGATTGATCTCGACGTCAAACCGGGCGAGGTCCATGCCATCATGGGGCCCAACGGCTCCGGCAAGAGCACCCTCGCCGGCGTCCTCGCGGGACGCGATGCCTACGACGTCACCGAGGGCCAGGTCCTCTTCGACGGCAAAGACCTGCTCGAAATGGACGCGGAAGAACGGGCCCGCGAAGGCGTGTTTCTCGCCTTCCAGTACCCGGTCGAAATTCCGGGCGTCACCAACAACTACTTCCTGCGGGCCTCCCTCAATGCCGTCCGCAAGCATCGGGGCGAAGCGGAGTTGGATGCAGCCGCGTTCCTCAAACTCGTCAAGCAGAAGATGAAGATTCTGCATATGCCCGACGACTTGCTCAAGCGGCCGGTCAACGAAGGTTTCTCCGGCGGCGAGAAAAAGCGGAACGAAATCTTCCAGATGGCCGTCCTCGAGCCGAAGCTCGCCATCCTCGACGAAACCGATTCCGGCCTCGACATCGACGCCCTCCGCGCGGTGGCCGACGGCGTCAACGCCCTTCGCAACAAGGATCGCTCGGTGCTCGTCATCACGCACTATCAGCGGTTGCTCAACCACATTGTGCCCGACTTCGTGCATGTGCTCTACCAGGGCCGCATCGTGAAATCGGGGCCGAAGGAATTGGCGCTCGAGCTCGAAAGCCATGGCTACGACCCGATCAAAGCCGGCTTGGCCGTTTAGCGAGGAGCCGAAGGCGACGTGGACTTGATTCGCACGGGAACCCTGACGATGCCGACGACTGCTCCGAAAACCGACGCCAACTACACCCAGCAATTCGCCGCCCTCGCTCCGCAACTCGCGGGGTGGAGTATGCCTTGGGTGGAATCGCTGCGCCGCGATGCGTACGCCCGCCTGCAGAAGGTCGGCTACCCGACGGCACGCACCGAGGATTGGCGTTTCACCAACATCAATCCGCTGATCGAAAAGGACTACGCGCTGCCGACGAAGGCGGATGACGCGCGCGTCGATCTTCCCTCGCTGGGCTTCGCCGACTCGATCGCAGGCAGCCGGCTCGTCTTCGTCAACGGCCTCGCCTCGCAACGACTCTCAAAGGTCGCGGCGTTGCCCAAAGGCGTGCATGTCGGCACGCTCAGCCAAGCATTTGCGAACGACGGCAGCAGCGATGCGGCCAGCGTGCTCGAAGCGCATCTCGGCCGCTATGCCGACAGCGAACGGCTCGGTTTCACCGCGCAGAACCTCGCCTTCTTCCAGGACGGCGCCCTCATCGTCGTTCCGGATCATGCGGTCGTCAAAGAGCCAATCCACCTCGTGTTCGCGAACACAGCCAACGTCGCGTCGTCGCCGCGAAATCTGGTAGTCGTCGGCAAAAACGCCCAGGTGACGATCGTCGAATGGCATCTCGGTTCGCCCGGCCTGACGAACTTCACGAATGCGGTGACCGAAGTCGTCGCGAATGAACATTCGCACGTCGATCACGTCAAGCTGCAGCGGGAAAGCATGGTTGCGTATCACCTCGCCAACATGCAGGTGGTGCTGCAAGCGAAAAAGCGAATTTCACGACGCATTACGTCGCCCTCGGCGGCTCGCTGGTCCGCAACGAAGTCCGCGTCCGCTTCGCCGGCGAACACGCGGAAGCGACCGTCAACGGTCTCTACATGGGCGAGGCGAAGCAGCATCTCGACAACCACACGGTCATCGACCATGCGATGCCGAACGCGCAAGCCATGAGTTGTACAAAGGCGTGCTCGACGGTTCTTCTCAGGGCGTCTTCAACGGCAAGATTTTCGTCCGCAAGGATGCCCAGAAAACCGACGCCAAGCAGACGAACAAGGTGCTGCTCCTCAGCGAAGGGGCGACGATCAACACGAAGCCGCAACTCGAGATCTTCGCCGACGACGTGAAATGCACGCATGGAGCGACGGGTCGGCCAGCTCGACGGAGAACCAGGTGTATTACCTGCGTTCACGCGGCATCGGCCTCGACGAAGCTCGCCGCATCTTGACGTTCGCCTTCGCCAACGACGTCGTTTCGCGCATCAAGCTCGAAGCGATCCGCGACGAACTCGAACGCCTGATCGTGCGGTAAGGTTGGTCCTTGCGATCGCCGTAGGGTGTGTCGAGCGTAGCGGAGGACGCACCCGGCCGCTGGTTGCGGGACACGGCATGATGCAATCTCGGATCGCCGAAGGTCGGGCCGAGCAATCGACGACAGCCTGTACGCGGCCCGCTACGCTCGACACACCCTACGGCGATGGGTTGGACGAAGAGGATTGCGGAAGACTCAAACAAGTTAGATAAACTTGTTTCCACGAAAGACAACCATGAGCCCGACCAAGGCAGCTACGAGGGAACGCATGGAGCGGACGGCGCCGACCTTCGATGTGGAACGCATCCGCAAGGATTTCCCGATCCTGCATCAGAAAGTCCATGGCAAGCCGCTCATCTATCTCGACAATGCCGCGTCCACGCAGAAACCCCAGTGCGTGATCGATGCCCTCGTGCGCTATTACGAAAACGACAACGCCAACATCCATCGCGCCGTCCATGTCCTCAGCGATCGGGCGACGCGGCAATATGAAGCGGCCCGCGAGACGGTGCGCCGATTCCTCGGCGCCGCCGACACGCGCGAGATCATTTTTTGCCGCGGGACGACGGAAGCGATCAACCTCGTCGCTCACAGCTTTTGCAAGAAATTCGTCAGCTCGGGCGACGAAGTGCTCATCACGCAGATGGAGCATCACTCGAACATCGTCCCCTGGCAGATCGCCTGCGAAGACCGTCAAGCGAAGCTCAAAGTCGCCCCCATCGACGATCGCGGCGAACTCATCCTCGAAGCGTTCGAGAAACTGCTGACCGATCGCGTGAAGATCGTGTCGCTTACCCATGTCTCGAACACGCTCGGGACCGTCAATCCGGTGCGGGCCGTCATCGAGATGGCTCATCGCAAGGGCATCCCCGTCCTGCTCGACGGCGCTCAGGCCGCTCCGCATATGCGGGTCGATGTGCAGGAACTGGATGCGGATTTCTACGCATTCTCGGGCCACAAGGTATACGGCCCAACCGGCATTGGCGTCCTCTACGGCAAATCGCGTTGGCTCGAAGCCATGCCCCCCTACATGGGCGGCGGCGATATGATCCGCACGGTGTCGTTCGAAAAAACCACCTGGAACGACCTTCCCTACAAATTCGAAGCCGGCACGCCCAATGTCGAAGGCCCCATCGGCCTTGCGGTCGCGCTCGATTACCTCGAATCGCTCGGACTAGACCAAGTGGCCGAGCATGAGCGATCGCTGCTGAAGGAAACCGCATCGCGCCTGGCCGAGATCCCGGGCATCCGCATCATCGGGTCCGCGCGGGAGCGAGCGGGGGCGATTTCGTTCGTCCTCGAAGGCGTCCATGCCAACGACATTGGCGTCGTCCTCGATCAGGAAGGGATCGCGATCCGCAGCGGCCATCACTGCACGCAACCGCTCATGCAGCGATTCGGTATTCCCGCTACCCGCCCCGCCTTCGCCTTTGTACAACACTCAGGAGGAAGTCGATGCCCCTTGTCCGTGGCATCCACAAGGTGAAAAATTGTTCGGAGTCTAAAGGAGCCGCCGCACGAAGTAAGCGGTTTCGCAGTGTTCTCGCTATCCGCTTACTTCGTGCGCGACTCTTGAAGATTGCATGCCTGACCGCCACCCTCGACGATCTGATCGACGACCTCGAACTTCTCGGCGACGACTGGGAAGAGCGTTACGGGTACATCATCAGTCTCGCGAAGCCGTGCCCTTGTTACCGAATTGGACCGTACCGACGACAACAAGGTCCACAGCTGCCAAAGTCAAGTCTGGCTGACTGCGAAGACGATTCCCGGTATTCCCCCTCGCCTTGAGTTTCGCGGCGATTCGGATGCGTTTATCACCAAGGGCCTCGTCGCCATCATCCTGCTCGCCTTCAGCGGCAAAACGCCGCGAAGATTCGAACTTCGACGTCGAAGACATGCTCCGCCGCATCGGCCTCGATCGCCATCTCTCGCCCACCCGCAGCAACGGCCTGCATGCGATGGTCAAACGCGTCCGCTCGATCGCCGCGAATGCGGAAGGCCTCTACTTCGCCGCCGAGCACGGCGGAGACTGCGGCATGCACTGCACCAGCCGCACTAAGGCCCCGCTTGCAGCCTAGAGATTTTGGTCCATCACCGCTAAGCGCAAGCGGAAGACCGCCCGTCTTCCCCATCTTTCCTCGAAACTCCTCATCGTTCGCGGACGTAGAAGTCGCGTTGATTCCGCCCGTCACATTCGTGTATCTCTCACTCCAGTTCGCCGACCCGCCCTGGTCGCCCGGTCGAGGATTACCAACAGGTACCTGCCGTGCATGAAGTCCGCCACCGCATCGATCCCCTGCGAGGCCGGCGAAGGCTCCCAGGCCCGGCATTCCGGCCACATCATGCCGAACTGCACCATCGGCAAACGCTGCATTCTGGGGCAGAACGTCGTCGTGTCGCCCAACGTCACCCTGAACGCCGACGTCAAGATTCGAACAACGTGTCGCTCTATACCACAGGCCTGGTCGTCGAGGACGACGCGTTCGCTGGCCCTTCGTGCGTATTCACGAATATCGACAACCCTCGCAACCGAAATCGTTCGCCAGCATCTTTACGAAAAACCCTGGTCCGCCGCGGAGCAACCATCGGCACCGTGCGACCATCGTCTGCGGCGCCCTGCAATCGGCCGATTCGCCTTCATCGCGGCGAAGCCGTGGTGACGAAGGACGTGCCCGACTATGCACTGGTGATGGGCGACACCCACCCGCGCATGGCAGACGGGGTGGATGAGCCGACACGGCTACCGTCTGCCAGCGCCGGATGCCGAGCATCATGAAGTGCCCGCAAACCGGATGGCGTTATCATGAAGCGAAAGGGAAAGCTGGTGTGCCTCGACCACTCCGAGGACGCGGCGTTGCCTTCCGTTTAGCCGCCGCTCTCGGGGCGACGCCGGACAAAACGCCACGCGATCGCATGACCTACAGCCCACGCCGCTCCGAGAGCGGCGACTAAACGGGCGAGATGTACAGGGGTTTTTGATGATTCCGATCGGGATGATTGGCGCGGGCCGCTGGGGCGGGAATTGGATTCGCACGTTGGCGAATCTGCCGGGCGTGGAGCTGCGCTGGGTGTGCGACGTCAGCCAGGCTTCGCTTGAGAAGGTGCAGAAGCAATATCCGAACGTGCGCGTGACGACGAAGGTCGATGATCTCATCAACGACAAGACGCTCGCCGGCGCCGTCGTCGCCTCGATCGCTCCGACGCATTTCGATGTCGCCTCCAAATTGCTGGAAGCCGGCAAGGATGTGATGGTTGAAAAGCCGATGACGCTGACGACCGCGGATGCTCAAAAGCTTGTCGCGATCGCCAAGGCGAAATCCCGCGTGCTCATGGTGGGCCATCTGCTCGAGTATCACCCGATTATCCGCCGCATCAAAACCATGATCGTCAGCGGCGAACTGGGCGATGTGCTTTACCTGTACTGCCAACGGCTCAACCTCGGCACCGTCCGCAGCGACGAAAACGCCTGGTGGTCGCTGGCGCCGCACGACATTTCGGTCTGCTGCCGGCTGCTTGGAGCGAATCCGGTGTCGGTGCAGTGCCGCGGGCAGAGCATCGTCCATCCGAACGTGGAAGACGTCGTCTTCGCCACCCTCGAATTCCCCGGCAATCGCCTGGCTCACGTGCATGTGAGCTGGCTCGATCCGCACAAGGCCCGCAAGCTGGTCGTCGTCGGTTCCGCTCGCAGCGTCGTCTTCGATGACGCGGCAGAGCACAAGCTGATCGTACACGACAAGGGTTTCACGCGTGCTCCCACCGAACTCGGCAAGCCCGATGTCGTGACGCTGAAGAACGGCGAAGTGACGATGCCGAAGATCGATGCCGGCGAACCGCTGGGGTTGGAGGCGGCCCATTTCATCGAATGCATCCGCGAGCGGAAGGCGCCGATTTCCGATGGGCCCGCGGGTCTGATCAATGTGGCGGTACTGGAGTACGGGCAGCGATCCCTCGAACAAGGCGGGGCAGTCGTCCCCATCCCGCCGCTCGTGTGACATGGACTTGTCACCAGGGATACGAACGTACAATGGCTTTTTGATATTCGGCCCGGTTTCCAAGTCCCTGGAAGCTTGGCCGGCGTGGTGGATGGTTGTTGCGGAATGGTCGGAGACCGTTCGCAACCGGGTTGGTTCGTAACGCCTGGGAGAAAGCGATGAGTCAGGATACGCCGATTCCGATGCTCGATTTGAAGGTGCAGTACGCGCAGCTCAAGGATGAGTTGGACGCGGCAGTCATGCGCGTCGTCGCGTCGCAGTATTTCATCAACGGTCCCGACGTCGAAGCGATGGAGCAGGAAGTCGCCCAGTATTGCAAGGCGAAGCACTGCATCGGCGTTTCCTCCGGGTCCGATGCTCTGCTCATCTCGCTGATGGCCCTCGATATCGGCCAGGGCGACGAAGTCATCACGACTCCTTACACGTTCTTCGCCACCGTCGGGGCCATCTGGCGCGTGGGCGCCAAGCCGGTGTTCGTGGATATCGACCCGGTGACTTTCAATATCGACACGCGTGCGATCGCTTCCAAGATCACGCCGCGGACCAAGGCGATCATGCCGGTCCACCTCTTCGGCCAATGCGCCGAGATGGACCCGATCCTCGAAGTGGCGAAGAAGCACAACCTCGCCGTGATCGAAGACGCCGCCCAGGCGATCGGCTCGGAATACAAGGGTCGCCGGGCCGGCTCGATGGGAACCGTCGGTTGCTATTCGTTCTTCCCCTCGAAGAACCTCGGCTGCTTCGGCGACGGCGGCGCGGTCGTCACCAACGATTCGGCTCTCAACGACAAGATCAAGCTGCTCCGCAACCACGGCTCGCAGCCGAAGTATTACCACAAGCTCGTCGGCGGCAACTTCCGCCTCGATTCAATCCACGCGGCGGTTCTCCGCGTGAAGCTGCCGCACCTCGATTCGTGGTCCGCACTCCGTCAACAGGGCGGCGCCCACTATCAGTCGTTGTTCGCGAAGTCGGGCCTCGGCTCGCTCGTGCAGACGCCGAAAGTCGTGCAATCGCGGCACATCTTCAACCAATTCGTCTGCCGCGTCGAAGATCGCAACGGCCTTCGCGACGCGCTGGCGAAGCAGAAGATCACGACCGAAGTCTACTACCCGCAGCCGATGCACCTGCAGGAATGCTTCGCTGCACTGGGCCACAAGGTCGGCGAATTCCCTGAGAGCGAAAAGGCGGCCAACATGTCGGTCGCGCTGCCGATGTACCCCGAACTCAGCGGCGCCGCACGCGAACGCGTCGTGGGAGCGATCGTGCAGCACTACCGCGCCACGGGCCGCCTGCCCTCGACCGCAGCCGCTTAAATCTGACCGCTCCCTCTCCCGTTGGGGAGAGGGCTGGGGGTGAGGGGTCAAGCCCTCGCGGCGATAGAGTTTTTCTTCCCAAGCCCCACGGTAAGCGCAGCGCACCGTGGGGATCGTTTCGATACGCCTCGCCCACGGGGCGAGAACGCGACGGCAAATTACGAGCGTCAGGACGGGACATAACCCCTCACCCCAACCCCTCTCCCCAAAGGAGAGGGAGTAAAGCCTTGACATGCCGAAGGTTGTTTTTCTCACCGGCCACTATGCGGAAGCCAAGCGGAAGGCGGGCTTTCACTGGCTGGCGGACGCCTTTTGGCGGCATGGCTGGGACGTTCTCTTCTTCACCCAATCGCTGAGTTGGCTTTCCCGCCTACGCAACGACGTCCGCTTCACCTATCCCGTCCGCGAAGAGGCGAATCGCCTTCGCTTGATCCGCGAACGCTTCAAGAGTTTCGTCTGGTACAAGTCGTTTCACCCCGTCAACCTTCGACTCGGCGCGCTCAACTGGCTCAGCGCCCCGTTCTTTCGCTTATATGGAAAACTGCCGCTGCATGGCATGGAGAAAGAACTGGCCGATGCGGACCTGTTCGTCTTCGATAGCGACCATGGCCTGCTTCTCTTCGACCGCATCCGCCGCATCAATCCGAAGGCCCGCTACGTCTACCGCGTGTCCGACGATATCCCAGCCATGCGGAATCATCCGCTGCTCATTCAGCAAGAAGAGCGTGTCGCGGGACGATTTGACTTGGTCAGCGTCCCTTCCGAATACATTCAGCGACGGCTCGCACATCATGGCAACGTGAAGCTGCACAAGCATGGGCTTCGCAAGGACCTCTTCGACGCCGCATCCGCAAATCCGTACACGACGACGAAGCCGAATGTGCTGTATGTGGGCCGCGAGTATTTCGATACGGATGCCGTTGAGCGGGCGGCGAAGCTCTTTCCCGAGTGGTCGTTTACCGTCTTCGGCGTCCGCGACTATTTTCCCGCCGCGCCGAACATCGCCGCCTATCCCGAGCGTCCCTTCGAGGAAATCGTTCCGTATCTGAAGCACGCGGACATCGGCCTGCAAACTCGCTCGTATTCGCCGGGAGCGGAGGCGTTGACCGATAGCTTGAAGATGCACCAATACACCTACTGCCGCCTGCCGATCGTGGCACCGGAATTTCTCCGCAACGACCGCCCCCACGTCTTCTACTACCGCCCCGGCGACGACGCTACGATCCGCCAAGCCTTGCTTGATGCACACGCCTTTGATCGCTCGCAAGTCCCGGTGGGCGAAGTGCAGACATGGGACGACATCATCGTTCAACTTGCTGGCGACCGCATGAAGCAGAGCCGCGACGGCTAAGAAGAGGCCTGCAGGCTTCCTGGGTTCTGAGTACCAACAACCGGATGTTGGATGCTGTCAATCCAGGGAACCTGCTGGCCGCTCCCTAACGGTCGCGGCTCTGCCGTTGCGGCTACGACCGCATTGCGGCCATTACTTGCCTACTTCTTTTCCACCACCCAGAAATTGCGGAACTGGAGCGGGTTGCCGTGGCCTTGCAGTTGGAGCGAGCCGGGGGTGCCTTCGGGTTCATTGCGTGCGCCGCCGGTGGGGCCCTTGATCTCGGCGTCGTCGTGAATCAACACGCCATTGTGGCGAGCCGTGATGCGGGCATTCTTCACCTTCTTGCCGTTTTCCACGACGGCGGCGGTGAACTCGATGTCATAGGTCTGCCACTGGAGCGGCGGCAGGCACATGTTGACCTTGGGATCGAGTTTAGTGTAGACGCCGCCGCATTCGTTGTTGACGCCGTCGAGGCCGAACGAATCAAGGATCTGCACCTCGTACTGGTCGACTTGGTAGAAGCCGGAGTTGCCGCGACCCTGACCGCGAGCATCGGGGCGATAGGGCAGGAAAAACTCGAGGTGGACGGAGTAGTTGAGAAATTTCTGCTTGGTGCGGATGTCGGCGCCGTCGGTGTTGAGCAGGCCCGTCTTCTTGTCGAGCCGGCCGCCTTTGAAGGCCTCGATGTTCGTGCCGTCGAAAAGGACGACGGCGCCTTCCGGAGCCTTGGCTCCCAGCGTCGGGCTTTTGCGAACCGTCTTCTGCAATTTCGCTTCGCCGGATTCCGTCTTCAGCGTGAGCACATCGCCATCGATTTTGCCGCGGTAGTCCTTTTGTCCGTCAGGCGGATTTTTTCGAGTCGCGGAGAACTGGACCGGGTTTTGAGCGAGGTAGTTGCGTTTGCCGGCGGCCGGTTCGAAGACGGCCCCCTCCCCTTCGATTTTGCCTTGCATTAGACTCTTGTTCTTACCATCCCAACCCGCCCCTGGAAGACCGCCCGGCAAAACGACTGCCTGGAGTTCTCCCTTACCGAGGGCGATGACCTGGACGCCGAACTTGTCGTTGGCATACTCGCCCTGAACCTTGAAATCGACGGGCAATGACGGGTCGGCGGGATCGGTCCAGACTTCTTTCTTGGGCTGCGCCTTCGGTTCGCTTTTCTTGTCCTGAGCGGATGCAGGCGACGCGAATGCAATGCAGACGATCGCCGCCAGGCCGAAGCCCAGCAGACGAGATGCGGTGAACATGAGGTTCTCCATCAATGGGGTGGGAATGCCAGGTGGGCCGCATCCCGTTGTAACGGGAGCAGAGCGGGGAGTAAAGCAAGAAGGAGAAAGGATGAAGGATGAAACAAACCAAAAACTGCATACAGGTGAATGCATTTTTTCATCCTTCGTGCTTCATCCTTCCGGCTTCAACATTCGCTTTGTACCAAGCGAGGGTTTCGGACATGCCTTCGTCGAAATCGACGCGGGGGCGATAGCCGAGGTGGGCAATGGCTTTCTCGATGCTGAAGTCGAGATTGAGGCCCATGAATTTGAGCCGCGGAAAGTTGAATGCGGGGGCTTCTTTCGATCCCTTCGACTTGGCGATCGCTTCCGAGATCCAGGTAGCGGCCTTCGCGAACCAGAGCGGCGGTCGACGGGTGGGGTGCGGCAGATCGGTCGCATCGCAGATTTTCTCGATGAATCGCCGCTTCGACACATGCTCGCCATCGGTCAAATTGTAGACCTGTCCCACGGCTTGATCGTTGTCGATAGCGAGGAAAATAGCGTCCACCAAGTTGCGGACGAAAATCGTATTCAGCGCCGCCTCGCCGCCGCCGGGATAGCGGACCAATCCTTGACGGAGATTCTCGACGATCCGAGGAAGCACGGTGCGGTCGCGTGGACCGTAGACGAAGCCAGGCCGAAGCACGACGACAGGGATGCCGAACTCCGCGTGATATCGCAGGGCGAGCTTCTCCGCGAGCACTTTCGATCGCGAATAGCCGTCGCGATGGGTGTCCTGGATCGGCGTGTTCTCGTCGCTGCCGTAGTGATGCGTGGCCGGGTAGACGCCCAGGCTGGAGAGATGGACGAACCGCGTCAGCGCGAGCCCCTTGCAGGCGTCGAGCAGCACGCGAAGGCTGTCCACATTCGCTTTGATGTAATCTTCGTGAGGGCCCCAGTCGCCCACTTTGGCCGCGCAGTGAATCACGACATCGACATCCGCCGTCGCTTGGCGGCATGCTTCCGGGTCGCTGATTTCGCCCTGCACGATCCCAACGCCGAGTTTCTTGAGCTCGGCGACATTGCTGGTGGGCCGCGCGAAGGCGACGACGGACCAGCCACGTTTGAGGCACGCATCGACGACATGCCCGCCCACGAATCCGGTCGCACCCGTCACAAGCACTCGCATCGGCATCCTCCTCGAAGCATCGGCATCGAGGGCATTGTCGGAAGTGGCCGAAGGCAATCAAGTGCTTTAGCACGCTGCGCGAGCAAGTGCTAAAGGGAATGCAAGAGTTGTTTCACTTTGGATTCGATCAAATCGCGGACG
>JAXMAT010000049.1:0-39464 GCA_046350235.1 Gemmataceae bacterium | reverse complement strand
CAAGATCACGCCTAAGCTGTATTGATCGGCGGCAGGCCGGGCGGCGTCGTCGCTTCCTTTCGCCTGCTCCGGCGCCATGTAAAGAGGAGTGCCTAAAATCTGCCCGGCGTGCGTCAGCTTTTCCGCTTCGTCCTGACGCGTCGCCAAACCGAAATCCATCACCATCGGCTCGTCGTTCTCGTCGAGCAAGGTATTGCCCGGCTTGACATCTCGATGCACGATTCCCTGGCTGTGCGCGTAATGCAGCGCCTCGGCGATGTGTCGCACGATGCGGACCGCGCGGGCGAGATCCGGAGACGTTGCCTTCCCTTTCTCCAGATCGTCTTGCAGCGTATGCCCTTGAATGAATGCAGATGCTATGAAGAACTGGTCGCCGTCCTGGCCGTATTCGAAGATCGGTACGATATTCGGATGACGCAGACCCGCTGCGGCTTTGGCCTCGCGTAGGAATCGCTTCAATCGCTCCGTGTCGTTGCGCCCGCCGATTTTCGCGACCTTGAGAGCGATCGACCGATCCAATTTCGAGTCAAACGCTTCGTAAACGCGGCCGAACGATCCTTCGCCAAGCAGCCTTCGGATTTCGAATCGCCCGATTCGGCCTCCGATCAGCGGATCGAATTCGGCGAGGCTCCGTTCGCCCCAAGAGAGCGTCGACCTCGCTTGGTTCTCGAAGCCGGTCGTCCCGGGCGGCAGGGTGCGAGTCTCCGAGCCTTCCGTATCGCTCGGCTTCACGGAAAACGTCCCATCCAAGGACGGCTCGACTCGATACAGCCTATTGCAAAAAGAACAGCGAACCGTGACGCTGGCGCGGGGCGGTTCCGCGGCGAACAAACGTCGGGCGCAGGCGGGATCAGCGCAAATCGGAACGATTGCCATCGTAGGTTTCAGATACTGCCGTAGTCGTCAGTATGCAATCGAAGAATCGAGTTCTTTTCTCCTCACGCAGTTTTCCAACATCTTTAGCGCACGGTCGACTTGGCCGACTGCTGTCCTCCGCGATACCCTGAAGGCTGGTGCGAATCACGCCTACCATCGAACGCCGCATGAACCCATACGCCGTTAAAGAGCACCACGACTTCGTCCCCGCCGTCGAGCGGGCGCTGGCCGACGCGCCGTTGCAGGTCGCTCTGGGCCGGCTCACCGACACGCTGATGGCGGGCAATCGCCGAGGTTTCGGCTCGTTCGTCGAAAGCAGCCAGCTACGCGACCAGGCGAAGGCGATCAAGGAACACACGCTCGCCCATCTCGATCGCTATCTCGAACAACTCGAAGCCTCCATCCATCGCCTCGGCGGAAAGGTCCACTACGCGGCCGATGCCGAGGAGGCGCGGCAGATCATCGTCCGCATCGCGAAGGAAACGAACAGCAAGCTGGTCGTCAAATCGAAGTCGATGACGACGGAGGAAGTGCATCTCAATCCCGCGATCGAAGCGGCCGGGATCGAAATTGTCGAAACCGATTACGGCGAGTTCATCCTGCAGATCGCGAAGGAACGCCCCTCGCATCTCGTCGCCCCCGCCGTCCATCACACGCGTGAGAGCATCGCGAAAGTGCTCGGCGAGCATGTCGGCGAAAAGTTGTCGGACGATCCGAAGTCGCTCGCCATGGTGGGCCGGCGGGTGCTGCGGGAGAAGTTTCGCCGGGCGGACATGGGGGTCACGGGAGCGAATTTCGCGGTGGCGGAAACGGGGACCGTCGTCCTCGTCACGAATGAAGGAAACGGCCGACTGACGACAACCTGCCCGCGCGTGCATGTCGCGTTGATGGGGATCGAAAAGGTCATCCCCCGTTTCACCGATTTGCCCGTCTTCCTCAAAGTCCTGGCTCGCGGCGCGACGGGCCAAACGCTCTCCGTTTACACCACGATCATCACCGGCACCCGTCGGCCCGGCGAACAGGACGGCGCCGAGGAGTTTCACCTCGTCCTGCTCGATAACGGCCGAACGAAGGTCTTGGGCACGCCGTTTCGCGAAAGCCTGCAATGCATTCGCTGCGGGGCATGCTTGAACGCCTGTCCCGTGTATCGCCGAATCGGCGGCCATGCGTACGGCGGGGTCTACTCCGGGCCTATCGGCAGCATCCTGACGCCGCTTTACGACAGCGTGACCCTGAACCCGCATCTGCCCCACGCGTCTTCTTTATGCGGCGCGTGCCAGGCGGCCTGTCCGGTGAAGATCAACATCCCGCGTATGCTGATCGGCTTGCGTGAGTTGCAGCACAAGAAGAAGCCGAGTCGGCTCGAACATTGGGCGTACGGCACATGGAGTTTCGTTCTTCGGCATCCCTGGCTTTATCGAGCCGCCCTCAAGGTCTCGAAATGGCTGTCCCGTCCGTTTTCGCGGGACGGCTGGCTCCGAAAACTGCCCGCGGCGGGCGCCGGCTGGACCAGCGTCCGCGATTTCCCCGCCCCCGCGGCCCGATCGTTTCGCGATCGGTGGAAGGAGATGAATCCATGAGCACTCGCGAAGCTTTCTTGGCGAAGGTGCGAACCGCCGTGGCCGAAGGAAATCGCGCGGGAACCGTCCCCAGTCATCCAGGGCGAAGCAAGGTGGGCTACCAAGGCGCCGGCGGCGATCCCGTCTCCAAGTTCTGCACCGAATTCACCCTCGCCGGCGGATTCTCCTTCGTCGCCGAAGACGACGATGCGGCGTGGCGGAAGATCGAAGAAATCATCCGCCGGCATGATGCGAAGAACATCGTGATCGGCGTCGGCGAGGTGATGGATCGGCTGAATCTGAAGGGGCGACTCGGCAATCTCGTGGGAACAAGTATATTTACTTGTTCAAATGAAAGCAACGAAAGCACCAATTCCGACAAGTTCATAAACTTGTCGCCACGAAAGGCAGATAAGGAAACGTACTTTGCCAGCGACCTCGGCATCTCCACCGTGCGGCACCTGATTGCGGAGACCGGCACGATCGTGATGGCGACCCAACCCGATCAACCTCGCTCCATCAGCCTGCTCCCTCCCGTCCACATCGCAATCGCCAGCCGCAGCCAAATCCTGCCCGACCTCTTCGATCTCTTCGACCTCTTCTCCCCCACCGCTGACTCCAACAACCCACCCGCCTGCCTCACGCTCATCACCGGCCCCAGCAAAACCGGCGACATCGAGCTGAAGCTCGTCACCGGCGTGCATGGCCCGGGCGAAGTGCATGTCGTCATAGTGGATTAACGCTCTGTAGGGCACGCCCTCCGTGGCGTTCCGCCGAACTGGATGCGTTCGAAGGACGTCACCCGACATCCGAGAGCCCGGAATTTCGCTTGCGGCTTAGCGTTCGCGCGGACGACACGGCTCGCTAAGCCGCAAGCGGAGAACCGACGATTGCAAATTGGAAAGTATCCGTCGGACGCGTCCAGTTCTCTACGGCGCGATTACTTCCGTGGTCCGATGCGTTCCATGCCGCGCATCCACATGCGGAGTTTCTCGGGGACGATCACGCTCCCGTCGGCTTGCTGGTAGTTTTCCAAGATTGCGACCAGCGCTCGCGAGACGGCGACCGCGGTCCCGTTGAGCGTGTGGACGAAGCGGGTCCCTTTGAATTTCGGGCTCTTGTATCGGATGTTGAGTCGGCGAGCCTGGAAGTCGGTGCAGTTCGACGTGCTGGTCACTTCGCCGTATTCCCCCGCTTCGCCGCGGCCGGGCATCCAGGCTTCGAGATCGTACTTGCGGTATGCGGGGCCGCCGAGGTCGCCGGTGCAGGTGTCGATGACGTGGTACGGCAAGCCGAGTCCCTGGAAGATTTCTTCTTCGATTCCCAGGATTTCTTGGTGGAGCTTCTCGCTGTCCTCGGCCGAGCAGTACGCGAACATCTCGACCTTCGTGAACTGGTGGACGCGATAGATGCCGCGTGCATCGCGGCCCGCGGCGCCGGCTTCGGTGCGGAAGCAATGCGACAGGCCGACGTATTTGATCGGCAATTTCGCGTCTTCCATGATCTGGTCGCGATGCATGCCGCCGAGTGTGATTTCCGCGGTAGCGATGAGGCAGAGGTCGGTATTCGCGAGACTATAGATCTGCGTCCCCTCGCCGCGCGGCATGAAGCCGATGCCTTCGAGCACATCCACGCGGGCCACGTCCGGCGTAATGATCGGCGAGTAGCCGTGCTTGAGCAGGATGTCGAACGCGTATTGGATCAGGGCGAGTTCGAGGAGGACGGCTTCGTTCTTGAGGAAGTAGAACTTCTGCCCCGCGACCTTCCCGCCCGCTTCCATATCGATGAGGTCCAGCGCCTCGCCGACTGCGAGATGATCCTTCGGCTTGAAATCGAACTTCGGCTTCTCGCCCCAGACCTTGATGACCTTGTTGTCCTCGGCGAGCGTGCCCACCGGAGCATCGGGGTGGGTCATGTTGGGGATCGTCATCAGGGCGGCTTTGAGTTCCGCTTCGACCTGGTCGAGGTCGGTATCGAACTTCGCGATCTGCTCGCGCAGCTCCTTGCCCTGAGCGATCAACGCCTGCTTTTTGGCCGGGTCTTTTTCGCCGCCGACGAGCTTGCTCGATTCGTTTCGCTTCTGTTCGAGGACCTGCTTCTGCGAGATGATCTCGCGGCGGCGATCGTCGATCTGCACGACGCGTTCGACGTCGGCGGTCACGTTGCGGTTCTTGGTGTTGGCGCGAACCGCATCCAGGTTTTCGCGAACGAATGCGACGTCAAGCATAGCTGAATCCGACTCCGAAATTGCTCGCCATCCGAGATGGCGGACGGCGTACCTGCTTGTTCGACAATGTACGTTTGGCGAGCGTTCACGGCAGGTGGATAATGGGATGAGGGATGAATGAGGAAGGATGAAACAGACATCGATTCGACGAGACGCGTGCCATGCTTCGTCGGATCCCTTGCGGGCATCAAGAAAGCAACGACTGCCACCGACGAAGCATGCCCCCGGCAGATGCCGCTTTCGGGCTGGATACATGCTTGTGCGGTGAGGCGGAAGCTTGCCAGTGACCCGCGAAGGATCCGCACAAGCATGGCACGCCTTCGGTCTGTTTGATATTGAAATGCCGGAAACGACGGCGAGGTCCGCTTACTTCGTGCGCGGCTCTTTGCAATCCGTATCGCTCCCTCGTTCGTCTTTGTGGTAGAGAAACGGAACGACAACCCCTCGGACCGCGATCGAGAAACCGTAATATGCTTCGTTCACGCCGACTTGCGTTCAGCGTCGTGTTGATGCTGACCGCCGCGACTGGAATGTGGATTATCGCTGCCGACCCGCCCTCGCCTGAAAAGCGGAGGGAGGAAGCGGTCAAGCTCTTCAATCAGGGCAACTTCAAGGAAGCGTACAACGCCCTTCGGCCGTTGGCGCTCGATCCGAAGAACGATCCCGTCAAAGTCGGCGACGACCTCAACATGGCGGTCGGCGCCCTCGAACGTCTCGCTCGTACGGACGAAGTCGATGAGTTCCGCGAAGCGGTCGCCGGGGCCTGGCCCCAAAGCTGGCGCGTGCAGGCAGCGGTCGCCAAATCGTACGTCAACGTGCAGCATCAGGGCTTCATCATCGCGGGCAAGTTCAACCGCGGCGGGCATCGCGGCGGTGGAAAATTCGTCGATTCCTGGCGTCGCGACCGCGTCCGTGCCCTGCAACTCCTCGAAAAAGCCCGCGACCTGACCGCTGGCGAAAACGACAAGAACGCCCTCTCCGATTACTACATGCTTTTCGCCAACACCATCGTGAACGGCGAAGCATGGCGCCTTCAAGCTCTCACCAATCTCGATCAACTTCCCGATTACGACGAAGGCTACTACGGTCGCGGCGGTTCACGCGGCGCTCCGGTGGACGATAAGGGAAACCCTGTCTTCCATCACGTTCCCAAGAGCTTCAAGCTCGCTTCGAGCGACGGGCAGCGCTGGCGGTGGCTCCTCGAGCAAGTCGTCGAGCAATCCCCCAATCGCCTCAATGAAGTCGAAATGATCTTCGGGCGATTCCTGCAGCAGCAGTTCGGCGAACAGACGCTCGCTTACCGGGGTTTCCATTTCGGAGCCGGCGAATCCGATTCCAAGACCGGCACCTTCGCCCTGCACACGCTCGGCGAAGACGAAACGATCGCCAATCTCGCCACCGGCGTGAAGCGATTCAAACTGCCGGATGAGTTTAATTGCATCAAGATCTTCCAGCGTGTGGCAGATCGAGCCAAGACGCAGGAAGGGCAGGAGTCGCTCGAAAGCCTCGCCTCCATCTTCGAGAATCGCCGGCAGTATCCGAAGGCGGCCGAGGTATGGAAACGGGCCATCCAAGAGTATGGCGCCGGCAGCAACAATCATCGCCAGCATCGCCTTGACCAGATCGTGGGCAACTGGGGCCGATTCGAGCCGACGCGTGATTTCGCCGCAGGTCCTGGCCCCGTCGTCGATTTCCGCTTCCGCAACGGCGACCGCGTCGCCTTCGAGGCGTTCGCGATTCGCTTCCCGAAATTGCTCGAAGACGTGAAGGGATATCTCAAGAACAACCCGGGCCAGGTCGATTGGCAGCGGACCAACATCGAGAACCTCGGCTACCGCCTCATCGAAAAGAACGAAGCCCAATACATCGGCGAGAAAGTGGCCGGCTGGGAGTTAGAACTCAAGCCCCGGCCCAACCACGTCGATGACCGCGTCAGCGTGTCCACGCCGCTGCAAACCGCGGGCGCCTATCTGCTCGTCGCGAAGATGGCGAACGGCAATACGAGCCGAATCGTCGTCTGGGTCAATGACCTCGCAATCATCAAGAAGAACCTCGAAAACAAGGTGATGTACTTCGTGGCCGACGCCATCACTGGCCGGCCCGTGCCCGACATGCAGGTCGATTTCTTCGGCTGGAAGGTGGAACAAGTCGCCCCGAATCAGAATCAGTGGCGCACGCTCACGCAAACCTTCGCGCAGAAGACCGACAAGGACGGCATGGTCGTCGTCGGCCCGAACGAGATGTCGCGATTCTACAACTGGCTCACGGTCGCTCGCGGCGGCCAGGGCGACAGCATGAAGAAGTTCGCCCATCTCGGCTTCCAAGGTATCTGGTACAACCACCAGCACGACCCCGAATACAACCAGACCCGCACCATCGTCATCACCGATCGGCCCGTCTATCGGCCGAACCAAAACGTGCAATTCAAGGCATGGATTCGCCATGCCAAGTACGACGAAGCGGACATTTCGACGTTCGCCAATCAGCAGTTCAACGTCGAAATCTTCAACCCGATGGGGGAGAAGGTTCACCAGAAACAATACCTGGCCGACGAATACGGCGGCATCGCGGGCGACTTCCCGCTCGCGACCGGCTGCAAGCTCGGCAGCTACCACATCTCCGTGGTCGGCAAAGGCGGCGGTTCGTTCCGCGTCGAGGAGTACAAGAAGCCGGAGTTCGAGGTGAAGGTCGAGGCGCCCAAGGAAGCGGTCGCGCTCGGCGAATCCATCAAAGCTACCATCGACTCTCGCTACTACTTTGGCGCTCCCGTCGTCAACGGGATGGTGAAATACAAGGTGACGCGACAATCGCAGGACACGCGCTGGTTCCCGCGCGGCCGCTGGGATTGGTTCTACGGCACCGGCTACTGGTGGTTCGCTCCGGAATACGCCTGGTACCCCGGCTTCGGCGAATGGGGCTGCCGTCGTCCCAGCCCGTGGTGGCATCATGAACGCCAGGGTCCGCCTGAAATCGTGCTCGAAAACGAAGTACCGGTCGGTCCCGACGGCAAGGTGCAGGTTGTCATCGACACCGCCCTCGCTAAGGAAATGCACGGCAATCAGGACCACCGCTACACGATCACGGCTGAGGTCGTCGATCAATCACGCCGCACGATCGTCGGCAGCGGCAACGTCATCGTGAGCCGTAAGCCGTTCGAGGTCTATACCTGGCTCGATCGCGGGCACTACCGGGTGGGCGATACGATTCTCGCCAGCTTCAAGGGACAGACGCTCGACCACAAGCCGATCGAAGGCAAGGGAGAGCTGTCGCTGCTCGCGATCAGCTACGACGCCAAGAACCAACCGGTGGAAACCGTCGCTGAAAAGTGGGCGGTGGATACCAACGTCGAAGGCGAAGCGAAGCAGCAGATCAAGGCCGCCAAGCCGGGCCAATATCGCCTTCGCTACAAGCTGACCGATGGCCGCAATCGCACGGTCGAGGGGGGCTACGTCTTCCTCGTCCGCGGCGACGATTTCGATGGACGATCGTTCCGCTTCAACGACATCGAGCTGATCCTCGACAAGAAGGAATACAAGCCGGGCGACAAGGCAAAGATCCTGGTCAACACGAACAAGGCGGACGGGGCCGTGCTCCTCTTCGTTCGGCCCACCAACAATGTCTACCTGCCCCCGAAGCTGATCCGCCTCAACGGCAAGAGCTTCGAGGAGGAGGTCACGGTCGTCACCCGCGACATGCCGAACTTCTTCGTGGAAGCGGTGACGGTCGCGGATGGCCGAGTGCATCAGGAAACGCGCGAGGTGGTGGTGCCGCCGGAAAAGCGCGTGTTGAACGTCGCGATCGAACCTTCGCAGACGGAATACAAGCCGGGCCAGACCGCCAAGGTGAAGGTCAAGCTCACCGACATCGACGGCCAACCGTTCGTCGGCTCGACCGTCGTCAGCATGTACGACAAGAGCGTCGAATACATCTCCGGCGGAACGAACGTGCCCGAGATCAAGGAGCACTTTTGGAAGTGGCGCCGCCATCACTATCCGCAGATGGAAACGTCGCTCAACAAGTTCCACCACAACATCGTCCGCAGCACCGAACGGGGCATGAGCAATCTCGGCATCTTCGGCGCGACGGTGATCGAAGAACTTGCCCAAGGTAAGGGGCAGATGGCCAAGCATGAGGCCGGAGATATGCAGAACGGCTTGGGCGCTCCCGGGGCGGCATTTGCCGGCCGCCCGGGAGGAATGAATGAATATCAGCGCCAACTCGGCGAAGCAGATTCGCTGCGCCGCGACGGCAAGGCGAACGAGCGCGAAGAGGCCGTCAACGGGCCGCCGCTGGTCGAACCAACCGTCCGCAAAAACTTCGCGGACACCGCCTACTGGAACGCGTCGCTGACGACGGACCAGAACGGCCTCGCCACCTTCGAGGTAAAAATGCCCGACCAGCTCACGGCGTGGAAAATCCGCGTCTGGGGCATGGGGCATGGCACCAAGGTCGGCCAAGGCGAAACGGAAGTCACCACGAAGAAGGACCTGATCGTTCGCCTGCAGGCTCCGCGATTCTTCGTGCAGAAAGACGAAGTCGTCCTCTCCGCGAATGTCCACAACTACCTGAAAACCGAGAAGGAGGTCCGCGTCGCCCTCGAACTGGATGGCGGCACGCTCGCCTCGCTCAGCGATTTGTCGCAGACCGTGAAAATCAAGGCGGGCGGCGAGCATCGCGTCGATTGGCGGGTCAAGGTCCTCACCGAAGGGGACGCCGTCGTCCGTATGAAGGCTCTCACGGACGAAGATTCCGACGCCATGGAGATGCGGTTCCCCTGTTTCATCCACGGCATGCTCAAGATGGAATCCTTCACCGGCGTCATCCGGCCCGAGAAGGACCTCGGCAAAGTCGCGTTCAGCATCCCGGCCGAGCGCCGCGTCGAACAGACTCGGCTCGAAGTCCGCTGGTCGCCCACGCTCGCCGGGGCGATGGTCGATGCGTTGCCGTACCTCGTCGAGTATCCCTACGGCTGCACCGAGCAGACGCTGAATCGCTTCGTGCCGACGGTCATCGTGCAGAAACTGCTGACCGACATGAAGCTCGACCTCAAGGAGATCGAGAAGCATCAAACGAACCTCAACAGCCAAGAGATCGGCGACGACAAGGAAAGCATGAAGGGCTGGAAGCGCTACAAGCGAAATCCCGTCTTCGATGAGGCCGAGGTAAAGGCGATGACGAAGGCGGGTATCGAAGCCCTCGCCACCATGCAGATCGGCGACGGCGGTTGGGGTTGGTTCTCCGGCTTCGGCGAACGCTCCTACCCGCACACCACGGCCGTCGTCGTCCGCGGTCTGCTGCTCGCCAAACAGAACGGCGTGCAACTGCCGAACGGCATGCTGGAACGAGGCATCGCCTGGCTGACCAGCCATCAGGCGGAAGAAGTCCGCAAGCTGCAAAACGCGCCAACCAAAACCTTCCCCTGGAAGGAAAAAGCCGGCGACCTCGATTCGCTCGTCCACATGATCCTGGTCGAAGCGAATGTGCAATCGGCCGAGATGCAGGACTTCCTGTATCGCGACCGCAACGACCTCTCCGTCTACGCCAAGGGCATGCTCGGCATCGCGCTGCACAAGAACCAGCAGGGCGAGAAGCTGGCGATGGTGATGCGAAACATCGACCAGTTCCTGGTGCAGGACGACGAGAACCAGACCGCCTACCTTCGACTCCCCGAAGGCACGCACTGGTGGGCGTGGTACGGCAGCGACACGGAGGCGAACGCCTTCTACCTGAAGCTGCTGAGCCGCACTTCGCCGCGCGACGCCAAGGCGGCCGGGCTGGTGAAATACCTGCTCAACAACCGCAAGCATTCCACCTACTGGAACAGCACCCGCGATACCGCCATCTGCATCGAGGCGATGGCCGAGTACTTCAAGGCGAGCGGCGAAAGCCAACCGAACATGACCGTCGAGGTGTGGCTCGACGGAACCAAACACAAGGAAGTGAAGATCGACGCCAGCAACCTCTTCCGCTTCGACAACAAACTCGTCATCGAAGGCGCCAAGCTCTCGGCCGGCAAGCACGAGTTGGAAATCAAGCGCAAGGGCGAAGGCCCGGTCTACTTCAACGCCTACGTCACCAACTTCACCCTCGAGGACATGATCACGAAGGCCGGCCTCGAGGTGAAGGTGGAACGCAAGTACTACAAGTTGGTGCGGGCCGACAAGAAGGAACGCGTCCCCGGTTCCAAGGGCCAGGTGCTCGAAGAACGCGTGGAGAAGTACAACCGCATCCCGCTCGACAACCTCGCCGAACTCAAGAGCGGCGAGTTGGTGGAGATCGAGTTGGAGATCGAAAGCAAGAACGACTACGAGTACTTGCTCTTCGAGGACATGAAGCCGGCCGGGTTCGAGCCGATGGACGTGCGATCCGGTTATGTCCGCACCGGCCTGCACGCCTACATGGAAGTACGCGACGAGAAGGTCTGCTTCTTCGCCCGCACCCTGGCCCGCGGCAAGCATTCGGTCAGCTACCGCATGCGAGCCGAAATCCCCGGCCAATTCTCCGCCCTACCGACGCGGGCCTACGCGATGTACGCCCCCGAACTAAAGGGCAACTCCGACGAAATCAAACTCCGCATTCGCGACTGACATCGGACGCGGCGGAAGGTTATGAGGGCGATGCGCCAACAGGTGACGGCGACTGGTTCTTGCGGATGGCATCATCCGTCTTCCCGAACCGGTCGCCGTCATTTGCTTGCGCCGACAGCGTCGGTTAACTCTCGATCGTCGCCAAGGCGAGTGCGTATGCGCAGCCTTCGAGGTAATCGGAGAGTTCGACGAACTCGTCCACGGTGTGCGGGTTGTTTTGGCCAGCGCCGAAGGTGATCGTGGGGATGCCGTTGCGGGAGAGCCAATTCGCGTCGAGGCCGCCGTTCGTCGTGCGGAGCGTCGCGGTCCAGCCGGCGGCCTCGGCGGCGGCGCGGGCAAGCTTCACGGCGGGGGTCGTTTCCTTCAGGCGGAAGGGATAGTAGTCGCGACGGGCGGTGAACTTCACCTTCGCGGTCTTGCCTTCCTCATTCGTCACTCGCTTCGCCGCCGACTCGAAGGCTTCGCGATACGCCTTGGTGATTTCGCCGACGAACTTCGCATCATGGCTGCGCGATTCGCCGAGCAGTTTCACGTAGTCGGTCACGACGTTCGTCGCCTGCCCCGCAGCCCGGCCTTCCGCATCGCCGATGGGGCCGATGTTGGAGGTGCCTTCGCGGTCGTCCTTCTTCACTTTGCCGAACCAGCCGCTCTCGTATACCTGCGACATCGCCAGCGCGACGACCATCGATGCGGAGATTCCCTTCTGCGGATGCACGCCGGCATGCGACGCTTTGCCGAACACTTCCACCTCCCAGCGATCCGCGCCGACGGCCCCAATCGTCACATCCCGCGCCAAGCGGCCATCGACGTTGAATCCCATCGTCGGATGATGCAAGTCGGCGGCCTCGGCGAAGCGAGCGCCCCACAGCCCGCTTTCCTCGCGGACGGTGAACAAAACCGTCGTCGGGCCGTGCGGCAATGCGTCCTTCAGCAGCGTTTCGACCATGTTGACCAGACACGCGACGCCGGTGCGGTTGTCGCCGCCGAGCGCCGTCTTCCCCTTCGGCACGATCCGTCCCCCCTTGCGCACGGGGGCGGCGCCTGCACACAGCGGAACCGTATCGAGATGCGTGGAAAACATCCGCCGCGGCCCGGGCCGCGTGCCCGGCAGATCGACGATTAGATTGCCCGTTTGCGTCGGCAGGGGAATTTTCTCATGAACCTTGTCGAATCGGATCCGGTTCTTCGGCACGCCGACCTGAATCAATTCCTCACGCACCGCCTCGGCAATGAGTTTCTCCTCCCCCGTGATTCCGGGGACAGCAAGAAAACGCATCAGACGGGCGATCGCTTGCGAAGGTTGCATCGGCATGGGTCACGGCTCATTTGAGGGTGTAGATCGGTTGTTCAATGTCCTAGGAAACGATCGCAAGGCCGCCTACGCCGTTAGCACGCCGCGCAAGCAAATGCGGAACACAAATCTTCGACGATGGATCTATTCCCTCGCGAGAACCTGCGAACACTTGCTTGCGCAGCGTGCTAAAGACGTGGCCCTTCTTGGGGCGCGTTGGTAGGCTGGACGGGAACATGAGCAAACGAATTCTGTTGACGGGGTCGAGCGGGCGCGTCGGGCGCGGAGTGACGGCCGAATTGCTGCGTCGCGGCCATGAGGTGCGCGGCTTCGATCTGGTCCCCACGCCCGGCCTCGCCGACATGGTGGTCGGCACGCTCACCGACCGCGCTGCGATCGATCGGGCCATGCATGGCCGCGATACGCTGATCCATCTCGCGGCCACTCCGGACGACGACGATTTCGAGACGAAGATTCTGCCCAATAATCTCCTCGGCCTACATCATGTGATGGAATCCGCACGAGCCGCGGGTGTGAGCCGGATGATCTTGGCGAGCACGACGCAGCTGCACTGGTTCGGCCGAATGCGAGGTCCGCTGCCGATATTGGACACGACGCCGATCACGCCGCGATACTGGTATGGGGCAAGCAAGGCGTTTCTCGAAGGTGCGGGCAAGGCGTTTGCCGAGAGCTTCGGCATCGAGGTGCTCGCGATCCGTATCGGCTGGTGCCCGCGCACGAAGGAACAAGCCCAAGAAATCCTCGACATGGACTGGGCGCCGGACGTGTACTTGAGTCCCGCGGATGCGGGGCGATTCTTCGCGCTAGCCGCCGAGTCGTCACGCCCATTCACGTATGAAGTCTTTTTCTGCATCGGCAAGCCGAAGAACACCGCGATTTACGATGGAATCAAAGCGAAGGAATGGTTGGGCTACGAACCGCAGGACGCATGGCCCGCCGGAGCCGAGGATTTGCTGGCGCAGTTGAAACGATAAATTCACCGAGGATACCGCCGTGCGATTCGCGATATGCAATGAGACGTTCGAGGGATGGGACCACGCGAAAGTCTGCAAGACGGTCGCGGAGATCGGCTATACCGGCCTGGAAATCGCACCCTTCACGCTCGCGCCGCGCATTACCGACGTGACCGCCGAGCAGCGGAAGCAGATTCGCCGAGAGGCGGAACAGGCGGGGCTGGAAATCATCGGGCTGCACTGGCTGCTGGCGAAGACCGAGGGCTTTCATCTCAACTCCGCCGACCCCGCCGTGCGTCAGCGGACGGCGGAATATCTGAAGGAACTCGCCCGCTGTTCACGCGATTTGGGCGGCGACATTCTGGTGCTCGGCTCACCCGCTCAACGCCGCATTCCCGCGGGAGCGACGAAAGAACAAGCGACGGAGTGGGCGCTCGATACGTTCCGCCAGGTGGCGCCCGCGCTGGAGCAACACAAGGTTTCGCTGCTGCTCGAACCGCTCTCGCCGCCCGATGCGGATTTCATGAACACGGCCGAGGAATGTGCCGACATTCTCGATCGATTGCAGCATCCGAACTTCGCGATCCATCTCGATGTGAAGGCGATGACGACCGAGCCGATGCCGCGGCCGGAAGTCATTCGTCGATTCGCATCGCGTACGCGCCATTTCCATGCGAACGACGCGAACCTCCGCGGGCCGGGCTTCGGCGACGTCGATTTCGTGCCGATCTTCGAGGCGTTGCTAGTGTCGAACTATTCGGGGTGGGTGTCCGTGGAAGTGTTCGACTACAAGCCGGATCCGGTGACGATCGCGAAAGAGAGCCTCCGCTACATGCGCGAAACGCTCGCGGCCGCGGAAGCGAAGCGATAATTCAATCATGAAACGCATTGGCCGTTGTGCACGATCACCGTTGTGGAGCGATCTCCGACCGTTCCGCAACGGCGGAACAACGGCTTAGCTGCGAGTCGAAGAACGCGAGGGAACGCATGGCGGACATCATCGTCGGCATCGATCTGGGCACGACCAACTCCGAGATCGCGGTGCTTCGGGACGGCAGACCGATCGTGCTCGAAGACGACGGCGATCCGATTCTCCCTTCGTTCGTCGGCCTTTCGGAAGACGGCAAACTTCTCGTGGGGAAGCCCGCTCGCAATCAATATGCCTTTGCTCCGGAACGCACGATCAAATCGATCAAGCGGAAGATGGGGCAGGAAGTCGCAGTTCCGCTCGGCGACCGCCAGTATCGGCCCCAAGAAATCTCCGCCCTCATCCTCAAGACGCTGAAGGAACGAGCCCAGACGAAGCTGGGCGTCCCGATCACCAAGGCGGTCGTCACCGTCCCCGCGTTCTTCAACGACGCACAGCGGCAAGCAACGAAGGAAGCGGGCGAAATCGCGGGGCTCGAAGTCGTCCGCATCCTCAACGAACCGACCGCCGCCTCGCTCACCTACGATCCGACCCACGATCACCTGCAGCGGATTCTCGTCTACGATCTCGGCGGCGGCACGTTCGACGTGTCGATCGTCCAGGCCCAGCAGGGCGTCATCGAGGTGCTCGCGTCGCATGGCGACACCCAACTCGGCGGCGACGATTTCGACGATCTGCTGCTCAACCATGTCCTGCAGCGCTTCCGACAGGAAACCGGCGTGGACGTCGCCGATCAATCGGTTCCCCGCGCTCGCCTTCTGCGAGCCGTGGAAGCCGCGAAGCGGCATCTGTCGTTCGAGCCCTTCGTGCGGCTCGAGGAAGAGTTCCTTGCGGAAAAAGACGGCAGGCCGCTGCATCTCAGCATGGAGCTTTCGCGGCGGGATTATGAGGCGTTGATTCGGCCGTTGCTGGATCGAACTCTTGCCAGCGTGCAACGGGCGTTGCAGGATTGCAATCTCATGCCGCGGGATTTGCATCGGGTGATTCTCGTCGGAGGTGCGACGCGCACGCCGCTCGTGTCCGAGTTGCTCGAAGCCCGCCTGGGCCAGCCTGCCCATCAAGAAGTGAACCCGGATCTTTGCGTGGCCATGGGAGCGGCCATTCAAGGAGCGCTGATCGCAGGCGAAAACGTCGGCGCCGTCCTCGTCGACATCACTCCGCATTCGCTCGGCATCAATACCATCGGCGAACGCGACGGCTACGAGTTTCCCTACTGCTTCTCGCCGATCATCAAACGCAACACCCCGTTGCCGTCGAGCCGAAGCGAAGTCTTCACGACATCGGTGGACAATCAACAGGTGGTCGAAATCGAAGTTTACCAGGGAGAGGACGGCGACGTCCGCAACAACCACGAACTCGGCCGGTTCCGCGTCGAAGGCCTGGCCCGAGTGCCGCGCGGCAACCAGGTGGTCGTGCAGTTCGATCTCGACCTCAACGGCATGTTGAAGGTTTCCGCCAAAGAAAAGATGTCCGGGGTGCAGAAGCAAATCACGATTCAGAACGCGTTGCATGCGCCTTCCGCCGAGGAGGTGTCCGCCGCCCGCAATCGGCTCGCCGAGTTGTTTGCGGAGATGGATGAGCTCGGCGATGAAGACGGTGAGGAAGTGGGGAGCCCGCCGCCAGAGTTGGTCGCCGGGCCGCGCGAAGGGCAACGCGAAACCGTGCAAGCTCGCGCCTTGATGGAAAAAGCGGAACGGCTCTTGCCCAGCATGCAGCCTGAGGACAAGGCGGAAGTGGAACGCCTGCTGGCTCAGCTTCGCCAAGCCCTCGACGAACGCATTTGGCAACGACTGAGCGAGCTCAACAACAACCTCAGCGACGTGCTCTTCTATCTCGAAGATGCTTGAGCAGGAAATTCGATGATTCGTGTTGTCGAGGAGTCCCCCGATCGCCAAGCCTATTTCGATCTGGTCGCGGAAGCCCGACGGCAACCGCCCACTGTGGCGATCGTGCTGGGATCCGGTCTGGGCGACCTCGAAAGCAGGCTACGCCCGTTGATTTCCTGTGCGTTCCGCCACATTCCCGACATGCCGCTTGCAACTGCTGCTGGCCACCGCGGCGAACTCATGCTCGGCGAATGGTGCGGCCATCGAGTCCTACTTTTCTTCGGGCGACTGCATCGCTACGAAGGATACGCCTGGGATGAGGTGTGTGCTCCCGTTCGATTGGCACGCCAATTGGGGGCGCGCACGCTCCTGCTGACCAACGCGGTCGGCGGCATCCGCGACGGCTTCGAGCCGGGAACGTTGGTTGCGATCGAAGATCACCTGGAATGGACGAAGCCCACCTGCTGGAATGCGCCCGGCCCTGGGAGTCTGGGAGGCGAGCGACCCAGCCCGTATGACGCGAAGATTCGGCTGCAACTGACCGAAGCGGCACAGCGTATCGGCATGCACTTGCCGAGCGGCATCTACGCCCAAGTGACCGGACCTTGCTACGAGACGCCTGCCGAAATTCGCGCTCTGCGGACATGCAAAGCGGATATCGTCGGCATGTCCACCGCATGCGAAGCGAATCATGCGGCCAGCCTGGGAATGCGCGTGGCGGCGATTTCATGCGTGACGAATCGCGCCGCCGGGCTCAGCGACAAGCCGATCTGTCACGAAGAAGTGCTGGAGGCGGGAGGAGCATTGCGGAAGAAATTAGCCGCACTGCTGGAGAACTATCTTCAGCGGGACGGCATGGATTGATCACTTCTTGTAATCGGACTTCGCCAAGACGACGGTACGGATTTCTTGGCTCAGCAAACCTTGCAGTTCGACGTCCGTGAGCGGGCGGTGGAATCGTCCGCCCATGCTCCACATCGTTTCATTGTGCTTGCGGACCCAGCACACTTTGACGACGATCGATTCGCGGCCGCCTCCCTTTTCCGGGAATTCGATTTGGATCAGCGAGCCCTTCTCGAAGCGGCGCGGCGAGACGAGTCCGAGGCCGGTCGCGGAAATGTCGATCGCTTCCGCCGTGATGGGATCGGACATCGCCTTCAGCAAAGGACGGCAATCCATGCGGCCGCCGAACACATGGCGATCCGCGCGGCGCCTTTCGTCGCTCTTGGGCTCCTCGGTCGAAACCGGAACGCGCGCCGGCATGGGCGCAGGCTTCTTCGGTGCAGGGGGAGCGACGGGGCGGCGATTCGATGCCTGGGCCGCGGATTGTTGCTCCTGCACATGCCAGCGAGCCAGATGATGATGGTCGGAAATCAGCGAAGCGAACTCGGCGCAGTCGGCCGGCCGATGTTCCGGCCGCGGATGCATCGCTTTGAGGATGGCGTCGCAGACGCGCCGGCTGAGGTCGGGGACGAGTTTCTGCGGATCGGTCAGCTGATTGTTCAGCTTCCGCTGCAGCATGGTGAACGTGTTGCCCGACTGAAACGGATACGCGCCCGTCACCGCCTGGTACATGGTCGCACCAAGGCTGTAGATGTCGGCCCGAGCATCGACCGTTCCGGCATCTTCGAATTGTTCCGGCGCCGCATAAATCAAAGTACCCATGCAGGTCTTCGACCGCGTCATGAGCACGCTGGCTCCGGCTTCCTTCACCAAACCGAGGTCGATCAGACGAGTCTGGCCGTGCGGATCGAGCAGAATGTTCGCAGGGTTGACGTCGCGGTGAATGATGCGATTCTGGTGGGCCAAATGCAGAGCTTCCGCGATCTGCAGCATGATCCGTACGGCGTCTGTCTCGCTCAGTCTCTTTTGGCGCCGGAGAACGGCGGCGAGGCTGGTCCCCTCGACATACTCCATAACGATGTACGGATAATTTCCGTCCATCCCGTATTCCAGGACGCGGACGATGTGCGGATGATCGAGCTTGGAAGCGACGTCGAATTCGCGCCGAAATCGCTTGAGCAACATCGAATCTTCGACGTACTCCGGCGCCAGCACCTTGATCGCGACGGTTTGGCCGTTTTTCGGATTGCGAGCTTTGTAGACGGTACCCATCCCACCGGCCCCGACTTTCTCGAGGACCTCGTATGAGCCGAGCAGCCCAATCTCGCTGAACGACTTAAGCACTGGCAGCGTTCCTTCAGAGGAGATGCGCTGTCGCCTGAGGGGTTTATGCACGCTCGGGGAGGAGCGCATTTCGCGACCTGGCGCATCATCGACGCTCAAACATAGGATCGGTTCGGTACTCGGTCAAACGTCCTTTCCGGTTCCGAAAGCAACGCACGTTCACCGTTTTTTCGGCAGACGGATACTAGCGGCTTGCTGCGTCGACGGTTAGGCTCACACCGGGTTCCAACTTGGAGTTTTCGCCATGCGTTGTTTCGCCGGTTTGATGGTCTTGCTCCTCGCGTCCCCATTGCTGCATGGGGAAGAGAAACGGCCCAATGTGTTGTTCCTGCTTGCCGACGACCTACGAGCCGATGCACTTGGCATTTACGGCAATTCCGTCGCTCAAACGCCGAACATCGACCGCATCGGGAAACGAGGCATGCTGTTCACGCGTTCTTATATCATGGGCGGCAATCAGGGAGCGGTTTGCGTCCCTTCACGGGCGATGATGCTCTCTGGGCGGTCCTATTTTCGCGTCGATTCGCAGCTGAGCGGCGTCCCGACCTGGCCGATATTTCTAAGGAAGCTTGGCTATCGGGTCTTCCTCACCGGCAAGTGGCACAACGGCGCCGCGTCGGCCATCGCGAATTTTCCGGGGTCCAAAAACGTTTTTCTGGGCGGGATGATGGATCCCTTCGGCGCCAAACTCGTGGACCTGCCGGAAAAAGGTGGACCCAAGGCGAAATCGCTCACGGAACATACGGACACCAAACATGTAACCGAGCGGTTCGCCGACGAAGCAATCGGCTTCCTCAAGACGGCGACAAAGGGCACGCCATGGGCTCTATATGTCCCCTTCACCGCACCGCATGATCCGCGGAAGGCGCCGAAGGAATGGCATGCGAAGTTCGACCCTGCCAAGATGCCGCTCCCGCCCAACTTTCTGCCGGAGCATCCGTTCGACAACGGTGAGATGAAGATCCGCGACGAGAAGCTCGAAGCTTTTCCGCGGACCAAAGATGCCGTCCGCCGACACCTCGCGGACTATCATGCGATGCTCGCTCATCTCGATGCGCAAATCGGTCGCATTCTCGCGGAATTGGAGGCACGGGGCGAACTCGACAACACGATCATCATTTTCGCCGGCGACAATGGTCTTGCGATCGGCAGCCACGGTCTCTTCGGCAAGCAAAATCTGTACGACCACTCGGTACGCGTCCCGCTGCTTGTCGCGGGACCCGGCATCCCGGCGAATCGTCGCAGCGACGCGATGTGCTATCTACTCGATCTGTGCCCCACGATCTGCGAAGCCGCGGGAACCGCGCCTCCGGAAAAAATCGAAGGCAAGAGCTTGATCCCCGTTCTCCGCGACGGCAAAACGGCGCATCGCGAATCGCTTTTCTTCGGATATCGCGACCTGATGCGTGCGGCGTATGACGGCAAGCTCAAGGCGATCCATTACCCCAAGATCGATCGCTGGCAACTCTTCGATCTTCAGGCCGATCCGCACGAGATGCGCGATCTCGCCGAGGACCCCAGCCACGCCGAAAACCGGGCTCGGCTCCGCGAACTTCTCGTTCGCCTTCAGCGAGACTTCGGGGACGACGGTAACGCCAAGAAGTGAAACTTCAACTTCGGTGAGGCGCCTGCCATGAACTTCGCCGACGCGACGCAACACTACGAAACCTGGCTCGCCTCCGTCCTCCCCGCGCCGCTTGTGCCTTCCGACTTGGAACACAAGCATCGGCTCTTGGCGGACGCGAACGATCCGTTTCCCTTCTTTCGCGGCACCTACTATCGCTGGGCGCAGCACTGGGAAAAATCGGACCTCGCCGACGCTCCTCGCGTGTTGGCCGTCGGCGACCTCCATGTCGCCAACTTCGGCACTTGGCGCGATGCGGAGGGCAGGCTCTGCTGGGGCGTCAACGACTTCGATGAGGCCGACGAACTTCCCTACACGAACGATCTCGTTCGACTCGCGGCGAGCGTTCGTTTCGCGAAGAACGCGGGGGCGATCCAGATCAAACTCCGCGATGCGTGCGACGCGATTCTCGATGGCTATCGGCAGGCGTTCGCGGTCGGCGGGTTGCCGTTCGTTTTGGAAGAGCATCATCCGCACCTGCGAGCATTGGCGATGCGGTCCGACCGGGATCCGGTGGTGTTTTGGGGAAAGATGAGTCGCTTGCTCGTCGATCCACCGGTCGAAGTGCCGGCAGAGGCGCGATCGTTATTGGAAGGCGGCTTGCCGGTGTCGGGTCTTTCGCCGCAATTTCGCGGTCGCGCGCAAGCGGGTGTGGGCAGCCTTGGGCGGCCCCGATTCGTGGCGTTAGCATCTTGGAAAGGGGGCTGGCTCTGCCGCGAAGCGAAAGCCTCTGCCCCGCCGGCTACCGCATGGCTGCGCGGCGATGCGACCGCATCGAGAGCCGAGGAAACGCTGACGCGTGCGATCCGCTCGCCTGATCCCTTCTATCGCCCCTTTGGCCGATGGATTCTCCGTCGCCTCGGCCCGCGTTCGTCCCGTATCGAATTGGAACAGCTGCGCTTCGCCGATCTGCGCCGCGTGTTGCGCGCGATGGCGAGCGAAACCGCGAATGTGCACCTCGGTACGCCAGGAGCCCCAGAAGCGATTCCGGCCGACTTGAATCGTCGACCCAAAGGTTGGCTGCTCGAATCCGCGAGGCGTCTTGTCGCCGAACTGGAAGAGGATTGGCGAGGCTGGTGCGATGCTTTTTCAACCAAACAACGCCAATAAGCCGGATACGTTGCGGTTCAAGAGCGCTCGCCGAAATAGAACGCGACGACCGCGCCGAGCGCCGCTTCCCAGGTCGGCATCGACAGATTCTCCTGGCTTGCCGGGCTGATCACCAGGTGAATGATCCCGGCCACCACCAGACCAGCAAGAGCGATCAGCGAAATCCAGGCTTCAATGTCCTTCCATGCCGGAGAAGTCGAATTGCCCATGACGGCACGAAGGGCGAGCCCCACGAAGAACCCCGCAAGAATCACGAGCGGCGTGATCGGTTGCTTCTTCAACTCATCCACGGAGGCGACGAAGTGGGCTTCGAGCCCATCCGGATTCTTGAATAGGTGGTAGCCGATCGTCGCCGCCAAGGCCAGAAAGACGAAGACGCGAATGAATCCTCCCGGCAGATACAACGGCTTGGGATGCGTGGGGCCTGCGGAAATCGTGACGCCGTGCGCCGCGAAGAAATGACCCAGCAACAGAAACAGCAAATACACGAGATAAGGCGGAACCGGCACGGCTCCCGACCGTGTCGGAATGAGCAGGATCGCGCACACCAAGCCCACCACGGCGAGAATATGCGTTGCCCGGATGCTCCCCGCGGGGAGTCCCAACGCGTGGCGAACCCGCGAGGCAACGACTACGGGAACCGTGCTCATGGGCAATCTCCTGAAAACGGACACTTTGCTTGGTACTTCGTCCGCAAATGGCTGGGATTGCTCCGCCCGCAAGAAGATTCGATGAGGGTAGTTCCGAACGACTACTTCTTCTTCTCGATCTTCGCCCAGGTATCCGTCAGCGTCACTGCGCGGTTGAACACGAGCTTGCCGGGCTTCGAGTCCTTATCGACCACGAAGTAGCCGAGTCGCTCGAACTGGAAGCGATCGCCGACCTTCGCGTTGGCGACGCTGGGTTCGATCGGCGCTTCGGGAATGACTTCGAGCGACTTCTCGTTCAGGTTCGACAGGTAGCTCTCGCCTTCGGGCACATCTTCCGGTTCGGGCTTGTTGAACAGATGGTCGTAGAGCCGAACCTCGGCTTTCGTCGCATGGGTCGCTGAAACCCAATGGATGGTTCCCTTCACCTTGCGGCCATCAGGCGAGTTGCCGCCCTTGGTCGCGGGGTCGTAAGTGCAGCGAAGCTCGGTCACCTCGCCGGTCGTCGGATCCTTGACGACGGAGTTGCACTTGAGGAAGTACGCGTATCGCAGCCGAACCTCGCGGCCCGGCGCGAGGCGGAAGAATTGCTTCGGCGGATCCTCGCGGAAGTCGTCGCGCTCGATGTAAAGCTCGCGCGTGAACGGCACCTTGCGCATGCCCGCGGAGGCGTCCTCCGGGTTGTTGATCGCGTCAAGTTCCTCGACCTGGCCTTCGGGGAAATTCCCGATCACGACCTTGAGCGGACGAAGCACGCCGAGCACGCGGCTGGCTCGCTTGTTGAGGTCGGCCCGCAGCGCTTCCTCGAGCCAGGACATGTCGATGAGGCCGTTGAATTTCGAAACGCCGATGCGTTCGCAGAAGGCCCGCAGCGATTCAGGCGTGTAGCCGCGACGACGCAGACCGGAGATCGTCGGCATCCGCGGGTCGTCCCAGCCGTTGACATGCTTGCCGACGACGAGTTCGAGCAGCTTGCGCTTGCTCATCATCGTGTAAGTAAGATTCAATCGAGCGAATTCGATCTGCTGCGGGGCGTAGATGCCGAGCGCCTGCACGTACCAATCGTAGAGCGGGCGGTGATTCTCGAATTCGAGCGTACAGATCGAATGGGTGATTTTCTCGATCGAGTCGCTTTCGCCGTGCGCCCAGTCGTAGGTGGCGTAGATGCACCAGGCATCGCCCGTGCGATGGTGATGGGCTCGCATGATGCGGTACATGACGGGATCGCGCAGATTGACGTTGGGCGACGCCATGTCGATCTTCGCGCGGAGCGTGCGGGCGCCGTCAGGAAATTCTCCTGCGCGCATGCGGCGAAACAGGTCGAGGTTTTCCTCAACGGTGCGAGCGCGATACGGGCTGTCTTTGCCCGGTTTCGTCAGCGATCCGCGGTATTCGCGCATCTGATCGGCAGTGAGGTCGCAGACGTAGGCGAGGCCCTTCTTGATGAGTTCCTCGGACCACTGGTAGAGCTGCTCGAAGTAATCGGAGGCGTAGTAGATTCCGTCCCACTGGAATCCGAGCCAGCGGACGTCTTCCATGATGGAATCGACGTATTCCTGTTCTTCCTTACTCGGATTGGTGTCGTCGAAGCGCAGGTTGCACTTGCCGCCGTACTTGAGGGCGGTGCCGAAATTGAGGCAGATCGACTTGGCATGGCCGATGTGCAGGTAGCCGTTCGGCTCCGGAGGAAACCGCGTATGCACGCGCCCCTCGAAACGCCCCGTGCGATTGTGCTCGTCGATGATCTGATGGATGAAGTTCGACGGCACCGCGGGAGCGGGGGCCGGTTCGTTGGTGGACATGTTGGTTCCTTTGACGTTTAGCGGCGAGCCGAAGGCGAGAGGGCTGGTCGCCTTCGGCTCCCCGCTAAACTGATCGCCCGTTCGCGTGGGGTCGCGAAAAAACGGGCGGATTCCTTTGTCTTTCTCGGTTCCTCCACTGGCTTTATACTCTCCCCATTGCCCCTTCCAAGAGGAACCGACATCGTGGACATGCACCTTAGCGGGAAGATCGTGGTCGTCGTCGGGGCGGCGCGGGGGATTGGGCGGGCGATCGCGTATGGGTTCGCGGCGGAGGGGGCGACTGCGGTCCTCGTCGATCGCGACGAAAGCGTCGATCAGACCGCGTCCGAAGTCGCCATCGAATGCGGCGCTATGGTCGGCGCCTTCCGGGCCGACGTCACCCGTTTCGACGACATGAATGCAGTCGCGGCCTCCGTGCGGAAGGACTTTCGGCGAATCGATCACCTCGTCTTCGCCGTCGGCATCGGGTCGGGGAAATTCGGGTTTCCTTTCTGGAATCTGCAACCTGCGGACTGGCCTCGCGTGATGGAAGTCAATGTGCTCGGAGCCGTCAACACGTTGCATGCGTTCGTGCCGATGCTGCTGGAGCGCGGCGATGGAAGCGTACTCCTTGTCTCCTCGATCGCGGGGCAAATGGGCTCGCAGACCGATCCGCCCTACAGCGCCTCCAAGGCGGCGCTCATCAACTTCGGCCAATGCGCCGCCAAGGATTTGGCGCCCCACGGTATCCGCGTCAACATGCTTTGTCCGGGGATGGTGAAGACGGAACTGAACCGAAGCATCTGGGAGGCATGGGCTCGGCAGCAACCCGCGGATCAGCGCAAGACGTATGAGGACTGGACCGACGAGAAAATCCGCCGCGTGACGCCGATGGGGCGTTGGCAGGAACCGGAGGAAATGGCCGCGATGGCCGTCTACCTCGCCTCGCCGCATGGCCGTAATATCTGCGGGCAATGCCTCAATGTGGACGGCGGCATTGTGATGCATTGATCATTCGAAGCAGCCGTGCAGAAACCAGCGACCATCGTCGAGTCGGCGGAAGAGCCACCAGCGGGAGCCGTCGAGGGTTTCGGCGATGTAGTAGTCGCGGGCGATGTCGGCTCCGCGCCACCAGCCGGTTTGGATGCGCTCGGGGCCCCAGGCCTGCCGTACCCAATATTCCCGGCCATGCCGGCGAAAACGCGTCGGCCGGTCCCCTTCCACCTCGATCGCTTCAGGCGTCGGCAGCACCACCATCGGGCGACGGCTGAAGGCGTCGTCGTTCCAGGGTTGCGGATCCTTCGAGTGGTTGAGCAGCATCGTCCGTTCGCGTTTTTCCTCCATCGCCAGCGCCGGCTCGAATCGACACGCATACTCGGGCTGCGGATCGGGCACCAGCTTCGCGAACGTCACCGCCTGCCGGCCCAGCTTGCTCGTGAGATGATCGATCAGCCCCGCCAATTCCTCCGGCGGCGATGCATCCGCCTCGTACCATTCGCCCTGCCGCTCCGAGATGCGTTCCAATGCCGCGACGCGAAGACAGAGCGAGGAGACCGGTTGTTGCAGCCGCACGTTTTCCACGCGTGTCCGCAGCATCTGCCGAAGGTGGTCGGCCGACATCGTGGGGCGAAACAGGCGGACCTCGACGCGATGCGGCTTGAGCGTTTCATGAAAGAACCAGCACTCGAGCCGACGTGCTCCGCGATGGCATTCCTGCAGTTGCTCGACGATGCGATCGAGCAAACGATCGAAGGCATGATCGAGAAACGCACGCCGCGCGGTGGGGTACTCGAACGTACAACGAGCCTGCACCTCGGGAGGAAATTTGCACGGTTCGATCAGCTCCGCGGCTCGGCCCAGCATTTGGTCGAGGCGGCGCAACACGTCGGCGCCGAAGCGAATCGCCATCTGCGTGCGAGGCAACGCGAGCAATTCGCCGACGTTTTCCACGCCCAGCTTCGTCAGCGTGTCCACCGTGTTCGGCGACAAACGCAACGCGGGGAGCGGCAGGGCCTCGACCGCTTCGCGTGTCTGGCCTTTGGGTGCAATGATGGCTTTAAGGAGCCGCGCACGTAGTAAGCGGTCTTCGCCAGGTTCCTGGTCCGGCCGCTTACCGTGCGCTGGCTCTCTTCGATCTTCGCGCCGTAATGGGCCAATCCCCATGCGGCGCCGACGGTGTCGGCGAGGGCGAGGCGGGCGACCCAGCCTTGGCGTTTCAGGCTCTCCATCATGAGGCGTGCCAGCCGAGGGTCGCCGCGGAAGCAGGCTTCGCAACCGGTGACGTCGAGCAGGAGGCAATGCGGCGTCGGCCCTTCCTCCAGGCCGACGCGCGGGCTGAATTTTTCCGCCCATTTCGCGAGTTGTTCGAGCCGTTCCCGATCGCCTTCGGGGTCAGTTTCGAAAAGCCGAATGCCCGGTTCGCGAGCCCGCGCCTCGGCGACAGGCATGCCCGCGCGAATGCCGGCGTGGGCGGAGAGGCGGTTGCAGAAAAGGATGGCGGCCCCGCGCGAGGTGCGCGGCTGAGCGATGGCGATCGGGTGATCCCGCAGGTCGGGGCGTTCATGCCGCAGGCGCTGCAGAGGCCACTGAGGCAGATAGACGCACATCGCCCGTTTCATGATCCAACTCCACCACGGCCGACTGCCCGGCCCGTTCGCCTCGCATCCGTACTGCCTCCACGCGAAGCCGTCGCCTTGGCCCCGCGGACGCCGCCGGTGAAATCATGAGCCGCACTGCCGCGAACGAAGGCTGCCGAATCGCCTCGCCCGGCAGGATCAACAGCCCCACGCCGCCCCCGGTTTCCGCGGCAAGCTGCAACCGCCGATAGAGCGTCGCATCGAGCCGATCGAATCGTCCGATCGCCGCGCCGATGGCGGGGCAGGCGAGCGACTGACGCAGGGCGGCGAAACATGCATCCGGCTTCTGCATGCGGATCAGCAGCGTCCGCTTCCAATCGACCCCGAGCCGGCATGCCGCGGGGGGATAGAAGCAGCCGCGATCGTCCGCGATGAGAAGCGTTCGGCCCGACGCGCAGGCCTGTTGCCCCAGCAGCAGCGCCACCGTCCACGCCGCCGCTCCTTCCGTGCTCGCCAAGCATTCGACCAACGACCCCGAAGGCAACTGCCGTGAGGGCAAGACGTCCGCGAGACCCGGATGCAGGATCGGAATGCCCGGCCGTTGCGACCGTTCCCCCGATTCCATCGCCCGAATGCGCTCGTTCAATTGCTCCAAGACGGCGGCACGCAACGCGTTTCTCCTGGGCGCGTGAATACTGAACACGCGTATCCATATTCCCGCTGGAGGTCGCTTTGTCAAAACCGATTTGGCGGGAAACGCGGGAATCGACGCGAGAAATGCAACGCAAACAGCGAAAAGGCAGGAGTTTGAGAACGATGTGAAAAACCGGCGACGCGGCGACGAGGGCAGTGGTTGTTTTGCAGCTGGAGCGACGCTACCGAACTAGGATGCCGGCGAACATGTGGGCGGGTTCATCGCCGTCTTTCACCTCGGCGGCTACGACGAACGGCTCGCCCGGATGTCGGAAGTACAGACGCCGGCCCACCCGTTCGCCGTGGACCGGATAGGGGCCGTTCCCTTCGCGATCGAACCACCGAAAGGCGAGGTCCGGATCGCGGAAGCCGGCCGGATGAAGCTCGAGGTAGGGTTGCTTTCGCCCCTCGTCGAATTTCAAGGCGCAGCCCACGGTTTGCGAACGCCCTTCCTGCCATCGATACTTCAGCAGTTTCAGCGTCTGCTTCGGCTCCGTTTCCGGATAGGAAGGAAATCGCAGCATGATCGCGTAGGCCCGCACTTCCCGCAGCGACCGCGCGGGCACGGCGGAACTCGCCACCTTCACGATCTGGTTGCCGAACGGCTCAAAATCCTCGATCCACGTCATGCCCCAATAAGGCCTCCAAATGCGGGCAAGAAGACGCTCAGGATGCGGATGGTCCGACTCGATTTCATAGCGCGCTGCCGGGAGATAGAACGGCAGGTGCGCATCGTAAGGCTTGTCCGAGGCAACCAAAGAAAACATCGGATACGACGTGAACGGAAACGTCCATCGCTGCGAAATGTCGTGCATGAACGACACATAGATCTGGAAACCCAGCACGATCAGGACGGCAATCAAGGGCCCGCGCTCACGCAACGTGAACGGCAAACGCTGCTCCGCATCGCCCCTCGCCCGCGGTCGAAACACGAGTCGGTCCCAGTCGACGAACACCGCCAGAAACACAAGCCATTGCCAATTGGCGATTCCCATGACGATGCCCAGGCCGACGACTTCCAAAGCGAGCATCATGCCGCACATCAGCCGAAGCCAGGGGCGCGACACTAGCCACACGGCGAAGAAAGGCGTCATCTGAGCGATCAAATTGCACAGCGCCATGCCGACATACGCGAAGCGATGACTGACGATGAAGCGAAAGAGCGGCGACATCGGCTCGTCCAAAGCGACATGTTGCCGCAGCAGCACGTTTCGCAAATTATCCGAAAAAGCCCAGGGAACGAAACCACTCGCATACTCGCCGACCGCATAGAACTTCCAAAACGCGGCATTGAAAAACACCATCGCGATGGAAAACTGCACGCCGAGCACCGCCATGCTCGCACGTCGATCGTCCGATAGGGACCAGACATGACCGCGCCAACGACGAATCCATCCGTCGATACCGAACAGGTGCGCCGGCCCAAAGAGCATAGGCAACGAACTGACCAGCACGGGCGAATAGCCATGCGACCATTCGATCTCCCACCCGTAATCCATGACGGCGGCAGCGTACAAGCCGACGATCGAGCCCACCATGCTCATCCGCGAAGCGAAGCCGATCAGCAGCAAAATCGGACAGATCAGCAGCAACAGATGGCAGGCCTGAAACACCTCGACAGGCGGCGGCGTGTCGCCCCACAGCATCCAAAGACCAAGGGGCCGATACGCGGAAGGATTCCGCGTCGAGAGAAAGGCGCCGACGTCGATATGGCGTCGGCCGTAGGCGATGTAGAGGTAGATGAACGCGAGCGCGATGCGAGCGGCGGCATAGCTGCACGCGAACCCGCCCCGCAGCCAATACGCCCGTGTCAACGGGGCGGCAAGAAATGCAGCCGCACGCCTGATGCGTGAAGAAAACATCAAAACATCCAGCCTACGATCCGTGTAAGCGTGCCGAACGTCCTATCGATCGGGTTACCCAATCCGCACGTTCGAAGGAATGCGGAACATTCTTGGCGAATCGACCGATTCCTTGCAACGGCAATCGAACCGCCTTACGCTCCTCTAACCATTTCGTCATCTCTTGCTCTTCCAAGGATGCTGCCATGGACAAGGAAATGATTCTCGCAGCCGTGGGCATCGGCATCACGCTGGTGTTGCTGGTGATCCTCTCGCTGCTGCAGACGAAGCGAGGGAAGAAGGAAAAGGCGGACCAATTGCTCGCCGTGCAGCAGGCGAACCTCGGACTGGACGACGCCGCTCCCGGATCGTTGCCGTATTTCATCGCGTGCTACCGCGGCAGTTCGGCTCGCTATTTCCGAGTTTATTCGGAACCGGCCGGATTGCTGTTCCTCTATGCCGGCCCGTATCTCGTGATGATCGATCCGGAAACGCCGCGCGGCGCCGATCGCCGGCATTGGATGCTTCGCTCGCTGAAGATGCTGGCGATCACGCTGGCGAGCGGCGCGGTCGGGGCGCTGATGATCGTCGCCGTCATCGCCCGCGGCATTTCGCGCAACGTGCATCGCAACCCCGCCGCTGCGGCCGACGTCATGTTCGGCGTCTTTCTGCTCATCGCCTTGGCCGCGATCGCCATCGTCATCATCGTCCCTTCCGTGCTCTGGCGGATGACGAAGCGAGGCGCGGAACTGGATGCGGCATCACTAAGCCGACTACGCGAACTTGCCGAGACGGAAGAATGGAGCTTCCGAGCGACGCAGGCGAACGTGACCGATGCTTCCATGACGCTGCTCAACAGTGATCAGCAGCAATTCGGCAAAGATGAGGTCGGCGCGAACCTGAAGTTTCGCCACGATCCGAGCGGCAAATGGAATATCGAAACGCTCGTCAGCCACGACACGGAAGCCGCGCTCGAAGCCATGGCGCAGCAACTGCCGCAGATGACGATCGAACCTGAAATCCCCGAACGCCTCGCCAAAACTGCCCGCCTCCGCAGTCTGGGTTCGCGACGGAAAAGCAATGCGACGCGACAGGAAGGAGCCTAGCGGAGCGAACCCAGGACGACACCGACGCCGCGGGTCGTCCTGCGAGAAGTCTTTGCGCCGCCATTCCAGCGGCAGCGATCATTTCGCCTTCAGATGCTTGTCCGCGAAGCGGACGAAGATGCGCCAATCTTCGGGCGTGGTCGAGTGGGTGCCGGAGCGGATCCAGTAGCCAAGGGTGCTGTCCACGAGGACGCCGATGTCGGGCCGCTTCTTCGCATCCACGCCGGCGATGCCGAACAACTGATACGCGGGTTCCGCCGCCTTCAGCACCTCGAATTGTCCGTCCGGATTCGCCCACTGGTCTTCGATCGCATTCGAGAACAGCACGGGTCTAGGCGCCATGAGGGCCGTCAGGCAGTTTTGGTCGAACGGCAAACGATCCACCTGATTCGCGAACTTCGGGAAGTTGCCGTTGAACCAGTGGGGGAAGACGTCGGTGATGCGTTTCACCGATTCGCCGACCTTGCCTCGGCTCGGAGCCGTGCCGCCGCAACCGGCTTGATGCGGAATCGCCAACGCGACGCGTTCATCGAATGCCGACGCGAGCAGCGCGGTCTTTCCAAGCCGCGAATGGCCGAAGACGATGATCTTGGTCGCATCGATGTCCTCATCGGTCACGAGATAATCGATGCACCGCTGCATGCCCCATGCCCACGCGGCGATCGTGCCCCAATCGCTCGGGCTCGCCTTGTGGTCTTTCCCTTGCAGATGCGGCTGAATGCCGATGCGTGCGTCCTTGCGGTCCGGGTCGATGTCGCCGTAGTAGACGGTCGCCACCGCGTAGCCCGCGTCGATCGTCTGCTCGATCGCCCAGGTGTCGATCGCAGTTCCGCGGCCTTCTTCGGTCGCCTTGTTGTCCTTCACGCCCTTGCGGCTCTTATCGAGCCAGGTTTCCGTGAGGCGAATCTTCGAATCCTTCAGCACCGTGTGATTGCCGGTGAAATTGAGGCCCAGGAAGACCGGCGCCTTTCCCTTCCTCTGATTGGGGACGACGAGCAACATCTGCAGCTTCGGCGTCGAAGGCGGGCCGAAAGAGATGGTGATTTCCTTGAGCGTCGCCTTGCCGCCCAGCGCCTTGGGATCGACGCGTTCCACCTTGAACGACACGTTGTCCGGCTTGGCGGGAAAATGGCCGTACATGTATTCCTGGAACAGTTTCTTCAACTCCGGTTTGCGTTTCTCGTTCCACTCCTGCTTCGTCGCGACCTTCGTGCCGTCCAACATCACGAGCGGATTCGGCATATCGGGGTGCGAAGGCAGCTTGTCGATGCTCGGCATATCGGCTCCGGTGAGCAACACGACGAGCGAGCCGAGGAACAGGGCTCGCCACCATCGTGGAGAGAACAGCAAACGCATGGCGTGGTCTCCAAAGGTGAGGTCGCTCCGATTGTGGCATGGGAGCAAAGAGACGACAAGCGGCAATCCCGCGTCAGGTGGTTAGCCGCGACGCGCAGCGGAGCGAGACTGCATGCCATGCGATCGCCGTACATGATCCACGCTCCGCTGCGCGTCACCTTTAACCCGCGGTGGCGTTCGCGTGCTAAAGGTCGACCGCCATGACCCAGGTCACGCTTTTGCCGACTTCCGTCGTACGGATCGGTTGGAGCTTGCCGTCGGCTTCGATGCGGTAGGTGGCGATCTTGCCGGAGCCTTCTCCCGCGGCGAACAGGTATTTGCCGCTCGGATCGATCTCGAACGAACGCGGCGTCGGTTCCGTCGGCGTTTGGCCGAGCGACGTCAAAGCGCCGGTCTTCGCCTCGATGCCGAAACCCGCGAGGCTGTTGTGCCCGCGGTTGCTGACCCAGACGAATTTCCCGTTGGGATGCACCTTCACCTCGGCCGTCGTGTTTTTTCCCTGCCAATCTTTGGAGGCAGCGTCGAAATCGTTTCCGCCGGCGTCAGTCCTTGTCGGCATCGAAACGATACGCGGTGATGCTGTTCTCCACTTCGTTCGAGGTGAATGCCATCTTCAACTTCGGATGAAACGCGAGGTGACGCGGGCCTGCCTTGGGCGAACCGCCCTCCGCTTTGCCCGCTTCGGTCAGCTTTCCCGTTTCGGCATCCCAGCGATACTGGTAGACGGCATTCGGCGCGACATGAGGCACGAGGCGAAGAATTTGCCGGACGGATCGAACACGATCGCATGGGCCGTCATCACGGTTTTGATCGTTTGCACGGCCGGTTCTTCGATCGTCGCATCGCCAGGCCGATGCACGACGGTCTTGCCACGGCAAGCGGACAGCAGATACTTTCCGCTTGGATCGAGATTGACGAAGGCCGCGTTCTCGTTCATGCCGAGCGAAACCGTATTGACGTTTGCTTGAGCTTTCCCGTCGCGCGATCGATCGTGAAGCCGGCGAGGGACAGGTTGGTGCGAACGGACGCGAACAGCCTTTCTTCGCAGAATCGACGACGAGCGAGCCCGGAGCACCGGAAAACGCGACCTCATCGACTTTCGTCAAACTGCCGTCAGCGGCATCCATTTTGTAGATGCGGATCGCTTTCTCGAAGCCATCGACGTAGAGAAACGTGTCGGCCTGAACAATCGCGGCAGTGGACATGAGCCATCACGGAGAGGAAGCGAAGCATACATCGAACTCCAGAATACAGCTTTTCGCAAGGCTCTGAGTCTAGCCGAACGCAGTAGGGCGTGTCGAGCGTAGCGAGACGGGCCATCTCCGGTGGCCGCATGAAACAAGGACTCAACGGCGGTATGAACCGGATGCCTTCGATCCAGGGAACAAGAAACAGTGCGTCTCGCTCCGTAACTCGGCACGCCTACGAGACTTCGCGGAGATTCTTGTTGGTGGCGGCGGCGTAGAAGCCCGCTGCAGCAGTTCCGCGAGTGATTTCGCTTCGAGCTTGTTCATAAGCCGGCTGCGGCGATCTTCGACGGCGCGGAGACTGAGGTTCAGCTCCGCCGCCATCTGTTTGTTGGTTTTCCCTTCCATCACCATGTCGAGCACTTCGCGCTCTTTCGCCGTCAGTTGCGCGAGTCGTGCCTCGAATTCCGCTTCGCGCGCTTGCGTGGAGCGCTGAGCCGCATCGATCTCCAACGCTTTGCGGACTTGGGTCAGCAGGTCTTCCAGCCGAAACGGCTTTTCCAGCAATGTGACGGCGCCCTTGCTCATCGCATCCACGGCGATTCGCACGCTGGCATGGCCGCTGATCATGACGACCGGAATCGCGATCTTTCGCTCCGCGAGCAGCTGCTGCAGATCAAGCCCGCTCATTTCGGGCATGCGGATGTCGAGCACCAGACAGCCCGGGCGCGACGGATCGTAGGCCTGGAGGAAATCGGTCGCGTTCGAAAACGACTCGATCGGCCGGTTGAGCACCGGTCCGATGCCCGCGAGCGCTCGGCTCACCGCAGGGTCGTCATCGACGATGAAGATAGTCGGCTCCATGGCTTCAGACTCTTTCCTGTGCGGGTAACGTGAGCTGGAACACGGAGCCTTGCGGGATGTCGGGAAGCGAGCGCAATTGTCCGCCGTGGGCTTGCAGAATCGATCGGCACAACGCCAACCCCATTCCAAGCCCGGTCGCTTTCGAGCTTCGAAATCGATCGAAGATCCGTTCGTGATCGTCCGCCGCGATCCCGGGACCGGTGTCCGCCACGCGAACAATGGCCTTGTCGTCTTCTCGGATCGCGGTGATGCGGATGCATCTTTCCGCGGTTCCGGCCCCCTCGATGGCATCAAGGGCGTTCTGCAAAAGATTGAGCAGCACTTGCTCGAGTTGGATCCGGTCGCCCATCACCTGAAGTCTTCCGGAGCAATGCTGCTCCAAGTCGATTCTTGCTCGCCGCGCCTGATTTTGGAACAGCGTCAGCGTTTCGGCGATGGTTTCGCACAAGTCCACAGGCTGCCTTTGCGTTTCCGTCTTTTCGACGAACCGGCGCAATGCGCGGAGAATCTGGCCCGCACGATGCGATTGGTCGGCGATTTCCCGCAACGAGGTACGAGCGGATTCGGGCAAACTCGGCCCAAGCGTCGCGGTGGCGATCTCAGCCTGCAGCGACAAAGCGGCAAGCGGTTGATTCAGTTCGTGGGCGAGGCTTTCGGAGAGCTGGCTCGCCGTTTGAAGCCGACTCACGTGGGCAAGGTCCGCCAAGTGAAGGCGCGTGGTCGCCTCGGCCGCCTCGCGCCTCGCTTCCGCGTGCTTCCGCTTGACGCCCAAGAAGGCGGTCAGGCTGATCGAGAGCATCGACAGCAACCGATTCACGATCACCTTCCAGAGTTCGGTGGTTCCGCGATCGGGAAGCAGCACGGTCTTCGCCACCACCAGGGCGCAGCACACGACGGCGAGCCAGGCGGCAAAACGAGGAGAAGGCACGCGGAGAGCAACTAAAATCACGACCGTATACAGCATGCCGATCGCCACCCCTAAGGGAAGGAGGAGGTCGATCGTCAGCACGATCGCGAGCAAAACCAAGCTAAGGAGAGCGAATCGATTCGCGAAGGGAGAGAAACTTGCGCGTCGTTCGGGCGTGGTTCGGGGCAGTCGCTCGCCGCCCTCATGCGATACGCAGGTCGGATCAGCGGACATCTAGGAATCATATCGGACGAAACCGCAGGTGTCTTGGTTCGCCGCGATGCGGAGCGGCTATGGATCGTTATGTGGCGAAGGCGCTCTTGCTGTCTTGTTCCCCGCTCCCTCAGAGGGGAGAGGGGCGACCACGATGGGGTGAATCATCGCGGGGTGTGCCGCGAGTGCTCTCGGCCATTAGGCAGAGCGGTTCGGGTATAGGGTTCAGACGGAAGAACGGGAATTATTCGTAACGCAGGGCTTCGATCGGATCGAGCCGCGATGCTTTGAGTGCGGGGTAGTAGCCGAAAAACACGCCGACGCCCGCGGAGACGGCAAACGACAGGCTCACCATCGTGCCATCCACCGACACCGGCCACTTCGCCGCGAGGGCCATCAGCACCGCGCCGCCGAGGCCGATGGAGACGCCGATCAGACCGCCGACAAGCGCGAGCATCAGCGCCTCGATGAGGAACTGCACCAGGACATCTCTCGGCGTCGCACCGATCGCCATGCGAATGCCGATCTCGCGGGTCCGCTCGGTCACCGAAACGAGCATGATGTTCATGATGCCGATGCCGCCGACGATGAGCGAAATCGAGGCGATGACGCCGATGAGGATCTGCATCGTCCGCGTCATGATGACGGCCAGTTCGGTCATTTCCTGCACGCTGCTGACGTCGAAGTCGTCCTGCCCCTTGCAGCGTCGCTTTTCGCGGAGCACCTTGGCCACGTCCTTCTTGATCGAATCCATCTGCGTCAAATCGGTGACGGAGGTGAGGATCAAGCTGAGGTTCTCGACGCCCCCCGCCAGCTTTCGCTGCAAGGTCGTGACCGGTATAAACACCTGGTCGTCCTGATCGCCGCCGATGGGCGAACGGCCCTTCGGCGTGGTCACGCCGATGACGCGGAGGTTCATCGAATCGATGCGGATCGATTGGCCGACGGGGTCTTTCAGGTCCGGAAACAGCTTGTCGCGAATCGTCGCTCCGAGCACGACGACGGTCGCTTGCTTCTTGAGGTCTTCCTCCGTCAGAAATCGGCCATGCTCCAAGGGCCACATGCGGACCTTGGCGAAATCCGGGACGGTGCCGGTGATCATCGTTGGCGCATGGCGAGTGCGTGTCGAAACGACGCGCATCGAAGCCTGCACTTCGGCGAAGCTGTTGACGCCCGATTTGACTTGGCGACGCAATGCACTTGCGTCGTCATTGATGAGGGGTTTGAAGTCGGCGAGGGTGCCGTTGGCGTTGCGGGTGCCGGCGCGGATGAGAATCAGATTGCGGCCCACGTTGTCGAGGCGTTCGTCGAGCTTTTGCCGCGCGCCATTCGCCGCGCTCACCATGGCGATGACCGACGCGGTGCCGATGACGATGCCGAGGCTGGTCAGCACCGACCGGCCCTTGTGCACCAAAAGGGCGCCGAACGCAAGACGCAAAGCGGCCAACCAACCCATGGGTCATCCTCGCAACCTTCGAATGCGGATGGCGCAATCTCAATGGATCGCTGCCGCGGACATCAGATGCGGGCCGGGGAAACTGCTCGCCTTCGGCTCGCTGCTAAACAGCGGATTCGTGATGTCGCTTTGGATGTTTCCGTCGATGATCGTGACGACGCGCGGGGCTTGTTCCGCGATCACGACGTCGTGCGTCACCATCACGATCGTTTGGCCCAACTCGCGATTGAGGCGATGAAACTCGCGGAGAATCTCTTTTCCCGTCGCCGAATCGAGGTTGCCGGTTGGTTCGTCCGCGAGCAGAATCTGCGGTTCATTGATCAACGCCCGCGATGGCATTGCCCGGCGCTGCTGACCTGCCGGACATCTGATTCGGATGATGATCGAGCCGCATCTTGAGGCCCACGATCTCGAGCACTTCCATCGCCTTCTTCCGCCGAGCCTCCGCCGACGCCGCGATAGATCAGAGGCAACTCCACATTCTCGATCGCCGAATGCCGCTTGAGCAGATTGAATCCTGGAATACGAACCCGAGCTTCTGATTGCGGATGCGGGAAAGCTCGGTGCGATTGAGTTTCTTCACATCGACGCCGTCGAGCAGATAGCGACCGGTGCTGGGCTGATCGAGGCAGCCGAGGATGTTCATCAGCGTCGATTTGCCGGAGCCGGACAAGCCGCGAATGGCGACGAACTCCCCGCGTCGGATCGACAGATCGACGCCGCCGATGCGGACTTCGACTCCGCCGGAGCCGTAGATTTTTCGACGCGTTCGAGGCGAATGACACGTCCATGTGTTGTCCTCTACCCTCTCCCGCTCGGGGAGGGGTAGGCCCGGGTGAGGGGCGGCCCCTCGCGGCGGCGTGGCGTTCGTCCGCCAAGGCCCAGGAGGTAAGCGCCGCCGGGGATCTCGGCGGCCGGCGGCTCCATCCCCCGCCGTGCAGCTTGCGGCTTGCGGTGGGGCTTGCGGCGGAATTCACATCGCCGCGAGGGGCCGCCCCCTCACCCCCAACCCCCTCTCCCCCCAAGGGGAGAGGGGGGCAAGACCTCGCTACGAAACTTTGATGTTCGTCGGCTGATCGAAGAACCCCGGGGCCCGGGCAGGGGGCGTGCCGATGATGAGCCGCGGCGTTTTGCCGAGGGTGGGTTCGGCGCCGGGTTCCCATTCGAGCACTTCGTTGCCTTCGGTGTCCTTCAACCCCGGTTCGCCGTTGCGGTCGGTTCCGCCGACGCGGACGAAGAGTGGCCAGGGCGTTTGTTTCGCGGCGTCCCAGGTCCAGAGCGTGAACCACTGGTCGGCGTCCTGTCGCTTGCGCCATTCGTCCATGCGAACCTTCGCGGCCGGGACGATAAAGGCATCGTCGATGCGGAAATTGAGCGCGGTGGACGGCACCTTCCAAGCGTTCTTGTGCTCGCGGCGAACGACGTCGAGCGACATCGTCATGCCGGGGCGGAGCCTCCATTCGCCGCTGCCGGGGTCCTTTTGATTTTCGACTTCGATGATCGCGTCGTAAAAAACCTGCCCCTTGAAGTTGTTCGCCAGCGGTCGAATTTCACGGACGACGCCGACGAACTCGACGTCTTCCTCGGAGTACGCCGTCACGGTGAAGCGTGCGGTCAGACCTTTGCGAACCTTGGCGACATCCCCTTCGCCGATCTGGGCATGCACTTCGACGCGATGCAGGTCGCCGGAGAGAACGAACAACGGGCCCGCTTGCGGACCCACGGCTTGGCCTTCGGAAACCTTCCGCTCAAGAACCAAGTATTCGCGTTTGCCGGGAACGCTGGACGTGGGGACTTTGATCTTCGACATGTCGAGCGCGAGATACGCTTCCTTGCGAGCCGTCTCCGCCGCTTTCACTTTCGCTTCGGCGGCCAACAGCCCGGCCTGCGCCGCCTTCGCTTGCATGTCGGCCTGATCGCGATCCGAGCGAAAGCCGCCCTTGTTCTGCAATTCGGTCTGCACCTGCAAGGCGATGTCGGCCGCATCGCGCATCGCCTGGGCTTGAGCAACGGCGGATTGAGCGAGACGCAGTCCGTTGTCCGCTTCCTCCACCTTCAGGCGAACGCGGCGGTCATCCAACTCGGCCAGCAACGCACCTTCTGCGACGACCTGATTGACGCGGGCATGCAATCGCACCAAGGTGCCCGGCATCTCGCTGCCGACGAGGACGATGTCGTTGGTATGGACGACGGCCGTCGCGCTGACGACGTCGCGCATCGTGCCCTGCTGCATCGGCGCGAGGGTGAGTTTCGCCTCAGTGAGTTGCGGAGGCTGCTGGCGTTTCTGCCAGTGCAGCCACCCGGCCACGCCGCCGCCGGCCAAGAGGAGGATGACAAGGAGCTTTTTCACGATGAGCGCCGCCTCCTGCGGACAAGCCGACCGCGCGATCGCGCATCGGCGGAATGTCTCCTTCCTTTAGCATCGCTCCGCAACCCGCGTCAGCTTTGGGCGACTCCGGACGGCAGACCGAGTCGAACAACCGAACCATAGGGGCAATCGGCAGAATCCGCACAAGCGGCACGGTCGGCCTGTCAGCACGCTGCGCCAGCAAGTGCAGGGACCGTATCTCTGCCGATCCATGCATCCACTTGCGCTGGGCGTTGACGACCATGGCGAGCGGGCAACCCTCGAACCTTGCCGCCATTTGCGGGAGCACATAGGATCATGGAATCGCTGTTGCGTTTCGAACTAGGAATTCCTGCCATGTCGATCGATAAGAGCCTTCGTCGCAAAAACTCGTTGGCCCGCACGCGCAACGTGCTGACCCGCGCGGAACGAATTGAGACGATGAAGAAGGAAGAACGCTGGGCCGATGGCCGCAGCCCCTACGGGCTTCCCAAGACCAAAGTGTTGAAGATCGTCGTGAAGAAGGCAAAGAAGGAAAAGAAGGAAGAAGAAGGCGCCGACGCGAAGAAGTAGCCTGCGTCGCCCGACGAATGTTGCGAAACGCTGGACGAATGCCGTCCAGCGTTTTTTTTCGTGAGTTTGGTCGCTTTCGCAAATCCCCAGGGGCCGACATGCAAAACCGAAACGGGGAGCGAGAACCGTTGGCTCTCGCTCCCCGCGTTTAGTGTCTTAAAAATCGAGGTAGCGGCTCCCAGCGCGAGACGGAGACCCAACGCGAGTTCCGTCCAGCCACTACCTCGATCGGTTGCGGCGTCAACCGCAACGAAAGAAAAGTACCCCATGTCGGAATACCGGGCAAAGTTTCTGCAGTCTTTCCAGGCGATAAAGTTTCTTTCTCTTGCCAACGGCAACGACTCTGCCGATTGTGCTCGTTCTGCGGACCCTGCGGTCGCCGATCAAGCGTTCACGCTGAACCATCTGCACGGCACACGCGTCTAGGTTTTGGCCATCCCGGTCTTACAATGACGCCTTTCCGCGGCCGCGTGGTGGAATGGCAGACACTGGGGACTTAAAATCCCCTGGGGCGTAAGCCCCGTGCGGGTTCGAGTCCCGCCGCGGCCAATGACTTACGACGATTGCTGTTCGGAAGAGTGCGACGGCATCTACCAAAAATCTACCACCCCCTCCGAACCCCTTAAATCGACGAGCCGCCAAACATCCTCCGCGTGGGGACGTCTGGCGGCTCGATTTTCGGCTCGAAGCACCGCGTTGCACGACTTTCCAGGGCTACGCAGGGCTAC
>JAXMAT010000048.1:0-39952 GCA_046350235.1 Gemmataceae bacterium | reverse complement strand
AAAAGTCTGTCGTATCGCGGTTGAATTTCGACTGATAATTCTTCAGCGTGTCGTTCGCTTCGACGGGGCATGTGACGCGGAGACCGACGTATTCAGCGTCCGTCATCCACCAGATGCTCTGCGGACGCTGCGGGTCTCGTTCGAGCCAATCCTTGTGCGAAGCTCGGCGGAAAGCGCTGCGGCAGCGCTCGGCAGGGTCGATGAACGAACCGCCGCGCGTCACGTACGGATAGCGTTTCGGAATTGGCATCACCACGGGCGACAGCGACAGCTTGTCGGCAGGAGACTTGGCGTAGGTGTCTTTTTCGTAGCGATCGAAACACCATTCCGACACGTTGCCGTGCATGTCGTGCAGGCCCCAGGGATTCGCTTTCTTGACGCCGCATTTCTGAATCTGATCCTTGGCGTTTTCCTGATACCAGGCATAGTCGCCGACCTGCTTCGGATCGTCGCCCCAGCTGTAAGCCGTCGTCGTTCCCGCACGGCAAGCCCATTCCCATTCCGCTTCCGTCGGCAGACGATACGCCTTACCGGTCTTCGCTCGCAGGAATCGGCAATACTCCTGGGCCGAATGATACGACATGCACATGGCCGGCATGCCGGGACCGCGGTTGTCGAAGAGGCCGAACTGGAAATGGTAGCCCGGGGGCGTGGGCCGAGTGACGGCAGCGGCGGCCTTGTCCTTCTCCGTTTTCGGCTCCTCCTGTCCCGGCTTCTTTTCCCAGAACAGATCGAACTCGTCCCAAGTCACTTCGAGCTTGCCCATCCAAAAAGGCTTCACGCTGACCGGATGCTGCGGGCCTTCATCTTCATTGCGGCCCCCTTCCGTTTTCGGGCTTCCCATGAGATAGTTGCCGCCCGGGATTGCAATCATCTCGAAAGAAACCTTGTCGGTAAGTTTCTCGGTGTAGTCCTTGTGTTCCTTCTTTTCGATCTTCGGGAGTTTTTCGGGCGTCTGGCTTTCCGCGATCCTGGGCGAAAGGGCCACGACGAAGGCCACGCCCGCGGCGAATGCGATCATGCCGAAGCGAAGGGTGAACGTCTTTCGCATTTATGGTAAGCTCCAGCTTTGCGGTCTATTTCCGGGGTTGAGGCGGGTCATGCTGCGCCGCATCGGATGCGTCCTTTCTATTGTTCTGATCGCGTTTGGGGCAGTCAACGCGACCTTTCCCAAAGCTCCGGCTGAGGGGGACCTGAAGAAGTACGTTTTCGAAGAAATCCACATGGCGACGAAGTTTCGCCTCGTGCTCTTCGCGGCGGACGAGGCGGTGGCCAAGAAGGCGGCGAAGGAGGCGTTCGCAAAGATCGCCGAAATCGATCGCATGATGACCGACTACAAGGACGACAGCGAACTGATGCAGCTTTGCGCCAAGTCGGGCGGGCCGGCGACGAAGGTGAGTGACGATCTGTTCAAGGTGTTCGCTCAAGCACAGGACGTCGCGAGAAAGACCGAGGGAGCCTACGACATCAGCATCTCCCCCGTCGTGAAGCTCTGGCGGCGTGCTCGACGAAGCCGGGAACTGCCGCCGGCGGAACAACTCAAGAAGGCGATGGCGCTCGTCGATTATCGGAAGATCGTGCTCAATGCGAACGACCGCACGGTCCAATTGCTGATCCGCGGCATGCTGCTGGATCTGGGAAGCATCGCCAAGGGTTATGCGGGCGATGTGGCCATCGAGATTCTCGCGAAGCACGGCATCACGCGAGCACTCGTCGTCTGCGGCGGCGATGTCGTGGCAGGCGATCCGCCGCTCGGCGAAAAGGGCTGGCGCGTCGGCATCGCTCCGCTGAAGAACCCGGACGCGGAACCGGTTCACTACTTATCGATCTCCAATGCCGGCGTCTCGACCGCGGGCGACGCGGAGCAGGCCGCCGTGATCGACGGCAAACGCTATTCGCACATCGTCGATCCGAAAACGGGCTACGGGTTGCAAGGCCGCCGCAGCGTGACGATCGTTTCCCGCCGGGGACTGGTCGCGGATGCCTGGGACACCGCCATCTGCGTGCTCGGGATGAAAAGGGCATGGCGATGATCGAATCCTGCAGGACGCCCTCGCGGGGCTGATGACCTTCGAGACCGACCAGGGCATCACGCCGCGTGTCGAATCGGATGGAGCTTCTGTGCGCGTTGATCACGCCACCCCGGCGAACAACACGTAGGGTGTGTCGAGCACGCGAGACGCACCGTTACGTAGGGCCGAGGAAAAAAATGAAACCAAAACACAGGCGACTGGGCCGCGGTAAACCTGCTCAGGGAGCCAGAACGGTGCGTCTCGCTACGCTCGACACACCTACCAAACTACGCTAAGGTGAATTCATGCCGCCGCCGAATGATGCCAAACGAGTCGCCGCGATCGTTACGGAGTATCGCCGGCATAGCCATGCCGACGTCATCGTCGGCAAAATTCTGGAGGGGTACAACCACCAGAACCGCGATTACCCGCGATTGCGGCTCGTGTCGCTGTTCTGCGATCAGTTCCCCGAACGCGACATGGCCCGCGCGCTCGCGAAGCAACATGGCTTCCGCCTCGTCGATCGCATCGAAGACGCGCTGACGCTCGGCGGAAACGAAGTCGCCGTCGATGGCGTCCTCTGCATCGGCGAGCACGGCAATTATCCCGACAACGACCGCGGCCAAAAGCTCTATCCGCGCCGACGATTCTTCGAAGCCGCGACCGATGTCATGGCGCGTCTCAAGAAGCCGGTGCCGATCTTCAACGACAAACATCTTTCGACGAACTGGCGCGACGCGAAATGGATGGTCGACCGCGCTCGCGAGCTTCGTGCGCCGTTCATGGCGGGCTCGTCCATCCCCGTCACCTGGCGTCGGCCTGATTTGCAGTTGCCGAAGGACTGCGAGATCACCGAGATCGTGCAGGTCGGATATGGGCCGTTCGAGGGATATGGGTTCCATGCGCTGGAAGGTCTGCAATGCATGGCCGAACGCCGCAAGGGGGGCGAAACGGGCGTTCGCAGCGTGCAATGTCTGCAAGGTCAGGCGATGTGGGACGCCATGGAGCGAGGCGTCTTTTCGCGCACGTTGCTCGAAGCCGCGATGTCGCGTGTGCCCGCGCATGCCCGCGACGATTATCGCAAGCTGACCGCCGCCGCCCGCGATGCCGGCGTCTTCCTCATCGAATATCGCGACGGTCTGAAAGCCGCCCTCGCGATGCTCAACGGCTGGGCCCATGAAGGGGACGGCGGTGCGTTCACCTTCGCATGCAGCATCAAGGGGGAAGAACGGCCCAGGTCATGCCTCTTCTATCTGCAGCAGCCCGACCCCTTCGGCCACTTCGCCCATCAACTTCGAGCGATCGAATCGATGATCCTCACCGGCCGCGCCGCATATCCCGTGGAACGCACGCTGCTGACGACCGGCATCCTCGAAGCCGTGATGATCGACGCCGCCGAGAAACAACGCCGCGTCGAAACGCCTCAGTTGGAAGTGCGGCACGAACCGACCGATTGGGCCCACGCCACCGGCGACCCGCCCGCAGTCATCAAGCGGTAGGCGTAGCCGCGCACGTTAGTAAGCGGCCAGCAGGTTGCCACCAAAACAAGAATTGAACAGCCGATAACTGGATGCATCGCCCTCAGGGAACCTGCTGGCCGCTTACAAACGTGCGCGGCTCTGCGGGCAATCGCTATTTCGCGGGCCGCAAGCACTTAACGCGATATGCCTTCTCTGCCGCAGTTTCGTCATCCCAGAGCGGGCTTCGTAGGTCGGCGGGGAAACGGATGCGGTCCTTCGTCAGCCGCAGCAGGGCGAGCATGCGCGGTAGGCCGGTGGTTTCGCCGTGATGGCGTTGCAGCCAAGCCCGCGCTTTGGCGCCGGCGTCGCGGCGCAGGTCGGCGTTGCCGGCGAGCGTTTCCAGTTGCCTGCCCACGTTCTCCGTGGATTCGCAATGGAAGACGGGCGGGAGATCGCCGCCGTACCAGGGCGAATAGTGTTCGTTGCGGACGCGTATGATCAGCGGCTTGCCGACCGACATCGCCTCAAGGCCGGTCGCTCCGAAATAGCCGTAGACAAGCTGATCCAGCACGATGTCGCATGATCGGTAATAGTCGATAAGCCTCGCCTTTCCCACCGGCGGCAGCAGCAGGAAGCGGTCGGCCATGTTCGCCTCCCTCACCTGCGCCGCCAAGCGGTCGGCATCGGCGCCCCACATGAGGAAGACGAATCGCAGCGACGGCACCCGCTTGGCCGTCTCGATCAGAGTCTGAAGCAGGTTCGCGTTCCCCTTCACCTTCGAGTCGATTCGGGCCGTGGAAAGCACATAGACGCCTTCGCCGGCACGTGCTTCCCATTCCTTGCGTGCGATCGGCTCGCCGGGGGAATAGCGGCTATCGTCCATCGGGTACGACAAAAGCACTGGGTTTCGGAAACCAAGCCTTCGGCAATGCCCAATCGCATGCGGATTGCTGACGAAGAGGAAGCGGGCGGCATGGAACGAGGTTGCGATCAAAAGGCCCAAATCGCTCGCCAAACCGCAGTCCGTTTGAAAGTCGTCGCCGATCGCGAAGGAGCAGTACGGGCGACCGGAGAGGTAGGAAGGCACCGGGAAGTACGCTCCAAGGCTTACGTCATGCTGTTGCAGCATCGCGGCCCACGGCAGCAAATAGCTGTAGAGTCCATCGAACGCCTTGAGCGTGTCGAAGCGCAGATCGGGATGCTCCGCCTGCAAGCGAAACAGCGGATGCCGATCCCCTTCCTTCGCCGCCTTCCATGCATGTTGATACGGGTTGTCGACGGTCAACTCGGGAGTGACGCAAGGCACGACGGGGCGCAGGTTAGGAAACGCGGCGCGAAACGACTTGCCGTCGAGCAGCTTGAGCCATTCCCCGTCGAACTCTTCCCACTCCGGCATCGTGAGCGCACGCTCGTCCCACTGGTGAAGGTAGACGGTTGCCCGATGCCCCGCGGATTGCGTGAGCCGAGCCCACTTGTAGACGTTTTGGGCGACGTTGACGCAGAAGGCGACGTCGAGCGGGTCAGATTGCTTGCGATGATGTTCCGCGGCGAAAGCGTGGACTTGCTCGCTGTAAGCACGGAATCGAGCAAGCATGTCGCCAACGAGAGCGGGATGCTCCCAGGCCCGATCGTCGAAGGAATTGAGGGGGATGATCGGCTTTGTGGTCAGCCGCCGCCACACCTTTCCCGCGAACCGTCTCGCCATGCCGAAGGCCATCGCGTGTTCTCTTCGGCCAATCAAGAGGGGCGAGTGTAGACGACGTTGAAGCGAAAACCCTTGTACGGGTTTTCCTGGTGGATGTCGAACATCTCGGTTTTCACGCCGAGCGATTCGCCGAGCCTGGTGAAGTCGGCGCGGTGGAAATAGTAGCAAACGATTTCCGGCACCGCGGGTGGCGGAGTCGGCTTGCTGAACGCCGATCGGATCTTCTCGAGAAGCGATTTCTTCGGTGCCGGCGGGGCAGGGGGAGGGCCGAATTGAGCGTCCAATTCCTTGTTCACTTCGCCGACGCGCTTAAGAAAAGCGTCTTTACATGCTTCATCCGGCACTGAGCCGATGAGTGCTTTGCCGCCGGGTTTCAGCACACGCACCATCTCGCGGAGGATCGGCTCGACCTTCGCGAAGCTGTCGAAATTGGTCAGCACGTCGTAGCACACGGCTCGATCGAACGAGCCGGTCTCGAACGTCATCTGCATCGCGTTCGCCACTTCGAACGTCGCATTCGGCAGACCGAGCGTACGAGCCTTGGCAACGGCGCCTGGCGCAATGTCGATGCCGACATACTGCTTGCACAGCGGCGCGAAGCCCTTGGCGAGCATGCCGGCGGCGCAACCACTTCGAGCAGGCTGTGTTCGGTGCTGAGGTCGAGCTGCTGCTGCACGGATCGCATGAGGCCCTGGTACATATCGGGCCGCATCCACAGCCGAGGTCCGCGGCCGCTCACCCAGCAGAGTTCGCGCCAATCGGGATTGTCCGATATGTGGCTCGCGCGATCCTCGAAGAAGAGCAGGATTTCCCGTTGCATTTCGACGTGCGGCATGGTGCGATCCTCATGCAAGGGGAGCTGCGACGCGCAGCGGAGCGCGGACGGTGCATCACGCAATCGCATGACATTCTGTCCGCGCTCCGCTGCGCGTCGCGGCTAACCATCAATTACGCAGCCCGGCGTTCGGCGACGGCGGCTTGGTCGAGCCGGCGCCATTCGACGACTGACTTGAGGCCTTCGTCCAGATCCTTCGTCGCCGTGAAGCCGAGGAGCTTCTCCGCTTTTTCCGTGCTTCCGAGGCGGTGGGTGACGAAGATGTGTTCTTGCGGATGATACTCGGGTTGCAGGCCAGAGCCGGTGAGCTTCAGCAGCTTCTGCACGAGTTCGTTGATCGTGGTCTTGGTGCCTTTGCCGACGTTGAAGAACTCGTCGGAGACCTGGGCCTTGAGAGCCAGGATGTTGCACTTGGCGACGTCGTCCACATGCACGAAATCGTACGCCTGGCTGCCGTCGCCGTGGATCACGGGGCGTTGGCCCGCGTCGATCTTATCGAGCACCTTCATGATCACGCTGACGTAGGTGCCTTTGTAGTCCATGCGCCGGACCGTACACGTTCATGTAACGCAGGCCGACATAGGGCAGTTTGTGCATGTCGTAGAACGAGCGAAAGAACTGCTCGCCGGCAATCTTGGTCGCGCCGTAGAAGGTGCGGTTGTTGAAGGGGTGCTCTTCCGTCATCGGGATCGTGAGCGCGTTGCCGTAGACCGATGCGGACGACGAGTAGACGACCCGCTTCACATTCGCATCGCGGCACGCTTCGACGACGTTGTAGGTGCCGACGACGTTGACATCGACCGCCGAGCCGCCGGGTTGCTGACGCATTCGCCGAGCCAAAGGGCGGCGAGGTGGAAGACATAATCGACGCCGCGAAGGGCGGAGCGGAGCGTGACCATATCGGTCAGCGAACCTTCGATCAGCTTCACCTTGCTCGATTTCAGCGCCTTGGCGAGGTTCGCTTCCTTGCCGCGGACCAGATTGTCCAGGATGCGGATCTCGGCCGGCTCTTCCTGAAGAAGCTGATCGACGATGTGCGAACCGATAAACCCGGCTCCGCCGATCAGCAGAATACGCGAACCCTTCAGCTTATGCATCGCTTCTCCTTAGCGGGGTGATTCCATGTTTCTAGGCGGGCGGAGCGGTTAGCCGCGACGCGCAGCGGGCAAGGATATCGCGTCGCGTGATCGCATGACGTTTAGTCCGCGCTCCGCTGCGCGTCGCGGCTAACCGCCCCGGCTTACAGCAGGGTGATCTTGTCGCGGTGTTCCGTGATCTTCTTCGTCGCGTTGCGCGTGTCGAGCACGTGCGGGGCGAGGCGGACGACGCGGGCGTAGTCCACGTTCGTGTGGTCCGCGGTCACGATCACGAGATCGATCTGCCGCAGCATCTCGTCCGTCAGCGGCGTGTTTTCCATCACGAGGCCGTGTTCATCGAAGTTGGCGACAAACGGGTCGTGGTAGCAAACATCCGCTCCGTCTTCCTTCAGCAGCTTGATGACGTCCATGGCGGGCGATTCTCGCCAGTCGCCGAGGTCGCGCTTGTAGGAGACGCCGAGGATGAGGATCTTCGATCGCGACGGAGCGACGCCGAGCATGTTGAGCACGCGGAGCGTTTTCTCGCGGACGAATCGCGGCATCGAGCGATTGATTTCGCCAGCCAGCGCGATGAATCGCGTATTGAAGTTGTACTCGCGAGCCTTCCACTCCAGGTAATGCGGATCGAGCGGAATACAATGCCCGCCCACGCCCGGACCCGGGTAGAACGGCATGATGCCGAACGGCTTGGTGAAGGCAGCATCAAGCACTTCCCACACATTCATGCCCATGCGATCGCAGAGCAAGCAAAGCTCATTGACCAGAGCGATGTTGACCGCGCGGAAGGTGTTCTCGAACACCTTCACCATCTCGGCCGCATCCGCGGTCGAAACGGGAACGACATGGTCGATCGTCTGCTTGTAGAACGCGACGGCGACCTTATGCGAATTGGTGCCGATGCCGCCGACGACCTTGTTGGTGTTCTTCGTCGTGTAGCGGGCATTGCCCGGATCGACGCGCTCGGGGCTGTGGGCGAGGAAGAAATCAAGATCGGCCTTCAGCCCGCAGCTTTCGAGGATCGGCTGCATCACTTCATGGGTGGTGCCGGGATAGGTCGTCGATTCCAGGCTGATGAGCTGGCCAGGCCGCAGATGCTTGGCGATTTCCTTCGTCACATGTTCGACGAATTGCAGATCGGGATTCAGGTTCTTCGTCAGCGGCGTCGGCACGCAGATGACGATGACGTCCATCTCCGGGACGGTCGAATAGTCGGTGACGGCCTTGATCAGACCTTTGCCGACGAGTTCCTTGAACTCGTTATCCTTGACGTCCGGGATGTAGTTTTCGCCGCTGTTGACGCGGGCGGCCCGGTCCGGATTTTGTTCGATGCCGACGACCTTGAATCCGACCTTCGCCTTTTCGACGGCGAAGGGGAGGCCGACGTAGCCGAGGCCGACGATGCCGACGGTGGCGGTACGGGATTCGATTTTGTCGAGGAGAGTCTGCACTCGCTTGGAAACCTCAGCTTCCGTCTGGTCGCTATGCAAGCGTAGCTGTGCTCCGGGCACTTTGCGGGTCAACGACTTGTGGAAGTCGTGGCGTGACGGCTGAGGCATGCGGTGCTCCTTCCTGGATTTTGCATGATGCGGGACTATACGAGAAACCCCAAAGCCCCACAAGTGCAAAGGCCAGTGCGACCTGCGTTAAGATAGATATTCTAGCGAAGATCGACGAAGCGATCCCGCTGACCAAGTTTGCCGATGGGATTAAGTTCGACCGTTCAGCAAAATTTCTTGCTTCGGTTTGATGGAAGGACTGCAGAAAGTTTGTCTACTTTGACGAACGAAGCGCGTCGGAAAACCACGTGAAATGGGAAAGTCGCGTAGCCTCTTGACTTTAGCGTACGCAGATCCGCAGCAATTTTCGAAGACGATCAACGATCCGCATGCGTTCCAGCCTTTCGGTTGCACGACGCGACACCCTTCGCCCCGTCCTCCTTACATGGATGAGGGGCGACCACGTTTGCAATGATTTCATTTCGCGGCAACATAGCTGCGGCCGGCATCGCCCGCTCCGAAACCGGCATGTTCTCGCCGGAGGCCGCCAGAGTAATATCGGGGAAGGAATCGTTCGCCCGCTAGGATTCGCTGATGAATTGCTACTCGCTCTGCGTGTTTCTCGCGTTCACGATCGTCTCGTTGGCAATCGGCCAGGACCAGGCTCCCAACAAAGACAAAGCGAAGGCGGATGCGAAGGAGCAGATCGGTCTCACGGACCTTCGGGCCGAAACCGATGTCCTGCAACTGATGTATGATCTCGGGCTCACGGTCCCGCAACTGAAGCGGTTGCAGGAGGCCGCGAAGCGAACGGCCGGCAAGTTTCGTTCGACGTCGCCGAGCCGATCGTCCAAGGAATACGTGGAAAAACTGACCGAACTCCGCGACGCCCTTAGCGATCCGCAGGATGCGGACGGCATCGAGGATCTGTTGGAAGACGTCGCCAACTTGGCCGAAGAGAACGCACCGGAACTCAACACCCGTTTCGACTTGACGAAGGAATCGCGCAACGAAGCGAAGATGATTCTGAAGTCGCTTTCGCCTCGCCAAATCGCGGGCTACCTCGCCCTCGTGAAGGACGACCTGCTTGACCCTCGGGAAACCTTGATCGAATCGCTTGCCTCCGTGCGTCAACTTCAAGGGGAGGACTGGAAAAACCGTCGCGAGGAGATGGCCGGAGACGTTGCCGGCGCCGCCGCGGGGATCGACGAAAAAATGGAAGCTCGCATGAAAAGCCGCGTCCTCGCTCTCCTTGTCAAGTCGCACGATCTGTCGGAAGACGATTTCGCAAAACAGCGTGATGCTCTCGAAAAGGAAGCACGCGACCTTTTCGGCAGCCTCACCGGCATGGACGTCCTGCGCAACGAGGCGGAATACGCTCTCGCGAAACTGCTGTCGAATCCGAAGCTGACGGCGGCACTCAAGCGCCGCCTCAAGAACGAAGTTCTGTAGAGATCGCTTTGCCTGCTACGGAAGCATGTGCTCTCAGGATTCCGCTTTTGGATGCACCTGGGAACCCCGTTTCAACGCGGCGAATCGCAATTACTTCGTCGTTGCCGGTTTGACGTCGAAATTCACATCCTTGTTCTCGCCGCTCTTGATCTCCGCTTTCAAAGTCGATCGTTCATTGAATTCCTTGGCGATCGCGGATTCGCGCGCGGCCGCCCCCATCAAGGGGTCTGGCTTCGCCGTTGGACGCGATGCGTTGATGCGCACGGTCTTGTTGCCGGGCAGCACCTTCAGTTCGTACTTCCCGGCAACGATTTTGCCTGCGGCGGGAGTTTTGCTTTTATCCGTTTCCTCGAAAATGATGTCGCCTTCCGCGAGGGGTTCGCCGTTGAGGCGAACGAATCCCGACACCTGCGCTTCTCCGTTGCTGCACCCCGCGAGCGTCAGCAGATACAGAAGGCCGAACGCTAAGCAGGTCGAACGAAACATGTCGCAACTCTCCGGATGTAGTTCAGCTATTGAGACGAGACCACGGCAGTGCCCATCCCTCTCCTTGCGGAAAGGAAGAACCACGGGATGTATGGGAGAAATCGAGTTATTCCAGGTTGGATGTTTCGTTGCCGTTGATGGTGCCCATGGAAAGCCACGAGGCGGGGACAACGCCGTTGGAGACGAACCGTACGGAGCCGTCGCCAAGCCCAGCGTTGACTCCGCCGGTGTGTCGGCTGCGAGCGACCGCGTAGGCATTGTCCACCGTCTGCGTCGCGCAGGGGACGCCGGGAAGAGCGTTGCAGTATCCCATGACGTTGTCGCCAACAGTCGAATTGGGCGGGTAGATGGTGGAGAAAGCGGTGCCCGCATGGATCGAATTCCACACACGACCTCGCACGTCGTGCGATCCGGTGTCCGGAGACATCAGGATTTCGCTGACCATCAGGCTGTTCGACGTGCCGTCAGTCACGTCCGTCAGTCGAACGCGCGACTTGCCGTAGAACATGCCGTTCAGGCTCGTACCATCGTTGCCGCCGGGCGTTGCATATCCGCTGCCGATGCAGACGACGACATTAACATGAACGCCTTGGCCGAGCCCCAAGGGTCGGGGGCTATTGGGGTCGGAGGGGCAGAGCATCGTCGGGATGTTGAAGGTGGACCATGTAGTCGAGCAAGTGTACCCCGATGGGGCCTTCATGTACGTGCGAAATTGCTCGAAAAGAGGTCCTTGCTCGATGTAGGGGAGTATTTGAGCGACCCAGCAACTGCGATCCGCATCGATCACGCCGGGCCGGGAGTACCAGTTGGCGGTGTAGAAGCCGTAGGGTTCGGCTGCGGGGAAACGCTTGAAGACGTCATGGTGATTGTGCAAGGCGAGGCCGACTTGCTTCATGTTGTTTTGGCATTGGGCTCGTGCTGCAGCTTCCCGTACTTTTTGAACGGCGGGAACCAGCAAAGCGATCAGCACGGCGATGATCGCGATGACGACGAGCAATTCAATAAGCGTAAACCCGCGACGGCTGCGAACTGGCATGGGCAAGCACCAAGAGACGAAGAAGTGAAAAGAAAGGGTTTCTTACTTGTAACGCCGTTTCGCTTCTTGTGCAATGGCCTACCCCGAGTTTCGTGTAGTAATGTCGTTAAGGTCGCATTTCGTATGGGGAAATACGGTGGCTTCCGTGTTCGGCAATGCGTGACGACTCGCGTCGATGCGAACGAATCGAGTGTCGGTATTCGACGTGGATGCAATGGCTTATTCGATGCTGCGGATGACTTCGGCGGGATCGGTGCGAATGGATGTTCATGGGGGGACGAGGCGGCGTTCAGCGTGTTGACTAACGCATCATCCCCATCGCCAAGGCGGCGCGTTGCAGTTCATTGACGGCTTCCGTTAGCGGCGCGTCGGTCATGTCCATGCTGCGGGGGCGTTCGATGGTGACGTCGGGAAGGACGCCGCGGCCGGTGTAGGGCATGCCTTTGGGAGAGAAGAAGCGAGCGATCGTGACGCGGAGGCCGCCGGTCGGCACGCCTTGAGACGCGGGGAGTTTCAGCAGCACCTGGGTGCAACCTTTGCCGAAGCTGGGTTGACCGAAGACGCGGGCGCGATCGTTTTCCTTCAGCGCCCCGGCCAAGACTTCGGCGGCGCTCGCGGTGTCCTGGTCGATGAGCACGATCATCGGAGCGGTGAATGCCGAAGCGTTGCGGGATTGGTGCAGCGTGTTGAAACGCGGATCCTGGTGCTCCGTCGAGACGATGATGCCGGAGGAGAGGAACCGCCGGGCCGTCTCGATGGCGGAATCGAACACGCCGCCGGGGTTGCCGCGAAGGTCAAGAATGACCGATTTCACATCCGCTTTGATGAATGCGGCCAGGGCGTCATCGACTTCCTGAGCCGTCGATTCCTGGAAGCAGATGATCTGCAGATACCCGATCGCACCCGGCTTCATCTCGGCATAAACGCTCGCCATCACGACGGCTCGGCGGCGAAGCGTGACCGTACGCATGCCGAGGCGAGGCGAAATGATTTCGAGTTCGACCGCGCTGCCGTTGCTCCCGGCAAGCATTTCGTTGACGACGTCCGGGGACAAACCTTCAACGGGCTTGCGGTCGATGGAAACCAGCTGATCGTTCGGTTCGATCGGCGGAGCGATTTCGGAAGCGGGGCTGAGCGGAGCGATGTCCACGATCAGCGACTTCACGCCCGCGGGAGCGACCGTCAGGCCCACGCCCACGGTTTCGCCCTTGAGCGAGTCATTGAGTTCGCGGAACGCGGCCGGCGACAGATATTGCGTGTACTCATCAAGGGCATGGCACAACCCCGCCGCTTGTTCCGTCATCGCCACGGTTTGCGGCAGGCTCAGGATCTGTTTTGCCGCCAAAGCGGCCTCCTTCGCCTTGTGCTGGAGTTGCTGGCGATCGAGCCCTTGCACCTCGCGGCCCAGTTTGCGGAGAAGCGAGCGGAATTCTTCGACGCGGGCCATGCGATCGACAGGCACATATTGGCTCAGCACCACCGGATCGCTGACGAACGCATCCAGTTCGTCCAGCCCCTTGCGGAAGAGCTTCGTCGGATCCAGTCGCTTTTTGTCCACCGTCCGGTCGAGGAGGGCGTCGCGGATCATGCCGAAGAGCCGCATCGATTGGCCGTAATCGAGCGAAAGGACTTCCTTGCGGTAGCTGATGTCGCGATGGCGACGCTGTTGCCAGCAATGGCGGAGGCAGGTGAGTTGCTTGTCTTTGAGATCGCTGCGAGCCGGAAGCAGTTTGCAGGCAGCGGAATACAGCTCGTAGGCGCGGTCCCAATCGCCCTGCTTCTCGCGCAACTCGGCTTGAGCGGCGAGATCCAAACCTTCAGGCTTATCGGGAGCGGCGAAGACAGAGAGGCCGTGGCCGGCGTATCCGACTAGCGCAGCGACGAACCAGACATTCAAGGTGCGGCGCAAAGCGACGACTCCTTGGCAAGTCTCTGTGGGGTGCTTCACTATAAAGTACGACAGAGACCTCCGTCAATTGTCAGACGGAAGATTCGTCGAAAAAGTTTGGAACCTCGCACGCGGAGTTTCCGCCGCAACCGCCATGTCCGACCCCGTCCGACAAGAAATCCTCGCCCAGGCACGCACCGTCGTCATCAAGGTGGGGACCAACGTTCTCACCAGCGAAGACGGCCGGCTCGACCCCGACCGCCTGCAATCGCTCGCGGATCAGATCCACCGCATCCGCGAACAGGGTCGGCAGGTCGCCCTTGTCAGTTCCGGCGCCATCGGCGCCGGCATGGGTCGCCTGCAACTCCCGAAACGCCCCACCGACCTCCGCCAACTCCAGGCCTGCGCCGCCGTGGGCCAAAGCTTCCTGATGCGGGCCTACCAGGAGTGCCTGGAAAAACACGATGTCCACGCCGCCCAGATTCTGCTGACCGCCGGCGATTTCGATAGCCGAGCCCGGTATCTGAATGTCCGCAATACGATCCTCACCTGCTTCGAGTGGGAAGTGTTGCCCATCATCAATGAAAACGACACCGTCAGCGTGGCCGAGATCAAGTTCGGCGACAACGACCACCTCGCTGCCATGGTCGCCAATTTGCTGCGAGCCCCGCTCCTCGTGCTGCTCACCAACGTCGACGGCCTCTACGACGGCAACCCCAGCAATCCCGCAGCCAAGAAATTGGATGTCGTCGAATCGATCGACGGCAGCGTAATGGGCCTCGCCAGCGCCAGCAAAAGCGTCCTCGGCACCGGCGGCATGCGATCGAAACTCCGCGCCGCCCGACTCGCCACCGCCGCCGGCGAAGCCGTCGTCATGGCCAACGGCGCCCGCCCCGGCATCCTCGACGAGATCTTCCGCGGCGAACCCGTCGGCACCCTCTTCCTGGGCCACGGCTCATCCATCCCCGCCTGGAAACGCTGGCTCGGCTACACCGCCCGCCCTAAGGGGAAATTCGTCGTCGATGCCGGCGCCTGCCAGGCCGTGAAATCGAAAGGCAAAAGCCTGCTCCCCATCGGCGTCGTCCGCGTCCAGGGAGAATTCGATAAAGGCGACGTCATCGCCCTCCTCGATCTCGACGGCCAAGAGTTCGCACGCGGCCTCACGAATTACGCCTCCGGCGACGCCGCCAAAATCGTCGGCCTCCGCACCGACCAAATCCCCGAAGCCCTCGGCTCCGCCCCCTACGAAGAGATCGTCCACCGCGACAACTTGGTCGTCATCGAGTGACTTGTAGGGTGTGTCGAGCGCAGCGAGACGCACCGTTCCAGGTTCCTTGGATTCGTTGCATCCAATGTTCGATTTCGCGAAAGTTGGGTGATGGCTATCTTGGGAACCTGTATCGGTGCGTCTCGCTACGCTCGACACACTACGGCCGCGGCCACTTCACTTCCGCCCCATCTTCCGCAACAATACCTGCGGGCCTTCGGGGATCCGGTATGTCGTCTTCCAGCGATCCGACGCCTTCGTTTCTCGAGCAGATTTCGACGCGTTGGCCGCTCTTGAGCGAGCCGAACCAGTTCGTGTTGCGCTACGCCCCGGCCATTCGCCGCTATCTCACTGCGATGCTGCGCGACGAGGAAGCGGTGCATGACGTCAGCCAAACGTTTCTGATGCGGGTTCTCGATCAGCGATTTCAGGCGCCCGCCAATCTCCGCGGCCGATTTCGCGATTACCTGAAGGCGGCCATCCGCAACGCGGCCCTCACGCATTTCCGCGAGACGAAGCGGAAGCAAACTTCCGGGTTGGAATTCGACGTCGAGGACGAGCGCGGCACGCGCGAAGCCGACGCCGCCTGGACCGACGAATGGCGCCGCTGTCTGCTCGACCGCGTCTGGCAATCGCTGGAACGCCACGAACGCCGCGGCACCGGCAATTATGCCTACACCGTGTTGAAGCTCTACCTCGACCACCCGGACCTCGATTCGGTGGAACTGGCGGAAAGAACGAGCCAAAAGGTCGCCGCCGAGATGAAGCCGGAAGCCTATCGCAAACAACTCAGCCGAGCCCGCCGCCTCTTCGCAACGACGCTCATCCAAGAGACCGCCCGCACCCTGGAACACCCCAGCCGCGAAGGCGTGTCGGAGGAGTTGGGCGATTTAGGGCTGTGGGCGGATGTGGAGCCCTACCTACCGGACGACTGGTCGCCGCTGGCGGCGAAGTGAGCGAAGGAATCTCCAAGTTGAAGGCGGCAACAGAGTCGAAACAGCTGGTGCTTCTGGTAGGTTAAAGCTATTTCGTGCATTCGCTGAGCTGACTGGGAGCGAGACGTGGGGAAGTCGATTCAGAGAATGCCCTTCGGTCGGATGCTGAGTAAAAGAAAAGTAAGTCGTATTGCTTGCATAATTGCCTTATTTGCCAAGAGAAGGTGCCATTTGCTTTGCCCGTCGGAAAGAGGCTAAACTCACTATGCAGACTTTTGCTGCTTTCGTCGCTATCGTGGGTGCGATTCTGGGAGCGATTCTGGCCGTTTTTCAGATTGCGGAACACGTTAAGAAACGGCGCTTGGTTGAGTCGCCGCTAGCTCGAGAGATCGCGTTCTGGATTGTTTGGGGAATCCTCTTCTTCTTCGTGCCAATTGCACTGCATGAGTCCGGGGTAAAGTGGCTGGGCTATTTGATCGCCGCCATCGGGATGGGAATTGCGCTACTGAGAAAGCACATCAGGGAGGACGCATATACCCAGCTTCTGGAGGAGCGATTTCAGCAGTCGATTTCTCACGCAGAGACTGTCGAAAGGGATGAGTCAAGATCTGCAAGCGAGCCGAAGTAAACACCGTTCACCAAATCAGCGGATGGAGTTCCTGCAATGCCGCAAAAGCGACGACCCGAGAGCGGATGGCGTGATGAAGCTGATGACGAAGATGCAGAGAACTTTGCAAGCGGGTATGAGCGAATTCGGGTACAGAGAATATCTTGCAGCATATCAGGCAGCCGACAAGTTGAAACGCGAGGGAATGACCGAGGACGACACGCGACGTAGTGTGGCACAGCCGGTTTCCACAATGGACGCGGATTTAAACAGACGCTACTGCGCATGGGCCGAACGCAGACTGAGCATTCAAGAACAGGCGGTAAAAGACGTGTTTGTCGGTCGCCCGATGTCATACGTACAAAAGTAAATGCCTTGCTTGAAATCGTCGGCAAAATCTTTGGAAGAAAGCAATTTGAGAATCCCATAGCTTATCGCGGTCGGCCATTCCCACGCGTCCCAAATCACATCCGCTGGCTGTGACGCATAACCACGGGCCATAGATGCCCTCATGCCCAAAGACTCAGTGCGGGCGAGGGCCCGTTCACGGGGCTTTCGCGCAGCGTCTTAGGCCCGCCGTTGACGGCGGGTAATCGTGGCCGGAAACACGTTCGATAGCCCCATTCATGGGGCCGCGGTTGGGCTTTAGCCGCTGGAAGCGCCCGTGCCTAAGCGGCCGAACGCGAAGCTCCCGTGAACGGGCCTCCGGAAAACACGCGATCGAGCGTGACGAGGACCCGCCCTACAAGGGCGGGCCTGAGCGCTGCAAGCCCCGTAGAACGGGGCTCGGTCTGGGGCGAAATTCGCCGCATGGGGTGTTGGTCCACGCTTGGACCTCCGCGTAAACGTCACGCCCGAACGGGCCCCGTTCACGGGGCTTTCGCGCAGCGTTTAGGAGCCCGCCGTTGACGGCGGGTAATCGTGACCAGGAAATCGTTCTATAGCCCCATTCATGGGGCTTCTCGCGGTTGGGCTTTAGCCGCTGGAGCGCCCGTAGCTGAAGCCGAACCGCGAAGGCCCGCTGAACAGGCCTTTCCGGAAAACACGCGATCGGGCGTGACGAACCCGCCCTACAAGGCGGGCCTAGACGCTGCGCAGCCCCGTGAACGGGGCTCCGTCTGGGGTGAAATTCCCGCATGGCGTGTTAGTCCGCACTTGGAATTCCGCGTAGACGCCACGCTCACACGGACCCCGTTCACGGGGCTTTCGCGGCATCCTGGGCCCGCCGTTGACGGCGGGTATCCGTGGCCGGAAACACGTTTGGTAGCCCCATTCATGGGGCTTCTCGCGGTTCGGCTTTAGCCGCCGGAAGCCGTGGCTGAAGCCGAAACCGCAAGAAGGCCCGTGAACGGGCCTCACCCGGAATAGAGCGATCGGCCCGGGTTCCCGCCGTCAACGGCGGGCTCCAGACCGCCTCGCAGCCCCGTGAACGGGGCTCCGTCTGGGGTGAAATTCGCCGCATGGGGTGTTGGTCCGCAGCGGAATTCCGCGGAAGCGTCACTCCCGAACGGGGCCCCGTTCACGGGGCTTTCGCGAAGCGTCTAGGCCCGCCGTTGACGGCAGGTTCTAGGGCGATTACCTTGCGTTCCGGTGAGGCCCGTTCACGGGCCTTCTCGCAGTTCGGCTTTAGCTGCCTCATCCCCGGAAATGCCCATGGCCCGCAATTTTTATTCGGAGATCAACCTCCACATCGTTTGGCACACCAAGGAAAATTACCCGTTGCTGATTCCGAAGGTTCAAGCCGTCGTCTATCACGAAATTCGCGGCAAATGCATCAACACGCGAGGTGTTTACCTCCACGAAATCGGCGGCATCGAAGACCATGTGCATCTCGCGATCAGCGTCGCTCCCACGATCGCCATCGCCGAATTCATTGGGCAATTGAAAGGCGCCTCCGCCCACGAAACGAATCAGAAACTCGGCGGCAAATTGGTGGAATGGCAAACCGGATACGGCGTCGTTTCCTTTGGGACACGGGACATGGAATGGGTGCGACGATACATCCAAAACCAAAGGGAACGCCACACCAGCGGCGAAATCGTCCAGCGATTGGAACGCATCACGTCCGAAGAGGCTGAACCCGAACCGCGAGAAGGGCCGTGAACGGCCCTCGCTTGCAATCATGTTTGGCGCCCACTCCACGTCGCCTTCGGCTCCGCGCTAAACGGGGGCCGTTATCCGCCCGCCTCATTCTGCGGTTCGGCTTTTGGATCGCTCCTTCATAAAATGACGCGAGGCGATCGAAATTTGGGGCTACCGAACATGCATGCCGATTTGGCTTCGATCCGTTCCAAGGTCCGCGACGGCGAACGGCTTTCCTTCGACGATGGGATATTCCTCTACGAGAAGGCCGACCTTTTCGACCTCGGCGAACTCGCCAACCTCGTGCGCGAGCGGAAGAACGGCAATCTCGCCTATTACAACGTCAACACGCATCTCAATGCGACCAATGTCTGCGTCTATCGCTGCACCTTCTGCGCGTTTCGGGCCGACCTGAAGAGCGAGAAGGGCTATGTCATGTCCGACGAGCAGGTCCTCCATCGCGCGGCGGAGGCCGAGGGGCGGGGGGCGACCGAACTGCATATCGTCGGCGGGTTGCATCATCAGTTGCCTTACGACTGGTATCTGAATGTCGTCCGCATCGTGCACAAATCGCATCCGCGGCTGCATCTGAAGGCGTACACGGCCGTCGAATGGGATTGGTTCGCCCGCATGACGGGACGGACGACCCGCGACATCCTCCAGGAGTTCAAGGACGCGGGCCTTGGCAGCCTGCCCGGCGGTGGGGCGGAGATCTTTCACCCCGAAGTTCGCGACATCATCTGCGAACACAAGGCCGATGCGGAATCGTGGTTCAACATCCACCGCGAGGCCCATCACCTTGGCCTGCGATCGAATGCGACGATGCTTTATGGGCACATCGAAAACTCGTTCCACCGCGTCGATCACCTGATCCGCCTGCGGACGTTGCAGGACGAAACCGGCGGCTTCCAGACCTTCATTCCGCTGGCGTTTCATCCGGACAATACGAAGCTCGGGCGCGGAGCGAAAGTTGAAGAAGCCGAGTTCGCTCGTCGATCTGCGGAATGTCGCAGTGAGCCGATTGATGCTCGATAATTTCCCGCACATCAAGGCCTACTGGGTGATGCTCGGCATCCCGACCGCCCAACTCTCGCTCAGCTTCGGCGCCGACGACATCGACGGCACGGTGGTCCACGAAAAGATCTACCACGACGCCGGCTCGGATGTGCCGCAGGAACTGACGGTGGCCGAGCTTCGGCGACTGCTGGAGGAAGCGGGCCGAGTGCCCGTGGAACGAGGACACGCTGTATAACGAAGTCGTCCGCCCCGCGGGCCAGACGTGGAAATTGGGCGATCGCTCACGATGGTGCCGGCGTAGGGAGAATTGGCAAATTGCAGATTTCGAAATGCAAATGGAAACATCGTTCACTCCAAGCCCAGGGGCGAACGCAGTGAGCTCCCTGGGATTACCTGATTCCCAGGAGCTCGTTTCACTCGCCCCTGGGCTTGCATTTCCATTTGCACTTCGAAATCTGCAATTTGAAATTCCCCTATGTCTGATCTCCGCCCCTACCTTTGGATGCTGCTCGGCGCGTTTGCGTTTGCATGGATGGGGACGCTGGCTCACGAAGCCCGCATGAGCCATTCTTGGCAGACGATCGCTTTCGTCCGCTCGCTGGTTCCGCTTGTGCTCGTCGGCATCTGGACGTGGCTGGCGGGCGTGAAGTTCGTCTTCGTTCGGCCGCCGATTCTTTGGTTGCGGAGCCTTTCGGGCAGCATGAGCCTGATCGGCACCTTCTATGCGCTTAGCGTGTTGCCGCCTTCGGAAGTGTGGACGCTGACGAACCTGTTCCCCCTCTGGATCGCGCTCCTCTCTTGGCCCATGCTCGGCGCAATTCCTCGGCCTCAGGTGTGGGTCTCCATCGTGTGCGCCATCGCGGGCGTGTATCTGATTTTCGGGGCCAAGCTGGTGACGGGCGAAGCGACGATCCTGATCGGACTCGCGATTTGGCTGTTCACCGCAGTCGCCATGATGGGGCTGAATCGGCTGAAAGGGATCGACGTCCGCGCCGTCGTGGTTCACTTCTCCGCAGTATCGCTCGCATTCTCCGCGGCGGCATACTGGATTTTTCCCGTAGCCGAGGCGGAAATGGAGGCCGACCACTGGGATTCGCTCCGCCTCATCGGCGTCGGCCTCGCGGCGACACTGGGCCAGGTATGCCTGACGCAAGCCTTCACCAAAGGCGACCCCGCCCGCGTGTCGGTGGTGGGCCTCACGCAAATCGTCTTTGCGCTATTGATCGGCGCCGTGCTTTTCGGCGAAAGCCCCGACCAGGGGAAACTACTCGGCATCCCGCTCGTCCTCGGGCCCACCGCCTGGGTGATGCTCACGCCCAGCCGAGCGCCGATGGGCGATCCGGAGCCGATCGATGGGTAAGTAATTCTCGTTTTGATCCGCGGGAATGTCGCTCACTTCAGCCGCGAGATGCGGTAGCCGGGTCGGTCGGGGCGGAAGAGGTCGGCGTTCAGGTGAACGCCAAGGCCAGGTCCCTTCGGTAGTTCAGCATATCCGTCTCGAATGACGACTTCCGTGTCGATGAGGTCCTTGTAAAAGGTGCGGATGTGGGCGCGTACGGTTTCCTGGTAGCAGCATCCGGGCACCGCCGCATTGATGTGGAGCCCGGCGAATAGCGTCAGCGGGCCGGTGCAGTCGTGCATCGTCGAGGGTACGTTGAATGCCTGGGCCATGTGAGCGATGCGAGCGGTCTCCGAAATGCCGCCTGCCCAGGTGGGATCGACCATGACGAAATCCGTCGCCCGCGCCTCCAGCGTTCGAGCAAAATCGGGGCGGGTCAGCAGCATCTCGCTCACCGAAATCGGCATTCGGCTTTGCCGACGAAAGTCGGCGAGGGTTTCGATGTTGTCCGTCTTGAGCACATCCTCAAGCCAGAGAGGCCGAATATCTCGGAGGGCATCGGCGATCCGCAGGGCGGCGGGAAGCATGAAGAAGCCATGGCCATCGACCATCAGTTCGATGCGATCGCCGAAACGTGCTCGAATTTCACGCAACGGCTTGACGGCCGCATCGAGGTCGGCGAGCGAGATTCGCATGCCGCCATGCGCGTGTGCCGCGGCGTCGAAAGGCCAGGTTTTGACCGCGGCATATCCGTCGGCAATCAGTTGTTCGACGAGTGCGCAGGGATCATGAAAGAGCAGGTAGGAATCTTGAAGCGGTCCGGGTTTGCCGAGGCTGCCGTAGCCGGGCCAACCTTGATCGCCGCTGGGATTGCGGCCATAGCTTGGGTTGCCGCAACTGTTGTAAACCGGAACGCGAGAGCGCACCGGTCCTCCCAGAAGTCGGTAGACGGGTTGCCGACAGACCTGTCCCAGGATGTCCCATAAAGCAAGATCGATCGCGGAAATGGCCCGCAACTCGGCGCCGCGGACGCCGAAATTTGCCGCGCGCTCATAGAAGAATCGCCAATGCGATTCGATCGCAATCGCATCGCCTCCGAGCAGCCGTCGGGCCATCCAGTCGTGCAGCATGGCAGCGACCGCATGGGGAGCGTAGTAGGTTTCGCCGTGTCCGATCCATCCGCCTTCCGCATGAATTCGAACAAGAAGCAGACCGGGCATGACATCGTCGGGGATGCATGTTTCCACGGCGACAATGGGAACGGCGCCGATTTCGATGGGCGTGGACGGCAAGTAACGATGCATATCCGACATAGTGAGTTTGCCTCGAGCGTCTCGATTGGTTCGGCCCATGCTAACGCAGCGTTGAGGTTCGTACGTCACGAATTTTCACGTTTGGAGGACCAATTCGGTTGCCTTCTGCTTGCGGCCCTTTTGCACCTCGCGGCATCCCCTTTGCGATAGGTCCATGCTTCGGCTTTCGATACGAAGGCCAATGGCACAGTAATGCTGGAGGAACAACCATGAAGCGGAACAACCTCATTGCCGCGACATTCGTTTTTGCGATGTGCAGTTGGATCTATGCTCAAGGAGGCGGTGGCGGAGGAGCAGGGACGGGGGGTACGGGCGGAATTGGTTCAGAAACCGGCACGGGGGCGCCGGGCAGCGGTGCGCAAGGGGCCATCCCGAAGACGGGATATGCCGGCGGGTATACGCAGCAGCCCTGGTTCACCGACCCGAACGCGCGTCAATCGCTGGGCATCACCAACGAACAGTACAACCAACTCCACAAGTCGTACTCGAACTATTGGCGCGATTTCACGACGGGGCTCAACCAATTCAGTCCCGACCAGCGTGAGAAGCAGATGAGCAAAGCCGTCTCGAATTTCGTTTCGCAGACGTCGAAGGCTGCTCAAGACATCTTGAAACCCGACCAGTACAACCGCTTCCGACAAATGGAAATGCAGTATCGCGGATGGAACTCCTTCAACGATCCGCAAGTGCAGAAGGAACTGAATCTCACGCAGCAGCAGCGCGAACAACTCCAGACCTACCAGAACCGTTGGAATCAGACGATGAATCAGGTCTACAGCAGCACGCCGCAGAATCGCGAAGCGGCCATGAAGAGCTATCAGGACGCTCGGCTACAGTACGACAAGCAAGTTCAACAGTTCCTCACGCCGGAACAGCGACGCGCTTGGGCTCAGATGATGGGCGATCCCTATGAATTCCGTCCCTATTGGGATCAGGCGAAACAGCCGGCAACGCAGCAGCCGATTCCGCAAAACCGATAGCCGTTAGCTCTACTCAATCGCGAAAATATGATGAAACGCGGAGTGCATGGGATACGAATCATCTCGTACACTCCGCGTTTCATTTTTCGTCGTTCAACCCGGAGATGGCATTACGCGAAAAACTCGGAACTGTCGGCGTATCGAATGCCGAGGCCTGCCGCGAATTCGGCATCGCTCGTCATGTCCCCGACCATGATGGCTTGGTCACGCGCCAGCTGATGCTTCTTCATTAGGTAGACGCCCATTCCCGGCATCGGCTTGCGGCAATAACATCCGACAGGAAACGCGGGGTGCGGGCAGTAGGCGACCTCGGCGATGGGCAACGCGAGCAACTCCGCCGTCCGCAGAAACGCGGACTCCGCAGATTCGCCTGCGTCACCTTGTTCGATGCGATGCCGCTTTGATTGGAGACGAAGAACAATTTGTAGCCTTTTTGCACATATCGCTGCAAGCGTTCGCGTCCGGCCGGGATGAGTTCCACATCGTCGGGGCTGCGGATAGATTTCGCCGGACTTCGTTCGCCGAATCGTGCCATCCACATCGAGCAGCAGGCCTTTTCCCGTCGCATTCGGATCGGCATCGCGGACGAACGGAATCGAATCGACGACCGCGAATCCCTCATCGAGCGCGGGAGGTTCGTAGCTGTTCACCCACTTGCCCAATGCCATCGGCGGCGGCAGATTCGGATCGGTCTTCGCGAGCGACCTCATCTCCTCGGGACCGAGCGGGCGGCCATACTTCTCGATCATGCGCAAGGCGATGTTGACGCGGGCCTCCGTGATCGGAGTCATCAGATTGCGGCAGCGAACCGGCACTCCGAACGCGTGGGCTGCGGCGATTACTGGAGAACGCGAAATGCGTGTGGGATAGGTGTTATCGAGGACGACGCGATTTTGGCCCGAAGCAAGCAGCGATTTGAGTTTCGGGATGAGGTCCTCGAGTTTGCCGCCCAGGATGTCGCGATTGAGCCGGGCGTATCCCTTCTCCACATACGCCGCCACGAGCCGCGATTTGCCGGCTCCCTGAATACCCATCAGCAACACCACTTCAGCACGATCGGATGGCCCATCGTTGGACGAAAGACTGTCGACAACCGCAGGCGCCTTCGGCGGAGCCAACGCTTCGATCGCTTCCGCGAGGGTTCAACGAATACTTCGTGGCCAGAACGGTGCGATCGCTGGTGTCGGGGCGAAGGTTTAATGCGGCGAGCGACGAGCGAAGGCTTTCGTTCTTCGTGGCGCCGACGAGGGGCAACACATGGTGCCGCGGTGCGAATCCGCAGCGAGTGACCTGCGGCGGCGTTGCCTGATGCCATGCGCGAGCGGCTTGAGCACGGCGTTTTTCGTAAGCTTCCTCGACCTTCGCATAACCGCCGAGAGGGCGTAGGGCAAGAAACGGGATGCCTTTCTCCGCAGCCCACGCGACGATGCCTTCGGTCGCGGATTTTCGCGTCAGCACGCTGAGTTCATTCTGCACCGAGGCGATCGCGAAATGTCGCTCTGCCTGCCGCAGTTCGGCGACCGACACATTGCAAAGGCCGAGATGTTCGACTTTCCCCTCGCGCTGCAGCTCCGCGAGAGCAGCGAGCGTTTCCTCGAAGGGCACACTCGAATCGCGGGCGTGGAGTTGCAGGAGGAACAATCGTTCGACGCCCAACGCCTGCAAACTGCCGTCCACCGTTTTCCGCAGATGCGCCGGTCGGCCATTCGGCACCCAACGCCCCTTCGGCCTCGCCAGCCCCGCTTTGGTCAGCACGCGGACTTCGCCCTTCGGCCCATGCCATCCGTCAACCGCCGCTTTCGCGAGGCGTTCGCCGTAGTGCAAATCGTCGGCGCCAAGCGAATAGACGTCGGCGGTATCGAGAACCCGGATGCCCTGATCGAGCGCGAAGCGAATCAGGTCGACGGCATCCCCTTCCGAGGGCCGCCCCTCCGTGCCCAATCGAAGCAGGCCGAGACCGAGCGGGACCGAAAGCGGGCCAAGAATGCCGAACGATGCGACGGACATAGCGATGCTCGCGAGGAATGATGCCGTCAGTATCGGCCCGAACGCACGCCGCGGTAAGAGGCGAGCCATAACAAGAGCCGCGCACGTAGTAAGCGGATTTCGCAGAGTGCCAAGGCGAACCGCTTACTACGTGCGAGGCTCTTTTCCCTCCAACCGGATTACGCTCGCCGTTCGTCAACCAGCGTCAGCGCTTTCGCGAGGTCGCTGACGAACGCCGCTCGCATTTTCTCGCGTTGCTGTTCGTTCGGCACGCGGAGGATGGCGGAGGGGTGAAAGGTAACAATCGTTTGCGAGCACCAGTCGGTTTCGATGATTTCGCCGCGTCGTTCGCTGATGCGGAAGTCTCGCCCCACGATAGCCTGGGCCGCGGTCGCACCGAGGCAGACCAAGACCTGCGGCTGGATCAGGTTCAACTCCGCTTCGAGCCACGGCTTGCAGGCCGCCTGTTCGCGAATGTCCGGTTTCTGGTGGATGCGGCGTTTTCCCTGGGGCTCGTATTTGAAATGCTTGACCACATTCGTGACATACACGCTCTTCCGATCGACCCCGGCGGCTTGGAGAGCCGAATCCAATTCCTGTCCCGCGGGCCCGACGAACGGGCGACCTTGGCGATCTTCCTCGTCGCCCGGTTGCTCGCCGACCAGCACCATCCGGGCATTGAGCGGGCCTTCGCCGAAGACGGTCTGTGTAGCATGCCGATGGAGGTCGCAACCCTGGCACGTCGCGGCGGCGGCGCAGAGGCTGGGCATGTCGATTTGGTCCGGGAGAAAATCGCGTGCGGACGATCGGCTCCCCTCCTGCCTCGCGATCATCTCAGCCACACGCTCGGGCGCCTTCATGACGAGTTGAGGGATTAACGCCGCTTCGGGCAGCGTTCGCCAATGGCGGATCGGCATCTCCTTCTTCATCGCCTTCAGCTTGATGCGTGCAGGGTTGAAAATCGATGCATAATAGGTTTTCCATAGCTCCTGGATCCGATCCGCCTCGGGCGCTCGATCCGCCGGAACGCCGGGGCCGAAGGTCAGGTCGGAAAGATCCCAGTTCGCGGATTCGTCCGGCGTCAAAATCGTCCATCGCATGTTGGGGAATCGACGCGCGAAGAAGGGCGTGGCCGGGCGGACGACATGGTGATCGGGGCGATGCCAGGCGACGAAATGCTCTTCGCCTTCGGTCTCAACCTGGCGGAAGCGGACGAACGCATGCATCTTGTGGATGTCGCGACGCACGGCTTTTTCCATCATCAGCAAGCGATGCACATCGTCATCGCTGGCGATTTCGAGCAGGTGGTTCTCGCCATGCGTGATCCGCCAAAGGACGCGGTAGAGCATGTCCCAGCGTCCGCCATCGCGATGCCAGGCGGCTTTTTCCGCAAGCGTCACAAACTCCCGCGGCACACGTTTCACATCGACATCGGGCTTCTCGCTCGGCAGCGATTCCTCGTTCGCGAATAGCGTTGGTGGTTCATCTTTGTCGCGGAAATGCACCGCCTCCGGAGGAACGTCGGCGGCGAGCAACAGCCTTGCCGCGTTTCGCCAGGCATCGAAATTGTGGGCGGTCGTCAGGAACATCAGACTTCACCGGTCGTCGCCGAGGCTTGGGCGTCGAAGAGGGAGGACTGCACCCATTCGGGGGCGAGTTTCTTGCGAAGATCGAGTCGATCGAGATGTCGCAGGGCAGGATTGTGGTCGGCCGTGATGATGAAGGGGGATGTGGTCTTCAGCGACACACGCAGCTTCTTGAGGTCGGCCAAGGTCAGCTTGTGGTATCGGCGAATCCGAAGCATGCGATCGACGTTTCGCACGCCGATGCCGGGAATGCGAAGCAGCATCTCGCGCGGAGCGAGGTTTACATCGACCGGAAACTTGTCGCGATGCACGAGGGCCCATGCGACCTTCGGATCGACGTCGAGCGAAAGGTTGCGATCCGCTTCCGTCGCGAGTTCGTCCACCTTGAAGCCGTAAAACCGCAGCAGCCAATCCGCCTGATACAGACGATGCTCCCGCATCAACGAAGGGCTTTGACCCGGAAGGCGGGCATCCGCATGCGGAATGGGTGAAAATGCGGAGTAGTAAACGCGCCGCAATTTCTGCTGACCATAGAGCGACGAAGCAGTCTGCAGAATGTCGGCATCGGGCGTCGGCGTCGCCCCGATCACCATCTGGGTGCTCTGACCGGCGGGCGTGAATCGCGGCGGGCGCATGCCGGCTCGCACATCCGATTGTCTTTCATCGATGCGATCGGTCACCATCTCCATCGTCTTGATGATGGTGGGCCGCTTTTTCTCGGGAGCCAGCGCCTTCAGGTCGGGTTCGGTCGGCAGCTCGATGTTGGCGCTCAGTCGATCCGCCCAGTGTCCAGCTTCGGCGATCAGTTCCTCGGAGGCGCCGGGGATGAGCTTGAGATGGATATAGCCGCCGTAGCCATGCTCCTCGCGAAGCGTGCGGGCCACGGCGATCAGTTGCTCCATCGTGTAATCGGAATTCTGGATGATGCCGGAGCTAAGAAAAAGCCCTTCAATGTAATTTCTCTTATAAAATTCGAGTGTGAGACGAACGACTTCCTCGACGGAAAACCTCGCCCGAGGCGTATCGCTCGTCACACGGTTGACGCAGAATTGGCAATCGTAGATGCAGTAGTTGGTCAGCAGAATCTTGAGCAGCGACACGCATCGCCCGTCGGGCGTATAGCTGTGGCAGATGCCCATCCCCTCGGTGCTGCCGATGCGGCTGCCGACGCGTATTCCCTTCGATCCGCTGCTCGCCGCGCACGAGGCGTCGTACTTGGCGGCATCAGCGAGGACCGCGAGTTTTTGCTGCACATTCATTCGGTCAGCCCGCGTTGAGACAAATGTTCACATCAACATGATAGACAGCGACTCTCCGGAAATCGAACCGCGATTTGCGGGCCAGCGGCAACCGAGTCAGTCGTAGGATGAATGCAACAAACGTATGACGCGCGAGCAAGCGACCGATGCTGTGGGCGGTTCATTTATCCGACGACGTGCTTCGCAACGATTGGATCGTCGGCGGTTTCGCAGGGCTTGCGATCCTGCTCCTCGTTGCGGGCCGCAAGCTTCGCGAAGCCGAAATTCCAAGGGTTGCCTTGCTGACGGCAGCGTTTTTCATCTCGTCGCTGATTCACGTTCGAGCAGGTCCGACCAGCGTCCATCTCTTGCTGAATGGCTTACTCGGCGTCATGCTCGGCCTGCGGGCCCCGCTTGCGATTGCGATCGGGTTGCTGCTGCAAGCCGTGCTGCTGCAGCATGGCGGATTCACCACGGTCGGTGTCAGCACCTGCGTCATCTCGATTCCGGCATTGCTCGCGGGAGCCGTGTTCCGCCCGCTGCACCGGCTCGACTGGAAACGCAAACCGCTACGCTACCCGTGGTGTTCCTGTGCCGCGATGTGGCTGACCTGCCTGCATTCAGCATCGCCATGCTTGCCCAAGGCCCGTCCGGAGGCTGGCGGCAGTTCGACGTGGCTGCTGGTTTGACGACGCTGATGCATCCCGCCGTCTGGGGTTCGATCGTGGTCGTCTCGATGGTGATCGCAATCATCGAAGCACGCCTGGAAACGGCCCCTGAGTTTCCGCTTGGGCTGCTTCTTGGCGGCTTGCCAGTGTTGCTGACCGTGGCGCTCAATTGCTGGGTGCTGATCGCCGGCGGCCATGGCACGGAAACGCCCGCCTACTTACTGATGGTCGTGCATCTGCCGATCGCCGCTTTGGAAGGCATCATCGTCGGCTTCACGCTGGGCTTCCTTGCGAAAGCGAAGCCGGAATTGCTTGGCCTCACGCCGGGATCAGAGTCGTCCTCACGCTCCGCGTGAGGAGCACATTTGCGAACTTCAGCCCATGAAGTCTTCACTGAGTTGCGTCATCGTTTCGCTGGCGTGGTAGGCGATCTCGGGATTGGCGTGTTCGCGGAGGGCGTCCACTTCCGGCATCAACAGCGTCAGACCTTCCTCAGCGACCGACTGCAAGGCCTCATGCACGATGCGGACATCGTCCGAGTTCATCATCTCGCGGTGCCATTGCAGGGCGTGACGCTCGCCGAGCCGGGCAAGCGCTCCGCGGGCGGCGTGTCTGACGTCTGCGTTCAAATCGATGCGTCCCAACTCCAGACGAGCACGAAGGCCGGCGAAGTCGTACGGATCCCACCAACCCATCGCGGAAAACGCTTCGGCGCGGACGGCGGGCTCGGCGTCTTGCGAGGCGAGGACCAGCATCTGCTCTGATTCCACGCACGCATGGCCTCGCAACGCCTCCAGCGCGGCAAGGTACGGGAAAGCATCCAGTAGGTGCGATTTCGCAGCGGGCGTTGCGCGAGCTTTCATCGTTGCTCGCCTTCGCATGGGCACATTCGCCTGCACGAGACTGCGGATCCACAAGCCGGCGCGCGGATCCTTCGACCAGCGGAGGACCAGCATCGCTAGGTCGAGCGGTTGAAAGGACGCGTCTTGCTCGAGGATCGGAAGCAGCTTGTCGGACACATCGAGCCGCAGGTCGAAGATCGCCAGCAATAGCTCGGCGCGCTCGGTCGTGGAGCAATGCAGTAGTTCGCGTTTCCAGGATGCGGCCATCGAATCGCGTTGATCGATCAGCAACGATTCGATCGCTTCGAGCCGCAGCTTCTGCCATTGAAACGCTTCCGCGTCCGGCGATTCCGTCTCGAACTGCGTCGTAAGGTCGTCAAGCCGACGGATGAGACGTAGCGCTTCGTGGAGCACGCGTCCCACGATCGGCGGGCCTTCAAGCTCGGCATCGACGATGGTCTCGAACACCTCGGCTAGCCGGGCTTCGAGAATGACCTGCGGCGAAAGTCCTTGGCGCAGGCCCTGAAGCACTCGATGAAGCAGGTTCCAGGCGACTTTGCCTTCTTCGATTTCGGGATGCTTCAGCAGGTCAGCGAAACCGGTGAACGATGCCGCCTCGGCGGCGAAGAGCGATGCGAGCGGCGTCTCGGAGGCACGCTCGGCGTGCTCCAAGATCAGCGGCAGGCTGTCTTCGCGGCGGAGATGACGAAGGCCGTTGGCGAGGTCGATGCCGTACCAGGCTTGTTCGAGTTGGTCGTCGCTCAGTTGCCGGCCCAGCTGACGCTCCAAAATTTGGCCTGCTTCTTCCGTTCCCAATTCGACGAGCGCTCGTACCTGGACGACGAAGTTGGTCCCCGGTTTCATGCTCGCTTCGACAACGGAGCCGGCATCTTGTTCGAGGAGATGGCGGAATCGTTGCTTGGTCGCTTCGACGGCCGCTTCATTAAGCTCGGCACCTTGGAGAAGATCGAAATGCTGACGAATGACCGGCGAGTAGCGCTCGAAGCTGGGCCGGCGCAGGCCGAGGTATCGACCGAGGAGGAAGGCGAGTGCCATCAGAAGCGGCATCAGGATGCTGGCCAGCAACATTGCCCAGAGCGCCATGCCGTTGGTAATCCTTCTATGGATGGGCTCGCGAACTCTTGTTTTGAAGTCGACTCACTCCATTATCGTCATTCGCTCTGCCGCGAATCAACCCTCTGCATGGCGCGTGCCGCCGGTTAGCGCGGAAATGCGCGGAGATGGAAGCCGCCGTCGATATTGACCACTTCGCCGGTAGAGTAGGGAAGCGCGCCCGTGACCAATGCGACCACCGCCTTGCCCACATCCTCCGGAGTACCCCAGCGGCGAATCGGCGTGAGACCCTCGGCGATCGCTTTCGTGTATTTCTCGATCGCGCCTGAGGTCATGTCCGATCCGATGATACCGGGGCGGACTTCGTAAACGCGAATGCCAAGGTCGGCGAGTCGAAGGGCGAACAATTGGCTGGCGATCGAAAGCCCGGCTTTCGAGATGCAGTAATCGCCGCGATTGAGCGACAGGGCATACGCGGAGACGCTGGTCACATTGACGATCGCCGGCTCGAAGTTGCCCAATTGCTCCGTCTTGAGACGCAGCATCTCCTGCGCGACGCGCTGCGACAAGAAAAACGGCCCCTTCAAGTTGATGCCGAGAACCTGATCCCAGCTTTCCTCGGTCGCCTCCAAAATATCCTTACGGCCCACGGAGGTGATGCCCGCGTTGTTGACGAGCACGTCGATCCTGCCCCACCGAGCAAACACCGCGTCCACCAGGCGCCCGCGATCGGTCGCTGAGGAAACATCGCCTTGGCAGACGATCGCCTCGGTGTTTGCGGGGAGCAGAGACATCGTTTCACGGGCGGCCGCTTCGTTGCCCTGATAGTTGACAGCCATCGCGTAACCGGCCTTGGCGAGTGCAATGCAGACGCCGCGCCCAATTCCGCGGCTGCCGCCGGTGACCAGTGCAACGGGCGTCGAGGCGATTGCCGACATGTTTCGCTACCGTGGGTGGAAAGCGAAGGCGTGCGCTTGCAAAAACACGCCGCTTCCGCCATCGCCAGGACATGATAGGGAGCGTGACTTCAATGATGCGGCCTCGCTTTGGGGCCGTCATCGGCTACCAAGTTCCCATGTTGAATCGACCGAATACTTCCTCAAGGGCCGACATGATTTCGCCGACCGTGCAGCGGGCGTCGGCGGCTTCGAGCATCGCGGGCATGAGATTCGTTTTCGTTGCTGCGGTTCTGCGAATGGCGGCGAGGCAGCGCTCGACGTCGGCAGCGCTTCGTTCACGCTTGATGCGGCGGAGGCTGGTTCTTTGCCTCTCCTCCACCTCGGCGTCGATCGACAGGATATCGATCGGATTCTCCTCTTTTTCTTGGAACGCATTCACGCCGACGATCAGCTTGCGTTTGGCGTCGACATCCCGCTGATAGGCAAACGCGGACTCAGCGATTTCGCGCCGGAAGTAGCCGGATTCGAGGGCAGCGATCATGCCCCCCCGGCGAGCGATCTCGGCGAAAATCTTCTTCGCCTCGCCATGCATCTGCTGGGTCAGCGATTCGATGAACCAACTTCCCCCCAGCGGATCCGCCGTGTTGACGACGCCGGTCTCGTACGCGAGGACTTGCTGCGTGCGCAACGCCAGCGTGACCGCATGTTCGCTCGGCAGGGCGAGCGTCTCGTCCATGCTGTTGGTGTGCAGCGATTGGCATCCGCCCAGCACCGCGGCCAATGCTTGGTACGCGACGCGGATCAGGTTTACTTCCGGTTGCTTGTCTTGCAGCGAGCAACCCGCGGTCTGGGCGTGAAATCGCAGTTTCCAAGAAGCCTCCTTCTTCGCGCCGAAATCGTTTCGCATCGACTCCGCCCACAATACGCGGGCCGCGCGATATTTGGCGACTTCTTCGAACACGTCGTTATGGGCATTGAAGAAGAAACTCAAACGTGGCGCGAACTCATCGATGTCCATGCCGCGACCTACGCACTCTTCTGCATAGCGCAAGCCGTCGGCCAGCGTGAACGCGAGTTCTTGGACGGCGGTCGAGCCGGCTTCGCGAATGTGGTAGCCGCTGATCGAGACGGTGTTCCACTGCGGAGCTTCGCGCGCGCAGAACTCAATAACGTCGCAGACCAGGCGAACGGATGGTTCGGGCGGAAAGACGATCTCATTCTGAGCATGGAACTCTTTGAGAATGTCGTTCTGAATCGTGCCGCGTAGGTTCGACCATGCGATGCCGCGCGCGCGGGCGTTGGCGAGGTAAAACGCCATGACGATGATGGCGGGTGCGTTGATCGTCATCGACACGGAAACGTCGGCGAGGTTGATTCCGTCGAAGAGGACGCGCATGTCGTCGATGGTGTCCAACGCCACGCCAAGCCGGCCGACTTCGCCGAGCGAGCGAGGGTCGTCGCTGTCGAGGCCCATCAGCGTCGGCAGATCGAACGCGGTGCTCAGCCCGGTCTGCCCTTTGTCGAGCAGGAACTTGAAACGCTCATTCGTCTGATGCGCCGTGCCGAACCCCGCGAATTGCCGCATCGTCCAGAGTCGCGAGCGATACATGCTGGCATGCACGCCGCGGAGAAAAGGATACTGGCCCGGGTAGCTGTCTTCCGCGATCGGCGGAGCGGAACCGGGTTCGTAGATCGCGTCGATCGGCACGCCGCTGACGGTGGTCGGCGGTTGAGGACGCAACGGCACCGCCGCGTTTTCCTTCTCCCAACGCTCCCGTGGCGACATGAAGTGCTCCCTGCGAAATGCGTGAACCATTCGCATCATACGACATTCGTACTTCGCACAAGCAAGTGTTCACGCAGTGCTGCATCATGGATTCGCCGGCGTCATCTCGATCCATCTGGTGCGAACCTGCCGGCCTGTCGGCAAACGCCATTCGCCACCTGCGGCCTCGAATGTGTGCGATGCTGTACGGTCGCCCGATACTTCATTCCAAGCGAAGGTCACCTTGGTCGAATCGTTTTTGGTTGCCGCGTAAACGAGATACACCTCAGCGCGAGCGATGGAGCGTCCGCCATCGTTGCAGAAGCGGACTTGGAGCGTCGATGCCTTCCACTTCGTCGCGTCCGCTTCGCCCCATACCAAGGATTGCGACCAGAAATCTCTCGGTTCATCCCCCAGGCGTTTTACGGTCCAATCCTTGGCGATCGGCAACCACGTCTTGCCGCCGTCGGCGGACGCTTCGATCTGGTACTTCACCTTCGGATTCGGCGGAGCGCCCGATGCAACATGGGCAGCCGCGTACACTGCAACCGCTTTCTCGCCGCGCGGCGTCGCGATCTCCAACGTAACCTGCGGCGATCCGAATCGGCCCGCAATCATATGTGCCGCCGCTTGCGGCAGGTTCGGCCCCGCGGACACGACCGCTCGCCGGCTCGAAGCGAAGCGGATGGCGGTTTCGATGTCCTTCAGCCGCGGCATGACGGAACCGTTCGCCTGACACACAGTCACGATCTTCAGTCCTGCATCCCGCAAACTATCTGATGTCGCGTGGAGTTTAAGAAGGTACTGCCGATGGCCTTTCGCGTTGTCGGTCAAGTCAAGCGTGTCTCTTAGCTTTCCGCATTCGTTCCAGCTTTTTCCTTGATCGACCGATACGGAAACATCGCAGCCGGCTTTGCCATGGAGGATCAACCCGTCGCGGCAGCCGGGTTCGTAGATTCCCCACGCTTTTTCAGCCGCCGGTGTTGCGCCGATGATGTACGGCGTGTAGAACTCGAAGGTGATCGCCTGCTTCGTTTCGTTGACGACTCCCTCGCGGTACGAACCGTCGGCGAAGTTGGGCACATAGGTGTAGACCGCATTCGCGTACCGCGCCTGTCCCGGCTTCTGCGGCGAACCCGTCGTCGAGCCCAGCATCTTCTCGGGCTGATTCACCCACGTCAGCGAACGCTCGGGCCCTGGAATGCCCGCCGTGCTGTAGTTGCGGCCCCAGTAGACGAATGTGCGTCCATCTTCCAATCCGGGTTCCAGATAGCGGCGGAGGGTTTCGCCGCGACGCAAATGCACCATGGGGGGTGGTCCGCTGTATCCCGCGTTGTACTCCGCCGTGTCGTATCGCCGATAGCTGGCTCCATCGCCGGGGTGAAGTCCGCAAACGAGCCAGCCTTGTTGACGTTCGGGTTTGAATCGGCGATCGGTGAGCCGTTTCCAATCGCGTTGCACGTCGCGAAGCGACAGGAGCGATTTGCCGTCCTCAGCAAAGATCACCGTCGAGAGATCGTGGTCCAAGAGAGCCCATCGCCCTTGGCCGTACGCGCCGCCCGTGAGGAAGACTTCGAATGAGTTGTGCCCATCGACGCCGACGTCGCGACCACGGCCTGGGCCGAATAAAGCATGCATCTCGGCTCCCCACTGCGCGTGCGTGGTGCCGCAGAGTCCGAAACCGTGAGCGAATAGGCCGGTCCAGTATTCGCGAGAGCGGCTATCGCCGCCTTGGCCGAAACCCTTACCCCAAAGATCCTCAGCACCTTCCTCGCCGTGCCAATAATGCGTGTTTCGCCAGAGCCAAGCTGCCAGCGCCTTGTCCTGGTCGGTTTTCGTCTCTCGGCCAGTGACTCGCTGATAGAGCGTTGCCTGCGTGGCGAAGAGGCGGTCAAAGGTCGAACAAGACAGTTCGCCAGGATACCAAAGATGATCCGTGCCGATCTGCGGATCGCCCACGTCCGCGAAGGCGAACTGCGGGCAGAAAAGGCATGCGGCGACGAGGAGAAGGGGCGGAATATTTCGCATACTGCGAAGGTAACAGAGTGAGAAGCGAGAGGGAAACCAAAAGGCCGAGCGAAGGTTCGCGCGGGTGGAACCAGGGGACTGTGGCGCCGAATTGGGGTGCGCATGAAAATGGGTGTTGGTCGGGAGTCTTTTGCCGAGGCCCCGCCCTGACACCCTCAAAGGACAATGCCATGACAGCACATGCGTCCTCGTCGGTCAAGCAGGCACTTCTGACCCGACTCCAAGAAGCCGTCTTGCCGCAATTGCAGCAATTGGTCGAGTCCCTTCCCGACGAACTGACTTCATTCGCACAGGCCGAGCAGCAGGTCCGTCAAGCCATGCTTGAGGCGGCCCGCAAGCTCTTGACCGTCTGGACCGATTCGGCCGACCGCCTGATTGCTCGTCCGTGTTGCCCTCGGTGCAAGATGCCGATGCGCAACAAGGGATCGGTCGGCGGAGTCATCGCCACCTTGGTGGGAAGCATCCGCATACGCCGGCCACGCTGGCGTTGCCTGGACTACGGCGAAGAATGCTACCCGCACGACGAGCGTATCCGCTTCGGCAACCACGCGGTCAGTTGGGCCTTGGCTCGCGTCTGCGGCCGGCCCTTCCTTCGAGTTGGCTCGCCGCAACCTGGAAGAAGATTATCGCGTGCATCTGGCGATCGAAACGCTCCGCATCGTCGGCGAGGAAGCCGGTTGCAGGGTGATCGACCAGGAAGACTCGTTGCGTGAGGCGATTGCCGAACGTCGTGCCGAGTTGCCGCAGTCCGAAGAGAAGCCCGACAAAGTCTACGTGATGGCCGACGGCACGATGATTCACGCCGAGGGAGACTGGCACGAAATCCGCGTCAATGCGGTGGTCGCCGAGGACGCTCAAGGCGTTCGGAGCCGATGTCGCAGTCAAGCGAGGTTCCTGGCCCCCCAATCGCTGGGTTGGCTGCTGGTGATGATGGCCCGTCAAGCGGGCTATCAGAACGCACGCGTGAAGGTGTTTCTAGCCGACGGCGCCGCATGGCTGTGGAAGCTGCAGGAGCAGTTCTTCGGCGGCGCCGTGGGCATTCTCGACTGGTATCACCTGGCTCAAAAGGTGCATGGAACGGCAGAAGGCTGCTTTGGCGAGGTCGACAAGCAGCAAGCATGGGCGAAACGCATCAAGGATCTTCTGTGGGACGGAAAGTCGACCGAGGCGTTGGCGGAAGTGCTGGCGCTGGAACGCATGAGCCGATCGTCGACGAAGCGGGCGTCGGCCCACGCTCTACGAACCTACTTGGAGAACCAAGCGGGCCACATCGATTACCCGCGATACCGCGAGATGGGTCTTTCGATCGGAAGCGGCGTCGTCGAGTCGCAGTGCAAGACGCTGGTGGGCGGACGCTGCAAACAAGCGGGCATGCGTGACTGAACCCATCGCGGAGCCGAAGGCGTTCTGCGTCTCCGCGCGGCTCGACTGGACGGCACCTTCGACAAGCTGTGGGCGACAAACCTAAGGCTCGCTGCGTAGCGGATGCCACAGCATCTCAGCTGCACCCGGTTCGCTCGGCCTTTCGGGTTACCATCGAGGGATCTTCATCAGATCGCTTTCTTCACGGTCTCGTCCATCTTCGCCCCGGACTCGCGGTAGTAGAAGCGGAAGATAGCGGTAGTAGACTTCGAGCGTCAGGAGGTTGAGGGAAGTCGCCATGAGGCGGCCCGCCGGTAGCGGACCAGGGATCGCCTGGCGGCGGAGCCCGGACTTGCCTTCCAGAGCACCCGGAGGAGCCTGCGTTTTCACGAGGTGCTCGCGTATCTTCGTGTTCCAGTCCTTCCAGGCCTGGCCGCCGAAGTGATGCATCACTTGCGTCGCGTAGTAGTAGTAGTACGCGTTCTTCGTCGTGTCCGGCTGGCTCGGCTTGATGTGGGTGTCGATCGCCTTGATCATGCGGAGGTTCTGCGGCCCCCACGATTGCAGGTACTGACGGCAGAGCAGACCGACGGCGGTCATCGTCGGGGTCGCGTTTTCCGCGCCGACATACGCATAACCTTCGTTGTTCGTGTTGCAGACGCTGTCGATGTAGCGTTGGGCCTTGCGGATGGTGACGGCGGGGACGTCGAGGCCGGCCATCATGCCACTCTTGAGCGCCATGACCTGCCAGCCGGTAACGGAAAGATCGCCCGCTTCGCCCGGCTGATAGCGCCATCCGCCCCCTTCGTTTTGGGCGAAAATGATGAAGTTGAGACCCATCTGAGCGGGGCGGCGAAGCATCGGGTCCTGGCTGAGACCATACGCTTCGCACATGGCGATGGCAGCCAAACCGTGGCCGTACATACCGCCGCCGAAGTTACCCGTCTTCTTGTCTTGAATGCGAATCAGGTAGAGCAGGGCCCGTTCGACTGGCTTGTCGTAAGGGTTAGGCTCTTTCGCAGTGCCAGGCTTATGAGTCTTGCCGGCAGCGAGGAGCGGCAGGAGACCGAATGCGGTGCCGGCGGTCGGATTCGCTTGCGATCCCTTGTTCGGATAGTTGCCGTCGAGCGACCAGCTGCCGTCGGCATTTTGTACTTTCACGAGCCACTTGAGGCCCTTGGTCACGGCGGCTTCGGAAGCGCCGGTGCCGCCGCCCTCGCGGAGCGCCTTTTCACGCGTGGCTCCGGATCGGCCGAAGAAGCTGCCGGCAAGAGGCAGGCCGCGTGGGTTGTAGCCGCCCGCGACCCCCGCCATGTTCGAGGTATTGGTGACGAGCCCTTCGATCGCTCCGCCGGTTCCCTTCGAGCCGAAACCGCCCGGGGCGGGCAGGTTGGTGGGAGCGGCGTTCATGTCGCCGTTGTGGATGCCGACCGCTTCGTTCGGATTGACGAGCCCGGGGACGGACACATCGGCCTTGCGATCGACGTTGTAGTTGATGTCCGTGTCGAACTCGGTCGCGGCCGGATCGACGTCGGTGGTGAGGAACGGGTCCTTCTTGATGTCCTCGTTATTCTCGGTGACGAGAGGCGTTTCGTCTTTGGTCTCTTCAACTTGCTTTTCAGCACCCGCGGAGGGAGCGAGGAGGATGAAGAGTCCGAAGAGCACGCCATGGAAAACGAGACTGAAGAGCGCTGCCGGGGCGAGCCGGATCAGGTTCTTCATTTCCGAAGGCACCATGTTGTGCGCGACGACGACCGCCGGACGGGGGCGATTCGGAGCTGCCGTGGACATGTTCACCTCGCCGATGTGTCGGAACCGATGCTCGTTCCGTTCAGGTTATTATGGAAGACGCCTGGGACCGAATGCAACTGAAAACCGATTGCGTTCAAGCGTTTCCGGGCGGCGGCGCGGGCGGACGCATGGCCCGTTCCGCCTCCTCCATCGCCTCGATCGTGCTTTGTGCCTGAATGTTCACCAGTTCCGACCGCGTTCGGTCGTCGCCGCGGCGAAACCACCGATTCATTGCCAGGAGAAGGACGGTGACGACGCCGACCAAGCAAGATCCGATGATGAGCGTGGTAATCGGGAACGGCGTCGTCGAGGCCTCTTCTTCCTTCTTCAACTCCGCGTCGTTCAGCAACCGTGCGGTTGCACCAATGAGCATGGGGCTGACATGATCCTTGCCGTCACCGCCGCGATACTTCACTTTCTTGATGAAGTAGCCATGGAAGACGATTTCTTCCCGCATCTGCTCCGCTGGTTTCAGGTTCTTGGGCAGGGTGACGAATTGAATGCAATACGGCGTCGCCCCTTTGGTTTGGCCAAAAACCCAACCTTCGTACAGGTGATGGACGCCTTCCTTGCGTGCGTTCAACGTCGCATCCAGTTTTTCAAGCTTCACCAATCGGCCCCGCACCGTGACGACTTTTCCTCGATGTTTCTGCGGTGCATTCCACAGGTGCGAGAAGAAGATGTCGCTGTTATCCTCCGCACTCTTGACGAACGCTTCGGCCGGCGTCTGCGACGCGTAAACCAATGCTTGGCCGTAGAGGTTGTATGCAGCCATTTCCTCGCGAGGAATCTCTCCAGGCAATCGACCTGCGATACGCGGCATCGCGGTGCCATCCTTGATCAGCGAAAGCCACTCCTCATTTAGCTGCGGCGCGCGATCGGTGGCGGTCGTCAGTTCATCCCAAATGAGGTACGCCCTCCCCATTTCGCGATGCGCAGCGGCCATCCAGGGTTGCGTGCCCATGCTGACGATGCTTGCGGCTACGCCTGCCTTCATGCGGTCGCGGGCGAACCAAAACTCGGAAACTTCAGGCTCCGCCATCGGTTGTGCCGACGCGGAGGCTACGAAAACACACAGGCAACATGCCATCGCGAGTCGCGGAAATAGGCGTTGCATGAGCATCATTGGTTTTGGACGCGGCGAGGTGAACAAAGTTCCGCAAAATCGCCTTTCAGCGATTGGCGGCGGGGGCGACGAACGCCACATTTCGGCACCCCGCCTCCTTACATACATCGTACACCCGAAGCACGAACTGATGGTGCAAATCGCCGTCGCCGACGATGCGAATGTTCTCGGGCGAACCGCCCTGCTTCAGCTTCTGATGCAACTTGCGAAGGCCATCCTCCAGGCCGGTTTCCGCATCGACGACGGCCGTCGGCTGAAGGTCTTCGACCCGCTTCAGCAGAATTCGCTGCGGCTCGCCATCATGCTTGCCGCCTTCGGTTTGGCCTCGTTTGACGGCCTGGATGGTGACGACCGCAGTCTCTTCGAACGCGGGGAGGTCGCCGCCGAGGTCTTTTCCCTGTCCGATACAAGCCCCAGGTGGAGTTTCCAGCGAACCTTTGACATGCCCCTCCAACGCGGAAGGGTTGTAGGTCATGATGAAGAATGCGAGCAGCTGAAACGCCATGTCGAGAAACGGCGTGATGATGACGGCGAGATTAATCCCGCCTTCGCCGGATGCCATGCCGCGACGAAGTGAACG
>JAXMAT010000047.1:0-42202 GCA_046350235.1 Gemmataceae bacterium | reverse complement strand
ATCAAAGCATTTGCGAAAGTCGCCTACGACGTTCCCGAATTGCGGCGAGCGTATGTGAAATTACCTTGGACCAAACTCTATGAATACCCGAAAAGCGTCGCGAACATCGCAGTGGAACGCGAACATCAAGGCGAGCGCGGCGTCTTCTTCGGTCGCGTGAATCGGCCTGATGCGCAACCGCTGAGCGCGATCAGCGAACGGATCCGCGAACTGCAAACGGCGCCCGTCGAATCCTTGCCCGAGTTTCGCCGAGCATTGCTCGTAAGCCGCCTGCCCTGGGTTCTTCGCCGCATGCTCTGGTGGTTCGGCCTCAACCTCGGCGGCCAGCGCGGCCACTTCTTCGGCACCTTCGCCCTGTCGGTCTATTCCGGCCTCGGCGCCGAATCGCTGCACCCGCTTTCTCCCGTCACCACGACTTTGACCTACGGCGTCACCGACGAAACCGGCGAAGTCGATGTCCGCCTCATCTACGACCATCGCGTCATGGACGGCGCCACCGTCGCCCGGGCGCTGGTTCGTCTGGAGGAGGAATTGACCACCAGCATCGTCGCCGAGCTTCACGAAAGCAAGCAAGCAACGTTCCGCGCGGCTTGATTGCGTATCGGGCAGCCGTGACGCGCAGCAGTTTGCGGAATGGACGACGCAAGATCGCATGAAATTAGTCCACGTCCCTTTGCGGGCCTTGGCTCACCAATACCCGATGCCAAACAAAAAAAGCCCTCGGGATTTGCCGAGGGCTTTTTGGGATATCAGGCCGAACAACGACTTGCTGCGCGTTAACCTTTCGCGGCGAGGACCGCTTTGCCAGCTTCTTCACCATCCAGAACTAATTCCTTGCGGAAGATCGGCACATCGCGAGGTGCTTCGATCCCAAGGCGAATCTTGCCTCGATCGATGTCAACCACGGTGATGCAGATGTTGTCGTTGATGTAGATCTTCTCACCCAGTTTGCGGCTCAGCACCAACATTTCGCTACCCTCCATCGAGCGAGGCCGGTTTGATGTCTGCCCTACTTTACCTCACGGCAGGATCGTTTCCGGGAGCATCCCTGAACAAGAATCGATCCGAAGGCTGTTTTCGTAAAGCAATTCCGATACCAGTCCTCTGATCCGCACCACGCAACCGAACAGAAATCGCCGCAACATCTGAATTTAGTGCTGTTTCGACATCGGACGTGTTCGATCATCCAGCCGGCGGGAAGCGACATGTGCGGAAATGTGAAGACCATTTCCGCTCAATTGTGCAATATCGGCTCAGCGACCTTGCAAACTTCATGTGATTTCAGCCAGGGATCGAATCGCAAATCTGCGACAATTAGAGAGACTGAGAAGATTGAACAATCTGGGACAGCTTGCGTTGAGGGCGACTTACTGGATAGGAACCAAGCTGTCGAGGTCGGACCCATTCGCCAGTATGATAGCTTCCAGACAGGAAATCGCCTCGAAGCCACCGCGCCTCCATACAGACCAACCGGATCCGAAATCTCGTTACTCCATGGCGTATCACGGCGAGTTCTGAGGCGATCGTCGCCTCAACACCGATGTCCGCAAGCAAGGCTGACGTAGTTTTCTCGACATCGTCAACAAGCTCCATGCGGGGGAACTCCCACATGTTTCCCCATCGACCGCCTAATGGACGCTGAACGAGCAGAACCTCATCCTCGCGCCGAATGACCAAGGCAAGCTCTTGCACCTCGGTCATCGCAGGTCGTGCCGTCTTGGCAGGGATGCGATCCTGAGCATGATGCAAATACGCGTAGCACTCGCGCCGCACGGGACACTCTGCGCACTTGGGGTTGTCCGGTTTACAGACCAAGGCGCCGAGTTCCATGATGGCTTGATTGAAATCTCCCGCATGCTTCACCGGCAGGAGGTCTCCCGCCCACGCCCAGAGTTGATCCTCTGCCTCGCGTGTTTTGACGTCTCCTTCGATGCCAACCCATCGGCTGAGTACGCGACGGCTGTTCGCCTCGAGGATGGGAAGCCTTGCATCGTAGGCTTGCGAAAGCACGGCATTGGCGGTGTAACGCCCGAATCCTGGCAGCGCCCGCATCGCTTCCGGATCCTGAGGCAAGACGCCATCATGTTCGGCGACGATCTTCTTCGCTGCCATGTGAAGGAAACGCGCCCGGCGGTAGTATCCGAGACCCTCCCAAGCGCGAAGGACGTGCTGTTCATCGGCGCTTGCCAAAATCGCAAGGGATGGAAATTGCTTCAGGAATCGCTCGAAATACGGAATGACGGTCGCAACCTGGGTCTGCTGAAGCATGACCTCGCTGATCCAAATGGGATAAGGATCGCGATTGGCGCGCCAGGGCAGTTGACGCTGGTGAATGCGAAACCACGCCAGCAATTTCCGGCGCAATCGCGCAAACGCTTGACGCTCCCCAAGCGGGAACGGTTGGAGCAGCGGAACGTGTGGGGGAATCGATTTCGCCTTCGACATCAAGAACGGCCGCGACGGTACATTTTGTCCAGCAACGCTTTTGCCGCAGACTGGGCCGAACCTGAGTCGCTCTTCTTTGGTTCAGGCTTCTTGCTTTCGGGTGGCGGTGTAGTGGATGAGGTCGGCTTATTTTCGGGAAGCGGAGTGGGGGTCTTGGCAGGCGTTTCGGGCTTCGTTTCAGCAACTGCCGCCGATGCGGAAAGCACTTCGGGGGGGACCGCCATTTCCATGATGGTCGTCCCTCCTGGCACTTGCGAATCTTCGAAGGTAGTGGGTTCTCCGTCGTCTCCTGATGAGAGCAAGAGTGCGGCCAGGTCATCCTCGGTGCTGGCGGCTGGCGAGATCCCCACATCCAATGTAGGCTTTTTGACCACTGACGCTTTCGCCAGTGCTTGATCTGCGACAGCTGGTGATGCTGAACCGGCGACAGCTGATTGTGGAGTCGCTTTGTTTGCCGGAGAGGCGTTGGCCCCAGCCGGAACTTGAATGGCAATGCGGAAGGTCAAAGGCCCAGCTTTGAGGACATCTCCATCCTTCGCGAGGACCTCGCCCTTCACAGGCTGCTCGTTCAGAAAGGTACCGTTCGTACTACCGAAGTCTTCAATATAGACCTGACCTTGCCGAATCTTCACCGCGCAATGCGTCTTGCTGATGAGTGGGCTTGCGGGACGCAAATTGCATTGCGGATCGCGCCCAATTACGAATTGGGGCAACGCGATGGGAATTGCCTGGCCTGACGCCTTGCCGGCGCTCAGTACCACCAGAGAAACCTTCATGTGGCGACCTCGGGGCTCTGACGGTGGTCTGCGGAATCCGATTCCCGAATAAGCCTAGATCATGACACGGAAGCGCGTCACCGAAATCGGAAGCTGAACCGTCTGCCGAGGAAGTATCAGCGAACTACGAACCTAGCCCCAAGGTTCCTTCCAAGGGAGAACGAACCAAACAATGACGCCTGGTTGGATCCGAAAGGGGCACGCCACATTCTAGAGGCGCTTTGCTTCGTGCTTCAATCACAAAATCGAGGAAATGCGAAGACTCGTACGATTCGTTATGCTGGGCATCAGGTGTCTATGGCGTCAGATGAAAAGGCGGGTGGGGAAACCATAGTCGGAGCCGTCCCACCTAACGAGCAGCGACGCGAGCAATCGTCTTCGCTCCGCTTAGGGCAATGGAACCGCCGGCCTTGGAGCATTCACGCGATTCGTCGCTTCTTCCAACGTCTCCAGTTCCTTGCTCAACGGAAATGGAGGCGACGGCGGAAAGTATTGGGGGGGATGACGTAGATAGTGCCCGCTCGGCAACGTCAATCCCGTCTCCATGTTGTAGGTCTGACAACCACTGAGCACGGAGAGGGCGACCAGCACACCGGACACCATCATTTGGGTTCGCGTCGTCATCGCATTTCCCTCCACTTCCGCACTCGCGACGTCTTCATGAAAATCGCGCCATCTGGGGTCCTTGAACTTATCGGCACAACCGGAAGACAAAATGCAGTCGAAAAGGCGATTCGGATCAAGAATTGGAGCACGTTTGCGTGACTTCGCTCTGCAAGCGATTACCTCCTTGTCCCATCTTGCCATGACTCGGATCGGAATGACGCCAACGGCGAATGACGATAAGGCGGGCGAAGCTAGGATGAAATCGAAAAGACATGTCGGCTCGAAGGAACCATCCGTGTCCGCTCCCCCCTCCCGCAAACGATATCCGCTCGAGTACCGGTGGGATACGCTGCCGACTCGCGAGGTCCGCCCAGCCCCGCGGCGCCGAACCGCGTCTCTATCGCCTGGCGCCGAATGGCACGAAACGGGACCGCGCGATCAACCATTTGATTTCTCCGCGGCCATCGCCCGACTCACGGAAGACATCGCAATACGCTCGCCTCACTTCTCGCATCTTCAGGCTTCACGCATTTTGATCGGTTTCGTGCAAGCCCGAACCGGGGAACGCCATGGCTTGCAAGCGAGAGTCACGCCGTTGCGATTCGAAGGAGGAGAAATAGTTCGCATCCGTCGCGGCGTGCCTTTTCAAGTTCAGCGGTACTTCGAGAAGGACAAGGAATTCCTCTACCTGATGACGTTTTGCCTGCCGCGTTTTCTCGAACGCGAATTCGACGACAAGCTCATCACGCTTTTTCACGAGTTGTATCACATTGGACCGAAGTTCGACGGAGATTTGAGGCGACACGAAGGTCGCTGCCATTTGCACACGCACAGCAAAGCCGGCTACGACCGACACATGTCTGCTTACGCGAACGAATACCTGCAAATGCGTCCAGACCCAAGACTTCTCGGTTTCTTGCGGATGGATTATGCTCAGCTGAAACAGCGCCACGGCATGGTGGCGGCTGCGATGGTGCCACGTCCCCGTCTTGTTCCGATTCAACAATGAAACAAGTGCGCGAAGGCCGAAGGTCGGCTTGCTCTCGCACTGAGTTCGATAGCGATATCACTTGATCGGCGGTCCGATCAAATCAACGTTGAAGACTGCACCCGATGCTACATCGAGTTTCAGTTCCGAGGAATCGACCGACGCATATTTCAGCGGGGTGAGAAACGGACTCGGCGCGGTTACTGGAGGCGGCGGTGGCGGCGGTTTTCCCTTTTCGGGAAAACGTTTCGCCGCAGCGGTCTTCGCCTGGCTGTTCGGGTAACTCACGGCAACACGATTGGGGCCAACGAGTACTTTGGACACCAAATAGGTTCCGTCATCGCCGATCGAACCGACGGTCTGTTTGCCGTTTGCTGCGACGAACACGATCTGCCCACCTTGCTTCGCGAGCGGAGCACCATTGTAAGTGACCTTTCCTTTGACCTCGGCCACCTGCTCGCCGCAACCGCAAGAAAACAGCAACCCTAAAACAAGGGGGAAGCCTCCCCCGCACCGACCCAGGAAGTACATCTCGCTGCTCCGTGACTCGATTACGGCATGGTGAAGGTTTCACGCCCAGCTCGCGTGCTTAATTGAGGCAAGACCGAGTCAGCACTGTATGAGAAAAACTGAACCGACCCATCCGCGAGGAGGAAATTGCAACCCCCGGTATGGAAACTCCACCAATGAGCCCCATCCTTCTCGTCCGTGCCGTTGGGGTAGGTGGCTGGCCGCAAGCCGACATTCGTACTCACGTCCCCCATATAGCCTGCAAGCGACGTGTCGCGAGCACCTAGAACGCAGTCCCCATCGCCATAACCCCAACCGTATGCGGCAAACGTCCAGCCAGCCATCAAGTCGCCCGTCACAGGACGCTCGCCAACGAGAATGGTGTTCGAAGTGCCGTCTTGAACATCGGTAATCCGAATTTTCGAATCGTAGTAAAGCATGCCGTCCCCGCTGCTAGTGCTGCTCGTCGTCCCCGCGTTTCCGAGGTAGGAAGCGAGTGCAAGCGGACAGTTGCCGCCCCACGACGCGGCAGGAATCGTCGTAGCGCGTAGTCGGACACCCGCATGTAGATGGGAGAAACTGTGGATGCGGAAACGCGTTTCGCACCATCAGGGGTAGCCCGGACTCGCGGTAAGCGGTGCAGGTTTGTTGTAAATGGCGCCTTGCTCTAGGTAGGGAAATGCCCTGCAGCCCCCAAGTCGTCCACGTGTAGATGCGGGTGTAGACACCTGAAGGAAACGTTTGAAGTTGTCGTGATGAGCGTGGAGAGCCAAACCGATTGTTTCAGGTCGTTCATGCCTGCGTTCGTGCAGCAGCTTCTGCGAACTTTGCTGCAAGGACCAACAAAGCGATCAACACCGCGATGATGGCAATGACGACAAGCAATTCGATAAGCGTGAGCCAACGCGCTGACATAACATCAGAATGCCCCCTTACGAAGAAATGAGTCGGGCAACTTTTGGGCGAACTGCAGAAGGTTTCAACACACAGTATCGGCTGTTGCGACCGCAGTCAAACAGAATTCATCAAAGAAGCACTCGATTCGATGACGTTTCGTTTCGCCACTTGCTTCTGCGGTAGATGGGTCCGTTTGGCAGTTTTGTCCAGGAACACTTCGGCCTTTCTGGATTCGGCTCATATCCGCGATCGCACACCGTTCATCGACGAAGGAACCAAAACCCGTCGTTTCCATGGAGGATGCACCGTGTCGCTTCCTGGTCAGCTGAATCCGTCGCCCCGTCTGCTTCTGGGCCCTGGCCAGCAGGTAATATCCCCGTGTTCATGGCGTCAGCGGCGACGCCGCTCATGGGGCATCTCGATCCGCAATTCCTCGTGCTGTTGAGCAGGGTGCAGGAATACTCCGCGATGAAACGCCTTCAAAACCAAAGAACCTTTACGCTGCCAATCAGCACTTGCAGCATAACGGGCATGGAAACCTGCCTCGTCAATCTGCTGGAGCCGGGCGACAAGATGGTCGCATGCGTCAAGGTTTCTTCAGCACCGCATATTCGACTCGCCCAACGCACTGGTAGCCGAGATCACCGCGCCTCGATGTGCCGTGGTGAGTCTTCGACCGCCTCAACGTCATCCGCGAAACATTGAAAAAAGTCCGCCCCAAGGTTCTCGGCGCCCGGTCCCGCCGAGACCTCGACCAGCGCCGGCAGCCGATCGAGAACTCGGCAAGATGTGCCGTTCGACACGTTGCTCGTCGTCGATGCCGTCACCTCGCTCGGCTGCGTGCCGCTGAAGGTGGATGAGTGGGAGATCGACGCGATCTTCAGTTGCTCGCAGAAGGGCCTAAGCTACCCGCCGGGCTGTCGCCCGTGTCGTTCAGCCCGCGAGCGGCGCCGACGTCATCAAGAATCCGCCGCAAAGTCGAGGTGAGCTGGTACCTCGACATGCAGATGGTGAGCAAGTACTGGGCGAACCGCCACTACCATCGCATGATCCTGATGATCTACGCGCCATCCGGGAAGAGCTACGCATTCTTCTCGAGGAAGGCCTCCGCCCGCTGGGAACGCCACACAGCCACCAGGCGGCTCAAGGCCGGCCTGCTGGCGATGAGCTGGAATGTCGGCGTCGATGGGCATCGACTCCGCGCAACTCCGGCATGGTCAAGATTCCGCAGGGGATCGACGACCTCGTCGTCCGCAAGAAACTGCTCAACGACTTCGGCATCGAGTTCGGCGGCGGCCTTGGCGATTTCCGCGGCAAGGTTTGGCATCGGTTTGATGGGCCACAACTCCCAGCCTAGAATGTGCTGCTCAACCTCTCCGCTTTGGAGCAGTGCTTGCAATCGGTGGGCTGGCTCACCCCCGGTGCCGGCGTCAGCACGGCGAACCAGGCTATCTCGCGTAACGAAGACGTCGCTCACGATTCCGCAGGGTGTGTCGAACGCAGCGAGACACCTGGTTGCCTGGATTGACGCAGCTTGGCGTCCGCCCGGTGCGAGTTCTCGGTTAGGCAACTGAGGAAACGGTGCGTCTCGCTGCGCTCGACACACCCTACGGGATATTGCGCGCCATGAAAGTCGCGCTCCGTCCTGGTCTGCCGGCTGCTTTGTGCGTCGGATCGAAAATAATCGCCGATGCTCTCGCGGATCGCGGTTATTCGCTCGTCATCCACTACCGCAGTTCCGCAACCGAAGCGAACGAAGCCGTCGTCGCGTATCAGCAGCGTGACATTCCAGCGATCGCGTTGCAGGCGGACCTGACGCGCGAGGAAGCCGAAGTCAGTCGCTCATCGATCGCGCGCTTGCAACGACGTTTCGGCCGACTCGATGTCCTCGTCAACTGTGCGGCCGCATGGAAGAGCAGAAACTCGAAGACGTGAACGCGGCCGATCTTCGCCATTGTTTTCGACACCAACACGCTCGGCACGTTTCTCTGCTCGCAGCGAGCGGGCCTGGCCATGGCGAAGAAGCAAAAGGAAGGCGGCTGCATCGTCAATGTCGGCGATTGGGCCGTACATCGGCGTATATGAACTACGCCGCATATTTCCCGAGCAAAGGCGCGATCCCGACGCTCACGCGAACGCTTGCCGTGGAGTTGGGCGTCCGCAATCCTTCGATCCGCGTCAACTGCGTCCTTCCCGGCCCCGTCATGCTTCCGCCGGACCTACCGGAAGCGGAGCGCCAGGCCGCGATCGATGCGACGCTGGTGAAACGTGAAGGCACGCCACAGCACATCGCCCAGGCGGTCCTCTTCTTCATCGACAACGATTTCGTGACGGGAGTGAGCCTGCCGGTCGACGGTGGGCGATCGATCTTTTCGCCGGATTCCGCAGATGGATCGAAGACAGGATGATTTCGACAAACGCGTCGTAGCGCCATGGGTGGCACACCTAAGCAACGCGAAGGGTGTGGAGACCATGCAGACGCAGCATCGAATCGCATTGAGTTTGTCGGCAGTTTACCACACGCTTCGCGTTGCTTGGGCCAGCCCGCCACCCCGGGTTGTACCTGTTCACGCGATCAATCCAGCCTACGGATTCTATCGCGAAGCGTGTAGAAGAAATCCTCCAGGATAATCGCCGTTCAGCGTCATCTTGCCGATCACGCCAGAGATGCTCCGCGGCGATACGGCGTCGTCCGCCCCTCCGGCAACTCGACACGAACGATCATGCTCGTGTCCGGCATCTCGCAGTACCAGCAACCCACGGGCGATTCGATCAACAGGAAGACGTTCGTCTCCGGATTGGCGCCGAGCGGTTGCATGTAGCCGACCAGGGATGCGGACTTGCCTTCGAGTTCGCTCACATATTTCGCGGGTCGCAACCGAAATGGCTTTTCGACCGTTGTCTCCGAAAGCAGTTCCCATGGGATCGGATTCACGCCGTCCGCGAGGATCGCCGGCAACGGCGCGGTGTCGAGCCTCGCCAGCAATGGTCGCCTCGAGCGGAACGTGAGTTTGCCGACATGCGTCCTCTCATGCGGCTCCGCCGATTTTGGGATTTGGTCCGCTGCCTCGCGAAGTAGCGTGCGATGACGCCGTAAGGTGCGGTCCGTCATGCCGAATTGCACGACGCATCCATCGAGCATCGCCGCCGCGGTGGGAAACATCACCGGAAGCATTGCGGAGTTCGCCAGTTCGCCGAAAGCAACGGGCCGTCAGCGGGGAACCACAAGGCGAGTTGCTGGGCGATGGCGACGGCTTTCGCAGGAAGCTTCTTCCTCCGATTCGGAAATTTTTGCCTGCCGAGGGATTTCCAGCATCATCGACCCAGCGGACGCCGAAAAGGTCGTCGAGCGTCGCCTCGCCTTTCGCTGGACGTTCATCCTCGAACCAGCCGAAAGATGAGCATTCGACGCCCAGCAGTTTCAGGGCCAAACACTGCCTGCTCCAGCGCATCGAGCGCTTGCGTCGCCCTGCATCTGCCATGCGGGACCGAGATTCGCGACAATGCGGAAGTCGTTCGGATGATCACGCTGCAGCTGCCGCACCACTAACCATCATCGATTCTGCCAAACCGAATCGGCAACCCGCCGAGTCCGCCTGCTCCTCCGCCGTCCGCTCCGCTTCGCGCAGCACCTTCGCATCCTGCTCATACTTCGCGAAACGGCGTCGCATCCGTCTTGTCTGTCGCGGGAGCCGCGATGTTCCGCGATGCGGTGATCGAGGAAGAAAGCCACGCCATTGCGACGGTAGGTCGGCGAACGTCTCCGTCGCGATGTAAATGCCGGCGTGCGTGGGGCTCGCGAGAAGCAAAGCGACGAACCCAGCGACATTGCGAGTCGAATACACGGCTTGAAGCTCCTGATATCGCTTCATTCTACCGGCACCAGCCACGAAGAAGTCGGCGGTTGCGGGTTACATGCCGACCGATTACGACGATACCGCGGCTCCTGCAAACGAAAGCGGCACGCTGGCAGCTGCGGACAGCGTGAGGCTTTCGCCGTGGATTCGCCGGAGCGTAAGCTGGCTGGCCGCGATTATCGACGACTGGCACAATCGCCGAAGCGGATCTGAAGACAAGTAATCGGGGGCGCGCAGGTTCTTGAGGTCAGAAGGAGGAACGAGGAAAACGAAGCGGAAACGCAGTAGGGTATGTCGAACGAAGTGAGACGCGCCCGTCGATTGCCGGTATCCTGTTCATCCAACCCGTGGCGATTCAAGGGCCACCGAAACGCCTTCCTCTCGTCGTCGCAGGTCTTGATCCACGACGCGAGCACCGATCACCATCTCGAACGACGCGAAACCGACGATCGTCGCCTCGATCCGCCCCTTCGCGAACAGCCACCATGCAGCGACGAAGAAAGTGACCTTCTCGACGACCCCCGCCAACATCAACGGACGATGCCGCACCGGATCCTTGCCGATGATTGAAGCGCGATCTGCCAGCCGGCGTAGGCGTGAGTAGGCCATGAAGAATTCCAGAGGATGCGTGACGGCGGAGGCGGATGATCGGCGGAATGGTCTCGAAGCCACATCGGCGGAATCACGAGCGCAGGCCATACATACCGAGCAAACGCCAGAAAGACCCATTGCACGATCGCATGTCAGCCTCGTTTGGCCCGCAGCCACCAGAACCAGCCGCTCCGACGTTCCCGCAGTCGCGCGCTTCTCGTTTCGACTTCCTCGTTGATCTCTCGCATCTCGTTTTCGATGCGGACGCGCCGCCTCTTCGAGTTGCTCTCGAGTCGAATTCTTCGAGCTTCAATCGCATCGCTGAGCAAGAGCGGATCATTGTCCCGTCCCCGGTGGGGACGATTATCCAGGTGTTGAGCCGCCGGCAATCGACGAAAGCGACCCCCATCAGCACGATCGGCATGCCGGTCTTGAAGCGGATCGCCAGGCCGCCCTCTACCTTGCGGCGGGTCGCGGGGGCCATCAGAATCACCTGGAGACATGGTGATTTTTCTTCGCGAGGCGCATCATCTTTCGCAGGGCCTTCGGCGCGCCACGCACGTCGTCGATCCGCGCACGGTGCCGAAGCCGAGATGCTCGATCGCTTGGGCGATGATTTCGTCGGCGTACTCGCCATTGAGGACCGAGATTTTGCGATGCCGATGCAGATACTGGTGGGCAGGATATATTGTTGATGAACGAAGATGCGACCGATCGAGCCGCCGGCGCGGGTGGTAGTGCGTCCACGCCGTGATAGCGAAGCGACAAAACCCCATCCAGGTGCGGATGATAGCGCCAGAAAGGCGGCGACGCGGATCGCGAGCGGGTGGCGGATTTTCATGGCTTTATTCGGGCCATTCGCCGGCGAACACCTCGGCGGCGGGACCAGTCATGTAAACGTGGTTGCGCCTTTTCGGACCATTCCAATTCGAGGTCGCCGCCGAGAAGGTGGCAGGTAATCTTCCGTGCCGTTTTCCCCGTCGGCGCCCGCCACGCAGACGGCACTCGCGCTGGTGCCGCAAGCCAGTGTCTCGCCGGGCCTCGTTCCCGGGCCTTGCGCATCGTGACGTGGAGTAGGGCTGTTGACCTTGATGAACTCGACGTTGATGCTGCCGGAAGACAGGATCGACTTCGACCTTCGGCCCGACGCTGAGGACGAGGTGATCGGTAATTTCTTCGACGAACGTGATGCGGTGCGGATTGCCCATCGACACCAGGTCACGGTCAGGCCATGCTTGCGGCAGCACGTTCACCGGCGGATTGCCCGGCTTCGTCACGGAATCCGTTCCGCTTCGAGGATCAGTTCCTTGTATATCGACGCGGACCGCGTACCTTTCCGTCGGCGATGCGCAGTTCGAGCGACAGCACGCCGCGGCCTGTTTCGATCGTCAACGTCGGCTTCTCGGCGATGCCGTAGTCATGGACTTGGTGGCGACGCACCGCCGTTTCCGCACGCATCTCGGATTCGCTGCCGTCGGCGATGAACATCCGCATGCGGGCGTCGGCGCCTCCGGCGAGCATGAGCCAGAATCAGCCCATCACCGCCCGCTTGACCACCGATCCGCGATCACTTCGCGAGTCCGCGGGATTTTTCGGAGCCGGCTGGCGGAAGCAATCGACGTAGACGTAATCGTTGCCCTGCCCTACTCTTCACGAATTTCGCTTGATCTTGCTCCGGCTCCTCGCGGCAACTCAATCCCGTTGCAAGCCCCATCGTAAGCGCGTAGCGCAGGTGAGGATATTCGATCGTTCGGATCCCCACCGTGCGGCACTTGCGCTTCCCGATGGGGCTTGGGGGCTGAATCGTCGCCAGCGAGGGCTTTCCCCACACCCCCGGCCTCACGAGGAGAGGAGCAAACCGCCCTGTTCCCACTCGATGGTGGCGGGGGTTTGCTGCTGACTCATCGTACGACGCGGTTGACGCCTTTCACCTGGTTGATGATCCGCGTCGAGATGCGGGCAAGCAAGTCGTAAGGCAGATGCGACCAGTCGGCCGTCATGTAGTCTTCCAGTGCCGAGCAACGCGGTCGTGTTGTCATGCGTTCATCGCCCATCACGCCGACAACGGATCGCACGGGGGAGCAACACCGCGAAGGCCTGGGCAGTTTGCCGATACCAGCCACCATCAGTTCTTCGAGCAGAATCGCGTCAGCCTGACGAAGCACGACGAGCTTCGATTCTTCCACTTCGCCGATCTTCCAGCGGACCGCGAGGCCTGGGCCGGGGAACGGATGTCGCCAGACCAGATGGTCAGCGGACAGGGTTCGGATCGACCGGCGGACTTCATCCAGCGAACAAATCCTTCAGTGGTTCGACCAGATCAAAGGCCAACTCTTCCAGCAACCGCCGACGTTGTCGTCGTCTTGATCTGGCGGTCAACTTCGCGGCTCCGCTTTCGATCACATCGGGATAAAGCGTTCCATGCGAGAAATTTCGCATTCTCGATCGACTTCGCCTCATCGCGGAAGACGTCGATGAGCACATGCCCGATGATCTTCCGCTTCTGCTGCCGGATCGGTCACGCCACCGAGTGCATTCGAGAAAGCGATCGCGAGCATCGGCGACATGCAGGTCGGCGCCAAAGTGATCGCGGTATGCCGAACGGCGTCGGCCCCTCTTCCTGCCGAAGCAGGCCATGCTCAAACGAATGCACGCGACCTGCAGGCCAATAGCTTTGAGCAACAGGGCCGCACAGACAGGACGATCGACGCCGCCAGAAGCCCCGCAGATGACGCGTTTGTCGCCGATGCGTTGCGGAGTTCGTCACCATCTGATCGATGAGAACGACTGCATCCGCCAGTACGCTGCAACCACCGAACGTCGTAAAAAATTCTGCAGAATCTTCACGCCTTGCGGCGTATGGCTCACCTCGGGGTGGAACTGCAGACCCAGCAGGTCAGCTTCGTCAGATGTCGGGCTGCGGCGACAGGGGCACGTGTCCGTGGATGCGATCGCCTCGGAACATGCCGCTCGTTTCGATCTGGTCGCCATGGCTCCTCCAGACGACCGTTTCGTTCGGCACTTCGGCGACAGAGCCGCCCTGCTCGCTACCACGGACATACGCCCGCCCATACTCTCTCGGCTCATCGCGGGACTCACCTTGCCGCCGAGCAGATGGCAGGCGAGTTGGAGACCATAGCAGATGCCAAGAATCGGAATGCCAAGCTCGAAGATTCCCGGATCGCATTTCGGAGCGTTGGGAGCGTAGACGCTGGAGGGCCCGCCGGAAAAGATGATGCCCGTCGGTTTCAGTTCGCGGACGCGCTGAGCGGGCAAATCGTGGCGGACGATTTGGCAGAACACGCTCTGCTCGCGCACGCGCCGGGCGATGAGCTGGGCATACTGCGAGCCGAAATCGAAGATGAGGATCCGTTCCTGGTCAGTCATTAGATCGCTTTCGTGCTATCTCAAGCCCAGGGGCGACCGTGAGAATCTGGAGGATCAGGTATTAAATCGAACTCCGTTTCCGGCATATTCCCAGGGACACAGCTTACGCCAACACCAGGCTTGCGTCATTTCCCGGAAATTTCCCATCGAGCGTTGCGTCGCCGCACTCACCGCGTCGATGAGCGCCATGACGTGCAGGCCCGCGATGGTGGTGCCGCCGAGGTGGCAGGCTTGATCCACTTCCAGGAATGCCCAGATGCAGACAGGTTTGCAGCAGCATCCCCAGACGGCGCTGGCTGCGGTTTTGAGCCGCGACGCGCTCGCCACATCGCAGGGCGATGTTTCCACCGCCGTCGCTGAGCGCTTCGATCGCGGCCGAACACATCTTGCAGGCCGCTGCCGAGCCGGTCACCGCATCGAGCATCTTCTCGAGGACCGCGATCGCTTTGCCGACGCTGTTGAGAAGAGGCGATCCATAGAGCCACATCGTCCTTCGTGGCGGCTTGACCAGCAAGATAGGCGGACGCGCTGGCGCCGCCGCCAGCACCAGGCTCGGCGTGTTCGGCATCACGCGGACGGCGCGCATTCGACGGTCGTAGCCGATCGCATTCGAGAGTTGCGCGTGAAGTACCGGCTGGCGATGGAGACGACCAGATGGCGTTCAGCGATGTCGCCACGCACTTCCTGCAGTAGCGTCGGCATCATCTGCGGTTGACCGCAGGCACGAGGATGTCAGGTGGCGAGGCGATCTCGAAGTTGTCGTCGATCGCCTTCGCCTTGGTGGCGTCAACGGCGAAGGAGGTGCGAGCGGCTGCGATGGGGTCTTCAGCGCGGACATGGTCCGGCGTCGTCGGCCCGCCTCGATCCAGCCCTTGGCGAACAGGTGCCATCTTTCCGGAGCAGGCCGATGCGAAGAGCCGACATTGCGGAAGGTCCTCGAAATGGACGTCCTCGCAGGGCGAAGCGAAGCGGCGAGGGCGAAGGACCGCTCAGGGTGACGCAGGTCGGGGAATGGAGGTATCGAGGAGGAGACGCCATGTCCACGATCACGCTACCGAGAACGCCAGGCCGCGCACGAGTTATCGCCACGGATTGAGCCGGGCGACGAGCTTGTCCTCGTTCGGGTGACTCGCCGGTTGCCCACATCGTCGGCATCGATCCCCGCCCACCGCCGAAGCACCGCCGGGCGTGGAAAAGGCAGGCTGATTTTGAGGCAACGAGCACCTCGAATACTTCAAGGCACACATGCAAAGCTGAGCAGTTCAGACTTTGGCCTCCTTTCATCTGGTGAGGAAACACCTGCAGGGGAACGCCCATGCCAGCGACATTCAAGCGAACGATTCCGATATCCGGAAGCAATGGGACATGAACCACGAGGACAATCCCAACGGCTGGACCGTGGCTCTGCACCGGCGAGGATGCACCGCGTTCATGCTCGTCACCCTGCGACGGCGACATGGCGAACCTGAACTGATGGCCGAGACCGCGCTCGAAGCGATGCGGGCTGAGTATCAGGGCCTCGAAGCGGAAGACAAGGCCGACATGGTCGCGGGCCTCGCAGCGATCCCGGACGACATGCGTTTCTTCAGCTTCGACCTCACCAACTCATGCTGGACCCGCAGTTTCTACTGCGGCAGCGGAACTGCGCTCGTCATGTGGCAGGCAAACGATCTCGAACTGGAGCGACTCGAACCCATCTTGGCTGCGATCGTCAAATCGATCAGGAAGACAAGCTTTTCCCTGAGCGACAAGAAGCCGGCCCATCATCGGGAGCCGGCTTCATGAATTCCGCACCAGAGTTTTCGATTAGCCAGCCGCTTGGGCCATTTGGCCTTCGGCGGGTTGGGCTTGTTGGTCGCGTCGAAGACCGGCTTCTGGTCGTCCGCTTGCCGTGATCGGTGTCCTTGCCGCCATTGGCCGTGGAGCAGCGATTCGGCGAGCGGATCTCCAGGTGCTGTTCGATCGCGCACGACGCAGGAACAGGCGTAGCCGTACTCCGTGTTGGTGCCGTTCTTGATGAAGACGTCTTCGCCTCGTCGTCCACGACCAACTCGATGTGCTTCTCGACAAGACCTTCAATCACCTTGCTCAACTCGATCTCGACGATGTTTCAAGTCGGCATCGGTGAAGCACGGAAGACGATGATGTCGTCGACACGGTTGGTCAAGGACGGAAGCTCTTTTCCATTTCCTCTTTCAGCGTCTTCTTCATCGATTCGTAGCTGGCCGACTCGAATCTCGGACGGAACATGTCGATGTCGACGATGATCTGCTCCACGGCCGATGTTCGTGGTCATGATCAAGATGACGTTCTTGAAGTCACGGTTCGGCGTAACAACACGGTAAGTCGGCCTTCTTCCATGATCTGGAGCAGCGAGTTCCAGACGTCCGGATAGGCCTTCTCGATTTCGTCGAGCAGGATCACGCTGTAGGGCCGACGGCGGATCTTCTCGGTGACTGAACACGCCTTCTTCGTATCGACGTAACCCGGAGGAGCACCCCACAGGCCGTGACGTTGTGCTTCTCCTGATACTCCAGGACATGTCGATCTGGATCACTTCTCGTCGTTGAACATGAACTTTACGCGGCTACTTGGCGAGCAACGTCTTGCCGACGCCCGTGGGTCCGGCGAAGATGAAGCTCCATCGGCCGCTTCGGATCCTTCAAACCAGCCCGGCTCTTGCGAACCGCTTTGGCGATCTGCTGTTGGTGGCTTCAGCCCGCGCAGCTGACGACCGTCTTGTGCCGGGTCCGTTCCATCGTCAGCAGACGCTTGGTCTCGTCCGCCGATGCGGCCCAGCGGCACGCCGGTCATCTTGTTCACGACTTCATGAATGACCCTCATCGACGCAGTCGATTTTCCTTGGCCTTATCGCCATTCGCGGGTGACCGGATTCCTTCTTCTTCTTCGGCTTGTCCGCCTGATCGCGCGCAGGTGGGCCGCCTTCTCGAAGTCCTGCTCGGCCACCAGCTTCCTTCTCCTGGTTGACTGCTCGTCTGGCCGTCGATCTCGCCAGATCCGGCGGTCGAGGTCTTGACGCAGCCGAGCCGATGCGAGCACCGGCCTCGTCGATGACGTCGATCGCCTTATCCGGCAAGCAACGGGCTGTGATGTAGCGGTCGGAAAGATCGACCGCGGCACGCAAGGCTTCGTCCTTGATCTGGACGCGGTGATGCGCTTCGTAGCGATCGCGGAGCCCCTTGAGGATCTCGACCGCTTCGGTCTTCGACGGCGGATTGACGATGATCTGCTGGAAACGACGTTCCAGCGCGCCGTCCTTCTCGATGTACTTGCGGTACTCGTCGAGCGTGGTGGCGCCGATGCACTGGATTTCGCCGCGAGCCAGGGCAGGCTTGAGGACGTTGGACGCATCGATCGCGCCTTCGGCTCCACCGGCTCCGACCAGGGTGTGCAATTCGTCGATGAAGAGGATCGTGTTTTTGGCACGACGCACTTCGTTCATCACGGCCTTGATGCGTTCCTCGAATTGGCCGCGATACTTCGTGCCCGCGACCATCATGGCGAGGTCGAGGACGACGATGCGTTTGTCGCGGAGCAACTCGGGGACGTTCCCCTCGACGATCATCGAGCAAGACCTTCGACGATGGCCGTCTTGCCGACGCCCGCTTCGCCGAGGAGCACGGGATTATTCTTGGTGCGTCGAAGACGAAATCTGGACGACGCGTTCGATTTCGTTGGACCGGCCGATGACGGGGTCGAGCTTGCTTTGGCGAGGCAAGTTCGGTGAGATCTCGGCCCGCTGACTGTCGAGGGCGGGCGTCTTGGATTTGCCTTGGCAGAGCCCGCTCGGCTCCACCGCCGCCGCCTCCTCCGCCACCGCCTCCACCGCCCGCCCGGGCCGCTGCTGCTTTCGCTCGATTCCATGTTGTGCCCCAGCAGGTTGAAGACTTCTTCGCGAACGTCTTCGAAGGCTTGAGCCCGAGGTTCATGAGAACCTGGGCAGCCACGCCTTCCTGTTCTCGAAGGAGGCCCAGGAGGAGGTGCTCGGTGCCGACATAGTTGTGATTCAGGTTGCGCGCCTCTTCGATCGAATACTCGATCACCTTCTTGGCGCGGGGGGTTTGCGGCAGCCGGCCCATGGTCACCATGTCCGGCCCGGCCTGAACGATCTTCTCCACCTCGATGCGGATTTTCCGCAAGTCGATGTCGAGATTCTTCAGGACGTTGGCGGCGACGCCGGTACCCTCTTTGACGAGTCCCAGGAGGATATGCTCCGTCCCGATGTACTCGTGGTTGAAGCGTTGGGCCTCCTGATTGGCCAACTGCATCACCTTGCGGGCCCGGTCCGTAAAGCGTTCGTACATTTCCGGTTCGTTCTCCAGCGGTCCTGGAACCGGGTCCGCGTCGAAAGGCGACGAACCCAGAAGCGGGAACTTTGGACCTGATATCGGATGATCCGAAGAGTTTTGAACCACAGAGTCACAGAGGACACAGAGAAAGACAACAGATAAGAATCAGTCTGTTTGCCCGCTCTGAACTGCTCTCTGTATTTCTCTGTGTTCTCTGTGACTCTGTGGTTCAGATCGATCCGAGAATACTGCCGCGACGCAGGGAGGTGGATGACGTTCTGGGTCGAGCGTCCAGGCGCTTCCGTGCCGGTCTCGGAGGTCGAGGCGATGCCCCGAAGCATCCTCGTTTTAGCCACCCAAAATCAAGCCTGCTTCGGGGAATCTTCGAGAGCATTCTATGTTCGACATTTCCGCAAATCAAGGCGGCTCAAAGCCTAGGAAACAGCGGGAAAAACGGCAGAATCGGCAGGCGAGGACGCTTTCGACTGCCAAAAAGGAAGGTGAAGGGATGAACGATGAGGGATGAGGGATGAAAAAAGGCAAAGCCCACCCGCCACGCCCCAAGCACGGCGCCTCATCCCTCATCCTTTCCGCCCTTCTCGCCTCCCGCCGTTTGTCGCCATAAGGTTTCAGAGAACGGATGTCCCTCTGTCAGGGCTGAGCCCATGTTACTTTTGAGCTGCACCGATTTGAGCCGCGGGTTCGATGCGGATCCGCTTTTCGACAACCTCGGCTTCGAGTTGTTCAATGGGCAACGCGTCGGGCTCGTCGGTCCCAACGGCGTCGGCAAAACCACGCTGATGAAGATCCTCGCCGGGCTCGATCGGCCCGACACCGGCGACGTCCGCCTCCATGCCGGAGCCCGCGTCGCCCTGCTCCGCCAAACGCCGGAGATCGCGGAAGGACGTTCGCTTTTCGAGGAGGCGAAGAGTGCGCTCGATGAGTTTCTCGCGGCTCAGGACGAACTCGTTCGCGTCGCGGAGGCGCTCTCGAAGGCGACGGACGACAACGAAAAGAAATCGCTCGCCGCTCGCTACGATCGCCTCAATGAGATGCTTCGGCACCACGATGCCTACACCATCGATCATCGCGTCGAGGAAATCCTCGATGGCCTCGGCTTTCGCCGCGAGGACTATGATCGCCCGCTCACCACGTTCAGCGGCGGACAGCAGAGCCGGGTGATGTTGGCGAAACTATTGCTGTCGTCTCCCGATGTGATGCTGCTGGATGAGCCGAGCAACCACCTTGATATCCGGGCGACGCGTTGGCTTGAGGATTACCTCATTCGTCAGCCGGAAGCGATGATCATCGTCAGCCACGACCGCTACTTCCTCGATCGAGTCGTGACGCGCATCTTCGAGATGAAGCGCCAGCAGCTCGATTCCTACACCGGCAACTACACCGCCTATCTCAAGCAGCGCGAGGAACGCTACGAGCAGCAACTCAAGGCATACGAAGCCCAGCAGGAGTACATCGAGAAGCAGGAAGAATATATCCGGCGCGTCAATTACGGGACGCTGCACAAGCAAGCCGCATCCCGCAAGAAAGCGATCGACCGGATGGAACTGGTCGAAAGGCCCACCATGATCTCCTCGCCTCGCATGCATTTCGGCGAAGTGCGGCGATCGGGCGACATCGTCATCCAGGCGGACGATCTGTCGAAAAAGTTCGACCGTCCCCTCTTCGACCGCCTCAGCTTCCAACTCAAGCGCGGCCAACGCCTCGGAATCATGGGCCCCAACGGCAGCGGCAAAACGACGCTGCTTCGCATCCTTCTCGGCGAAGAACAACCGACATCGGGCCGCGTGCAGCGAGGACACCTCGTCGAGTTCGGCTACTACGACCAGCATCTCAAGACCGTGAGCCCGGATAAGAGCGTCTTGCGGGCTGCATGGCCCGGCGACGATGCGGATGCCAACGAACAGGCAATGCGCGACCTGCTCGGGCGATTCGGTTTGGTGGGCGACCAGGTCAATCAGAAAGTCGCGAAACTCAGCGGCGGCGAACGTTCGCGCGTCGCCTTGGCCCGTTTGGTTGCGCTCGGCGTCAATGTGCTGGTGCTCGATGAGCCGACGAACCATCTGGATATCTGGGCCTGCGACGCACTCGAACAGGCTTTGCTCGATTTCGAGGGGACATGCATCGTCGTTAGCCACGACCGCTGGTTCCTCAACCGCGTCGTCGATCTGCTGCTCGTGTTCGAGGACGATGGCCGGGTGGAAGTGATTTACGGAAATTACGATACCTACGAACGCATGCGGGCACTGAAGGAAGAGGAGGCAAAGAACAAGAAGGAAAAAGCAAAGCCAGTCGAAACGAAGGCCGCTGCCGCATCCGCACCGGGAAAAGCCAAACGAAAAAGACAATTTCCCTACCGCCGAGCAAACGAGATCGAAGCCGACATCGCCAAGGCGGAAACACGCGTCCGCGAACTGGAAGCCGCGTTAGCGTCAGGAGATCTTTACAAGGACGCGGTGAAGGTGAAAGACACGATGCAGGCGTTCGAAGACACTAAAGTCGAACTCGCACGTTTGTATGAACATTGGGAAGAAGCCATCGAACTGAATAACGAGGCTTGATCTAATCAACCGAGAGGGCGAGGCTCCTGCCGAGCCTCAATCCGAATAAGTGCCCCGAAACGCTGGGGTTTTGCGGTTTTTATCACTACTACTCCGCGGGAGCCTCGCCCTCCCGTTGCGGCGTACCGTCTGAAACGCAACTCAACCTTGCTAAATTGTTACCTTGCGCCAACAATAGTGGGCCTTCGATCTTCCTCTCCAGGAGCGCACGATGCCCCGAAAGTCGCTTTTTTCCAAAGAAACGCTGCCGAGCGACCTGAAAGCTGGTCTAGTTGTCTTCCTTGTCGCGCTTCCCTTATGTTTGGGGGTCGCGCTCCTGTGCAAGGCGCCGCTGTTCTCCGGCGTACTCTCCGGCATCCTCGGCGGCATCATCGTCGGAGCGTTGAGCAAATCGCACACAAGCGTCAGCGGTCCCTCCCCTGCCCTAGCAGCCGTCGTCGCGGCCCAAATCGTCACGCTCGGATCGTTTCAGGCATTTCTCGTGGCGGTCGTCATTGCCGGCGCCATCCAAGTTGTGATTGGCGTCATCCGCGCCGGTTCGGTGGCCGCGTTCTTTCCGAGCAGCGTGATCAACGGCCTGATCGTGGCAGTTGGCATTATTCTTGTCCTGAAGCAAGTACCTCATGTCGTCGGCCACGACACGGATCCTGAAGGCGACTCCGCATTCTTCCAGCCGGACGAGCATAACACGCTCTCCGAATTGGCGTACATCCTCGACGACTTCAATCTCCCTGCGGCCGGTATTGGCTTGGTGTCGATCGCGCTGTTGGTCTTCTGGGATCGAAACAAGCGGCTCAAAAACTCGATGTTCCCGGGCCAGCTCGTCGTCGTGGTCTTCGGCATCGCGGCGAATTATCTGTTTCAATGGCTCACCAATATGCACGGCAAAGGTTGGCAGATCGAGGCCAGCCACCTCGTGCAAGTACCTGTCGCCAAGAGCGTCAGCGAATTCTTCTCGTTCCTGACCATGCCGGACTTTTCCGTCATCACCAACTCTGCGGTCTGGCTTGGCGGAGCGACCATCGCGATCGTCGCATGCCTGGAAACGCTGCTCAACATCGAGGCGGTGGACAAGATCGACCCGCAACGCCGCGAGTCGCCGCCCAACCGCGAACTCATCGCTCAGGGCATCGGCAACATGACCGCGGGCCTGATCGGAGGCCTGCCGATCACCTCCGTCATCGTCCGCAGCTCCGTCAACATGAACGCCGGCGCGAAGACGCGCATGGCCACCATCTTCCACGGCTTATTGATGGTTGCATGCGTGGCGCTGCTGCCGACCTACCTCAACATGATTCCGATCTCCTGCTTGGCCGCCATCCTCACCGTAACCGGCTTCAAGCTTGCTAGCCCGCAGACAATTCGCCGCATGTGGAAGGAAGGCAGGAAGCAGTTTCTGCCGTTTGTGGTCACGGTCGTCGCGATCGTATTTACCGACCTTCTCATCGGCATCCTGATCGGCCTGGTGGTCGCCATCGGCTTCATCCTACAGGGAAATCTGCATCGCCCTCTGGTTCGCATCCGCGAAAAGCACATCGGCGGCGAGATCATGCGAATCAAGCTGAGTTCGCAGGTCAGTTTCCTGAACCGCGCCGCACTTGCCCAGGCTTTCGCGGAGGTTCCGGAGCAAGGGCATCTGCTGATCGACGCGCATAACACCCACTACATCGATCCCGACGTGCTCAACCTCATCCATGACTTCACTGAGAACGTCGCTCCCACCCGAGGCATCCGCGTCAGCCTCCGTGGCTTCCTCGACAAGTACGCGATGAAAGACCGCATCGAGTACATCGATTACTCGACGCGGGAGTTGCAGCAGGAACTGACGCCGGGCCAAGTGCTGCAGATCCTGAAGGACGGCAACCAACGCTTCATCGAAGGCAAGCCGCTGCACCGCAACACCTCGCGAAACGTCGATGCCACGTCGCGCGGCCAATTCCCACTTGCGGCTATCCTTAGCCGCATCGACGTTCGTACTCCAGCCGAAATCGTCTTTGACCTCGGCCTCGGCGACATCTTCAGCGTCCGCACGGTGGTCGTCGTCGAAGAGAAGGTTCTCGGCAGCCTCGAGTATGCGTTGCCGTGGCCGAGCGAAGCTGACTTTGCTCATGGGGCACACCCGATGCGGAGCCGCCAACACCGCCGTCACGCTCGGCATCCAGGGAAAGACCGCGGAGGAAGTCACCGGCTGCGCCCACACGATCATCTGCTGCATGAGATTCAGCTTATCGATGAAGGGGATGCCGAATCTTCCGCCCGCTGCCGGAAGGCATTGCCCACATCGCGGATGAGGTAATGCATCGCAACGTGAAACGGACGATCGACGTGATCCGCCGCCAAAGCAGCGTGCTCGCTGAATTGAAAGCGAGGGCAAAAATCGCCATCATCGGCGCCGCATACGACGTTTCCACCGGTCAGATGGAATACTTCCCTCGCGACTGACGCCTTCAACGCATCTGCTTTGGTGTCCGTTTAGCCTTGAAGATTCGGACGGCGGGAAGCCGCTTGCAATCCGTCGGCAACACTACAATAAGCGTTTTCGATCATCGTCGAAGACGCTTCCATGCTCCATCTCGACCTCGTTGCCGCCGCGGACCTCCAAGGGCGATCTTCCTCGCACTTATCTGCAACGCCACCGGTCTACGTGCGGCGCTTCGTCGGGAAGATCGATCTTCACGGCAACTGGCCGCCGTCGTCGATCTTCCCGTCGGTGCATTGACTCGAGCAGTGGTGCTGCTGATCGGCAAGTGGAGTTGAAACAACGGGGCGCATCCGGTTCAAAGCGGCCGCGAGCCAGGCCACGGATCCGAGCGACCATTTCCACCGCCTTGCACGATTGCTCGAACTCGAACTCGGCAAGCCGAAGCCGAACGCATTCGCGGCGAAGCGGGAAACCTGAACGCAATGGCGACAGCTTCGACGGGCCTCGCCGTTCTCGATGAAACGTCGGCCCGGTGGGCGATTCATCGTCGCACTCGGAAAACGCAACCGCCTGCAGGACCTGCCGTGGAATGGCCTGGAACTGGAACGCCGGTGGTGCTTTCCGGTCAGCCGAAGGGCGACGAGCACTGGCGCGGCGTCGTCTGCGAACGAAACCGCAGCGAGATCCATGTCGCACTCGGCGAACCGCTGGACGATGAAGGCCGCCCTAGCCTCTTTCGCCTTGATCTGTCCCCTGATGAGAAAACGCGACAACGCCAACTTGCGCGCTGGAGCGAGCCGCGAACCGCGGAGAAGGATCGCCTGGCGGAGTTGCGACGCGTCCTGCTGGGAAACGGTTCCGGCATTCCGCGATGCAATCGAGTGGAAGCTGCTGACGCTTCGCTCAATGGTCGCAATGCGGGGCGATTTCGCTGCGCTCTCCGCGAACGTGACGTCGCCATCTTGCATGGTCCGCCGGGACAGGAAAAACCACCGCCGTCATCGAGTTGATCCGCCAAGCCGTGCGTCGTGGGCAGAAGGTGTGGCCAGGACAGCGCCGGGAGCAATCCGGCGGTGGACAACTTGCTCGAACGATTGCTGCTCCACGGCGAGAAAGCCGTGCGATTGGGGCATCCGGCTTGCGTGCTTCCCAAGGCGTTACGCGAGCACACGCTTGATTTCATGGTCGAGACACACGACGACACCCGCCAAGCACGCAAGCTGGTCAAGAAAGCCTTCGCGCACTCTTCGCCAGGCCGGCAAATGGACTCGGCCGTTGAGGCGGGGAGCAAGTAAGCGATGCGGCACGAAGGCCGAGCATTGCCGACGATGCCCGAAAGCCGTGGAAAATCTCGCGGTCGATCGCATTCTGAACGGGGCAACCATCGGCCCGCGCCACCTTGACCGGCCTTGATAGCGAAGTGCTGGGCTGCCGCCGCCGATCTCGCGGTGATCGACGAGGCCGCCCAATGCACGGAACCTGTTTGCTGGTTGCCGCTCTTGCGAAGCGATTCGCCTTGTTCTCGCCGGCGACCACTGCCAACTGCCGCTGACCATTCTCTCGGCGGAGTGGCATTGACCAAGGCTTCGGCATAAGCATGATGGAACGTCTTGCGGGCCGTTATGGCGACGCCATCACCTGCCGCTGGAGACGCAATACCGCATGCACGAAGCCATCATGCGATTTTCGTCCGACCAGTTCTACGACGGATCGCTGCCGCTCATGCGTCGGTTGCGAACCATCGTCTCTGCGACCTTCCCGACATTCGCACCGAACCGTCAAGGAATCGCCCGCAATACGTCGACATCATGGGCGCCATGAGGAGGAGGAACCCGGAGGAAGCAGCTGTCGCAACCGCTGGAGGCGGCACTGGTCGCGAAGAAGATAAAGGCGTTGCTGGATTCGGGCGGTTTCGGCTTTCCGCCATCGCTGTCGTCTCGCCCTATTCCGCCCAGGTCCGACTATGCGCGAAATGCTGCCGATCGCCAGTTCCTCAGTTCAACGGCATCGATGGCTTTCAAGGGTTGGGGTCGTGAAAAGAGGCTGTCGTCCTTTCGCTCGTGCGTTCCAACATGGAAGGCGTAGTCGGCTTCCCCGCCGACGTCCGCCGCATGAACGTCGCCCTAACCCGCGCTCGGGCGCAAGCTGCTCGTCATCGGGCGATTCCGCAACCCGTCGAAACCACCCCTTCTACTCCGCGATGTTCGCCTACTCTTCAACGATTGGGGGCATCATTCGGTATGGAGGAAACACCGACGGGTCTTGCCTCGCTCCCCGCCTGGGAGAGGGTTGATAGGCAATCGCGTCCTTATAACAGCGATATGAACGGCTTTCTCGATGAGCCGCACGCTACGGTCCTGATTCGACCGCTTCGCCCATGACGCTGCGTCAGGCGAAGGAATACTGCAGCCAACTCGCGCGATCGCACTACGAGAATTTTTCGGTCGCCACGCTGCTGCTGCCGCGACGGCTTGTGCCTCACTTCCACCATGTCTACGCCTACTGCCGATGGGCCGACGATCTGGGCGACGAGACGGCTGGCGGTGATGAGGCGATTCGGTTGCTCGGTTGGTGGCGTGGGGAACTGCTTCGCTGCTACGGAGGCACGCCGCGGCATCCAGTCTTGATCGCCCTACGCGAGACGATTCGGCGATTCGACATTCCGCCGAAGCCGTTCCTCGACTTGCTCGTCGCCTTCGAACAGGATCAACGCGTTAAGCGCTACGACACCTTCGAGAAGCTTCGTAATTACTGCCGATGCTCCGCGGACCCCGTTGGTCGGCTTGTGCTCTACCTCTGTGAGAGCTTTGACGAGGAGCGTGCTGCGTTGTCGGATCAGGTTTGCACGGGCCTGCAACTCGCGAACTTTTGGCAAGATGTGAGCCGCGACTTCGACATTGGCCGAGTGTACCTGCCCGCGGAAGACCGAACGCGTTTCGGCTACTCGGACGCGGATCTCGAAGCCCGCCGCTTTACGCCTACCTTCGCGGCCCTGATGCGGTTTGAGGTCGACCGGGCACGCAGCATGTTCCAGGAAGGAATGAAGCTGGTGCCGTTGCTTCCGCCTGATGTGCAGGCCGACATCGAACTCTTCGTCCGCGGCGGCCTCGCGATTCTCCGCAAGATCGAGGAAGCGGGTTACGATGTGTGGAAAGGCCGTCCCAAGCTGTCGAAGCTCGACAAAGCGAAACTCATCGGCGGCGTCCTCTGGCGCAAGCTGGGCCTTTAGCACGCAGCGCAAGCAAGTGATCGCAGGTTGCCGGAAGACGGTTAAATCCACTCCAACACCCTATCTTCGACACTTGCTTGCGCAGCGTGCTAAGAACGCGCCACTTCCTTGAGTGGCCCCAGGGCGAAGACGGCGGGATTGGTCAGCGGATAGCGGTCGAGCACTTCTCGAACCTGGGCGAGGGTGACGGCGTCGAAGTCGCGGAGGTCATCGTCCACGCTGCGATAAGCGTTTTGGTAGGTCCAGTGCATACCGAGCGCTTGCATCCGGCCCATCGGGCGTTCGCTGCCGCGAACGATGCGGGAGAGGATTTTGCTCTTGGCGGTCGCGAGTTCCGCTTCGGTGATGCCGTCGGACTGAGCCTTGGCGAACTCGGCGCGGATGATGGCCAGGATTTCCTCAACGTTCTCGGGATCGCTGCTGAACGATGTGAAAAACGTGCCCGCGCCTTCGTACTCATGGAACGACACGTCGGCCGACTCCGCGAGACCGGGATCGACGAGCGACCAATACAGTCGACTGTTGGAGTCGTCGCCAAGCACCATCGACAGCGTCTCGGCGGCGACTCGGAGCGGCGAATCCGCCGTGGGACCGGGCGAAATCAGGTAGACGTGCTCCTGCGTCACCTTCTCCCTCGTCATTAGGCCGAATGCGGGGTTCGACTTCGCTTCGTAGACGCGCTGACGCGGAGCATCGCCCTTCGGCCAGTCCTTGCAGCGGTCCTCGACAAGCTTCACGAACGCATCGAAATCAAAATTGCCGGCGGCGACGGCGGTGATGTTGGAACCGATGTAGCGGCGATCGAAATACGTCCGCATCTGGTCGGCCGTCAGATCGGTGATGCTCTGCGGCGTGCCGAGGATGCTGTTGCCCAGCGGATGCTCCGCGAAAAATTGCTTGCGGGCATGGTCGTAGGCGCACCACGTCGGCTTGTCGTCGTACATGCCGATCTCTTCGATGATGACCTTCTTCTCCATGTCGAAGTCGTCGGTTCGAAGACTGGGCCGAAGGATATCGGCGAGAATATCGGTCGCCTGCGGCAGATACTCGGGCAGCACGGCGGCGTAGAAGACGGTGTTCTCTTCGCTGGTGAACGCGTTGTAGTCCGCGCCGATGCGGTCGAAATCGACGTTCACCTGCAACGCGGATCGCTTCGGCGTGCCCTTGAAGACCATGTGCTCCAGAAAATGCGAAACGCCAGACTCGTCGTTCGACTCATCGCGCGAGCCGGTCTTCACGAAGAACCCGAGCGCAACCGACCGGCTCGAGGGCATCGTTTCGCCGATGACGGTCAATCCATTGGGGAGAACATGGCGATGAAATGGCACGTGGAGAAACCTCAATATCGGGTGAACCAGTTTGCGCCGCTCTCCGGAGCGGCGCGCGACGACGCGCCCGTGCGATTGCATGGCGTTCATCCGCGCCGCTCCGGAGAGCGGCGGCTAAACGGACCTACTTGTGGCCTCGGCGGCTGTCGTCATCGTCGTCGCGGAGAAGCTCTTCGTCGTCGAGCGAGATGTCGTCGTCGAAGTCGTCTTCGTCCTCATCGTCCATGTCGTCGTCATCGTCTTCGTCCGCGGCTTGCTCGTCGGTGTTGCGGCGGGAGCCGGGCTTTTCGATGGACTGGATGGCTTCGGAGGGTTCCTTGTCGCCGAAGATGACTTCCATGATGCCGCGGAAGTAGCGGTCGGTGGTGGAGAGGTTAGCGCGGAGGAGGTTGTCCATCACTTTGTGGGTGAGGTCGCCGCCTTCGATGTCGATGCTGGTCTTGTAGCAGATTTCGCCGGTGTCGTAGTCCATCTCGAAGTTGCCGATGCGGATGCCGCGATTGGCACGCGTGAGGAATTCGGCGATTTCGACGAGCTTGTCGTCGGGGACGTTAACCGGGAGATACGAATAGAAGAGCACGAATTGCTTGTCTTCTTCCACGTCGCCGAAGCAGAGAAGGCGGCCCGTCTTGGTTTTGAAGTGGAAGCGGATCGTGGTTTCGCCTTCCAAAATCTCGTACTTCCACTCCTCCTTGTCCATGAAGTCGATCAGCTTCGAGAAGAGGCCGGACATAGTGCGCTTCCTGTTCTGCAGATGGTCGAGACGTGGCTGGTAAGTCTGCCGTATTGTACCGACCCTGACGCAGGGTCAATCGAAAATCCTCGGCGGTGAGAGAGGCATTTCGAACCACAGAGTCACGGAGGACACAGAGGGAAGGCCGGGATCGGAGAATGAGGATCGGAGATCGGAGATTGAAGAATGAAAACAACGAACCTTCTCACTGCCTTTCTCTGTGTCCTCTATGACTCTGTGGTTCAAATTCTCAGCGCAAGTTCAGCGACGAACAGCGTTTCATTCCGAGATATCGCGCTCCTTGCGGCCACTTGCCGCAGCGGTCACAATGAGAGAGTCCACGCCGCCTCCCGAGACCCCGCCATGCGCATCGCTTTCGCCTCGTTCATCGCTCTCACGTTTGCCGGATTCGCCTCGGGCCAAAGCCGGGAGGCGGTGCTCGTCTTCAAGGATGGATTCGTGCTGAAGGGGAAGGCGGTTCAGCAGAAGGACTTCATCGTCGACCCGGCCACGGGGACGTCGTTCACGATTCCGAAAAGCGGCAGCTTCCTGCATTTCGACGACGGCCCACGACGCATCTTCTTTTCGCCCGCCCAGGTCCGTGAAGTCATCCCGCTGAAGCCGGGCGAGCTGACGAAGGACCAACTCGTCATTTCCCGCGTCTCCGGCGGCGGACGAGTGACGGCGCTGATGCCGAGTTGGACGTTCGAAGCGATCTCCGATTGGGACGACAGCTTGCAGCGTGTGTTCCGCGTGACGACGGAAACGGGCAAGTTCAGCATGACGCAGAGGCTTATTCTTCTCACGCCCCAACGTGCCGTGATCGAAACGCTGAAACACGATTGGACGCAGCATCTGCAGACGAAGGAGATGGGGGCCGAGCAGGTACGGACGATTCTCTTCAAGCACTTCGCCAAGCAGAAGGATGTGAAGGAAATCGATCGCCGCTATCAGATCGCCCGTTTCCTGATGCAGGCGGGGTTCATGGAGGAGTCGGAAAAGGAACTCGAGAACCTCGTCAAGGAATTTCCTGACAGCAAGGAGATGGTGCAAAATCTGCAACTCGCCATCCGCAAGACGCGAATCAATCAATTTGCCGGAAGATCTAGAGCGTGCGTCGAAAGCCAGAGCAGCATGGCGAAGCCAGGAACGCTCAAGGTCTACGAGCGAAAAGTTCGGCGAACTCGCCAACGAGAAGTACGCGACCATCATCGAGATGAAGAACAAATACGAATCGCTCGGCGAGAAGCTGAAAACCGCGAGCTGCTCGATGCCGTCAGCACCAGACTGTCGACGGTCGTGGGCGGGAGCGCTGGATGCGATCGTCGAGGGATTGAATCTGGACACCGTCGATCGCCTTGAGACGTTTCTGACCTACGCGCAGCAACACGCGCGCGAGGTGAAGGATAATCGCAAGCCCACGCAATCGGCTGAAGAAGGTGCTGTCGCTCGCCGTCACGGTTGGCTACATGGGAACGCGGCGGCGGAGGCGGATCCGAAACTCGCCATCAACCTTTGGCATGCCCGCGACCTCGCGATGTATTTCCTGAAGACCGACGACGAACCGGCCCGCGAGCAAGCGGTTTCGTCGTTCGTCAAGCAGGTCGAAATGCCGCTCGATCACTACGCTCGCATGATCAAGATGCTCCCCCCGGCCCAACCCGCGGACGTGAAGAAGCTGGGGACGGAGCAAAACGAATTGCAGTGGAAATCCCGGACGGCGAAAAAAGGTTCCTACCTCGTGCAGCTCCCGCCGGACTACCTACAACCGCGCGTATCCGATGTTATTCCTACTGCATGGCCGCGAGAAGGCGAACCTTATGATGCAGCGTTGGCAGGACGTGGCGTGGAAAAACGGATGGATCATGAAATTCGCTCCGAAGTGGGGACAGGGATTCAATTCACTATGGGCATACCGCCCGCGAAAATCAATTCGCGATCGACGTGCTCCGCGACGTTCGCCGCAAGCTCAACGTGGATTCCGATCGCGTATACCTCTTCGGTTGGGACGAGAGCGGGACCATAACGTATGACGTCGGCATCAACAATCCAGCTTGTTCGCTGCTGTCTCCGTGATGTGCGGCGATCCCAAAGGCTTTGCGAATCGATGCAGCACCAACGCATCGTATCTGCCCTTTTACGTCGTCGATGAAGCCAACAACGGCAACGTCGTCAAGAACAACGCGGTGCATTGCGGCGAATGGGTGAAGAAGCTTTTCGTCGATCTTCGTCGAATACAAGGGGCGAACGAATGGTACTCGGGCGAAGTGGAAGTCATCGGCGATTGGTTCGCGCATAAACGCTTCCATCGACAACTCGGCGTACCGGGGAGAGATGAATACAAGACGAACCGCGAAACCGACAACCGCTTCCACTGGATCGGCGTCAGCGGAATCGGCGATCACTTCCTCAACGATTGGAAGAACCGGATCCACGCAATTTGCCCGCAACGGTGCAAGTCGACGTCGCTCACGGAAACGAAGCAGGCGGCAAAGACGCCCGCATGGCTACCGGTTCGCACCAAAGGCGTGGTAAAAGTCCACGCGGCTTTCGCCGGAAGTCGTCGATTTCTCCAAGCCGATTCAGTTCCGCGTCAACGGCACGATGGTTCGCCTCGCACGCCCCGTGCAGCCGACTACAGGCGATGCTGGACGAGGTCTACGCGACCGGCGATCGGCAGTACCTCTTCTACGCCAAGGTGGCATTGAGCAGTGACGAGACCCGCTGCGCTCGCGGAGAGCAAGCTTGTTTCGCCGGCACCGCAATTCGCTTCGCTCTGCGTAGCACTGCCTGCATCCCGCCTCCGTTCGCTCACGTTCCCAGGAGATTGCCACGTGACTGCTCCCAAGAAAAGGCATTCAACGCCGCGAATTTCTCCGACATCGACCACGGCGGGCGTCGCCGCGGCGTTGTCGCATGTACCTTCGTCCACGCCCCAAGGCTCGGACGTCATCAAGATCGGCCTCGTCGGCTGCGGCGGCCGTGGCACCGGGGGCGGCTCAAGCCCTGAAAGCCGACCCGAATGTCCGCCTCGTTGCCATGGGCGATGCCTTTGCCGACAAGCTTCGCGGCAGCCTCGCCAACCTCCGCAACGACCCTTCGCTGGCGCCGAAGATCGATGTGCCGAACGAACGCCAATTCACGGGTATCGACGCCTACACCAAGGTGATCGAGCAGTGCGACGTCGTGCTCCTCACCAGCCCGCCCCACTTCCGCCCGACCCACATCGAAGCGGCGGTGCGAGCCGGCAAGCACATCTTCGCGGAAAAGCCCATGGCCGTGGATGGGCCGGGCGTTCGTCGAGTCCTCGCTGCCGTCGAACAGGCGAAGCAGAAAAAGCTCGCTCTCGTCGCCGGTTTCTGCTGGCAACACCGAGGCCTTCGCGAAACGGTCAAGCAGATCGGCAACGTCGTCGCGATTCAAGCACCTACAACGCCTCGGCCTTTGGAGCGTCGAACGCCGCGAGCATGGGCGACACCGAATGGCAGATGCGTAATTGGCTTTGTCACCTGGCTCTCGGGCGACTTCAACGTCGAGCAGCACATCCACAGCCTCGATAAGGCCATGTGGATCGCCGAAACGAACCGCCCGTCGAGCGTGGGGTACGGCGACAAGTCCGCGTCGATCCAAATACGGCCACATCTTCGATCACATGGCCGTGATGTTCGAGTTCGCCAACGGCGTCCGCTGCTACCTTCTGCCGCCAGCAAAGACGGCTGCAAAAACGACGTCAACATCATCATGGGGACCGAGCCGGCGAGCCTGATCCGCCATCAAGTGACGGGCAATCCGTGGGCGTATCGCCCGTGGAGCGCGATGTGGACATGTACCAGCAGGAGCACAGCTTGAACTCTTCAAGAGCATCACGACGGCGATCCGAAGATGGACGGCGACTGGATGATGAAGAGCACCTGATGGGTGGGCCCATGGCCGCGTACACAGGCCAGGAAGTGACGTGGCAAGCGGCGATAGACTCGCAAGGACCCTGACCCCGCCCAGCTACGACCTCAATGCTCGCCTGCCCGTCGCGCCCGTCGCCCGCCCCGGCGCCACGCCGCTGCGGTAATGATCGGAATCTTCAAGAAACAAAAACCCGCGAGTTCGTCTCGCGGGTTTTCTTTTTGCCGACTCGGAGTGGCGGCGGGCTACAAGCCAAGCAGCCTTTCTTCACTCACCATGATCCTCCCACATCCTTCTTGATTTGAGCCTTCTTTTCTTCGTCCGTCATGTTCGGCCCTTTCGGAGTAGAGGACGAACAACCGAGGGTGCTGAGCAGGGAGAAGGCGGAGCAAAGGAGCAACAAACGCAACGTATTCATCGGTTGAAAGACCCTATTCCAGAAGTAAAGGGGCAGACGAAGGTCTGCCTAAGTCGCATTCGTCGTCGCCGATCACCAGATTAGTCGAGCGAGCCGACCGCTTCGCCGCCGCTGCGGGAACCCGTAGCCACCACGTCCCGGCTCACGCCGTCGCTGACGAAACGCACCGAGCCGTCGCGAGCAGCAGTTGACGCCGCCGGTGTGGTAGGCCGAAGCAGGAGTGACGAGCGAATACCGGTCGCCGCCGGCACGCCAGCAGGGCTACGATTCGGCGGTCAGGTGCGTGTAGCCGGTGCAGACCGAGCGTTCGACGCCCGCGGATAGCCGCGCGCGCCAGCCGCCGCCGGTGCTGCCGACTTCCAGTCGAGGGCGATGAATTGATCTCGATACGTCGCAAGCTGAGCGAAGGTCTGGTTGCCGCTCGGCAAAGTGATCGTGGTGTTTTGAAGCAATCCGACAACTGGCTATTGCCTCCGCTCGCGAGGCGGGCGCCTCCGCCAGATAGAGCTGTGCTGTTCAAAATCGGTGATCGTCTCGATCTTTCGCGGATTCGACGTGTCATCCATGATGCCGTCGCTACCGCTGCGGCCATTCCAGATGCCGTAGTTCAGATGGTAGTTGGACCAAGCCATTGCCGTGTCGAGACGGCTGTTCGGATCGGACGGGCACGCCAGAACAGTAAGACGGGTACGGTGGGGGCAACGCAAAAAGCGAAGCGGGTCCGACGCGAACCTCGCGCAAGTGCCCGCTATGAGGAGGGTTCTAGCTAGCGGCTATGCGACATCGAGTACCGTCAACATAACATCGGCATGCTAGCGCTTCAAGCAGAAAGTGCCCGCGAAACGCACAGAAATGCGTTGAAATCGCACCGCGAACCTGAAAGAAACTGAGTGAATTGAAGCGATTCTGCTACTTTTCTCGCTTCAGCCAAAACGCGGGCAGGCCAAAAAATCGAACTTCGGTGGCGCCAATCCAATGTTGGCCTGAACGAACCAGGGGAGAACATCGCCCCACTATGGGTGAAATCAGCGACGCAATCTCCATTGCAGCGTCTCGTCGCGCACACAAGCCGATCATCGGTTTTTGAGCCACCGATCGAAAAACTGATAGGCGGCAGCTCGGGCGTCATCTGGGAAATCATGTCCCGCATTGGGGTAGACGGCCGAGAGTTTCTCTTCAGCGCCGAGCAAACGAAAGACAGGTTGAGCGGCCTTCACGCATTCTTTCACGCCTTCCGGATCGAAATTGCTGTCGTGCAGCGGAGCGCTCGCCAACACTGCCCGCGGAGCAATGGCGGCCAAGACTTCGGTGAAGTCGAACGGCATTTTTTCGGGCTTCGTCTCGTAAATGCTTTTGATCCGAGGCATGTAGCCCGCATGGCTCCATCCGGCGAGATTCCCCTTCATATACGTGCGGAAACTGCAAAAGCCGCAATTGGAAACCGTCGCCTTCACCCGTTCGTCGAACGCAGCAAGGAACAAGCTGTTGTGCCCGCCCAGCGAATGCCCGATGACGCCAAGCTTGTCTCCGTCCACCTCGGGGAGCGACTGAAGCAGATCGAGCGCGACGCGATGATTCCAAATGCCGAGCATGGTCGCACTCGCGAAGCCGTTTTCGTAGGGATCGAATTTGTAGCCGCCCGACTTCACGTAGTCGGGACAAAGCGTGATGTAGCCTCGGTCGACAAGATGAAGCGCATAGTGCCGATCCTTCTTGTCGCCGAGCCCCGCCGGGATGCCTTTTCCCAGCGCCGGGCTCGTTGGATGGAGGCAGAGAATGCCAGGAACCTTTCCGTCGATTTTCGTCGGCACGAACAAATAGGCCGACACGCGGTTGTTCTTTCCCGCTGCATAGGTGAGCGTCTTGCGGGTATACGACTTTTCCTTGACGACTTCCGTAACGATCACGTCCAGCGGAACTTTGGGGCCTGTCGGCATCGGCCCCATCACCTTTTCCATGTTCGCGAGGATGTGGGCCCTGCGTTTCTTCCATTCCTCCGCCGTTCGGACAGGCAGATCCTTTCCACCGTCCTTGATGAGAAGCAGATCGAACTTGTCCGGATAGAATGGCGGGTCTTCGGCTCGAGCGAGCGAAGGGAAAACGCAAAGCAGCAGAAAGAGCAACGCGATACGCATGACGATTCCTCGAAGTCGCGAACAGCAGCATACTCGCGAAGCACAGACCGGTGCGAGCGAAAACAGGCCGAACGAAGGGAGTTGGAACTTAGGATCGATTCGGAGACGGCTGAGTGCCGCTCGACCGCAAGAAATGCGATGACAAAGAAACGCCCGGCGAACTTGGAGTTGCCGGGCGTCGGAAGTTTCGTTGGGTTTAGTAGCGACGACCGCGATCGGATCCGCCGTATCCGCCGCCGTAACCACCACCACCGCCACCGCGGGGTCCGCCGCCGGGACGACCGCCGCGATCTCCACCTCGCCCGCCGCCGTAACCGCCGCCGCCGCCACCACCGTAACCGCCACCACCGCCGCCGCCACGTTCTTCACGAGGACGGGCTTCGTTCACGGTGAGGGGACGATTCTGGTGCTGGAAATCGTTGAGCGATTCGATGGCCCGCTGCGCTTCGTCGTCGTTTTCCATTTCGACGAAGCCGAAGCCGCGGGAGCGACCGGTTTCCCGATCCGTGACGACTTGAGCACGAACCACTTTGCCGTACTGCCCGAAGAGATCGAGCAGGTCGTCGGCCGTAGCCGACCAAGACAGATTACCCACGTACAGATTCTTAGCCATAATCTCCGAACAAACCTTTCCGTGCCAGGGACCCGCGGGTCCGCAACGTTCCTCGAGCGAAATCGAACGCGGGGAACGCAGCCCGTGCCTTGCGCCGAGGCCAAGCTGCATGTCGTCGAGGAGGCACCGATCGCCGAAAACGAATCCTGAACCCGCCGTCAGCCCAGCCCTGCGCGGATTCGTCACGAAACGACTCTGCCGCCCGCTGGAGCCCAATCCGGCCGCGGCATTAAGGGATCGTCCGAAGGAACATGGAACTGCGGAAGCGGAGTCCATTGTCCTTCGCCTGCGGCCCGCACGCGGCGGTCGCAAGACCGCGGCGGACGCCTCCTGGGGAGGAGCGATCGCTGCATGCCTTCTCGGGCATAGTTCGGACGGGGGAATTCGCGAGTAGGAAAGGCCACGCCGACGAAACACGAAAAAGACGAGAGCGAACCGAACTCAATCTCCTGACAGGACCGATCGCACGATTTGACTCGCCGACGCCGTCGCCTCGCGAGCCGCCGTGAAATGTATCGATCCATTCGCCCCTTGCCAATCCCAAATCCGGCCGAATTTCCGATTTTTCCCCACAGAAAACCGCGTGGAATCCAAGGCTTCGCGAATTTGCCGTTTGTCCGCGCATGTATCCTCGCAACGAACCCTGCAGTGGATGAGCCAGTATGACGATCAGCTGCAGGATTCGTGCAGCGGTCTACACACTAGGCACCGCTCGCCAGCATCGATTGAAGCAACGTCGCCGCTTGGGTTGCAAATTGGGGGTCATTAATGTGCAAGTCCAATTCAACCAATTTCACCATGGGACCGATCCAGTTGCGGATACTTTGAAACAACGCGTGATCCGCTTCGGGCCACCAGAATGGCTGCCCTTCGCGATCGATGGCGCTCACGCCGCGGAGCGGAATCAGGACGGCAGTCGGGCCGGATGCGGCACTCGCTTTCTCCGCGATCTCTTTGCCAAGTTTGTCGTTCTCTTCCGGCGTCGTCCGCATCAGCGTGACCGTGGCATTGTGCTGGTAGAATCGTCTAGCCTTGAACTTCTCCGGTACGGTATCGCGCGGACCGAAATTCACCATGTCGAGAGCGCCCAGCGAGATCACTTGCGGAATGCCCTTCATGGCGGCAGCCGTCAGTCGATCCTTGCCGGCGCCGAGTATTCCGCCGACCAGTTCGTCCGCCAGTTCGGTCGTGGTGATGTCGAGCACGCCCTGAACCAGGCCGTCGCGAATAAACGATTCCATCGTCATTCCGCCCGTGCCCGTCGCGTGAAACACCAGCATCTCATAACCCGCGCCTTCGAGTTGCTTTTGCGCCTCGCTGACGCACGGCGTCGTCACGCCGAACATGGTCGCCGCAAGCAATGGTCGATCCGTGGCTGCCGCTGCCGAAGCCGGATGACTCACCATTCCTGCCATCGCATGGGCGGCATTGGACAGGACCGTCCGGCTAATACGATTCAGGCCGATGATATCGACCACGGTATGCATCATGAGGATGTCGCGGACCCCGACATAGGGCTTCACTTGGCCCGATGCGAGCGTGCTCACCCTCAACTTCGGAATGCCGAAGGGCAAGGCACGCATCGCTGACGTAGCGATGACCGTCCCCGCCGAACCGCCTAGACCCAGGATTCCATCCACCTTTCCTTGCTGGTGCAGTTGAAGAACGATCTTCGCCGCACCGGCGGCCGCCGCTTCAACCGCTTTGCCGCGATCGCCCGTTCGCAGGATGGCATCGATCGTCGTGCCGGCGGCCTTGAACACCTGCTCGCGCGAAACGTCAGGCGCGAACGCAGGAGGTTGCTGCGAGCCGGCATCGATGGTGAGAGTGGCGATATTGAGCGCTTGCAAAAGCTCTCGGACGAAACGGAATTCGTTCCCCTTCGTGTCGAAGGTGCCAAGCAAAACGACGGCCATGATGCGCTCTCGCCAAGGAGTGGATCAGGCGGATGGTAAATCCTTCGCCCACCATCGGCAAGGGGACGCGGCTGTTTCCTGCGGGAAGACCACTTCGGCGCGCACCTCGGACGCCGCAAGTCACCGACATGACGCGTATTTTTACCTGCATCCGCATTCGCGTACGCTATTGCCGGCTTGGACACGTCGGGACAGTGCCGCTTTTCGATCCGACTGGAGCTTCGGCACGTTGACCCGTTGACGAAATGCCGTTTGGTGACGGCGACGAACCGGCATCCATCCCCTTCGGCTTGGCCGCTTCCCCCGTCTTCTCCTGTGAAACACCGTTTGTTGACGGCGGCGCTTGCTGCTTCTCCGTCGCCTCGCGTGCGGTCCGTTCCTTCGCCGCCTCTTCGACGAGTTCCGGCGACGGCGTGAGCTTTAATTGCTGGTACTGCCGCAGGCGTTCCTCCGCGGGCAAGGCTTCCCAGGCTTCGTCGTCCTCGTCGATCTGCTTCCGCAATTCTTGCGTCGCGACGATCTGTTCGTCCAACTGCTTCGCCAATACTTGCATCAGCGCGGGCCACATGTTTTGAGCCAGGCGATTCGCCGTGTCCGCGGGTACGGCGGAGAGCATCGCTTCCAAGAGCACGGGCGGAACGGCGACGCCCTTGAGCACGCTCAACTCATGTTCGTCGATGCGATCCGGATCGACCTGTTTGTCCGGCTTGCCGAGCGCATATTGGTAGACCAGTTTGGCTGCCGCTTTGTCGCCACGTTTGGCGAGGTTGATCATGCTGCGCGTGACTTCGCGCAGGTCGTCTTCCGTGCATTCTTCCATGACGGCCTGGCGGAGTTTCGCCACGCGGCGCGCATACGGGTTGCCTGGCCCGCCGCGGTTGCCGTTGCGGAAAGTGCCGCCGGGAGCGCGCTGGGAATCCTCGTTGACTTTGGGCTCATCGCAGAAGAACTCGGCGAGGCGATTGAACACGGGGGTGTCTTTGATCGCGGTGGACATGAGATGTGCTCCGAAGATGGGACGTGAACGGACGATGTGCCAGGTCCATTGTCCCATCGATCGGAGCATGTGCAATGTCGGCAGAAAGTTGCATCGGGATCAACGGTGGGCAGTTGCAAGGCTGTGCGCCCGCACGTTCGCTGCTTGATTTCCTCACACGGTCGACGTTGAGAGTTCAATACTCGGGATAGCCATGGCCAGCACCCGGACTTGATCGCGTCGCGCAAGTCAAGGCGCCTCGCCAGCAAGGGAGGTCCGTCAATCTTTGGAACGAAGCGCGAACTTGAATTGATTCGAAGCCGCCTTCACGTCTGCTTTCAGATCGCTGGTCGCTTTGTTTGCGTATTTCGGGGGCGTCAGCAACTTTGCGACTTGGTTCGAGCCCGAAGGCGGAACCGATGTTGCTGAGACTGTCACGACATAGCTTCCGGACTTCAACCCTTCCTTTTGTCCTGTGTTGAGCTTGAAGAAACCGTCATTCACTTGGCCATAGGCCGTCGCATCGGAATGGGTCGGATGGAACGTAACGACTCCTTGTTTCAACGGTTCGCTGTCGAGCGTAACGGTTCCAGAAGCTGTGCCCCAGTCGCCCGAACTGCAGCCGAGAATCGAGGCGCACACGACAACGAAAGTGCAACAAACGCAACGACGTTTCACTCATGTCTCCCGATTCGGTTCGATTGCATTGCAAAAAATGTCTACGGAACTTGGGCCGATTCCCCGCCGGCACGCGTGGATAGCTGCTGATATTGCAGCCGATCGATGGATTCGGCAATGAATCGAACCGATCCGTCCGCCAACGCGAAATTGGCGCCGCCGGTATGCCGACTCCGGAACGACATGACCCGAGGCCAATTGGAAGGATCCGGCGGCATCGGAAAGTAGTTCAGCGGCGCATGGGTGCTTGCGTAGTCTCCATTGGCGTAAAACGCCGCGGAATGGATGTTCTGGTCGGCGATGTCCTCTCCGACCATCAGCGTGTTGCTTGTGCCGTCGGTGATATTCGCGATGCGCAGTTTCACTTGGTAGGTATTGCGGAAGAAGAGCCCCGTGTTTTGGGTCGTATTGTGGCCGTCGGTCGTGCCGGAGGGGCTATCAGGCCAACCGCCGCCCATATTGGTGGTGCCGATCACTCCACGGTAGTTCGTGACGGAGACATTAATCCCACCCCACTGAGCGCGATCCGAATACAGTTTGCCGTTCGATCCGTCCGAAGGACAGTTGAGCAACGGCAGCATCGTGGCCATTTGCGATTGGCAGTTCATCAGTCCGCCCCCGGAAAACATATCTCCCGTGCGGGACGGCTCGAAAGACTTGTAAAGCGGCCCCTGTTCGAGGAAGGGGAGCGTCTCAAGGATCCAGCCGCGACCCGTGCGGGGAGCCGATCCGCCTTCGGCCCAAGGGGAAACGGATACGGGGAAGTGCTTGAATGCGTCATGATGGCCATGGATGCCGATGGCGAGTTGCTTCAAATTGTTCTGGCATTGCGATCGGGCAGCTGCTTCGCGAACCTTTTGCACGGCGGGAACCAACAAAGCGATCAAGACGGCGATGATGGCGATGACGACAAGCAACTCAATGAGCGTGAAGCCGCGGCGAACTCGACAAGAATCCCCCATGTCGATCTCCTGCGAACAGTGAAGATATGTGCGACTGCGTATGAGATAGGACGTACGGGATCGTAGCAGCTAGATCACGGTATTGCAAGTTCCCGCTCGAATCGGAGCAATGCGGTCTGATTGGCGGCGAGTTCGGGTTTGAGCAGCTTGAGTGCGACATGCCGTTTTTCAGCGAAACTTGCTCGGCAAGATAGACCTGCCCCATCCCCAGCCGGCGCGCGATGATCGCCGAGCGTCGCGCTGTGAGGTCGCGTTCCTCGGTCGGCTTGATGGATGGTTCGCTGGGGTTTGCACGTCGGTTCTGCCATGAGACCGTCCTGGTTTTCGCGATCCAACATCGCGCTTCGATCCTCGGACGTTCTAAACCTCGCTTCGCAGCGAAACGCCAACGCCTCTCACGCGAAATTCATTCAAGGATGCGATCGCAAAGATCCAACCGTGGAATCCAGAGCGAGCGTCAGCAAGGGTTTGAATCGCAACGATGCGAACCTTGCTGGCGGCTCGGGATCGGACGCTTGAGATCGCGAAACGCGAAGGTTTCGCCCATTACTTGCGTTTGCGGTGGTCCTTCAGGCTGTACTGCGAAGTGGTCGTATTCGCATGGCCCGCGAACAAATACTGGCCGTCGGCGGAGAACGCGAGAGACGTGACCTGACTGTCCACTTCGATCTCGGCCAGTTCTTCGCCGCGGGCGGACCAGAGGCGGAGCGTCATGTCTTCGCTGCCGGAGGCGAGGAGCGAACCGTCGGCGTTGTACGCCAGGGCGCGGATCGTGCCCTCGTGGCCGTCCAATTCGTCGAGCAACGCACCGGTGTCGGCGTCCCACAAGCACACGGCGAAATCAACGGTGGCGGACGCGAGACGCTTGCCGTCCGGATTGAATGCGAGAGCGGTCGCCCCTTCGGCAATGGTTGCGATTTCGGCCCGTTCGTCCAGGTTCCACAGGCTGATGGCGCCATTGGATCCGCCGGTGGCCAGCCAGTCGATGCCGCCGACTGCGAGAATCTTCCCTTGCGGATGATAGGCGAGCGCTTGCACGGCAGCGCCTTCAAGCGCATCCGGAATCAGCAGGATCGGCTCGCCGTCGCTCGTTCGCCAAATCCAAACCCCTACGCCGGTCGTGCTCGCCGAAGCGAGCGTCGCGCCGTCGGGGGCGAAGGTCACCAGCGTGATCGGTTCTTCCGGGCCTTCCAGCGTGGCTTGCAGCGAGCCGTCCGCCGCGTTCCAGAGACTGAGCGTTTTCTCTGCTGCGGCGGCGAGCAGTTTGCCGTCGGGACTGAAGGCGACCATGTGAACGGGTTGACTTTCGGGAATCGCAAGCGGATTCGCTTTTCCGGCAACGTTCCAGATGCGGGTCGCGAGTCCGCCGGAGTTGCTCGCAATTCTGCCGTTCCATTCGGCAACGAAGGTCGCCGTCGAGGACCGCGTGCCCGCTCCGCCGATCGATTCGCCGGTGCGTACGTTCCACACATGGATCAGCCGATCCCCCGTGGCGGCGAGCATGGCGCCGTCGGGGCTGAATGCAAGCGATCGCACTTCGAGTTCGGGGCCGGTCAGTACATGGTTTTCGCGTTTATTCTCGAAATCCCAGATGCGGACCTTGTTCGAGGAATCGGCCGTCGCGAGCAGCGATCCGTCATGGCTGAAGGTGGCCGCAGTCACTTGAGCGGAGTGATTGTTGAGCAGGATCAGCGGTTGCTGCGTTGCCGCATCCCAGACGCGTGCGGTGGTGTCCCAACCGACGCTGACCAGGATGTTCCTCTTGGGATGCCAGGCGATCGCTGGGATGCGGTCGGTGTGCCCCTTCAGCAAGCCGAGGAGCGTCCCCTTGGTCACGTCCCAGATCGAGATTAGTTTGTCTTCGCAAGCAGCCGCCAGCATCTTGCCGTCGCCGCTGAAGGCGAGAGCGCTGATCGGCTTTTTGTGGTGCTCCAGTTTGTGAACGA
>JAXMAT010000046.1:0-42168 GCA_046350235.1 Gemmataceae bacterium | reverse complement strand
AACCCTTCCGCAGTCACGATGCTGCGCCTGACCCCGACAGCGTTGAGGCAGTGGCTTGCTCAAGATGAAGGCTGCATCCGTGAAGACGGATCTCCATTCCCCGCGATTGAGCACCCGGATCGCCGTGCCCTCCAAACGGGCGAAGCAGTCCACGGCGTGGTGATGGGCATTCCGGAACCGTCCAGCGATGCGTTCCGCTGGCTCATGTTCCATTGCGTGCCGTTGCCGCCCAACCTCGGTCCCGCTCGACTCGTCGTCACGCTGGACGACATCACCGCGAATCGCCGATTGCAGGAAGAGCTAAGGCAATCACAGAGACTCGAACTCATCGGCAAAATCGCCGGCGGCATCGTTCACGACTTCAACAATCTGCTGACCGCAATCGTGGGCACCGCTTCGTTGATGGAAATGGGGCTCGGAGATAAGCATCCCCTCCGCGGCGATGCGGCTCGCATCATCGAAATCGGCGAACAGGCCAGCCACCTCGCCAGCCAGTTGCTCACTTTCGGCCGAAGATCCGACGCCCAGGCGAGCAGCGACTTGAACACCGCCGTCGTCCATTCCGTACGGCTGTTGCGTAGCCTCCTGCCGCATCCGATCCAAGTCGACGTAAAGCTTTATCCCGCCGACATCATCGCGCCGCTCGAAGACATGCAGGTCAAACAGATCGTGATGAATCTGTGCCTCAATGCCCGCGACGCGATGCCGAAAGGCGGCGCCATCCGCATCCGTACTCGCCAAGACGAACATGCCGCACTGCCGTCAGTTCTTGAGGTGACCGACACCGGCACCGGCATGTCGGACGAGGTGCGACGTCGAATCTTCGAGCCATTCTTCACGACCAAAGAACGCGGCACCGGCCTGGGCCTTGCCGCGGTGAAGCAAATCGTCGAAAGTTGCGGCGGGCAGATCGAGGTAGCTTCCAAACCAGGCGAAGGCACGCGTGTGACAATTCGCTTTCCCGACGCGACCCCCGTTCCGGTCCCCGCCTGAATTGCCGCAAGCGGCGGCATCGGAATCGAAACGGCCTCTCCTTCGATCGGCATCGGACTATCGTCGAGACGGCTCGATCGTCGGAGCTACGAGGTTGGAGCCGCCGCCCAACGCCTGGTACACGCCCACGATCGCGGCCAACTGCTGGCGTTTCGTGTCGATCAGCACCAAGCGAGCTTCCTGCAAATCGCGCTGGACGAACAGCACTTCGATGTATTCCACGCGGGCATTCTGGAACAGCTTGTTCGCGGCTTCGACGGACGCCTCCAAGGTCGAAAGCTGCTGCCTCTTAATGTCGTTGCTGCGGCGATAGTTCTCCGCCATCGTCATGCGATTGACGACCTCCACATAAGCGTTCAGCACGATGCGTTGGTAGTTGTAGACCGCTTCAAGCTGCTTCGCGTTCGCGCTGCGATATTGAGCCTGGATCGCGACCTTGTTGATCAGCGGAGCGATCAGATCGCCAGCCACATTGGCGACCACGGCCTCGGGCGTGAGGAACAGATACTTCGTGTTGATCGCCTGGTATCCGACGCCGCCGCGCAGGTAGAGCTTCGGGAAGAATTGAGCGCGAGCGACCAAGATGTCGAGCCCCGCCGCTTGCAACTCGAATTCCGCCTGCCGAATGTCGGGCCGTAACGCGAGCAACTCGGCCGGCACGCCAACGCTGAACGGAAGATCGAGGTCGAGGAATGCAGCCGAATTGCGCTCGACGGGTTGCGGGAATCGATTGACCAGGAAGTTGATGCGATTTTCCGCTTCGACGATTTCCTGGGTGACGATGAGCTTTTCGCTTTGATTCTTCTTCACGTCCGCCTGGAAACGCAGAACAGCGAGTTCTGTCCCGCGGCCCGCTTCCATTTTCGCCTTGGAAAGCTTCGTGCTTTCTTCTTGGAGTCCGATCGTCATGTCGATCGTTTCCATCCGCTTGTCGAGCGCCATGAGGCGGAAGTAATTTTCGGCAATCTCGGCGACCATGCGATTGACGAAACCGTTGCGTCTTTCGATGGCAGCGAAGTAGCGTTGCTGGGCGGCATCGCGAGTGTTGCGCAATTCGCGGAAGATATCGAGTTGCCAGATGAAGTTGGCGCCGAGGCCGAAATTCGGAATGGGATCAGGGAAAACCCTTCCCGGCATGTACTCGACGTTTCGCTCCAGCGCCCCGGCTGGAGTGAAGAAACTAGTCCTCTCCAGGCTCGCTCCCGCACCCAGATTGAGAAACGGCAGATAGGCGCCGGTGCGGCCGATGTATTCGTTGCGAGCGACTTCGATCTCTTCATCCAGCGCCTTCAGCTCTCGATTGTTGAGGACAGCGAGGTCGATCAGGTTCGTCAGCATCGGATCTTTGAAGAACTCCTGCACGCCCAGCTTTGCGGAGTTTTCGGGACTCGACACCCCGACGAAATTGCCGGGCGTCTCCGGAGCCCCCTCTGCCTGCCGAAGATTCGGGATCATGCACGAGGGCAGAATCATCAGCACGCTGCACACGAACGCCCGAGCAAGTAAGTGAGCCGCTTGGGTCGGCGTCGGAAGTTTCAGTGAAAGATTCATCCGCAGCGTCCTTCAATGTCCAATGGGCGAGAACCGAATGTCCGCGCAAGATGCCGCGACGATTCGCTCCTTCCTCTTTTCGACATGCGGATTCCGCGAGATTTACCGGATATCCGGGCGAAAGACTGGATTTTTTAAAAAAAGAGGTGAAATGATTTCAGAATCGACAGAGAACCGGTCAGTTCGATATGGGTCGAGAGGAAATGCATTCCGCATGCGCTGAAGCATCAGAGCCCGAACGCCAGCGAGGGTTTCGCTGGATCCCGTGGGACCACGCGGAACCCTCCCTGGCGCTCGGGCTGCCACCTCCATCGCACCTTAGTGTGCTTGGCCGTGACTGCTGATGCCATGGGCCGTGTGGTCGACGAGTTCGCTGAGCGGTTCGTCCACCTCGTCTTGCAGCAGCTTTTTGCCGTCGGAGAGTTTGCCGAAGATGTAGTAAAGGCCCGGAATGACGAGCACGCCAAGGACGGTGCCGATGAGCATGCCGCCGACCGCCGTCGTGCCGATGGTGCGGTTGCCGATGGCGCCGGGGCCAGTCGCGATCACCAGCGGAATTAGGCCCACGATGAACGCGAACGACGTCATCTGAATGGGACGGAAACGCAATTTGCCGCCTTCGATGCCCGCGTCCTCGATCGTGGCTCCTTCCCGGCGGCGCTGCACGGCGAATTCCACGATCAGGATCGCATTCTTGCCGAGCAAACCAACCAGCATCACGAGCCCGATTTGTGCGTAAACGTCGTTCGAGAGCCCCATGACCTTGAGGAACAGGAACGAACCGAAGATACCGATCGGCAGCGACAGGATTACCGACAGCGGCAAGAGGAAGCTCTCATACTGCCCAACGAGCACGAGATACACGAATGCGACCACGATCAGGAAGATGTAGATCGCCTCATTCCCCTGTTTTGCCTCATCGAACGACAAACCTTCCCAGCCGAGGTCGTAATCGTCTGGCAGAATCTGCGCGGCAACTTCCTGAATGGCCTTGATGGCTTGACCGCTGCTGAATCCGCGAGCCGGGGCGCCCTGAATCGCGGCCGAGGGATAGAGGTTGTAGCGGTTGATTTCGTTCAGCCCCTGCTTCTTCTTGACCGTCATGAACGACGAATATGGCACCATGTCGCCGCGATCGTTCTTCACGAACAGGTTGCTCAAGTCTTCGGGATATCGGCGGAACTCCGGCCCCGCTTGGACATACACCTTGTAGAACTGGCCGAAGCGAACGAAACCCTGTTCCCAGGTGCTGCCGATCACGATCGAAAGATTGTCGAGCGCTTTGCCGATCGTCACGCCCTTCTGCATCGCCCGATCGTTGTCGATGACGATTTCGTACTGCGGATAGTTCGCCGCGAAGAACGTGAAGAGTCCCTTCAGCTCCTTTCGCTTCTCCAGGGCCGCCATGAACTTGTCGGTGATTTCTCCGAGGCGCGTGTAATTGTTCGAGTTGGACTTATCGAGAAGGCGCACGGAGAAGCCGCCGGCGGCGCCGAAGCCTGGGACCGCGGGGGGCTCGAAGAATTCCAGCTTCACGTTCGAGATCGCGGCGCCTTTATGCTCCAATTCCTCAATGATTTGACGCGATGTCTTTTTGCGGTTCGACCAATTCTTCAGATTGATGAGACACGTCCCCGCATTCGAGCCGCGACCTTCGGTCAACACCTCGTAACCAGCAAGCGACGACACGGAAGTCACGCCATCGACTTTCCGCGCAATCTCGGCCAATTCATGCGACTTGGCATTCGTATATTCAAGCGTCGATCCGGGCGGCGTCTGGATGATGCCGTAGATCATGCCTTGGTCTTCCAGCGGGATGAATCCCGTAGGCAGGGTCACGTTGACGAAGAAAATGCCGGCCGAGAACGCGCCGATAAAGACGAAGGTGATCATGCGGCGCGTCACGATGCGACGCAGAATCGCCGCATAGCCGCCGGTGACTTTCTCCACGGCCCGATCGAACAGATGGAGAAACATCCCGATCGGCCCACGCTTCTTGCCGTGAACCACGGGCTTGAGAATCATCGCACAGAGCACCGGCGTCAGCGTAAGGGCGACGACGCCTGAGAGGATGATCGACATGGCCATCGTCAGGCCGAACTGGCGGTAGAAGACGCCGACCGGGCCGGTCATGAACGTCACCGGGACGAACACCGCCGTCATCACCAGGGTGATGGCGATGATGGCGCCGCTGATTTCGTGCATGACCTCCATGGTCGCTCGATACGGCGATAAATGCTTCTCATGCATCTTCGCATGCACCGCTTCCACGACGACGATCGCATCATCGACGACGACGCCGATGGCGAGCACCATGGCGAAGAGCGTGATGAGGTTGATCGAAAGGCCGAAGAGGAGCATGAAGAAGAAGGTGCCGATCAGCGACACGGGAACCGCGAGCGTCGGAATCAGCGTCGAACGCAAATCGCCGAGGAAGAGGTAGACCACGAGCGAGACGAGAACGAACGCCTCGAACAGAGTGTGCAGCACCTTTTCGATCGAGGCTTCCAAGAACGCGGAGACGTCGTAACTGATTTCGAAGTCCATCCCCGGCGGGAAGCGTTTCTTCATTTTCTCCAGTTTTTCCTTCACTTCCTCGATGACGGTGGCGGCATTGGAACCCGGGCTTTGCTTGAGCACGATGGCCGCGGAGGGGTTGCCGTCGATATCGGAGTAAAGGTCGTAGAAGGACGAACCGAGTTCGATCCCGCGTTCGCCCTTTCGGTCGCCCGCGGGAATCATCGCGCAGACGTCCTTCAATCTCAGAATTTCGCCTTCGGAATTTGCCCTTAATATGATGTTCTCATATTGAGCCGGCTTGCTGTATCGGCCGATCCACGTCAGAACGTATTCCACCGACTGCGATCGGATGCCGGTCGCCTGTCCAAGCCGTCCGGGCGAACCGATGACGCTTTGCTCCGCGACCGCTTTCATCACATCGTCGGCGCCGATCTTGTAGGCGCGCATGCGGTCTGGATCGAGCATGATGCGCATGGCATACGCCCGGTTGCCCAAGATGTTCGCCTGCCCGATGCCGCGAGTTCGCTTGATCTCGGGCATGACGTCCACGTTGACGTAGTTGTAGAGAAAGTTCTGGTTGTGCGCCTTGCTGTCCTTGCTATAGATATTCACGTACATGAGCATACTCGTCATGGCCTGCATGACGACGATGCCTTCGCGCTCGACGATGGGGGGAAGCCGGTTTTTCACGATCGCGATGCGGTTATTCACGTTCACGACCGCGACGTTCGGGTCGGTCCCCGGCTCGAAGATGATCTGGATCGTGCCTTCGCCCGCGCTGGTGGCGGCGGAAGCCATGTAACGCATGTCCTGCACGCCGTTGATCGCTTGTTCCAGAATGATCAGCACGGAATCAACGAGCACTTCCGCACTGGCGCCTGGATAGGAAACCGAGACCACGACGCTCGGGGGCGCGACCGAAGGAAACTGCGAGGTCGGCAGCGTCTTGATGGCCAAGCCGCCGAGGAACAGAATCAAAATCGAGATAACGATGGCCAGTGCGGGACGGTGCAGGATTTTCGCGAACATGGCTTTGGATGGATCTCGGGCGTGCGATGGTTCGGTAAGCGACTATTCCGCGTGGTTTTTCTGATTCGCCAGGATGTCCTCGGGGCGGCGGAATTCGAATTCCGCTTGTTCCCCATCGCGGACTTGGCGAACTCCCTCGAAGACGATCTTGTCGTCGACGGCGAGCCCCTTCTTGATCACGTAGATGTCCTCGAGTTCGTTTTCCACGACGATCTCGCGCTGGCGGATCTTGCCTTCCTTGTCGATCACATAGCAGTACTGCTTGTCGAGAATCTCGAACGCCGCTCGCTGCGGAATAATGATGGCGTTCGGCAACTTGCGATGCAGCAAGACGTTCCCGGTCATACCGTGGCGCAGCAGCCGACTCGGATTCGCGAAATCGGCTCGAAACGGAATGTTGCCGGTCTCGTTATTGAATTTGGCTTCGATCGCGCCGATCTTACCGACCTCGGAGAACTTGCTGCCGTTGGCCAGGACCAACTCGACTTGCTGCGCCGGGCGATCCTGCCCGCCTCCCGACATGAAGTCGAGATACCGCGCTTCCGGCACATTGAAGTACACCCACATGTGGCTGTTGTCCGAAAGCGTCGTGAGGATATCCCCTTCCTTGATCAAGCTTCCCTGCTGCTCATGCAATCGGTCGATGATGCCGTCGAAGGGAGCACGGACCACCGCGAAATTCAATTCCGCCTCGGCAAGCTTCGCCTTCGCGTTCGCTCTTGCGAGCTTTGCCTGGTACAAAGCGACCTCATTCCCGGACACGACCTTGTCGTTGAAGAGCCGTTTGGTGTTATTCAGTTCCAGTTCGGCAAGCTGCACCTCGGCCAGTTCCGCGTCTAGCTTCGCCTTGTAGAGAACTGGAATGACCTTGAAGAGCACGTCTCCCTGCTTAACCGCTTGCCCTTCTCTCACTTCAATCGCTTCGAGATACCCGCTCTCCAACGCCTTTACGTTGATATGGCGTTGCGAGTGGATTTGGCAGACGTACTGCTGCGTGAGCACGACGTCTTTCGCGACAGGGTTCGTCACGACGATCCTGTGAGGTTCGTGATGCTCATGCTCCTCATGCTTGTGACAGGCTGGTAGCGCGAGCACGGCCAAACCGACGACGCATGCAGCGAGCGTTCGTGTGTTCATGGGCGGCTGATTCCTTTAGATCCACTACATCGAAGTTTGGAATCGACGGTGCGACATCCGTTCGAATCTTGATTACAAAACATTCACCCAATTTGCGGCTAACCAGAACAACTTAATGTGGTCGTTTCGCAACGAAGCCGGACAGGGCAAGCTCCCAAATGGTTTCCAAGTGACCAATGTGAACGTCATGCGACTTCATTTCAGCTCTTTCGTCGTTCGCAAACCCAACTTCTTTCAAGCCAGTTCTGAGCAGCACCCGATGCGGGACGCGATCGAACCTAGTCACGTTGACTGTCGCTCCAAATAGGCGGGAAACGCCACAATGAACGCCGCCTCGATTCCAGCTCGGATCGAAGCTGCCTGAATGAAGCGGGCTGACTCTGGCAAATGGGTTTGGTGCATATGGGGCAACAGAAGGACACAAGCTCCGCGCGAATCGCAATCCAAACCAACGCACTTCTTATGCCGACACACTTTCACCTAGTACCGAACCAGCAAGAAACCTAACGAAATGCTCATCTCCACGCCAAAGCCGACTCACACGCGCCAGTGCCATTATTCGCAGGGCACCTGGAAAACGCGGCGGCTTGCGAAAAATTCAATCACGACCATCTGCCGCGAATGATGCTCACGTCTCGTCCGCATCTCGCATGGCGCGATCCAGAAACGGCTTGTCAAGAAAGTCGGCCAACTGTCTACCCGCCGCGCGAAGCCAATGCAAATCGGCATGATGAGCCATCACATCGCGAGTGACTCCGCTCGGACCATGTAGGACCAAATTGAGTTGGTAGGAATCGGAAGCGATCGGTTTTCCGTTCGGGTCAAACAGCAATTCCAGCAAATTTCTAGCAGGCTGCGGAAAAACTGCTTGTTCAAGCGGTTTTGAGTCTTTTTCGTCGGTGGCCGTCACTCCATGTTGATCTTTCAGCTTCGCCGCGCTTTCACATCAGTCTTGCTTATGCGGGCTTCAGCGTCCGCAACCGCACCAGGTTGTACGCCGCGGCCCCGATCTGCAACATCTGCTCGAGTTTCCACCGCCCCACCCATCGGCTCCGGCCCACAGCTTCGCTACCGACTTCAACCATCCGAATCCTTCCTCCACTTTCTTGCGGCACCGCTGGCTGAGCTTGTACGCCCGAGTTGCATCCTCCGCCGCATGCGTCGCCGCGCACGGATGCCGGGAATTCGTTTGCTCTGCCCCGGCGGCACGGTTCGCGGGTCGACCGGGTCTTTCACCAGCGGCACGTGCGGTTCGACCCCGATCCATTCCAACACCGGAAAGAATTCGCCGTCGTCGAAGCCCTTGTCCGCCCCCAGCGTCGCTGGCTTGACCCATGCGTGGCTGCAGATCGAGCAGCATGTTGACCGCCGCAGTGCGTTCCGCCTTGCTCGCTGGCCTCCGTCGCCGGACCGTCACGATCAACCGTGCCGGTTCTCGGCGAGCACGTGCCCCATGTGCGAGAGCTGGCCTCCTGACCGCTGGACTTGCGGTAGAGCTTTGCCTCTGGATCGGTCTTGCTCTGATGGGTCTCATTGCTTCGCTTCGGCCGCGGAAATCCACGGCGGCGTTGCGGGGCTTGAAGCCGTTGGCGTCGCCCGAGTCGTCGCCCGAGAGTCGCCCGAGTCGTCGCCCGTACTGTTCTTCGACCGGAAGCTTTTGGCACTCGCCAGACTCTCGATGAGCGTGCCATCGACGCTGAAGTGCTCGCTGCACAAGCCGGCCGTCATCGCCTCGGCCACCACCGCGTCGAAGAACGACTGCGTCAAAAGATGCTCATCGAGACGCGGGCGGTTCTTGCCGAAGCTGGTGGCGTCGAAGGCGTCGTCGCTGGGCTGCAGGTCCAAAACCACCGGAACAGCAAATGGCGTCGATGCGTTCGCACAACTGCCGTTCGCTGCGGATCGAGTACAGGTACCGCAGGGTGCAACGCCTTGAGCAGACGTTCGGGCGGAATGCTCGGCCGTCCGGTGCGGCTGTACGCGGCGGCGAAGCCGATCGCTCATCCCGGCGAGGATGCGGTCGGTGCGACGCTTGATGTCCCGCAGCGCGGTGGTCGGGCCGGATGCGGTCCTCGACGCAGAAGGTGTGAAACAAGGGCGGTTGCTCGTCAACGGTGCCACGCATGGCGACTCTCCGCGGTTGCCGAGAGTGTGCTGCATCGAACACCGCTTGCAACAGCCGTTTTTCCGCAGCCTGCTAGTACTGCTCCGGAACGGCGGATACTGGTAGACGCCGCCGCGACAGAGTTGAATCGCAATGATTTCATCGAGGGTAGCCCAACGATCGATCCAAATCCGCCGACGCGTGACGTAGCCGGTTTTTCGATCAAACGTGAATCGCGGAAACGTGCGAAACAACGGAATCATCCAAGCCTCCACGAAAGCCATGAACGCGATCGCCACCGCTCCGGCTCCCGAATTCCACACGAAGCACTCCGCGAGTCCAAGAATCTGGACCACCATGAGAGCAAAGAACAGGCGTTTGAAGCCAGGCTTCGGGATGATTGCCATCAAATCGGGCGACGGTTGACTCAACTCGACTTGGCGATCTCGGATCGGACCTCAGTAGTCCTCCGGACGCGCCGGCAAGGCGCTGCGGCTGACGATATATTCGCGCGGCTACGCCGACTCGTCGACATTCTCCGGCTGTGGTGAGGATTGAGATTCGTCCATCTTGTTATTCCCGCTGTCTTGCCGAACCACCCGACCACTCGACATGTCGCATACGCGAAGAGAAAAATCAATGATGGAGATCCACGAATCCGATCGCGATCGAACTGTACTTTCGCAGGGGCGTCCCTGATGACAAGAGCGCTGCTTCCGGCCATGGGCCCTCGATCATAGGCCTCATTGCATCCGCACTGTCCTCATGCGAAACTCCCTGCATGTTTCAACGGGGGCGGATTCCATGCAACGAAAGATGGTTCTTGTTTTCATGGCTACGGTAAGCTGTGCAACGCATCGGGCGGAGGCTCAGGACCTGGCCGAAGCAATTCGCAAACTCGACGGGAACGTCGTGGTCCTCGGCAAAGTGCGCCAACCTCCGCTCGCGGGGATGCTGTCGCGCGATGCGGAGGCTCGCATTCGCATCGCAAATGAAGAGGATCGCATCGCCTGGTCGAAGGTGGCTTCGCGCGAGGATTGGGAACGCTTTCGCGACACCCGTCTCATGGCCCTCCGCGCGTCGCTCGGCATGCGAGGCGATCGACCTAAGGCGGACAATCTCCTCATTTCAAAAACCACGTCGCATGCGGGGATCGAGATCGATCACCTGATCTACGAAACGCGCCGCGGCCTGTTCGTGACAGCCCACCTCTATCGACCGGCGAAATCGAAACAGTCGAGACCGGCGATACTGCTCATCAGCAGCCATTTCGGCAATAAGTCGAGCGGAGTCCACCAGGATATGGCACTTACCTGGGCACGCGCCGGCTGCGTCGTGCTTGTGCCAGACCATCTCGGCCACGGCGAACGCCGGCAGCATCCTTTCAATGAAGACGATCCGCATTCGTACCACTTTCGCCACGATCTCGGCATGCAACTTGATCTTGCCGGCGAAAGCCTGATGGGTTGGCTCGTGCAGGATCTGATGGCAGGCATCGACGTGCTGCGAAGCCGGCGGGAGGTTGATCCGAACCGCATCGTGGCCATCTCCGATCCGGCCGGCGGCGGCGATGTTGCCGCAGTCCTTGCGGCTCTCGATGATCGACTCGCTGGCGCCATGGTGCAGAACTTCGGCGGACCCGAACCGGAGGATGCCTACCCACTGCCTCGCGATGCCGAGCGATCGTTCAATTTCGCGGGTTTCGGTTCGTGGGAGCCCACACGAAACCTACGCAACTCCGCACGCGACGGTTTTCTCCCCTGGAGTATCGTCGCCTCCATCGCACCCCGCAAACTGATCTACTACCACGAGTTCTACTGGGATGCCGCGAGCGACCCCGTCTGGAAGCGACTGAAGCAAACCTACGGCTATTTCGGTAAAGCCGATGCATTGGTCGGCATCGGCGGACGTGGATTCGTCGTGGGCACTCCGCCCGAAAACACGCATTGGCTTCCTGAGAATCGCGCCCTGCTCTACCCGACTCTTGAACGCTGGTTCGGTGTTCCGAATCCGGACAAGGAACTCTCCGACCGGCTCCCCGAAGCATCCCTCAACTGCTGGACGCCGACGCTGACGAAGGAACTTCAGCCTCGCTCGGCTCATGCGATCCTTGCCGACCTCGCCGCCGATCGCTTGAAGGAGGCGAGGAAACGACGTGAATCGTTGCCTTCCGAGGCCAATAAGAACGAGTTGCGAAAAGCGCTCCGTTCGCGGATCGGGAACATGGACCCCGAGCAAGAAGCTCTCGACCTCTCCGCAAGAATACCCGCGACACTCCTTGGCGAAGCGGAAATTCGTCGCTTGCATCTTCAGACGGAACCCGGCATCGTCGTTCCCACGCTTCTCCTGATGCCAAGTGCCAAGAAAAACGTGAAGCCTCCGGTAGTGATCGCGATCGCACAAAGCGGCAAGCAGGAGTTTCTGAAGCAGCATAGCAGCGAGATCGCATCGCTGCTCCACGCCGGCATCGTCGTCTGTCTGGCGGATCTTCGAGGCACCGGCGAAACGCAACCAAGCGGGAGCCGCGACCGCCGCAGTCACGCTTCCGAGGTGGCCGCCACCTACGGGATGGTGGGCGACACGCTTCTTGCGGGTCGCGTGAGGGATGTCCGTTCGATCATCCGCCGTCTGGCAAAAATGCCAGACGTCGACGCTGGCCGCATTGCGCTTTGGGGCGACTCGTTTGCCGAAGTCAGCTTACCTGACGCCGACCTCAAGGTCCCCTACTCCCGCAACACGCCCCGCCCTCGCCGAACCGATGGGTGGCCTTGTCGTCGCTCTCACCGCATTGCACGAACCGAATGTGAAAGCCCTGCTGATCCATGCTGGCCTCTGCGATTTTCGTTCGGCTTTCGAAGTTCTTTCGTCTACCTGCCGAACGACGCGATCATTCCCGGCCTGTTCACGATCGGCGACGTTCCCGACCTCCTCGCCAGCCTCGCCCCGACGCCGACGCGCGTCCGATCCGCAGTGGACGCCAGCAATCGCGTCGTCCCCGAAAAGAACATCCGCCATCGCCTGCAGACCGCATTCGATGCTTACGACACTGCCCGTGCTCGTGAGCAATTCGACGCGCAACAGCAATTCAACGCCATCGACGACGCGCGATGGTTGGCCGAGACTTTACGGAAGTGATCGGATTCGAAAGGCTACTTCTTCTCCACGGTCGCATAGAAGGCGCCGCAGAGATCTTGGCCCTGCGCATCCTGAAACCACGCCTGCAACCTTCCCTCACCTTTCGGCAGATCGATGCGGATGACGATTTCGCGGGCATCCTTCCCCATCGCCATCGCGGCCCCTTCTTTCCCGAGAAGCGTCAGTTTCCCGGCAGCGATCGGCAAGGATTTGGCGTCCTTGCGGGCCGGAGCGGAGTTGAGCGGCAGATTGAGTTCGACGGGCCAACGACGCAGATGAATCTCGTACGCTCCCTCAACCTCGACGTTCACATTCCACCATGCTCCCTTTGGCCCGCCGACTGCCTGGCTCACATGCCCCGCGTTATCGGAGTAGATGTCCTGCCAATCCGAGCTCGTCAGCGTCACGCTCGGCTGATGCTTGGAGCCAAGCGTCGTGGCGACGAACGACTTGGAGAGCGGTTCGAGTTCCTTCCACCATCCCTCGTAATGGTCGAGCATCTTCTTGGCGATCTCCGGATGCTTCTCGGCCAAGTCGTTTTTCTGGGCCCGGTCGGCACGCACGTCGTACAGTTCCTTGCCGTGGACCAAACGCCAACGATTCCAGATGACGCAGCATTCGTATTTCTTCAACTCCGCGCGTGAATACTGCACAACCATCATCCGATCCGGAAATGCGATCTTTTCCCCACGAAGCAGACTCGCAAGGCTTCGGCCATCGATGGGATAATCCTTGGATGTTCGTCCACCCACCAGGTCGAGCAACGTGGGCATCAAATCCTGCACTTGTGCCGGCGTCTCGATGTCGCGTGGTTCCCCAAGATTTCCGGCCGGCCAGCGAACCCAACAAGGAACGCGATGTCCCCCTTCGTAAAAGGTCGTCTTCCCGCCGCGAAGGCCGGCATTGAAAATCGGCACGCCTGTCGTGCCGCCGTTGTCCGTCATCACGATCACAATGGTATTTTCGTAGAGCCCAGTCTTGCGCAGAAACTCGTCGAGTCGGGCCATGTTTTCATCGAGATTGGCGATCATTCCGAAGAAACCAGCCGTTTTTCCCTTATAGGGCGCCGAGTATTTTTCCGCAACGATGTGCGGAGCGTGGGGCGCATTGGTGGGCAGATAGCAGAAAAACGGTTCGTCCTTCGCCTTGCGATCCCCCATCCACTTCATGGCTTCGTCGAACCAGAAGTCGGTCATGTAACCCTTGAAGTTGGCTTCCTTTCCGTTGCGAAGATAGCGTCCGTCGAAATATTTTCCCTGAAACTCCGGGGCGGCGGTCATGCCCCAACCGAGATGGTAAACCGCTTCATCGAACCCGCGGTCGTTCGGCCGATGGGGAAAGTTGTCCCCTAGATGCCACTTGCCGAAGAGCCCAGTGCGATAACCGAGCGAACGGAGCAACTGCGGCAACGTCTGCAATCCAGGCCGCATGAAAGCCCGTCCGCCGGTGACGGATGTTGCCCCATTGCGAACCGCATCGCGTGCAGTGAGAAGTTGCCCACGCGTCGGCGTGCACATCGGGGCCGCATGAAAATCGATAAATCGAACCGACTGCGTATGAAACTTGTCGAAGTTCGGCGTTTTGAGAATCGGATTCCCCATGCACGAGAAATCACCCAGCCCCTGATCATCGGTGAGGACGATCAAGACATTCGGCTTCGCCCCATTCGGCCCCTCAGAACATGCCGTGGATGGAATCACGGAGAGACAAAGCAAGGCGAAGAGGATGCGTTGCATGGCGTTTCCAAGCTAAAGAGCGACACGAAGTCCGACGACATTCGACTCAATGCCGGAAGGGCACGCAAGCAAAAAGGCTTCGCGGCGCAACGTTGCTTGCTCGCACGCCGTTCGCTCTTTCAACGTCTATGTCTCGTGAGACGTCCCACCGTAGATCGGCCGCAGGTCACGAGCATGGCGTCCGTGCGCGTTGTCGCTTGAAGCTTCACTCCTTGGCCTTCCCCTTTTTCGTCGGCCCAACATACCCCGGGTTCTCCTTCGGCAGCTTGGCGCCAACGTTCTGCAGCCAAGCATTGAGATCCGAATGCATCGCCCGGACGCGTTCGGAGTGGGTCTCGGCGAGATTGCGGGATTCGGATTCGTCAGTTTTTAGGTCATAGAGTTCGAGCCGATGGCCTTCGTAATACTTCACCAGCTTCCAATCGCCGGAGCGGATGACGCTGTAAGGCCCAGGTTCATGGCGATAGTGGGGAAAGTGCCAGTAAAGCGAGGTCCGATTCAGCTTCGCGGCACCGCCGGTTCTCCAGTGTTCCGCCAGCGAGATGCCGTCGAGCGGACGATTTTTCGGCAGCTTCGCCCCGGCCAATTCCGCGATCGTCGGCACTACGTCCATGGTGATGATCGGTTCGTCCGGCGTTTTTCCAGGCGGAATCGTTCCGGACCAACGAACGATCCAAGGCTCACGCAACCCGCCTTCCGTCGCATGGCCTTTGCCGAGCTTGAGCGGAGCATTGTGCGTGGGTCCGACGAGCCCTCCGTTGTCCGATGTGAAGATAACGATTGTGTCTTCCGCCAAGCCCAGATCATCGAGGGCTTTCATCACCGTGCCGACCAGATCATCGACGCTTTCGACGAGGGCCGCGTAGGTCGCGTTCTTTTGCTCGCCATCTGCCTTGCCTTTGTACTTCGCAGTTACCTCGGGCTTAGCCATGATGGGCGTGTGCACCGCATAGGGAGCGAGATGCAGAAAAAACGGGCGATCCTTGTGTTTGCGAATGAAGGAAACCGCCTCATCCGCTTCTCGATCGGTCAGGAATTCTCCCGCTTTCCGCGCAGCAAGATGCGGGATGCCGGAGATTTTCTTATTCGCGTAGGGATCGAAATAGCTTGGAGGTTGGCCGAAATCGCATCCGCCGACGTTGAAGTCGAATCCTTGATGCTGCGGATACCAATCGTCATCCCCCAGATGCCATTTGCCGATGTGGCAGGTGACGTAGCCGAGCTGCTTAAGGATTTCGGCGAGCGTGACTTCCTCGAGTTCCAACCAGAATGGGTTCGGTGGGCAAAGCAATTTTTGATTCGGACCACCCTCGTACTCCGTCGGCTTTTTGCGGATCGCGTTGGGATTGCCCGATTGAAAGCGGGCGCGAATCCAGTCTGTGATGCCCAATCGTGCCGGCGCTCGCCCGGTCATCAGTGCGGCCCGCGTCGGCGAACATATGCTCGCGGCGGCGTACCCCTTCGTGTGACGCAACCCCTGCGACGCAAGCCGATCGATGTGCGGCGTTCGGTAGAAATTGCTTCCCTGACAGGAAAGATCTTTCCAGCCAAGGTCGTCGACCAAGATGATGACGACATTGGGCTGCCGTTTTTCGACTGCGTGGACCGATGCCGCACCATGGAAAAGGCAGAGGGCAGCGAACGCAACACCGCTACGCATAGAAGAACCCTGAAAAGATCCGGCCGGTCGAAGACGCTCCATGTTCAATGTGTTCGATGGTAAGGTCCGACGGACCGGGACGCAACCTTGAGCAGAGCCGCAGCCCTGGCTTGCCGTCGGACCATTCCGGCGGCGCGTTCACTTCTGTATCAGCGTGGCGAGGGGCGATTGTTCACTGTGCAATAATGCCCGCTGCATAGAAGGAAACGCACATCGCTCCTTAGCGGTTTTCGCGATTGGTTCAGCCGAACAGGCTGATCGGACCCTCTTTTCCTCTCGAAACAGCCGGATGAGGATTCGGCGCATCAATTGCGTTCTTGCTTGCACCGCGCGGTTCCTGATGGGAGGTACGCCATGCGGAGCTTACTGCTTCTAGGGTTGTCGATACTGCTGGCGCCTATGTTGTGGGCAGAGCCTCCGTCCGCGGAAAGGATCCTCCCCGACGATCCCACCGCCGTGGTACTTGAGTTCGACTGGATCGGCGGATACACCCCGCCACGCAAGACGAAAGATCCCTATCTCCGAACTGAGCCGATGGCTCGGTGACCTTGATCAATCCGTTTAAGAACGAACCTCCCATCCGGACGCGTATGTCGCGGCAGCAAATCTCCGAATGGATGAAGTTCGTCATCGAGAAGCAAGCCTTTCTTGCCCTCACGGACGCCGACATCAAAGAGGCTGGGGACGCGGAACGGAAAGCGCGCGGCATCGAGTCGATCCCTGACGTTCCTACGACGGTGATCCGCGTTTTCGGCGACGACGAGATGCATGAAGTCCGCTGCTTCGCATCGATGATTTTCGCGGACCCACCCAGCAAGTATGAGACGCTGCGACGCTTCGTCGCCATCGAAACCCGTCTCACGAATTACATGGACCAACTCCGCGACCGCCCCCCAGGCGCCGAGCGGCCCGATCCCGCGAGCGGCGAAGTCGTGGCGAAGCTCACCGCGTCTCGCTCCTCGCTAAGCCACGGGCGCGCCGACAGTCTGCGGCGCGAAGGCTACTTCACCCCCTTCCGGAAGTTCGGCCAACGTAATGCGATGGCGAATCTCGCTGCCGCGATCTCTGAGGACAGCGACCCTTTGCGAATCAGCCTGAAATCCGACGGTCAAGCGACCTTGAACGAGCGCGATGTGACCGTGCGCATCCGTGAGGCAGCTCGAGACCTCCCCTCGGGGATGACTTTTCTGCTCGTAGAGCTAGGCGACCCACGGCTCGATCAATCGATCGTCCGGTGGAACGCTCCTGCGGACGGCACCCTGTACGCGACGGCCAGCATCCCCGCCGCAGGAATCGTTGCAGGAATGCCGCTTGTCACCAAGAAGGCCCTCGACGCGTATGTCGCCAACTCCATCGTTTGGGAAGCGCCGTCGTTCGGGAACACAGTGATGCCGCACACCCAAGCGGGCGGCAGCACCAATGTTTCGCTGACGGCGGCGCGCGGCGCCCGTCGAGGCCACCTCGAACATCGAATCAACTGGGCTGACCCCCTCGAGATGGTGCTCAGCGAAGTCGACCAAAAGACGCTTGACGATGGTTCGACCCTAGTGCGGCTACGGGCCGCCATCACTGAGGGCTTCGAAGCGGAACGTATGGTCCGTTGGTCCGCGATGCCCCATACCGCGCCGCACATGTTCGGCGAATCCGGGCTCTCGGAGACAGGACTGTTCGCGATCCGTTTCCCCAAAGAAGTCGAGGGGCTGACGCAGATTCGCGTCGTCGCGACGCCACCCAAACCAGGATTCCTGAATCCGATTCCAAATCAGGGTTCCGGCTTCTTCGACACAGTCCTGCACAGCCGCGGACCGACGCTCGAGGACGTCACCTCCGTCAACATCCGGCCGAACCAAATCAAGAACATTCAAGACGCGCTAGACAAAGCGAAGGCGAAAGGCGGAGACGTGCAGGTCTCTCTTTTCTGGAACAGCAAGGACGACCTCGACCTCCACGTCGTTGCTCCCTCCGGCGAGGAGATTTCGTACAGCCATCGGAAGTCGAAATGCAACGGCACGCTCGATGTCGACATGAACGTCGGTTACGCGAATGCCGTGTTCGGCGCCGTCGAAAACATCTATTGGCCGGTGGGAAAAGCCCCACAAGGCAAATACCGCATCTTCGTAGTCCCCTACAGCCATCACAACGGATCGCCAGGCACTGCGGATCCAGCGCACTTCACTGTGCGGCTCATCGTCCAAGGGCGTGGCGAAACGTTCCAGGGGAATGTGAGCTTCTCGCCGAACGCGGTTCGCCGAAAAGTGCACGTGCATGACTTCGAAGTGCCGTAACAACTTTCGAAGAACGGGAATGCCTGCCCATGCGGCGTTTCGGACGCGACTCCATACGGAATCGATCGCATGGCAACCGCCATGGGCAGGCAACCACGGCAACCTACTTCTTGAGGTTGAAGTCGTAAATGTGGTTGTTTAACTCGAAAGTCACCGTCAGCTTGGAAGCTGTGTTGAAATCCGGGGGAATCATCTCCTTTTCCTCGTCCATCATGACGCCCGGATCGCCGGGGGTAGGAACCTTCTTGCCGGTTTTGCGTTTCGAATAGACTTCGACGCGACAACTCCCCGGCATTGGGCCTTCCGCGGCGGTTATCGAATAAGCGCCATCCTTGATAGACCCCGAGGTTTGCGGGCGTTTTCCGTCTGTCGGAGTAAATGAGATTCGCCCTTCGCTCAGCGGCTTTCCGTCGACGGCAACCGTCCCCTGGATCGCCATGCGGCCCTCACTGCCGCATCCCATAGCGAACATCAAGCACGCGGGAAGAAGCAACATCGAATTACGAGCGCAGTTCATGACGGCACCTGACCCGGCAAACGAAGAAACGCCAAGCCGCAAAGGTACGGCTCGGCGGAATCGTGCTAAGGATCGGCAATCAGAAGCTGCCGACAGGAAGTCCATCGCGCGGATGCGTGAGATTCTGTAACGGATAGTTGCCTGCGGCGGCCGGATAGGCGCAATGGTCGAGGCTTGGATCGGCGGAAATACTGTCCGCGATGAAACGAATGGAGCCATCGCCGAGTAGGAAGTTGACCCCGCCAGTGTGCAGGCTAGTGAAGCCAAGCCGTTTGCAGTCGCCGGTGGTCGGTGGGGTGCTGGTCTGGAAGAGGTTGATGCCCTGACCAGGACGGCCTTCGAAACTTGCGGAAGTGGTGGCGGCACGAACGATCGTGGCGCCCGTGTTCTTCGTCATTTCCCGTTCGCCGACGAATATCGTGTTGCTGGTTCCGTCCGTGATGCCGATCAAAGTCATCGGCGCCGGCTTGTTGGCTGCGTCGGGCCCGAATACCTCGCGATTGCACGCATAATTGATCTTGCCGTAGCTCTGCATGTAGGTGTTGACGGAGCCGCCCGCGTCGCTCGGACACGTATAGACGGGAAGGGGCGAATCGAGGCGATTCGCTGCGGTAGGCGACGGCGCGGCGCTCGGAGTGATCACATCGGGAGCGAGGAGGTTGTATAGCGGCGCTTGCTCAAGGTACGGCAAAATAATGATCGCCCAACTCCAACCTGGACTCGGCTGAGACGCATTCGAAGTGACATGGCCAGTCGGCAGCTTCTTGTACGTGTCGTGATAAGCATGGACCGCAAGCCCGATTTGCTTTAGGTTGTTCTGGCATTGAGACCGAGCTGCCGCCTCGCGTACTTTTTGCACGGCAGGAACAAGAAGCGCGATCAGAACGGCAATGATGGCGATCACGACCAACAATTCGATAAGCGTGAAGCCTTTTCGCGACGACCCTTGGTTCGACATGTTTCCCTCAGCAAAGATTCGGAACAAATTGCAATAGATGGGCGTCGAGGCGAGGACGGGAGCATCAAAAAATGTAGGCGGATGTCAGCGTTTACCGCGTGTTCAAACTACGGTGAGCCGGATCAAACTCAATCGTGGCGACCCGTTTTCATTAGTTTTTTCCCATGGATTCTCCCGCCGATTCACCTCTAGGAGAAAAGTTGATGTCACACGCGAAATCGCTCCTAAGTACCCGCTTCTATGGAACGACCGATTGGCGATGGATGGCGTTCGTCCTGGGCATTCTCGCATCGACCCCTGGGTCGGCCTGGGCGCAGGCGAAACGCCCGAATGTCGTCGTCATCATCACCGACGATCAGCGTTGGGACACGCTGAGCATCGCGGGGAATCCGCACCTCAAGACTCCGAACATGGATCGCATCGGCAAGGAAGGAGTTCGATTCGAAAATGCCTTTTGCACCACCTCCCTATGTTCGCCGAGTCGGGCATCGATGCTGAGCGGGATGTATGCCCACGGGCACAAAGTGCGGAACAATTTCACCGAATATCCGCCGACGCTGCCGAGTCTGGCGAGTGTTCTGCGTACGCTCGGCTACGTCACCGGCTACATTGGCAAATGGCACATGGGCGAGGACAACGACGCCAAACGGCCCGGATTCGATTACTGGGTTTCCCATAAAGGCCAGGGCAAGTACTACGACACCGAATTCAACATCGACGGCACACGCAAGACCGTCCCAGGGTATTACACCCATGTCGTCACGGATCTAGCGATCGATTGGCTAAAGAAGCAGGAGAAAGGGAAGCCCTTCCTGCTCATGTTGGGCCACAAGGCGCCGCATAGCTTTTACGTCCCCGAACCGAAGTACAAGAACCTCTTCGACGATGTGAAGGTCGAGTATCCCAAATCGGCCTTCCAACTCGAAGGAAAGCCCGACTGGATCAAGCTTCGCCAGGAAACCTGGCACGGCATCTACGGCCCGCTTTTCGAGTTCCGTAAACGATTCCCTGATACGCGACCGGAAGCGGTCGCCGACTTCGAGCGCATGATTCGCGATTATTGGGCGACCATCAAGTCAGTGGACGACAGCGTAGGACGAATCCTCAAGACGCTTGAAGAGCAAGGCATCCTCGACGATACGATCGTCGTCTTCGTTTCCGACAACGGCCTGCTCAACGGCGAGTTCGGCATGGTGGACAAGCGGACGATGCATGAGCCGAGCATTCGAGTGCCAATGCTGGTCCGCTATCCAGGGCTGACGCCGACGAATCAGCCGCGAACAGTCGATGGCATGGTGGTGCACATCGATTTGGCCCCCTCGCTGCTCGATCTCTGCGGCGCCGATCCTTTGCCAGGAGCGCACGGCAAATCGTGGAGGAAGCTTGCCCAAGGGGATAAGGCTGGCTGGCGCACGTCGTTCCTCTACGAGTACGATTACGAGAAACAATTCCCCTATACGCCGAACATCCGCGGCGTCCGCACGGATCGCTGGGCCTATATGCGTTACCCGCATGGCGACGGCACAGCGGATCGGCATCTCGCGGAACTTTACGACATCAAGGGCGACCCGGAACAGCCGCCGTAATCGCATCGCCGATCCGACATTGAAAGAGACCATCGACGGTCTTCAGCAAGAACTCGTCCGCCTCCTCAAAGAGAGCGGCGTCGCAAGCGATGTGATGCCGATGGACGAGGGAATCAAAAAGGAGCTGCCGGACTTGAAGATTCGATGACGGTTCGAAAGGAGCAACGAGGCCATCGTCGTACGCGAAACAGGCATGCAGCTGCACTGTTTTCGACCGTCGACGGTCAACTCGATGGCGAGGTCGATCCGACCCATGCATCAGCTTGAACGCAAAACCATGCAAAAAATGCACATACGTCACGTTTTCCGACACGTTCCATCGAACAGGGCCGGTCAGGTTCGCGGCGATTTGAATAAATGGACGCAAAATCGCAATAACGTCCAATTAAATTCACGATTTCGGGCTGCGGCAGTCAATTTTTCGACGCAAACTTGGTTGGATTCGTCGGAAAGGTGTTGGCTTGGCCACGACGTGTCGTCATAAAGGGTGAGGACGCCGTGTGCCGGCGCCGCTTTGGCTCTCCATATCTCCAAACCGGAGCGAAGCATTCGGAGAGGGACTCGTTCAATGAAGGCTCGTAACATCCTAGGTGCGATGTTCGGCTTGGCAGCCCTGACCTTCGTCTTGGCTTCCCAGGCTCAGGAACCGCAAAAAAACGACAAAAAGGCGGATCGTGCCGCCGAACTGCGTGAGGATCTCGCCCTGCGCGAACAAATCCTCGCTCGACAGTTCGCCGAATTCGAGCAGGCCCTGCTCAAGCTGAAATATCGGCTTGAGAGGAGCCCAAAACAAGAAGACAAGGACCGAGCCGTCGTGCTCGGCAAAGTGCTCGACGAATCACGAGCAAAAGGCATCGGCGTGCAGTTCGATGCGATCGTCGATCAACTCAAGAACAAGAACATCGGCAGCCTCCCCGAGATCAAAGAGGCTGCCGACCGCTCGAGCCGTCTTGCCGACGACCTAAAGGAACTCGTCAAGTTGCTTCGTGAAGATAGCCGGGCATCGAAGCTGGCTGACGATCGCAAGCGACTGATGGAGCAGATCAAGGAATTGGAAGCGATCATTCACAACCAAAAGATCGTCCAAGCTCAAACCGAAGTCGGCAAGACGGATAAGACCGAACTTGGCAAGAATCAGAAGACCGTCACCGACCGCACCGAGAAACTACTGAAGGATCTCGACGGAAAAGGCGGCGAAGCCAAGAACATGAAGGGCAACGCCAAGGAAGCGAAGGGCAACGGCAAGGACGGCGAAGGCAAAGACACCGGAAAGTCGGGCGAATCCAAGGCCGGCGAAGCCAAAGACGGCGGCAAGGAATCGAACGGCAAGCAAGGCGAAGCCAAGTCCGGCGAAGGCAATGAAGGCGGTAAAGAGGGAGGCAAGGAAGGCGGAAAAGAAGGAGCCGAAGGCAAGTCCGGCGAATCGAAGTCGGGCGAAGCGAAAGAAGGCTCCGGCAAAGAAGGCGCCTCCAAGGGCGGCGAAGCCAAAGACAGCAAGTCCGGCGGCGAAGGCAAGTCGGGCGAAGGTAAAGAAGGCAAGGGCGGCGACGGCAAGGACGGCGCTCCCAAGTCAGGCGAAGGCAAGTCCGGTGAAGCCAAAGAAGGAGCCGGCAAGTCGGGCGAAGCGAAAGCGGGCGACCCAAAGGCGGGTTCCGGCGATCCGAAGCAAGGCGACCCCAAGTCTGGCCAAGGCAAGCCCTCCTCCGAAGCCAAGTCCGGTAAGGGCGGCGAAGGCAAGAGCGGCGAAGCCAAGGACAGCAAGTCGGGCAAGGGCGGCGACGGCAAGTCCGGCGAAGCCAAAGCCGGCAAGGGTGGCGAAGGCAAGCAGGGCGAAGCCAAGTCCGGTCAGGGCGGCGAAAGCTCGGCCAAGGACAGCGGCGGCCCCAAGGGCCCCCCGCAATCCGGCGCCAAGGGCGGAGACAGCGGTAAGTCGCCTCCTCCCGGCGGCGATCAAGCCGACAAGACGCCTGGCAAAAAGCAGGTTGAAGACGGAAACTACAAACAGAAGGAATCGGAAGAGAACATCGCCAAGGGCAATAATAAAGAAGCTGGCGACAAACAGGGCGGAGCGGTGCGCGACCTTGAGAAGGCCAAGAAGAAGCTCGAAGAACTCCTCCGCCAAGTGCGTGAGGAAGAACTCGAACGACTGCTAGCCGCTTTGCAGGCTCGCGAGAAGATGCTCGCCATGCAGATCGAGGTGCTTGCCGGGACTGAAGGCGTCGCCAAATCGATCGCCTGACAATCCGAATACGGAAACGACCCGCGAGCACAAGCAGGATGCCCTGCGTCTCTCGGATCGCGAAGGCGAAATCGTGTTGGAAGCATCGAAGGCCATCGAAATGCTGGAGGCCGAAGGCTCCGCAGTCGCTTTCCCCGAGGTGTTCCAGCAGGTCCGCGAGGATATGAAGTCGGTGCAGCGCCGCCTCGGCACGGCCGACGTGGGCAACCTGACTCAGGAAATCGAGAAGGACATCATCGCGTCCCTCAAGGAGATGATCGATGCCCTCAAGAAGGCCAAGCAGGACCTCGAGGACAAGAAGAGCCCGCCTCCTGGCCCGCCCGGCCCGACTCCTCCGCCCCAAGATCAGAAACTCCTCGATCAGATCGCGGAATTGAAGATGATCCGCTCGATGCAGATTCGCGTGAACACGCGGACGACGAGCATTGCCCGCAATATCGCGGACGGCAAGGAGCAGGCCACCGACCCGAACCTCCGCCGCGATTTGAATATCGTCGCGGAACGTCAGGAACGCATTCACGAAATTACCAATCGCATCGCGAAGGGGGATAACAAGTGAAGAAGCATCTTCTCACTCTCGCGGCTGCCGCGTGCCTCGCGGTAGGCTCGGCGACGGGAGCGGAAACGACGAATCGTCCCTCGTTCGGCGGGCTCGAGACCATGGCTGTGGCCAAGGCTCGCACCCAGGCCGAAGCGTGGCTCAAGGATGCCGGCAAGTCCGACGCCGCCACGCAACAAGCGGTCGATGCGATCTGGAAGTCGGAAATCACCGTCCTCGAGAAGGTGACCCGCACCCTGTCGCTCGATCCGGCCATCGCTCAGATGCTGACCGAAGCATCGAACCCGGCCGCCCCCGCGCCGATGGCGGTGCCGGACGTGATCAAGAACCAGAAGAGCCCCTTTGTGAAGGCGAACCTCGCCCTCGCGTACGGTCGGGCCCTTTCCAATCGTCGCGTCCATGAGGAAGCGGTCGAGGCCCTCAAGATCACGACTCCTGAACAAGTCGTCGATCCGGCTGCGTACCTCTTCCACAAGGCGGTCAGCGAGCATGCTCTTCTCCGCAAGGAAGAAGCCCGCAAAGCGATCATTCGCCTGATCGAAGACGTGACCGGCGCTCCGGAACGGTATCGCACCGTGTCGGCCCTCATGCTGGTGGACATGCAGCTCTGGAAGGAAAAGGACCTGAGCGCGGTCGCCCGCAAGATGGAAAACGTGGAACGTCGCCTTGAACTCGCTCGCGGCGGCCCGCAGACGCAGAAGCTCCAAAAAGAAGTCGTCGCTCGTCTCGACGAACTCATCAAGGAGATGGAAAACAAGAACAAGCCGAAGCCGCCTGGACCTCCGGGCGATCCGAAAGACGGCAAGGATCCCAATGACGGCTCCTGCCCCTCCAGCGGTCCTCCGGGTCCGGGCCAGCCGGGCAGCGGCCCGCCGCAAGGCGACAATCCTTCGTCGCCGGCCACCGAAAGCAGCGCGTTCCCGGGCACGCCGGGCACGGGCAACGTCGATCAGGCGAAGCTCAAGAAGCTTGTGGAAAACTGGGGCTCGTTGCCTCCTCGCGAACAGAACCGCGCCCTCCAAGAATTGACCCAGGGGCTGCCGGCTCGCCATCGCGAGGCCATCGAGAACTACTTCCGCAACTTGGCCAACGCCCAGACTCGTAAGTAACGCGTTCAAGACGCCGCTCGCTCGTCGAGCGGCGTCGATCTCGGGCTGAGGCCGCCGTCACCCGGTGGTTTCAGCCCGAAAGTTTTCGTAGCGATTATGGCTTCCGCTTGCGGCTTAGCGAGCGGTTGTTCCGATCGCTAAGCCGCAAGCGGAAGACCAAGCCATACTCCGCCGAGACTTGTCCATGCTCCGTCGAATCGCCTTCCTTTCTCTGCTCTTCGCCTGCGGCGCCTTCGTGGCAGCCGACGAATTGCGGGGCCTTGCGAAGAACGTCACCGGCAAACTGCAATCGATCAACGACACGGAGATCGTGCTCAAGGCCGACAGCGGCCCAGTGGCCACGCCGATCGCGCAGACGTTGGCAGTCGATGTCGCCCCGATTCAACCCATCGCCGCCGGCACCGTCTACACGCTGATCCGCCTCACCGACGACGGCATGCTCCGCTGCACCGCGTGGTCCATCAAGAAGGCAACGCTCGAAGCAACCCTCACCACTGGCGTCCAGATCTCGCTGCCGATGACGGGGGTGTCGCAGATCGTGCGTGAAGCGAACAACGGCGAACTGCTGAAGAAGTGGGAACCGATCTCCACGCAAAAGGTCCGTATGGCGACCGCATCGTCGTCAATCGCGACGGTATCCTCAATCCGCTCGAAGGCAATCTCGGCGACGCCGACGCGGACGGCAAAACAATCCAATTCAAGCGTGAGGGAGCCGACGCCGTCGGCATCCCGATCGAAAAACTGCATGGCCTGATCTTCTGGCGGCCCGATGCCCCCGCCGAATCGCCGATCGCGAAGATCATCGACCGTGACGGCAATGTCATCCAGGCGCTCAAGGTGAAGCTCGACAACGGCCCGCTTCAGGTGAAGACGCTGTATGCGACCGATGTGTCGCTGCCGCTCGATAAGATCGCGAAGCTCGACTTCCAGCGCGGCAAGCTGGCGTTTCTCTCCGACTTGGAACCCGCAAAACTCGTCGAGAAGTCAGCGATCGGCCTTCCCGTTCGTCTTAAGAAGGACGTCAATCTCGATGGCGAACCGATCTTCCTCGATCGGGCGTATCCGAAGGGATTGTCGATGCATGCGTACACGGAAGTCGAATACAACCTCGAAGGCAAGTACAAGGAACTGAAGGGTTTCCTCGGCGTCGATGCTCGCACCGGAAGCGAGAGCCAGGCCGAGGTGACGATCTACTGCGACGGCGAGAAACGCTATTCGGAAGAAGTGACCGCCAAAGCGCTTCGTCCGGTGGCGGTGAATGTGAAGGACGTGTCCAACATTCGCATCGTCGTCCGTTCGAAGAACCCGCTCGATCTGCATGACCACGTAACCTTCGCGGACGCCCGAGTCAGCCAATGAATCCCCTTCCGCTGCGGAAGCACCTCATGCGAATCCTCGTTGCTCTTTCGCTGCTGGCCGGTTTCGTCGCCGGCTCAGCCCACGCACAACCCGATGTGCTGAAATCGCAGGCGGATCGAGTCGCCGTCGTCGAGAAGGTGAAGCCTTCCGTCGTCGCGATCTTCGCCAAGGGAGGCCGCGGCGGCGGAACCGGAGTTCTCATCTCGGACGACGGCTACGCGCTCACCAACTTCCACGTCGTGCAGCCCACCGGCCCCACGATGGAATGCGGCCTGCCCAACGGCGTCCTCTATGACGCCGTCCTCGTCGGCCTCGATAAGGTCGGCGACGTAGCTCTCATCAAGCTGCTGCCGAAGAAGGAAGGGGACAAGTTCCCGACGGCCGTCCTCGGCGACAGCGATACGGTGCATGAAGGCGACTGGTCGATCGCCATGGGCAACCCGTTTCTGCTCGCCACCGACTTCACGCCGACCGTGACCTTCGGCCTCGTCAGCGGCGTGCATCGTTACCAATATCCCGCGGGCGTGCTGCTCGAATACACCGACTGCATCCAGATCGACACCTCGATCAACCCCGGCAACTCGGGCGGTCCGCTCTTCAACATGAAGGGCGAACTCATCGGCATCAACGGCCGCGGTTCGTTCGACAAACGCGCCCGCATCAATTCGGGCGTTGGCTACGCGATTTCCATTAACCAGATCAAGAACTTCATGGGTCACCTGAAGGCGGGCATCGACACCGATCACGCCAGCCTCGGTGCCCTCGTGACGACGCAGACCGAGGGCACGGGCCTGGGCAAGATGGTCGTCACCTCGATCCTCGAAGATTCCGATGTCGCTCGCCGCGGACTCGATTTCGACGACGAACTCGTCTCCTTCGGCGGCCGTCTGGTCACGAGCGTGAATCATTACAAGAACGTCCTCGGCCTTTATCCCCGCGGATGGCGCGTGCCGCTGGAATACCGCAATGCGAAGGGCCGCAAGGAAGTGCTGGCTCGGCTGATGGGCGTGCAGCGGAAAGTGCTTGAGGAAGAGAAGGAAAAGGTCAAAGTCGAAGAGGGCCAGCCGAAGAAAATCATGCCGGGCAAGAATCCCGGCCCGCAAGGCCCGGCGGCAAAGTACTACGTCGCGAAGCAGGGCTACGCGAACTTCTACTTCAACAAGGTCGAGAAGGATCGCCTGCTCACCTCGTTCAAGAAGAACGGCGACTTCGCTCCCGTGGGCGGGGGTTGGACGATGCAGGGCACGGTTCGCCTCAAGAAACTCAACACCGACAGCAAGGTGACTTTGAACATCGACGAGAAGAAGAGCGAAGACGGCAAGGGTTCCGAGCCGTACGTGAAACTATCTATCGAAGCGTTCGACTACGACCTCTATCCGCTCAAGGCCGGCCAAGATCCAGCCGCGTTGAAGAAACCCGAGTTCAGCGGCGGCCTGTTGCCTGCGATGTATGTCTGGCATCGCCTGATGACGCAGGGTGAAGCGGGCTTCTCCGATTTCTACCATGGCGGAGTCGAACCCTTCTACCCGCCGGTGCACCAGGGTGAGAAGGACAAGACCTTCGCGGAACGCCGAGTGGATTGCGAGGTGGTCAACTCGCGATTCGGCCCGTTCCTCTCGAAGTGGTTTTTCAGCCAAAAGGACGGCAAGATCCTCGGCTTCGAGCTGCGGACGCAAGAGAACGAAGATCCGTGCGAAGTCTACTTCAGCGACTACCGCGCCGTCGATGGCCGCATGCTGCCGCACCGGATGCAGGTGGTCTACGGCGAGGGCCACTACGGCACGTTCCAGTTCTCGAACTACAACCTCGGCGCTACGCCGAAGTAGGTTCCGAAACCGTTGGGTGTGTCGAGCGCAGCGAGACGCACCGTTACTAGTTGCCGGAAGGCGCAACATCCGAATTGCCGAACATTGGATACTTGGATTGAAACAACACGCGATGGTGCGTCTCGCTACGCTCGACACACCCTACGCAGCATGGCTCACGTTGGGATCTGGTTGGAGATGCATATGGCTGGTTTGATCCGCGGAACCACCGCGTTGCTTATGTCGGCCGTCGCACTGTTGATGGCAACGAATTCCGTTCGCGCCCAGCAACCCGTCGGCAGCGTCGCCGCCGACGTCAACAAGAAGCTGGTCAAGGTCTTCGGCGCCGGCGGATTCAAGGGCCTTCCCTCCTACGGCACGGGTATCCTGGTTTCGGCCAAAGGCTACGTGCTGACGGTCAACAACCACATCCTGTCGTCCACAAACCTTCGCGTCCATCTTTACGATGGCCGGGTTTACACCGCGAAGCTCGTGTCGCGTGAGCCGGAGTTCGATCTGGCGATCATCAAGATCGAAAACGACGTGGATTTCCTGCCGCACTACGACGTGGACAAATCCGCCGTCTCGCCGATCGCGGAAGCAGGTGACCTCGTTTTCGCCCACAGCAATTGCTTCCAGATCGCGACGCGCGATGAGCCGATGTCCGTGCAGCGCGGCGTCGTCGCCGCCTATACCGACCTCCGCGGTCGTCGCGGCGTTTTCGACGCCCCGTTCAACGGCGAGGTGTACTTCATCGACACCGTCGCCAACAACCCCGGCGCCGCCGGCGGAGCGCTCACCAACCGCAAAGGCGACCTGCTCGGCATCATCGGCCGCGAACTGAAGAACACGCTCACCGATACCTGGATCAACTACGCCGTGCCGATCCAGTCGAAGGTCGATCTGGTCCGCGATCAAAAGACCGAAAAGGTGAGCATCGCGACCTTCGTGAAGGAATCGATCGAAGGCAAATACAAGGAAGGCGAAAAGAAGAAGCGCGAAGACAAGGGCGGCTATCACGGCATCATCCTCGTCGCGAATGCGATCACAGCGACGCCGCCGTATGTGGAAGAAGTCGCTCCCGATTCCCCCGCATCCAAGGCGGGCCTGAAGCCGGACGATCTGATCGTCTACGTGGACGGCAATCTGGTGCCGAGCATTCGTATCTTCCGCGAGTTGATGAAATCCTACGGCCCCGAAGATCCGCCGATCCGCCTCGAAGTGCAACGCGGCAACCGGCTGGAATCGATCACGCTCAAGTTGACTCAGCAGCCCAAGAGCAAATAGTCCTATGTAGTGCTCTCGTTCCGCGAGAGGTAAGCGGCAGTGCGTCATGCGATCACGCGGCATTCATCCGCTTACCTCTCGCGGAGCGAGAGCGCTACATAGACCGAGGAATACGCCAATGCGATCGATGCGTCTGATGCTTCTGACGGCCGGCTGCCTTGCGTTCGCGGCCCGTGCGTTCGCTCAGGATTTGAACGAAGAAGTCGAAAAGGCCGTCAAAGCCGCGGCGAAAAAGGCGGCGCCGAGCGTGGTGCAGATCGTCACGCAGGGCGGAGCCGACATCGTCGTGACCACGCCGAAAGGCCCGGCGTTTCGCAAGGCGATCGGACCGACGACCGGAGTTGTGGTCTCGCCGGACGGCTACATCATTTCCAGCGCGTTCAACTTCATCAACAATCCGACCAGCATCCTCGTCGCTCTTCCCGGCCGGGACGAACCGGTCGTCGCGAAGAAAGTCGCGGACGACAAGTCCCGCATGCTGACGTTGCTCAAGGTCGAAGCCGCGAATCTGTCGGTGCCAGCCGTTGTGCCCAAAAAAGAGATCCGCGAAGGCCAATGGTCGATCGCGCTAGGCCGCACGCTCGATGTGAAACGCGACCATCCGCCTTCGGTCAGCCTCGGCGTCATCAGCGCCCTCAACCGCGTATGGGGTAAGGCGATTCAAACCGATGCGAAGGTGTCGCCGATCAACTACGGCGGCCCGATCGTCGATATTGAAGGCCGCGTGCAGGGCGTCCTCATCCCCGCATCGCCTAACGGCGAAGAAGTGACGGCCGGCTTCGAGTGGTACGACTCAGGCATCGGCTTCGCCATCCCGATGGAGGACATCCTCGCGATTCTGCCTCGCTTGAAGGAAGGAAAGGAACTTCGCAAAGGACAGCTCGGCGTGAATCTCAAGCAGGGCGAGCAGTTCAGCGGTCAGCCGGAAGTAACCGGCGTCTCCAAGAATTCCGCGGCCGAGAAAGCGGGTCTCAAAGCAGGCGATCAGATCGTCGAGATCGACGGCAAGTCGATCGTCAGCATGGCTCAACTCAAGCATGCTCTCGGCGCCAAATACGAAGGCGAGAAGATCGCCCTCAAGTACAAGCGAGCCGACAAAGTGATTCCGCTCGAAGGCCTGGTGCTGACGAGCGCGTCCACCGACACCGGCATCCCCTTCCTGGGCGTGCTGCCGATGCGCGATGATCCGAAGCTCGGATTCGAGATCCGCTACGTGTTTCCGAAGAGCCCGGCCGAAAAGGCAGGTCTGAAGGTAGGCGATCGCATTGTGAAGTTCGGCGTCGGCGAACCTTCGATTCCGTTCACGGGCGACAAACCGGGCCGCATCCAGTTCATCGACTTCCTCAATGGCGGCGCTCCGGGCACGGAGATCAAGCTCGAAGTGAAACGCAAGGAAGGCGACAAGGTCGAGAAGATCGCGGTCACGCTCGATGCGCTGCCCGGTTCGCTCACCAGCGAAGAGTGGAAGGCCCCGACGGAGCTTCCCGAAAAGTCGAGCTTGGAGAAGGCACTCGAACCGCTCGAGAACGCGAATCCGAACATCAAAGCCCCGAAGATCGACAAGCAAAACAAGAAGCCCGAAACCGGCCTGCTGAAACGCACGACGGGGGACGGCGAGCACAAGTATTGGATCTTCGTCCACGAGAAGTACGATCCGAACGTCTCGCACGGCATCGTCTGCTGGCTGCATCCGCCAGGGAAAAACAAGGAGGCTGATTTCGAGTCGTTCGCGACGGCGTGGGAAGAGTATTGCACCAAGCACAACCTCATCCTCGTCTGTCCCGCTTCGGAAAATGAGGACGGCTGGATTCCGAGCGAAGCCGACTTCGTGATCGAGTCGATTCAGGAAACGATCAAAGGGCACACGATCGACCGCAGCCGCATCGTGACGCATGGCATGGGTGTGGGCGGTCAGATGGCGCTGCATCTGGCGTTCAGCAACCGCGACCTGGTCCGCGGAGCCGCAACGGTGGGCGCCGCGCTGAACACGGTGAAGGACGGCTCCCCACAACCGCGCAGCGGTTTCTGGGTGGCCGGCGGCGAACTGGACCCGCTGGTGAAAGGCATCGCGGAAACCCGCACGAAGCTCGCGGAAAAGAAGCACTCCGCCGTCTTTCGCAACATCCCCAACCGCGGCCGCGAATACCTCGAAGACGCCCAAATCGCCGAACTCGCCCGCTGGATCGACATGCTCGATAAGCAGTAATTCGACGCGAGAAATGCGCCGTTCGAAATTCCGCACGGCGTTCCGAACGCTTCGCACGGCTCTACCGAACGTCGAAATTCGGTAGAGCATTCTACGGGGTGCGGAGCGTTTTCATCTTTCGCAATCGAAACGCTTGTTTCGCTCTGCCTACTAACTTGTTTCGCCGATCGTCCGTGTTCCAAGATCGCCTACGCAGCGACTTGATCGCGAACCGCTGCGCTTGACACGCCATTCCGAACTGGTAATGTTTGGTATCCCCCCACCGATCCGTTCAAGCCCGGCTCTCCAGGATCCTGACGATGTTTTATTTCCCAGGCGGCAGGCATCGGTTATGCGATGGGGTGACTCGCAGGGACTTCCTCGCCCTAGGCTCGCTAGCGATCGGCAGCTTGACATTGCCCGACGTGCTGAGGGCACGCACGCAAGGAGGGACGGAAAGCTCCCCTAAATCCGTGATCATGGTTTATCTGCCCGGCGGGCCCTCGCATATCGACATGGTCGATCTGAAGCCGAATGCCCCCGAGGAAATTCGCGGCGAGTTTCGGCCCATCGCAACCAATGTTCCGGGCGTGAATGTTTGCGAGTTGTTGCCGCTGCATGCTCGGATCGCTGATAAGTTCGCCATCGTCAATGGTCTTCAGTGCATCGATACCCATAGCGCCGAACTGCTCATGCGCGGCCATCTCGGCGGCCCGACACGCCGGCCAGTGTTCGGGTCGGTCGTCAGCCGTCTGCGCGGAGGAACTCGGCCCAACGGTATGCCGCACTACATCGCGATGGGCGGCGAAAACGGCTCGGATCCCGGGGATCCCAGCTACCTAGGCACAGCACATCGGCCCTTCAAACTCGGCGGCGAGGGAATGAGCAGCCTGAGTCTTCTCCGCAGCGTGAGCCCCGAACAACTTGCCGAACGGCGTCGCCTTGTCGGCGAGTTCGACACGTTGCGGCGAGACATCGACGCCCATGGCGAAATGGCGGGAATGGATACCTTCACCGTCCGTGCATTGGAGATGATTTCGTCTCCGCGAGTACGCGATGCGTTCGACGTCAGCAAGGAGCCGCCGATCGTTCGCGAGCGATATGGGAGCGGCACGCGGTTGCTGCAAGCATTGCGGTTGGCGGAAGCGGGGGTGTCCGTGGTCACTGTTTCCGTGGCGGGAACGGTGCTTCCCGTCGGCGACTGGGACACCCACGGCAAAAACGATGGACGCCGCTTCGGACAGTTCGAAGATTATCGGCAGCGGCTCCCTGTTTACGATCGTCTGATCCACACCTTCATTACGGATCTCTATCAGCGCGGACTCGACCGTGACGTTGCCGTCGTGATTTGGGGCGAATTCGGCCGCACGCCGAGGATCAATCGAGACGGAGGCCGCGATCATTGGGCGCCCGCGGGCCACGCGCTGATTGCCGGCGGCGGCTTTGCGATGGGCCAGACCATCGGCGATACCGGCCCCCGCGGCGAGCGCGAACGACGCCGCAGCACGCCCTACACTCCCGCCAACCTTCTCGCCACGCTCTATCGATTCCTGGGAATCGATCCCGCCGCCACCCTGCCCGACCTCACTGGCCGGCCGATGTACTTGCTCGACGAGCGCGAACCGATCGCGGAACTGCTGTAGGCTGAGAGATTCTCACGGATCCATACCGCGAGCACCTCGAAGGCGCCCAAATCGCGGAAGCGGCCGGAGACATCGGCGTCTCCGGCCGCTTCCTTCTTTCATGAGCGACATGTCAGGCATTGCGAAACGTCAACCGATCAACAATAATCCCGACATGATCGACGCTCTTTGGCTGATTCATCCTCAGGCCGACATGTGCGAGGCATTTCGATCCCGGTTCGCGGGATTGCCGAACGTACGCGTGATACAAGGACGCTTCGAGGAATTGGAACCGCACGACTGCTTCGTGACCGCGGGCAATTCCTTCGGCATCATGACTGCCGGCATCGACGCGGCCGTCATCCGTCGGTTCGGCGCCGACCTGATGGAGCGCGTGCAGCACCGCATCATGGACGAGTATTTCGGCGAACAGCCGATTGGAACTGCATTCCTCATGGAGACCGGCGAGCCGAGGCTGCCTTACGTCTGTCATGCACCAACCATGCGAGTGCCAAGCGACATTTCAGGAACGGACAAAGTCTACTGCGCGACATGGGCCGCCCTGCTCGCGGTCGTCGCCCACAATCGAACGTCGCAGCACCGCATTGGAAGCGTGGCCATGCCCGCGATGGGAACGGGTTTCGGCCGCGTCCCCTTCGATGAGGCCGCCCGCCAAATGGCCGCCGCTTACCGTCACATCCTGAACCCGCCGCACCGATTGGATTGGGATTTCGTGATCGAGAGAAATAAGGCCATCAACTACGACGGTGACAGGCAGGTTGTGAGGTAAGCTATAGCGCCGATCTACCAGGCCTTCGGCACAGGAAACGGCAAAGCGACATCCTTAGGCGACCCGGGAAGACTTCGACCAGACTTTGCCATTAAATACCCCACTGTTTGTTCCCTTGACAATTCGGATTCCGGCTTGAATACGCCATTGGAGTGTCGCACCAAAGACGCATCGTCAAACCCTTCGTCAGGCCAGTAACTCATGTCGCTTACCCTTGCTCCCGGAAACTGTACCTCGAGCCACCGCAAGTAATATTTAGATTGCGACTCAGGAAGCTTAGCCTCCGAAACTGTCGCAAGGACCTCTAGCAGGCTGCGGAAAAACGGCTGTTGCAAGCGGTGTTCGATGCGCTACACTCTCGGCAACCGCGGAGAGTCGCCATGCGTGGCACCGTTGACGAGCAACCGCCCTTGTTTCACACCTTCTGCGTCGAGGACCGCATCCGGCCCGACCACCCGCTGCGGGACATCAAGCGTCGCACCGACCGCATCCTCGCCGGGATGAGCGATCGCTTCGCCGCCGCGTACAGCCGCACCGGACGGCCGAGCATTCCGCCCGAACGTCTGCTCAAGGCGTTGCTGCTGCAGTGCCTGTACTCGATCCGCAGCGAACGGCAGTTGTGCGAACGCATCGACACCGATTTGCTGTTCCGGTGGTTTTTGGACCTGCAGCCCAGCGACGACGCCTTCGACGCCACCAGCTTCGGCAAGAACCGCCCGCGTCTCGATGAGCATCTTTTGACGCAGTCGTTCTTCGACGCGGTGGTGGCCGAGGCGATGACGGCCGGCTTGTGCAGCGAGCACTTCAGCGTCGATGGCACGCTCATCGAGAGTCTGGCGAGTGCCAAAAGCTTCCGGTCGAAGAACAGTACGGGCGACGACTCGGGCGACTCGGGCGACGACTCGGGCGACGCCAACGGCTTCAAGCCCCGCAACGCCGCCGTGGATTTCCGCGGCCAGAAGCGAAGCAATGAGACCCATCAGAGCAAGACCGATCCAGAGGCAAAGCTCTACCGCAAGTCCAGCGGTCAGGAGGCCAAGCTCTCGCACATGGGGCACGTGCTCGCCGAGAACCGGCACGGGTTGATCGTGACGGTCCGGGCGACGGAGGCCAGCGGCAAGGCGGAACGCACTGCGGCGGTCAACATGCTGCTCGATCTGCACGCCACGCATGGGGTCAAGCCAGCGACGCTGGGGGCGGACAAGGGCTTCGACGACGGCGAATTCTTCGGGTGTTGGAATGGATCGGGGTCGAACCGCACGTGCCGCTGGTGAAAGACCCGGTCGACCCGCGAACCGTGCCGCCGGGGCAGAGCAAACGAATTCCCGGCATCCGTGCGGCGACGCATGCGGCGGAGGATGCGAACTCGGGCGTACAAGCTCAGCCAGCGGTGCCGCAAGAAAGTGGAGGAAGGATTCGGATGGTTGAAGTCGGTAGCGAAGCGGGCCGGAGCCGATGGGTGGGGCGGTGGAAACTCGAGCAGATGTTGCAGATCGGGGCCGCGGCGTACAACCTGGTGCGGTTGCGGACGCTGAAGCCCGCATAAGCAAGACTGATGTGAAAGCCGCGGCGAAGCTGAAGATCAACATGGAGTGACGGCCACCGACGAAAAAGACTCAAAACCGCTTGAACAAGCAGTTTTTCCGCAGCCTGTTAGACGTTCTGGAATTGGCATTCCAACTCTCCGACCCAAAAAGGCAAACGCAGAAACCTTGATTCCAACATAATGGACTCCAGAAGCGGGACGGCTTCCATGGCCAAGTATGCCGAATCCATTCGCTTGTCCCCCGCCATCACGGCAACGCAATCACGCAGGGATCGAGGTCTTCGCGTTTGGAGTTGAGGCCGGGCGTCGGGACCAAGCGTTTCGTGGTCAGGTCATAGAGAAACACGTCGCGCTCGCCTTCGCCTTTGATGCGTTCCGAGACGAAGACGAGCCATCGGCCATCGGGGCTGAGGCGGGGGGATTGATCGTTGGCGATCGAGTTGAGGCCGGGGAGCGGGACGAACTTCTTCTCCGCGCGATCGAAAAGGTAAATATCCAAGCCGCCGACGCCACCGGTACGATCGGTTGCGAAGGCGAGCAGTCGGCCATCGCCGCTGAGCGAGGGAGCGGTGTCGAGGCCAGGGGAGTTCGCTTCGGGAATCGGATAGGTCTTCTTCTCGGTGCGATCGAAGATGCGGATATCGGTGAGGCCGACGCCGCCGCGGGCATTGGTGACGTAGGCCAGCCATCGGCCGTCGGCGCTCAGACATGGCATGCGTTCGTCGTAATTCGGCGAATTGAACTCCGGCTTTTCCTGCATCTTTTTAGCGGCCGGGTCATAGAAGAGGACATCCCAGCGACTGCTGGCGCCGGGCCGATCCCACGCTTGAAACGCGATCAGAGTCGCTTTGCCGTCGATCGTTGGAGCGATGAGGGCGTTAGGCGATTTATTCATCTCCGGGTGATCGATCAGCTTTTTGGACTCGCGATCGTAGACGAAAATCTTGCTCGTCTCGTTTTCCAATTCGGAGGCGAAGACGCATAGCTTGCCGTCGAGAGTAAGGCTGGGCCTGCTGTCCTGGCGGTTGTTGACCGTTTCGATCGACCCGACCATCTTCCCCTGCGACACGCCGTCATGTTCGTAGAACCAAATCTGCGCATGCTTGGGGCGGTCTTTGTAGGTGGAACACGCAATCAGCAGTTTTCCCTTGAAAGGCTCCTGGGCGGAGACAGACAAGCCCGCCAGCAAGCAGCCAACACAGAAAGCGAGACAGGATGCGGTCAGCCGACGCATGGTGGTTCATCCCTCGCCTTTGCGTGAAGTCAGAGCCCGACTCTCTGCCGGAACTACCGGAGGAAGATGAACGCGAGGCATCAACCAACCAACTCCGACACCGGCAGCGCATCGCGGACGAAAGGACGAAGGCGGGCGTCCACCGTCGGGTTCATGCCCATGATCTTGTAGAGCGTCGCCGCGAATTCGGCGGGGCTTACGGGACTTGACGTCGGCCGGGCGCCGTGATGGTCGCTGGCGCCGATGACGGCTCCCGCGGGTGTTTTGGCGCCAGCGAAAAGGTAGGAGAAACAGGGCGGATAATGGTCGCGGGCCCCATACTTGTTGATCCGGGGCGTGCGGCCGAACTCGCCGCCGACGACGACCAGCGTGTTGTCGAGCATGCGGCGATCCTTGAGGTCTTGGAGCAGCGCCGACAAGCCCTGGTCGAGCCGCGGGCAGAGATGCTGCTCCATGCGGACCATGCCGCCGAGATCGGCGCCATGCACGTCCCAGGCATCCCATGCCGGCCCGTCGTACCACTTCACCTGTACGAAGCGGGTTCCCGCCTCCACCAAGCGCCTCGCCATCAGACAGGATTGGCCGAAAAGATTGGCCCCATACCGTTCACGCAGCGTTTCCGATTCGCGGCCCAGGTCAAACGCATCGCGCACGCGGGTCGAGGTGAGGATGTCGATAGCACGTTGATAAGACTGGTCCATCCGCTCAACAGTTTCATTCGAATGCAGCCGACGACGCAGCCCATCCAGCGACGACAGCAGTTCGCGCCGCTGCGAAAACCGATCCGCGTGAATGTCGGCACTGAGTGCGAATTGCGGCAGCGAAACGCGGCTTCCGCTGGGGTCCGCGATCTCGACTGGGAAATGCGGCGCCCCTAGCCTACCGCCGCCAACGCCGAGGCGCGAGCCGATGTGGACATACGGCGGCATCGAATGGCGAAAGCCCTGCAGCTTGGAGATCACGGCGCCATACGAAGTGGTTTCGCCGGCAAACCCCGTGAGCATCGGGATCGGGGAGTGAGCATCTACATTGTGGGACATCGAGCGAACGATGCAGCATTGATCCATCTGCTGAGAGAGACGCGGGAGCAGTTCGCCGATCTGAATGCCCGGAACGTTGGTCGCTCGCGCGCCCCATGGTCCGCGAATGGTGTCGGGCGCTTCCGGCTTGGGATCAAACGTCTCGAAGTGGCTTGGCCCGCCATCGAGCCAGAGAAAGATGCAGGAGACGTCGCTCGGCGTTTCCGCTGCCGGCGAGGCCATCGCTTCACGGCCACGTATCCAATCCGCGAGAGTGAGGCCCGCGAGGCCCAACCCGCCGACGCACAGCATCTCGCGCCGCGTCAACCCCGCACACGTTCGCGACAGCGCCTGCCCAATTCGCAACATGGCCTCGCCCCCCGGTGAATGCCGATCGCTGTCTGGGATCGTACCCGAAGGGAGAGCGATGCACAAGAAAACACGATGCGAGGCCATGGCAGATGCTTGACACGCCACCCCCAAGTCGTAATAATTATCGACAATACGTAACACCGAAGGAGTTTCGCAGAATGTCGCGTCACATCTTCCCCTTGTGTTTGTTTTTCGCCATGAAATTAAGCGGGACGGTCGCGGCTCACGACATCAAGGTCTTTGCGAGTCGGCTGACCTTGCCGAAAGCGACGAGCAAAACCACGGTGTTCCTCGCGTGGGGCCATCGAGTGCCTGTGGACGACCTCGTCGAGAGCATCACGATTGAACGCTACGAAATCGTCGCGCCGGATAGGAAGGCTTCGGCGCTCAAGCACGCGGATGCGTCGCTTCAGGCCAATGTCGTCTCGATCGAGCAGGACGGGACGCACCAAGCCGTTGTCGTCCGCAAGGCAAGCGTTTACACGTATGTGTTCGACGAAGACGGGAATCGCATCTTCAAACGCGGGCCGAAGACCGCGATCAAGTCCGGCAAGATCGACAAGGCGACCCGTTCGCAGCAGTTCGGCAAAGCGGTAATTGCCGCAGGAAATCTATCGGACGACGCACCGACGGCGCTTGGTCACGCATTGGAGATCGTGCCGACGGCAGGCCCGGCGACCTGGAAGACGAACTCCCCGCTGCGTCTGAGCGTGATGTTCGACGGCAAGCCGCTTGCGAACGCGGAAGTGGTCGCTCGATATGTCGGTTTTCGGCCCGATGATGCCTGGAACGTGACGCTGAAGACGGATGCGAGCGGCCAGACCTCGTTTCAGCCGACGCATCCTGGAATCTGGGTGATCCGATCGCAGACGGAGCGGCCGGCGGAAGCGAAAGATCGCGAGGCAATCGACGTCGAGGCCTTCACGGCGACGCTCGCCTTGGACGTACAGCCGTGACGACGCCCCTTCGTTGGTTTACGCGGTTCGCAATGATCTTCGTTGCGACCGGATGTTCGTCGCAGCCAGAAGGCGAAAAAACGTATCCCGTTACCGGCGAGGTTTTCTATGAGGGAAAGCCGGCGACAGGAGCGGCAGTCATTTTTCATCCGGTCGAACCGGGTAAGGAAACGCGACGAGCGCGCGGAAAAGTGGAGAAGGACGGTTCGTTTCGACTCTCCACTCGCGTGAAAGACGATGGAGTGTCGGCAGGAAGTTATGTGGTTACGGTCGAATGGCGAAAGACCGACGACCATCCGGAGCAAGGGGTGAGCCTCCTGCCCGATCGATATTCCGACCCGAGGACTTCCGGCTTGAAGTCAACTGTAAAGGCGGAAGAAAACCGCTTGCCGCCCTTCAAGCTTTCACGACAAAGCAAGTAGCCGACGAGAACGACATCATGAAGCGAGTACGCGCCGGATTCACGTTGATCGAACTGCTGGTCGTGATTGCGATCATTGCGGTCTTGATCGCATTGCTGGTGCCTGCAGTCCAGAAGGTGCGGGAATCGGCGGCGAGGGCGCAGTGCCAAAACAACCTCAAACAAATGGGGATCGCGCTGCACAACTACGAAGGCCAATTCAAGACGTTCCCTGCAGGCTCAAGCGGCCCGGCAAGTTCCGCGACCCCGCCTCCGCCGTATCGTCATGGTTGGGTCGCATTCACGTTGCCCTGGATCGAGCAGGACAATGTCCGCAAGGTCTACGACATGAACGCATCCTGGTATGACCCAACCAACGCGAATGTCATTCTGATCCCGCTCAACGTCTACCATTGTCCGTCGGCTGAGTTCGGTCGAACTGCGACTTCCGCCTCTACGGTGTTCGGCTCCCGAACCGCAGCGGCTTGGGACTACGGCAACGTCAATGTTTCTTCCTACGCACCCGGTTATTCCGGCACGGCGAATGCCGACCGTCGCAAGGGAGTGATGAACGACCGGGAAGCATCGAAAATCGCCCAGATCACTGATGGTCTCTCGAATACGTTGATGGTCTCCGAGTGCGCCAATAGGCCGCAGTTGTGGGTACTCGGTCGGCAACGGCCTGATCTCAACGCCGAGACAAGCGCGTCCTCAGGTGGCGGATTGGGCTATGTGACCGGCGGCGTCTGGGCGGAACACCAGAAGACCGTATCCGTCGGGGGAGCGACGGTGGACGGCGAGAAAACGATCGGCGGTGGCCCGTGTGCGATCAACTGCACGAATGACTGGGAAATCTATTCCATGCATACCGGCGGGGCGAACGGATTGTTCGCAGATGGTTCGGTGCGATTCCTGACCTCGGGCATCACGATCGAAACGCTCGCTGCGTTGTGCAGCCGTGCGGGCGGCGAAGTCGCCTCGGAGTGACGAAGCGATGACCTATCAACCGGCAGCGCAGGGGCGCCCGTTTTCCGTGTGGGCTGCGATTGCAAGCCTGACCGTATTCGCGGTCGCAGCGACCGCACGACCTGATGAACCATCCGTGCAATGGGACGAGACGGCTGCTCGACACCTATTGAGCCGAACATCGTTCGGCGACACTCCGGAGCAGGCTCGCCGATTTGCGGCAATGACGCTCCATCAAGCGGTGGACGCATTGCTCGACGACGCGGCCCGAGCCGAACCGCCGCCGCAGCCGGAGTGGATTCGCGACGTATGGATCAACGGCTGGCGTCGCTATGCCGACATGTCGCGGGAAGAATACCTGATCCTCTTTCGCCGAAACTACGCCCGAAATATCGATGAGCTGAACGATCTGAAGGCGTGGTGGCTGCGGCATATGGCGCTCACAAAAGCTCCGCTGCGCGAGCAAATGACGCTGTTCTGGTCCGGGCATTTCACCTCGTCCAGTGCCAAGGTCAATACGCTCAGTCAGGCTCACTATCAGCAGAATCAGACCTGGCGAAAGCACGCCCTCGGCAATTTCCGTGAGTTTCTCGAAGCGGTCACTCTCGATCCTGCCATGCTCATTTATCTGGACATGGAGGAATCGACGAAAGAGAACCCCAATGAAAACTATGCGCGCGAATTGCTGGAGCTGTTTTGCCTTGGCGTCGGCAACTACACCGAGAAAGACATCCGTGAAGCTGCGCGGGCGCTGACCGGTTGGACGCTCGATGCTCCGCCAGGCACGGTGTTGCCGATGCGCCCCAATCGACCTGGCGACGTACGTTCGTTCTTGCGTGAGGGATTGGTTCCCAAGTTTGTCGTCGCCCGTCATGACGAGGGCGAAACGACGCTTTTCGGCAAAACACGAAAGCGGGGCGTCAAGGAGACGCTCGACGACGTCGCGCACCATCCAGCCTGTGCGTCTCATGTCGCAGGCAGGCTCATCCATTTTTTCGGGGCGCAGGATGCCGAAGGAACTCTGAAAAGACGAATGGCGAAGGCGTTTGCCGCCCGCAACTTCGAAATTCGCCCGATGCTCAAGGAACTGTTTACCTCTCCCGAGTTTTATGCGGAATCAAGCCGAGGCAATCAGGTCAAGAGCCCCATCCGGCTTCTGGTCGGAGCCTGTCGCGATCTGGCGATCGAAGGGGAAGTGACGCCGACGCTCGCTCAGACGACGGCGGCGTTAGGGCAGGAGCTGTTCAATCCGCCGACCGTGAAAGGTTGGCCTTCCGGGGTTGCTTGGATCAACGCAAGCAGTCTTGCCCTACGCTATCGGCTCGCGGAAACGTTGCTCGACGCCAAGGAGTTGACGACGGAACCGCTCGGTCGCGAGCGGCTTACCCTCGTGCCGCGTCTACCAGAGGAAGCAGCAAAGACGATCCGACGTCTCCTCGAACTGGATGCCGAGTTTCAGACGATGCAGCGTCGCGATGGCATCCGCGTTCGAGTGGATGCCAAAAAGCT
>JAXMAT010000045.1:0-42448 GCA_046350235.1 Gemmataceae bacterium | reverse complement strand
AATCGGCGGGCGTGCTCGAATCGACGTTGCCGGGGACGGAGGTTCCGATCTATTTCGTCGCCGAGCGGAATCGCTTCGATCGGCCCTTCCTCTATGGCTACGGCGACGATCCCTGGCGATTCTCGTTCTTCAGTCGTGCTGCACTGGATCTGATGATCGCGGCCCTCGGTTGGCGGCCCGATGTCGTGCATGCTCACGATTGGCACACTGCCCCCGCGATCTTTTGGCTCGCCACGGCGGGGCAGGGGGATGGCCGTTACGCGAATTTGCCGACGGCATTCACGATTCACAACCTGCGGCATCAAGGCACGGCTCCCTTGTCCGTGCTCGATTACCTCGGCGTGCAGGCGACCAACCTCAAAGAAGAACGCTTCGGCGAAACCAACTTCATGGCCCGCGGCATCTATCACGCGACCATGATCAACACGGTGAGCCCGACCTACGCCCGCGAAATCATGGGCTGGGAAGGCGGCAACGGCCTCGATGCCTTGCTTCGCCATCGCCATTTCGATGTCCATGGCATTCTCAACGGCATCGACGAAACCGAGTTCAACCCCGCCACAGATCCACGCCTATCCGCCCATTTTTCCGTCAAGGACCGTTCGCTCCGCATCGAAAATAAGCGATCGCTGCAGAAGCGGTTCAACCTGCCGCAACGCGATGACGTGCCGCTCATCGGCATGGTGTCGCGGCTTGATGTGCAGAAAGGGCTCGACATCGCGGGGCATGTGTTTCATCTGCTGATGAATAACTTCGCCGGCGAAGCCCAGTGCATCGTTCTCGGCGGCGGCGAAGTCGAATACGAAAACATGCTGCGGAACCTGGCTGGGTACCACCGCGACAAGATGATCGCCTACATCGGCTACGAACCCGACCTTGCCCAGCTCATCTACGGCGGCAGCGACATCTTCCTCATGCCGTCGCTCTTCGAACCCTGCGGCCTCGGCCAGATGATTGCGATGCGATACGGTTCGGTCCCCGTCGTCCGCGCTACCGGCGGTCTGGCGGACACGGTTCGGCCCGGCGTGACCGGCTTCGCGTTTCACCACTATTCGTCCGATGATTGCTGGCATGCGCTGCGGCAAGCGATTGAGATGTATCGTCACCAACCGGACAGATGGCACGAGATTCAGACCAACGGCATGAAGGCCGATTTCTCCTGGCGATCCTCCGCCGTCGCGTATCAGCAGATGTACCAATGGGCCATCTCCCGGGTTCGCGGGTGGTGACCTAGGCAGCCCTCTCGCTGCGTGAGACGTAAGCGGCAGCGTACCATGCGATCGCGCGGCTATCATCCGCTTGCCTCTCGCGGAGCGAGAGGGCTACATAGCGCTACATCGCCCAGCGTTCGCGCACCTCGGGCAACGGGTAGTCCGGAATCGCCCAACCTTCAGCCGCCGCTTCCTGCAAGCGTCGCCAGCCTCGTGTGATGCGTGCCTCTTCCTCACGGACGAATGCTTCATCAAACGCCGCCTTCGCGAACGGGCCTCCGCATTCCGCTGCCGGAAACGCGGGATCGACGATGTATTGGGCGATCGCGGCATTGCAGCGGATGTGGCGTTCCGGCGTGTTCGCCAGTTGCAGCGGATGCACTTCGCCGAGGATGTAGCGGAGGTAGAGATCGGAATCGACCATCGCTTCCACTTCCTGGCCGCACACATCGCAGACATAGCCTTCGTCGCAGAGCGCCATCGCGAATCCTCGGGGTGTGAGTCGTCATCGGTTAAGATACAGGTGCACACGCCCCTCCATGGAGTTGCCGCATGACGCCGAACCCCACCGCGGACACGCCGACGCCAAGTTTCGCCGAGCAGGCGTTGAGGCTCGGAGGAAAGTCGGAGGAGGAGGTCCGCAGCCTCGGCGCCGTCGATAAGGCGGACGACCAAGTCGAAACGCTGTTTCTGCCGCAGTACCAGACCTCGAGCAGCCCTGTGCATCGCGCGATCTGGGACGGCAAGGCGCCGCTCGAGTTGTTCGATCCGCCGCCGCTCGCATCATCGGCTCCCTGCGACGCGGCGATGAACAAGTGCCTCGAAGTCGTTCGCCGTCGGCGCGAGTCGAAGACGCTGCTCGACGATCGCCGCAAGATCTCGGACGACACGCTTCGCGAACTCGCGGACGCGGGCTATTGGGGCATGCTGATCGAATCGAAGTTCGGCGGCCAGGGCGCCCCCTTTGCGCGGTTCGCTCCATTTCTCACCAAGGTCGCCGTCTACGATTCCACCGTCTCCGCCCTCGCGTCCGTTCATGGCTGCATCGGCGCCGTCGATCCGGTGCGGACCTTCGGCAACGCGGAACAGAAATCGCGTCTACTGCCAATGCTTGCCAGCGGCGAACGTCTGTCCGCATTCGCTCTTACTGAGCCCGGCGCGGGCAGCGATCTCACCGCACTGAAAACCACGGCCGAGCGCGTAAGCGATCATTTCGAGGTGACGGGCGAAAAACTGTTCATCACCAATGTCGTGCCGGGCCGCATGGTCGGCCTGGTGGTGAAGCTCGAAGGCAAGCCGGCCGTGCTGATCGCCGATCTGCCGAAGGAGGAAAACGATTCGTTCCGACTCGTTCCCTACGGCCTGTATGCCCTCAAGCACACGTGGAACCAGGGCATTCGCTTCAACAAGTTCCGCGTGCCAGTCGAGAATCTGCTGAAGCCAAAAGTCGGCGACGGGCTGACGATCGCCTACCACGGCCTGAACCTCGGGCGTCTTGCTCTCTGCGCCGGAGCCGCAGCGAACATGCGGTTTTTCCTCGCGAACCTGCTGCCCTGGATAGACTATCGCCGGACCTATGGCAAATCGATCCGGACGCGCGAACTGGTGCAACGCCGCATCGCTCGACTCGCCGCGCTCATCGTCGGCGCCGACGCGTTGGTCGCCTGGGGTGCGTGGCTCATCGATCAAGGCTATCGCGGCGAGTTGGAATGCATCCTCGCGAAAATCTTCGGCAGCGAGGCCCAGAAAGAAGCCGCCATCGAATTATTCATGAAGACGCACGGCGGCCGATCGTTCCTTCATGGCCATCCCTTCGGCGACAACATTCACGAGTACCTCGCTCCGTGCATCTACGAGGGCGAAGGCGAGATGCTCGGCATGGCGTTTTTCAAGTCGCTGGTGAAGACGCATGGGCAGCAGTATTTCGAACCTATCGGCAAAGCGCTGCAGACGCATGGCATCAAGGAGTTTCGCCCGAGCAATCCTGTTCATCTTTGGAAGCTCCGCAAGGAACTCGCCGCCTACAGCAAGTGGCACAGGCCGATCGTTTCTCGGCCGCGATCGGCAGCAGCCGGCAGGCATGGACCCGCGGCTCGCTGGGCACCTGCAATTCGCGCTCGACATGTGCCAAAAGCTGGCGTTGAATTAAGTGCCGCGATGCGGACGCATCAACTAGGCCTTGCCGATCGCCAATGCCGGATGGCGGAGCTGTCGCAACGGGTGCAGGACACGATCACAACGCTGGTCGTCACGCAATGGGCCCAGCGGCATGGCAACGGCATCCGCCTCGCCGCCCATGTGCTGTGCGAAGACCTCCGTCGCAAGCTGACGGGCGAACGCCCGAGCGACCGCTATTTCCGCGACCTCACCGAACTGGCAGATGCGATCTACGCCGGCGGGTTCGAGGATTTGGCCGGCGTGCCACGCGATGAAATCCTGATGCGCTACGATTCCCAAGCGAAATGAATCGCTATGCAAAGCCCAGGGCGACCGAAGGAAGCTCCTGGGATCCAGGATCGGAAGAAGTAATGTCGTTTTCTGCTTGGATCCCAGGAGCTTCCTTCGGTCGCCCTGGGCTTTGAAGCCAATGCTTGTTTATTTCGCGTCTTGCAGTTTCTTGTCGGAGGTGGTGATATTCACCGTCACCACGTACAGGATCACCAAGCTCACGGTCACAATGACGCCGACGACGAATCCGACCCAGCCGGCGTGGGTCGTATCGGGATTCACGTAGTGCGTATAGAACACGGCACACAGCGCCGCGGTGAGGCCGCCCGCCAGGCTGATTAGCGATTGAAGGATGAAGAAAATGCTCAACACCCCGATGCGCTGCACTCGGCCGATCGGCAGGCCTAGCAGCGCGTTCATTTTCGCGACTTCGTAGATGAGACCGATGCGAGTGCGAATCAAGAGAAACGCCATCAGGATCGCCAACACCGTCAGCGCGGCGAACGTCACCGGGAGGCACCAGCGCTGAATCAGGGTGAACGGCACCAGCATGTCCGTCCGCGGCGACGCGTTCAGAATCACGCCGCTCGCAGTGAGAAGGAGCGAAGCGACGGTGAAAAAGATGCCGACTGCTCGGTTGCGATCGGTCACCAGTTGGTGAATCGTTCGGCTCGAATGCAGGTATCGCATGCCCGGCGTGATTTCGGTGGCGGGCGTGATCTTCGACGCCTGTTCTTCCCCAATCATCTCGATTTGATCGACGAGTTTTTCGGAGACGCCGTCCCCCTTCGCATCGAAGCTGTCGAACGAGCTGCGCCCCGCTTCGCCGAGTTGCTTGTGCAGGCGAGCGAGCTCCGTATCCTTCGGCGTCATCGCGTCAGACATCGTCGTCCCTCAAGAGATATGTCGTCGCCCCTATGATATGCCGATCACGGCCGGCAGCCGCTGTCAGGCGGCTGCTAATGTGTTCCCAAAAGTCTCGCCGACATCTTCGGCGTAAGCCATTGTGCTTGCAGCGGCGTGCCATGCTTCGACGGATCCCTCGCCGGGTTCGTTGACATTCAGCCTCCACCGGCGAAGCATGCCCCTTTGCCAGATACGGAGACCCGCATGGGGGCATGCTTGTGCGGTGGAAGCGGAACGAACCTGATCCTCGCCAGGTGCCGCACAAGCATGGCACGCCGTCGTTCGTGCAACGACTTAAGGAGTTGAGAGCCGGAAGCGTCGCTTTTCGACTGGGTGCAACGAGACTTTTGCGGACACCGTACCAGCCGCCTGACAGCGGCTGCTCGCCGATGCGTATGATGGCTGTATGCGCATTCTCCTCACCAACGACGACGGCATCTACGCCCCTGGCTTGCGGGCGCTGCGGACGGAACTTAAAAACCTCGGCGACGTCACCGTCGTCGCGCCGGCAAGCGAGCAGAGCGCGGTCGGGCATTCGATTACGTTGCTGACGCCGCTTTTGGTGCAAGAGGTTCGCGACGAGAAAAACGAACTCATCGGCTGGGCCGTCGAAGGCCGTCCCGCCGATTGCGTGAAGCTCGCCCTGCTCGAACTGTTGCCGGAACCGCCAGACGTGATCGTCAGCGGCCTGAATGCAGGGTCGAACGCCGGCATCAATGTTCTTTATTCAGGCACTGTCGCCGCCGCGATCGAAGGTTCCTTCTACAAGCACACGAGCATTGCCGTGTCGCTGGAAACCTCGAAGCCGAACGCGCCGAATTTTCAGAAGGCCGCCGAATACGCGGTACAGACGATCCGCCAGGTGCTGGAACATCCGCTTTCCCGCGGCACGCTCTTCAACATCAACATCCCCGCTATCGAAAAAGGGCCCGTCCAAGGCGTACGCGTCGTTCCGCAGAATGTGGCGCCCTACATCGAACGCTTCGACCGCCGCATCGACCCGCGTGGCCGCATGTATTTCTGGACGAAGCCCGACTTCTCCTGCCCAGACCCGCATCCCGATACGGACGTCACGTCCCTTTCCGAAGGTTGGATCACGATCACGCCGCTGCAATTCGACCTGACTCATGCCGGCATGCTGCAGCAGATGAAGGATTGGCGCTTCACGATGTAGGCCAATTCTCGTCGCGCGAATTGAATTGAGGATGAAAGAGCGTCCCGCGTTGAACTCGCCAACTGACGCGGCGTGTTCAACGCGGGCAACGAGTCGCCAAAGGCCGATTCGGCGGAAACGTTCAATCGTCCTTATCACGCATTCCGTTCGAGCAAGTCGCGTTCGGGCGTATCGTCCTTGGACGCGTCGTACCACTCTTCCTTGAACTCGACCCGGCGCTGCAGGCGCATCGCGATGTTTGAGGTGAGGGCCATGATCGCGTCGGCCATGGCGGCTCGGCCGTCGCAGCGGGGCTTCATGTTGGCGCGGTCGGCTCCCGTGGCGCCTTCGCGGTTGCGGATGAGATAGGCGAGGTGCTCCATCTCTTCCTTGTAGCCGTAGCTCACGTTCGACCCGAGCGAGGCGGCACCCACGTCGGCGGCTCGCTTCTCGGTCGGAGCGGTCGAGGCGGATGCGTCCAACGCGGGCCGGCCTCCGCCGGTCGTCGCGGTCACTTCGGTCGATCGGCCCTGCAAACCATAGAGATAGGCGGCCTGTTCGCGTTCGACGACCATAGTGCCGCGCGAGCCCATCACGCATTCGCCGTAGGCTTCGAAGCCGTTGGTCGAGACGGAGGAGTACGTCACGGTGACGATGTCGTTGTGCTGGCAGTTGCCGTTCTCGTCGCGTGGACGGATGCGGGGGTCGTAGTTCTTGCCCGGGAACTCGAACGTGCAGTAGACGTGATCCTCGACCTCGCGTTCGTCCTCGTAGAAATGCTTGCCGCCCACGCCGTTGACGGAGAGCGGATGCTTCTTGCCGAGGAAGATCGAGCAGGCGTCGAGCTGATGGCTGCCGAGTTCCGCCATGAGGCCGCCGCCGGTGCGACGGAACAGGCGCCAGCGAATGAGCTGCTCGACGCTGTCCCAGCCATATCTCCGCAGTTTGGCGGCATCGGAAAGCGCCTGGCGATCCGCGGCGGGAACTTCCTTCCGCCAGCCGTCGTTACCGTAGGCGGTGAAGGTCTTGCCTCCTTCGGTGACCTGGCGGGGATTGTTCGTGTTGTTGCGATGCCACAACGCGCGGATGTGGCGAATGTCGCCGAGGACACCCGATTGCACGACCTCATTGGCATGAGCATAGAGCATGCTGTAATGGCGCTGATGGCCGATCGAGAGCAGGCAATCCTGCTTATCGGCTTCACGGATCATTTCCTTGCACTGCTGAATGCTCCAGGCCATCAGCTTTTCGCAGAGCACATGCTTCTTCTTGGCGAGCGCGTCCATCACCGCGCGATGATGCAGGTTGAGCGGCAACGCGATGATGACCATCTCGATGTTCGGATCGTCGAGCAAGTCCTGGTATTTCTCGTAGATCTTGATCTCATTGCGCCGGCTGTTCGTGCCGTAGAAGTAGTTGAGCCCGCGGCGACGCGACGAAATGCCTTCGCCGACGAAGATACGATCCAGGTTGGTCGGGCGGATGTCGGAGACGGCGACGATGTTGACGAATTCCGGGTTGTGTTCGCTGGTGAGCACGCCCCCTTCGTCGCCGCAGCCGATGAGGCCTGCGCGAACCGGTCGGCCCCGGACCGACGCCAAGTTGTAGCCGTAGTAGGCGGCGGCGGTCAGCGGCAGCGCGGCGGCCCCGCCGATCAACCCCTTCATGAAGTCGCGGCGCGTTGGGAAAGGATGCTGGTCGGCGCCGGCCAACTTGCCGACGACGCGATTGAAGTTCCCCGTCCCAGTCGCTTTCTGCTCGGGGGTGAGATCGAGTGCCATCGTGGTTGTCCTCGCAAAAGGCGATGAATCGCGAACTTGGTTTTGATTAGCACGTTGCGAGAGCAAGTGCTCGCAGGTTCCTGGAACGCGGAATATCCAACGGACGGTAGACTTTGCCGACAATTGCTTGCGCGTCGTGCTCAGTCTTCTGACCTTGCATTGCCGCCGACCTCACGCGGAGCGTGAGGACTACCTTCAATCCGGCTGGCGCACGGGGAACACCACTTCTTTTGGCCGAGTCGGTTCCGGTTCGCGTTCGCCGGAACGCCAGGCAAGCGGGTTGAAGATGCGGAGGATGCCGTCGAGGCCGACCCATCGGCCCGTGGGAATGCACATCAGGCACAAGAGGGCAAGGATCTCGATCAGGTTTTTGTTGACGTAGACGTAGTTCCCTTCCGATTGCGCCGGCAGCGGCCAGTTCGGAAGCGGCATCATGGCGACATAGATGAGCGCGATCAGCACGGCGCCGACGAGGGCGGACAGCCGGGTGAACAGGCCGATAATGAGGCACACGCCGCTAATAAGCAGGGCGTGTTTCATGATCCAATCAGCGCCCTCGAGCGTCGTCCATGTCCCGGGATGCCAGGTAATGTGCGCCGGTGGAGCGACGTAATCGGGCATCGAGGGGTTCTTTTTTTCGTAGTCGAGTGCGGAGATCTGCGGTTCGAGTTTGACCTTTTCGTCGTCGCTCTTTGCCTCGTCGTAAGCCTTCCGCAAATCCTTGATCTGCCGATCGAGGGCCTTGGTGCGGACGTCGGCGAGCGAGGTTCGCAGGCCGGCGGAAAGGCCGTCGCCGATTTTCTTCAGCTCGGCTCGCTCCTTGTTCGCATCTGCCTTCGCCTTCTTGAGGGCATCCCACGCCTTCTTGCCTTCGACCGACACGCGCTCATTCTCGACGCGGCGGACCTCGGCCACAGTCTTCTCGTAATGAGCGGTGTATTCGGGGACGGTGAAATTGCGGACCTCCGGCGTCGTCATCGTGCTCGCGATCGGCAGAGGCCAGACGGTGGTCGTCAGTTTCGTCACCGCATCGCTTTTGCGCTGATCGAGGATATCCACTGCGGATTTTTGCTCATCGACCGTGAGGTGGTAGAATGCGACGAAACGGTCGAAATACGCTTTCCACTCGCGATCGAGCAAAGTCGGTAGTTTGCCGTCTTCGGCCGTCACTCGTTCGACGACGCGGTCGCCGGCGATGGTGCGGAAGTGGTCCGCGAAAGGCCCATATGCTTCGCGGAGATAGCCTTCGCTGGACCAAGATGGGTTCTTGAATTTCTCCAACCCTTCGACCGTGAGATGCCAGCCGATAGCGATGCGAAGAGCGACGAGAAACAGACGGGCAGGCGTATTGAGGTTGTCGCCGGATCGGGGATGCCGGCGAACCATCATGAGGGAGACCAACCAGAGCAACGCGCCGGCGCCCAAGCAAATGGGGAGAGCGACCTCGGGTCGGAGGTTCTTCAGGAAATCCATGGAGAGACGTCTCGAAGGCAGGAAGAAACCGCAGGATGGATCATAGACGACGCAGTGCCCGAAGCCAACGGAATTTCGGGCGAAACATCCTCGAACAGGCACGAGGCAATATCGTACACGATGGGTGGTTTTTGCTCGAAGGCGATTGCCTTCTCACAGAGTAAGCGTCGCCTAACCAAACGGTCGAATCTAGGATCGGATAGTTTGTGACAACTTTCCCAAAGTTTCGGGATGCCACGTATTGATGCAGCCTCTGTCGCGAAGCTGTGCGAAGACGAATACGGCCACCTGCGGAAAACCGAAACAACGGGGTTGGAACCATGTTGCGCCGAAGGCGGCCTTGCATCAAAATCCCCCGTAATTCGCCATTTGCGTTGCCTTCATCGCGCGATTCAGAACTGGTCTCGCTTGACGACAGGCAATGGCGTTGCAAATCAGGAGGTTGGCATGGCGATTGCTTCAAGTGCGGGCGTTCCGAGCGACCAACCTTCCACCCGAGGGTCTTATGAATGCCGCGATGAAGTTGGTGACGTTGGATCGGGTCGAGCCGATCCGCCTGGACGAACAGATGACCGAGCTTTCGTTGTTGCTTCCGGTGCAGCAAGCCGAAGCCCTCAGCCAGGCCGCCCAACTCCAAGGCGTCAGCATGGGACGTTTGGTTCGTAGTCTTTTGCAGCAAGCGATCGATTCGTGTCGCCCGTCGATGGGTGGCCGGCTGGGAAATCTGGCAGCCGATTGACAACCAAATTCTCGATCGTACGATAGGTTGCGGAATCGGAAGGGCGTGGGCTTTTCCGGTTCCGCTTTGTTATTTCCCGAACGACTCGCCATGGAATCTCGCCCAAAATCGATGAATCACGGCCGCGCCGTCGTCTGTCGGGAAGGCCGATCACGCTGCAGGTCCTCACTTACTCGCAGGAGCATCGCATGAACAAGGTTCGCGTATGGGTTGCCGCCGCCGCATTGGCGGCCGTCGGTTTGATGGTGGTCGAAATCTCGCGCAGCACCGCTGCCCAGGAAAAAGGGCTCGTCGAAGGCATCAACAAGGTGGCTGAAGCCCTGAAGAAGGGCGACAAGGCCGGTGCCGCCAAGCTAGCCGAAGGCGTTGCCAAGAAGTTCGAATTGGACGAAATCATGCACGCCTTCAAGCCCCGCAAGAAGGGCGGCCTCGGAGTGGGCGCCAATCCGGGCACCATCACCCCGGACGGCATCGAACAGAACGTTCAGAAACTGAAGCGGGACGTGCCGCCGAAGGCTGACGTGGACAAGAACGCCGAAGCGTATGAAACCATGGGCTATCAGGTCGCAGCCCTCGGCGAAATCACCCGCGCGAAGGCTCCCGATTCGGATAAGGGCAAGAAGACCCGCAAGGATTGGGTGGCCTGGTCTAACGATCAGACCGAAGCTGGCCTTCAACTCGCGAAGGCCGCCAAGTCGAAGGGCGCCCAAGACATCAAGACTGCTGCCGACAAGGTCAATACGTCTTGCAACGCCTGCCACTCGACCTTCCGCTAACCGCGAAGGCGCCGCGAACGTCGAAACGCACTCATGAGCGTTCCGTCGAACTGAATTCGCATCAGAGCCCGAGCGCCGGAGAGTGTTTCGCTCGTCCCAAAGGGATGCCGCGAAACTCTCCTTGGCCCTCGGGCTCTGAGTTTATGTTGGCTGGGATTTTGGACCTGCAATCGTCCAGTTCGGCCGATTGCCACGGCGGGCGTTCTCTACAGAACGCGATGTCCAAATAGCGTTCTCTGCGCATGGAAAAAGCCCGGCCGAATCAGGCCGGGCTTTTTATGTCTTGCGACCATCGAGATCAGCTGACGGAAGGCACCACGCTGATGCGGCGGCCGCCCTGGTCGAACGTCACCACGCCGTCGGCCAAGGCGAAAAAGCGTGTCGTCGCGACCGATGCCGACATTGCGTCCAGGGTGGAAGCGGGTGCCGCGCTGGCGGACGATGATGCCACCGGTGCGGATGGCTTGGCCGCCGTACACCTTGATGCCGAGTCGCTGAGCGTTCGAGTCGCGGCCGTTCTTCGACGAGCCTTGACCTTTCTTATGAGCCATTGTCGCACCTCTAAAACTTCGTCGAAGCCGATCGCGGCTTGGAACTACTCTAAAGTTTACGCCCCGCAGCCCGGTAAATCCATTCCGCGGGAGGCACGAAACTAATGTCGCGCGAATCCACGGATGTGCGGTCGCCGGTGCGGCGGAAATTCAATTGTAAGGTTTTGTAGCGAGTAATCGGCGGAAGTCCAGGGGCCGGAGGGTCCACGAGCACGAAGCCGTTCGACAAACCGCGAACATAAATCGTAAATCGCGTCGCGTCCGACAAATCCTTGGTGTTTGGATCCCGCTTGCTGAAATCGGCCGGCGAGCCGTCCCAAATGGCGACGCCGGTGATGATTTTCGGAAACGCTTCATCGGCGGGCTTGGAGGTCGGGATCGGATCCTTGCCGATGTTCACCGAGTTCTTGATGTTCAAATAGCCCGTCGGATCTTCGATCTTCTTGATCGCCTCCTCCACGGACGGCAGCACTTCATCGTGATAAACGCCGGGATAATCGTGCGTCACTAGCTCAAAACTCGGCAGAAAACGCCGCGGTTCGCCGGTGCGGTTGATGACCTGATACCACATGTACCAGCAGATGCGGGTACCGCGGCCCGGGATGTTGACTTTGACCAGACGCGGGTCCTTGAATCGGAAATCCAGGCCCCAAACTTCTCCCTTCTTGTCCACCGACGAAGGCTGCGTGCGGACTTCGCGTTCGTTCGGATTCCCTTGCCCTTCCGCCGATTGAAAGCAAAGCAACGGAACCGCGAGGGCTACCATGAGCCAGGCGAAAGCATATTTCCTCATGAAGCGTCTCCGATCGGCAGCAAGTCCATGTCGCCTGAAGGTTTCAGGGCGAAAACAGCAACGAACTATATGCATGGCCGAAAAGCGATTCAAGATCGAGCGGCAAACCGCCACATGCACCGCGGCAACCTTGGAAAACTGGCGAAAGCAGCGGGGCTGCAATGTGTGAGATTCGGGTAGTGTTCAAATCCTCGCTGCTGCGGATCGAATCACCTTCTGAAGTTTCGGAAATTCAGCCGTACGTACCGCATGCGGCGAGGTAGAATTGCACTGTCCACTCGTCCGGTATGCCCACTCGGACCAGCAGTTTCGCCAAGCCTTTGCTTCCTTTAGGGCTGTCCATGCCATTGACCCCCTCGCAACGGCCGACACGCGAATGGCCGCTGTTTCTCGTTGCGGTCGGCCTCGTCGGCATTCTTTGCATTCCTTACGTGCAAACCCTTTCCGGGGACGATCCGACCTCGATGCTGAATTGGCCAGCCCAACGTTGGATCAAGCTGTTGATTGGGCCGGAGCAAATCGCGTGTTATTGCTGCTTCCTGTGGGCCGCTCTCATCTTCCTTTCGCGCTGGAGCGAGACGCGTCGTCAGCGCCGCGGATTTAAGCTCGGTTTCCTGCCGACTGAGGAAGGCAGCCGCATTCTTCAGGAAGATGCGCGTCCGCTCGGCCGAAAGATCGACCAGACCACGGAGAAGCGTGGGCCATTCATTCTTGCCAACATGATTCGACAGGCGCTCTCGAAGTTCGTGGTCAGCCGGTCGAGTCAGGATGTGGCGACGACCGTCAAGACGCAGGCGGATGTCGATCTTGGCCGCCTGGTCGCCTCGATGTCGACGATGAATTACTTGGCCTGGGCGATTCCCGCCATCGGCTTTTTCGGCACCGTACGCGGCCTCGCGGGCAGCATGACGGTTGCGGGAAAAGGCGGCGACCAGATCCGCATCGCCACGCAGCATCTCACCGTCGCCTTCGATTGCACGCTCGTCGCTTTGGGCTTGAGCCTGCTGATCATGTTCTTCATTCATGTGATTCAACGTGAAGAAGAATCGCTGATCGTCGATTGTCAACAATATTGCCTTGAGCATTTGGTCAATCGCATCTACGAACCGGAAACATCGCCGGATCCCCATGCAAATCCTCTCGGCAATGGGCATCCTGGCATGTCCCTGCTGCCTGAAGGAATCGGCGAGAGGGCGATGCGATGAATTGGCTCGGGCTCGACATCAACGGCACCCGCGCTCGGGGCGTCCTCGGCTCGACAGGCGATTACCCCACGTCGCTTCCAATGGAGCCGCCGGCTCTTGAATTGCCGATGATCTTCAGCCTGGAGGGCTGGACCGCCGATCTAGGGGCCGCCGGATTTCGCCTGCTGCGTCATCAACCCCATTTGACGGTATCCGATTTCCTGCCGCACCTGGGCCGTACGGGTACGGCTGCCAAGATATGGAAGCACGGCCGATCGAAACTTGACGCTTCTGCCGTGATGCAACAGGTGTGGAAACGCCTTCAGCCGATCTGCGCCAAAACGCGGGGCGTTGTCGTTGCATTGCCCGGCTATCTCAGCCATGAGCAAGCGGACCTCGTGCGGCAACTAGGGGAAAAGTCGAAAGTTCCCGTTATCGGCACCGTCCCCGCCCCCCTCGCTGCCGCGCTGGTGGGGTTCGCGGAGCAGGCTTGGTCATCGTCGGTTCTGGTCGTCGACGTGGACGACCATGCCCTTACTTTGTCGATCGTGCGGTCGGTTACGGGGCAGGCCCATTTGCTCGACACTCGCACGGTCAATGCTCTCAGCCTCCGTGCCTGGAAGCAACGTTTGCTGGACGTGCTCGCCGATTTCTGCGTTTGGCAAAGCCGTCGCGATCCGCGCGATTCGCCGATCGCCGAGCAACGGCTCTACGAACAACTCGACAGTTTGCTTGAAGCGACGCTCATGGGCCGCATCGTGCAGATCGGCATTCAGGGCAATCAGTGGTATCAGAACATCCTGATTCATCCGGATAAGGCAGGACACTATTGCACCACCCTTGTCCGGCAGGCGCTGGCGGAAGCGGACCTGCTCTTCAGGAACTTGCCCCACGAGGAAATACCTTCGGTCATCCTGATGACGAATGCGGCAGGCCGATTGCCTGGCCTGGCACTGGCTCTGCGGCGGAAAGCCGAAGCCATGATCGGCGTTTCGCCGGCGGCGCATGAGCCCCGGCGGACAGCCGTGGAGGATTTCGGCGAAGGCTTATTGCGCGATGCCGTTCAGGAACCTTCACGCGTGGTCGTCCTTTCCCCGGACGCGGTCGCCCGCGCTGCCCATGCGTTGGCGACCCATTTCCAGATCGACTTGCCGCGCGGGCATGTCGATCTCATGGCGCCCTTGCCGCTGCCCCAACCGCTCGAAGCGGGACCAGCACGTTTGCAATTTCACGGCCTTGAGTTTCTGCTGCACGACGCGCAGTTTTCGCTTGGCTCCCATGCGGGCTGCCACCTGCCGTTCGATCCGCACAGCCACCCAGACGTCGCCGAGCGCCATTGCGAAATCCGATACGACCATCGGGCTTATGTTTTGTTCAACCGCAGCAGGCAAGGAACCTTGGTGAACGACCATCCGGTGCATGGATCGGTTGTTCTGCGGGCGGGCGACTGGATTCGCCTTGGCCAGCGAGGTCCAGCCGTCCGTTTTCTCGGCCAACCGAGTTTCCGCAACTTGTCGGTGTGACGCGCGGGCACTTCGCCACGTCGTTGGTTCGAGCGGTTTTTCGTCGCGGATGATGCCATAGGGCGGCACCATGCGGCGGATGGCAGCGGTTTTGATGAGGTAGCGATGGCGATTCGCCACAAAGTGCCGACCGTCTTCAACATCTACATGTTGGACGTCATCTGCTGCGCACTGGGTTGCGTGATTCTCCTTTGGCAAGTAAGCCATCATGCAAATGAAAGCGCGATTGAGTTGCTCGATCAGAAGGAAGCTTCGCTATCGGAGAAGGATTCCCAGATCGCGTCGTTGTCGCTTGAAAATATCGGCCTCAAATCCTCTCTGGCCGAGTCGACCAAGCAGAAGGTCGCGATCCTCGTCGAGGTAGATGAACTTCGCAATCTGAAGGCGAAAGCGGATCAGCTGACGCTTGTTCTCAAAAAGGATTTCGACGATCTGAAGAAGACGCATTCCTTGGCCGAATCGCTGCTCGCTCGCACCAAGATCGACCTTCGCGAACTCGAATCGAAAAGCAAGCTCACCACCGGCGAACTCGCCGCCAAGATGAAAGCGTATGAGGCACTGTTGACGAAAATCGCCGAGGCGGAAGGCAAAGTCCGCGTCTTGGAACGCGACCTCGCCGCCCGCGACGATGTGGCTTCAGCCGCATCGAAGGAAGCGAAGGCGAATGCTTCCAAGCTAGTTGATGCCGAAAAACTCTTGTCCTCGCTCAACCGCGAAAAGGTCGACAGCCTCAATAAGGTGAAGACGGCCGAGCTTCGCATCACCGTGCTTTTGCAAGATCTCGAACGGCTCAAAGGCCTCGAAAAAGACCTTGTTCGATTTAAAACCGATGCGGTCGATGCGGATCGCCGCTTGCGCGACCTGCTTGCCAATCAGAAGACGACGGACAGCAAAGTATCGCTCACCGCAAAAGAACTGGAGCAGGCCAAGGCGATGATCGCGTCGCTGCAGAGCGAGCGAACCGTTCTCGTCGATCGGGCTCGCGCTCTACAGCTAGCGGCCGACGCTCGCTTCGCCGGCGTGCCGCTGACGGGAAGCCGGGTATTGTTCCTCGTCGACATGTCGGGCAGCATGGAACTGATCGATGAAAACACCGCCGATCCCGACAAATGGCCGCTCGTGTGCGATACGGTGTCGAAGATCATGCAGTCGTTGCCGGACCTGAAGCAGTATCAGGTGATTCTCTTCTCCGACCGCGTCCGCTATCCGCTGGGCAGCGACGGACGCTGGCTCAATTACGACGGCAAAGAGAACGCGGAGGTCGCCGCTGCGCGTCTCAAGAAGATTCGCCCCGTCGGCGAGACGAACATGTATGCCGCCATGGAGGAAGCGTTCCGCTATCGCGACCATGGCCTTGAAACGATCTATGTCCTCTCCGACGGACTCCCGAATGCGGGTGAAGGCTTGCCCGCTTCCACGGTCAACATGAGCGAACAGCAAAAATCGGAACTGCTCGGGAAGCACGTCCGCTTGCGGTTGAAGAACGAATGGAATCGGAGTGTCGCCGGTCGTCGCGTCCGCATCAACACGGTCGGCTTCTTCTTCGAAAGCCCCGACGTCGGCGCGTTTCTGTGGGCCTTGTCTCGCGAGAACGGCGGCAGCTTCGTCGGCACGAATCGATGACCTCAGCGGACGATCGCTCCGAGCGGGATTGGCGGCAGCGCGCTCGCGTGAGCGACATCCGTATGACGCTCGCGGTGCGAGAGGGTTGCATCCCCTTCACGCTTCGTTCGACAAAGCACCTCTGAAGGGTAGGCGTCGTTGAAGTGGGTGGTTCTTAGGCCGCCTGGGCCCTAGACGCTTCCGATTGGTCTTTGTCGCTGCGGCACAAGGCCGACGGTAACTTCTCGCCTGCCCGGCCTTGCCGCCACGCCTTGGCCACATTCGCCAGCTCGCGGATTTCGTGCCGAAAATCCAGGATCTTCACGGCCAGCCACTCCGCGGGCGACGTTCATTCGCAACGCCGATCCTACTGGATCGGGCGACCAAACGAAATACGGCCGAGCGCCCGCGAATTCGAGCAACTCGGCCGAATCATGGACTTGGCGGTTACTTTTTGAGATCAAAGACGACGTCTTTCATTTCGCCGGCGACATTAGAAGTGAGCGTCGTTTTTTACGTTGTACTGTGGCGGAATGGTTTCTTCGATGATGGCTCCGCCGGTGCTGTTTTTCTTGCCACTATCCTTGGGGCTGCGGATTTCGACCTTGTTGGCGCCGACGCCTTTGACCTTGAAGGCTCCATCGACAATGGGCGACGTGGGAGCGGGGAAGCCATCGGTCTTTTCGGGGATGAAGGCAATCGTACCTTCCTTGAGGGGAGCCGCCGTTGAGCTTGACGGTTCCCGAGACCTCGAGCGACTTTGGCTCGACTGGGCCTTGGTTGCAACCGATCACCGCAGCAAAAACGAACGCAATTGGAACGAGGCGTTTCATGGGAGAGCGGATTCCGAGTGAGTAAAAGGCGGGAAAAGAGCCGCCACGGTCCAAGAGAACCGTGGCGTTCAAATTCATTCGAGTTAGTTCAGGTTCAGCACGGTCCCATCGTCGCGTGTGGCGCGAGCGAGGGTATCGAGCGAGGTGGAATCGGAGAGGAATCGCACCGATCCATCCCCCAGCAGAATGTTCACCCCGCCCGTGCATGGACGAGATCGGGTAGTTGTTGGATGCATCGGTGACATGCCGCCGCTGCCCGCCGTGAAACCAGTTTTCACGTTGATTTGGTATCGAACTGTCGTCGAGTTAAAGAGACGGTCTCCACTTGGGCCTGGGGTGGTCTGGCTGGTGCCCATGGTCCAACCATAAGGGCCACCGACGGTAAGAACTCGTGCCGGATTCGGAAAGATTGATCGTACCGTTCGTCTCCGCGACCAACATTGTGTTGCTGGTGCCATCGGAGATCGAGATCAATGTGTGTTTGCTGGCGCTGCAGAGGCTCCGCCAGCACCGCAACGGCCACCACTGTTGCAGCCAGCTATTCGCGTTTCCGTGTAGCCAGAGATCAAGCCGGACTCGGCTCCTGCGACGCACGCGTAATCCGACGCCATGACGTTGCTACCCATAATCACCGGAAGGACGCTGGACGGGCACTTGTACATGTTGATCGTCAGGTTAGCGCTGGAGCCAGCGGCGGTTATTCGCGTTGCTGAAGCCGGAGTTGGCGCCGGTGAATTGCCATTTCGCATAAAGAGCGTTTTGTTCGATGAGGCAGAATGAAAACCATCCAGGAGCTTCCCCAGCTTCTCCACCGGAGCCCCAAGCGCGCTACATCCGGAACGCCGCCGGGCGGCAGGGCTTTGTAGGTGTCGTGGTAGTTGTGGAGGGCGAGACCGATCTGTTTCAGGTTGTTTTGGCGTAACCGTTCAGCCCTTGGAGTTTAGCGCTGTTGAAGTTTTGGGTATTTGATGTTTGGGCATGGATGCCGCGGATGCCATGAACGACGCTTGCCCCGGTTGCCGTGCCGCGAAGGTTCGGATTGCCGAAGTGGAGGCTCGGGTTCTGCAGTTGGAAGGGGTCGTTCGCGATCTGCTCGATCAGATCAGTCGGCTTCAAGGCAAGCTTCCCGCGTCGCGTCCTCATGTATCGCAACCGCCCGCTCCCGCCAAGAAGTCCACTGCAGGACGCCGGGCGGACAGCCCGGACATCCGCCTCATCTCAAGCAACTCATGCCGGTCGATCGGCTCAAGGACATTATCCGCCACGTTCCTCGCAGTGCCGCGCATGCCAAGCCGAATTGCCCGTCGAGGCGGGACCGAATGATCCGCCGCCCGCGCGTCACCAGATCGCCGAGCTGCCGCCGACGTGGCCGCGGAGATCGTCGAGCATCGGACATTATCGAACCTGTCCCGAGTGCGGCGAAATAACTCATCAGGCCATTCCCGCCGCGATTCGCGCTCGCAGCGTCGGCCCGAGACTCACTGGTTTTTTCGCTTACTTGGCCGGCTGCCACGGCATGAGCAAACGCGCCATCGAGGAGGTGTCCGCGTCGGTGCTGGAAGCCCCGGTCTCGCCGGGCACGATCTCGAACTTGAACAGGAAACCAGCCGCGGCGTTGGCCGTGCCGCATCAGGAAGTGCGCGAGGCGATCGCGGCCGCTGCGGTCAAGCATGCGGACGAAACCGGCTGGAAACTCAAAGGCAAGAAGCGTTGGCTGTGGGTCGCAGCAACCCGAACGCTGGCCCTGTTCGTCATTCACGCGAAGCGAAGCCTGGACGCGCTGGTGTGGATGTCGGCGCCAAGTTCGTCGGCGTGTTATGCAGCGACCGATGGATGGTCTACGACGAATGGCCCGCAATCCGTCGCCAAGTGTGCTGGGCGCATCTGAATCGAAACTGGGAGCAACACCAGGAGCGGGGCGCGGCGAAGAAACTTGCGGACGAATGGTTCGCGATCAGTTCCAAGGTGTTCGACCTATGGCATGCGTTTCGCGGCGGAGGCCTCACGCGAACGGAATTGGGCGACCGGATGGCGGATCGCCTGATGGAAGCAGCCGACCTGCTCGATCGGGGCACGCGTAGCCGCGATCCGAAGCTGACTCGCTTCTGCACGCGCTTGGCGAAGATGCAGCAGTCGATGTGGACGTTCGTGGTGGAGTCGGGCGTGGAGCCGAACAACCACGCGGAACGAACGCTGCGTCGGGCAGAGCAGCAGCGAAGCTTCGGCTGCAGCAGCGACGGCGGCTGCCGGTTCGTGGAGCGAATCCTGACCGCGGTGCAAACGGCTGCAAAAGCGTCCTGTCCTCGCCTACCTCCAAGCCGCCATCGCCGCTCACCGCGAGGGCGCATCCACGCCCTCACTCATCCAAACGGGGTGAACGGTTACGTTTTGGCATTGCGACCGGGCGGCCGCTTCACGAACTTTCTGAACTGCGGGAACCAGGAGGGCAATCAAGACAGCGATGATGGCGATAACGACGAGCAATTCGATCAGGGTAAAACCGTTCCGTCGACGCATGGTCACTCCAGTATGGGGAGAGAAATAGAAGCCGCACTTCCAAGACGTGTAAACGTATCACTGCGACGCGAAATTGGATAGATTCTTTCCGCAGTCTCCGAGAATTTTAACCATTGCGAAAGGCGTGTCCCGAAATTAGGGGGTCGGCTTACTGTGGTTTAGGTAAGTCCGTTGCTTCGATCTCGGAGGGGTGGCGTTCCGTAACCCCATAGGGGAATTGGGACATCTTTCGGAACGGCAGCGGTTCCACGCTTCCGCCGGTTGCGGTGAACACCGAGGCCCCTTTGCAGTAACCCCAGGATCGAAACACAAAGCTGCGGGACCATCCATCGGGTAGCGGCGGCAGTTTCGTCGCATCGAAATCGACGATGACTTCGCTGCCGGGGCCGAAGATAACGAAGCGGTCGTCGAGGTTTTCGAGCAACTCCTTCACGGGCCCAAACCGCGTCGTTCGGCCTTGCAAACGCGTTACGGGAGCGGGCAGGGCAGGGGCGTCGGAGTAGATCGTCGGCTGTTTGCCGTCCGGCGAATACTCGGCGGAGTTTCCGCCGGCGCGGAGCTCGGCGTGTGAGGGTGCGAGCGTCGTCACGCGAAAGCGGTCGGATTTCGTCTGTCCTGGCTTTTCCAGATTCTTGGCTGCGATCGTTCCCTCGCTGACGGCGATGAAGATCTCATCCCAAAACACCTGCATATTGCTGCGAATGCGGAGCGGGCCACTGCCGAGGCATTTGCCGGTGATTTCGACCAGCGTCATGCGCGGCCGGCCTGCGGGGAAGCCCATATCGACCTCGACTTTCCGCCATTTGCCTTCGATTTGTTCTTCCAACACCGGCGGAATCAATGGCACTCCGGCTTGGGTCGCGGCCCACACGGCTTCCGGATACGCGTAGTCGGTCCAACCGTAGAGACAGAGGAACACGCGATCGCCGGCGGCAAACTTCCGGAAGGCGCCGCCGAAATCGAGGTCGATGTGGTGTTCCTCCGCGTAGCCCAGCCATGAGAGTCGGGCGAAATCGTCAACGTAGTTTCGGTCGCGTTTGAGGAGCGACGGCAACACGTCCTTGCCGCGATGATCGGTTGCCTTCATCGGGCGGATGATTTTGCGAAATGCATGCAAATCCTGGCTCGGCGCGGCCTCCGACATCCGCTCTTCCGGATAGACATGCATGTCCGCGGGGTGATCGACGGCGAGCAGCAGTACGCGGTCGAGATAGGTGACTTCATCCATGGGCTCGGTGAGTTTCAGCGTCAGCTTGCCGTGCTTCGGCTTCAGCTGATGCGATTCGATTTTCACCGATTCTTCGGGGCGAGGCTGTCGGCAGGTTCCATCAGGGAGGTATTCGCCGATCGTGCCGCCGCCCAAGAAATCCGCGACGAAGCCGAACTTCTCGCCATCCCACGCGAAGAGCAAGGGGCAGGAATCGGGGGTGCGATCGGTCTGCGAGATGCGAGCGACCTGGTTCGCGGGCACGCTGAGTTCCGCCTGCCAAGTTCCATCCGGCCAACGAATGCGAAGCACGTCCGCAACCTTGCGTCTGCCGATGCCGAGAATCGCGGGTTGGCTCGATTGACCCAGGCCCGCGCAGACGGTGGAACGTTCGATACTTGATGCGAGCGTCCCCGCATGGACGGTCATGCGGGCGCCGGAAGCATCGGCGTTGCAGCGGAGTTTCTCCTTCTGCTCGCGGCGACCCGTGAGGCGAACCGCGATGCCGTTGCATCCGTTCCCCACATTGCGAAGGATCGACAGGCCGGACGACTTCGACCATACGGCAAGGTCCGGCACCATGTCGCCATCCGCATCGAGGGCTGCGATGGCCTGGATGTCTTTCGCTTTGCCCGCCAGCGGCGCCAGCAAACTCGGCGTCGTCAGCAGGGAACCATGTTGATTGTGGAGGAACGCAACATCGCCGCCGGGTGTGATGCCGCAGACGTCGGCCCAGCCATCGAGATCGACATCGACGACGGTCGCTTGCAGTAGTGACGGACTATTGGCGATGCCCGACTCGAACGACGCGGTTTGGCCAGCCCCGATCGAACGAAGCAGGGCAGGTGGGCGATCCGCTGCGAGGAGAAGGAGATCGGAGCGTTCGCGATTGTCGCTATCGAGGACGAGGGCGGCATTCCACGGCGCATGCGGCAGCGACTTCTCGGGGACCGGAGCCGAGCGGAAACGCAGCAGGCGATCGTTGGCGAAATGTTTCGGAGCTTTGCCGTCTTGCAGCACGACGAGGTCGGGCGAGCGGTCGCCGTTGAAATCGCCGAATGCGATGTGGAGCGGAGCGCCATCGAGCGCCGTCAGTTCTTTGGTCTGATCGGATCGGCGAAACTCGGCACTCAATCGCTGGACCGCACCGACCGGCCCTGCAGCCGACTTTCCGACATTGAGATACACGGCCAAACCAAGAGGTTGCGCTTGCTTGCCCGCAAAGCGGTCGATGGCGAGTTCGCCTGTCGGAGCGAAGGGGACGACGACGAGATCGAGGTCGCCGTCGGCATCCAGATCGATCCATGCGGCGCCGAGGCATCCGCCGACGAGGTCGCTCAGGCCGGCGGATTGGGTGACGTCGTCGTATCCGGTCTTTTCCGCGTCCTTGCCGCGATGCCGCAAGAGGCGAACGCCCTGGGGCGTCGTCAGCAGCAAGTCGGGATAGCCATCGTTATCGAAATCGCCGACGCAGCATCCGAGGGCATTGGGAGTGGCGGAAAGGCCCGCATCGGCAGTCGCATCGATGAACTTGCCGTTGCCGAGATTGCGTAGGAGCAGATTGCGAACCTTGCTTCCTTCCACGACGGCTCCCGTCAGGAAGAGGTCCGATTTGCCGTCTTGATCGAAATCCAGGACGACCATCGTGCCGCCGAAACGCTTGCGGACGGCGCGGATGAGCTTTGCGTCCGCGCCTTCGCCGAAGTCCGCATCGACGGCCCAGCGAGTCGCCAGGGCCAGTGTGATGTCGGTGGGGTCCGAAGGCGCGAATGCGGGGAGCGGGATCGATGCCTCATGGCGAGTTTCCGATCGGCTGCCGATCGCTTCGCCGTATTTGCCCATTTTTCCGTAGGCGAGCTTCGCCTGCGTTTCGGAGCCGGATTCGGTGAGCAGCTTGTGCCGATCGAGCATTTCCTTCGATTTCGCGGGGTCTTCGCCGCGCAAAGCGAGGCCAAGGGCATAGACTGCGGCGGAAAGGCTCGGATCTTGCTCGATCGCCTTTCGGTAGGCGTCGGCCGCCTTCTTTGAGGATGGATCTTCCGTCGTGCCCAGCCAAAACCATGTCGGAGCGTCGGCAGGATCGTGTTGCAAGACGGCACGATCCGCCACCATGACGCTTTCGATCTCTCCTGCTGGCGAAGGATGGTGCGGGCGAAAATGGGCGTGGGGATCGCTTGAGCTTTTCTCGAGCACTTGGTCGAACGTCTTGTATGCCTTCTCCGAGGTTTCCCGGTGTTCGTGTTGAACAGGCAGATACAGGTTGATGCAGCAGCAGCCAACGGGGCGAAGTTCGACGACTTTCTCGAAGGCGTTCGCCGCCTCCGCGTATTGAAATTGCTCAAGCAACCCGAGTCCGCGGTTGTTGTGTTCCGCGATCGCAGACATGTCGATCGCCAGTTCCCTGGGGCGAAGAATACACCGCGACCACCAGTCTGTACCACCACGAGCAAGGTCAGCCCGAAGCGGGATGCGGATGGCTTCATCGACTTCCTCGATCCTAGTGCGTCGTTGCCCATGTGGTCGGCCATGGCCAAGCATCATTCTGATGAGACCGACCACCAATGTGAAGCGTTCGGCGTTTGGTCTGTGGGCATGCTTCGGCGGTGGGAAAGCGGATCGACGAACTTCCTTGAAGGACCGCGAGCTTTAGCGCGCGATCGTGCGGTTTCCTGCTGACGCTCTGCCGAACGTAAATGCGTCTTCATCGTCGCGGGGCGTTCGATGAACTTCGTCGATGCGTTCGCGGTTGGGCCAGCGGATTTCGATGCGGTCTACCTCACGCAACTCGTCGAGGCCGAAGGTGACGGCGAGTTCGCTCTGGCTCAAGGTATCCACGTGTTGCCGTCACTTCGCGGCTGCTGCACGCGTTCGCCGGCGATGAGGCGTATCTGGGCGCCGATGGCGGCTGCGGTTGGTGTCCTTTCCGTTGCTGCCGAAGAGCCGGCGGATCCGCGTGATTCGTCTTCTGCTCGTGCGGGCAACCTGGCTGGTCCGCCGTTCTTGCGTGAACTCCCATCGAGGTCACCATCGCCATCGATATCCGCGAACGCGCGCATCCTCGTCCGACCATGGGTACGAACAGATCAGGGCCCGCGGAATCGGCCGTCGCAACTCGAACGCTCGCTTGCCGCCCGTGTTCCAGTAAACTGCACCGGTTGCCGATACGATTGGCCCGCCTGGAGGTCCTGGATCGAAGGTTCGAGATGGCCGTTGCACGTCAGCAGGTCGAGCCTCCCATCCAGATCGTAATCGAAGAAAAATAGGCCGAAGCGGAGCACGATGCGGCTCGGGCCCGCGAGTCCCTCGATGAGGGCTGCGCATCGGAAAATAGCAACTGCTTCGGCTGATCCAATCGCAGCAGCGTGTTCGGCTCATTCGCGAAATTGCCGATGACGGCCTTCAATTTTCCGGGCCGGTATTCTCCCCAGTCGATCCCCATCGCACCCCGGGCTACGCCTTCGGCATAGGCGACGCCCGCCTGCTGGCCTCGTTCCTCGAAGGTGCCGTCGCCGCGATTGCGGAAGAAGAAATTGCGAACGTGTCGTTAGCACGAGAAATATCCGGCCAACCATCGCCATCGACATCCGCGACGAACGCCGAGCGATTTGCCGGCAGGTTCGCCGAGTTCGCCCGAGACCTGGATGCCCGCTTTCTGGGTGACGTTGCAGAAACGTGCCGTCGCCGAGATTGCGATACAGCGTGCAATGCGTGCCTTTGAAATAGCGAAAGGCGGGCCATAGAGTTCGGCCTTGGCCGAATAGGAGTAAAGCTCTGGTCAGATCCGGTTGGGCGATAGAGCGTGGTGCACGACAGATCAAGATGCCCATCGAGGTCGTAATCGAGGAACGTGGCGGAGCTGGGGCACGAAAGCATCCCGGCATGCGAAGAAAATCGTCCTTGGTCTTCAACTCGCCCGGCCAGTTCAGCTGTCGGTGAGATCGACGCGATCGATGACGTCAATCGAACTTGCGGCCGCCCTCGCGACGCATTCCGGAAAAAAGGCATGCCGCCGACGCCGTGGCTTAGTCGAGTCGGACCACCGTCGTTGTCGAAATCGCCGACATCACGCCCAGCTGCCGTACATCAGGACATCGAGTCCGGACGTTTCGTCCGCATCCTCGAAGGTTCCGTCCTTTGTTGCGATGAGGCAGGGGCGGATGGGTTGCTTCGTCCGTGCCGGGCCAATTTCGCGAATTGACGAAGAAAAGATCCGGATGCCCGTCTTTGTCGAAATCGAGCACGGCGATGCCGGAGCCAAGCGTTTCCGGCAGCAGCTTCTTGCCGAAAGCGCCGTTCGTGTGCGTGAAGCGGATCCCCGCATCGGCGGTGACGTCGCGGAAGTGGACCTTCGGTACGTCGATTTCTTTAGCCCGAGCGACGGCATCGGGAACGACGACCGCGTCCTTTTTCTTCGCTTCCTCGCGCCTCACCGCGAAAAAGACGCCGACGGCGGCGACGATCGCCACGCCCAGCATGATGCTCCACGCACGAAGCTGCATGAAATCGGTGTCCGTGTTATTGAGTAAACGGTTCGTTGAGGCGATACAGCACGATCGGATGCGAGGCGCGGTCGGCCGCGGGGAATCGGCTGCGATGCACTCGCACCGCATGCTCCTGGGCATTTTCGTCCGGCTTGAAGATGCCGTGCAGCGATCCATGAATGCGGGCGAGCACATGAGCCGAAGCAGGGTCGGCTTCCTTCGAGGCGGATCGCACGATCTGCTGTACCTTTCGCAGAGTCAGCAATCGCGTCGGCGACATGCCGCCATTCAAGACGTCCAACTCCGCGAGCGGCAGAAGCATCGCATGCGCACCTGGTTCCGCCAAGGGCCATGTCGCGAGGAATGCGGGGCGGACGTCCGTGCGACGCGGGCGCTCGTTCAAGGAGGCGACGGCGCTTCCTAGCAGTTGGGCCGATCGTTGGCGTTCCTCCACATTCGCTTCCATTGCGAACGATTTTGCCAACTCCGGCAACCCTTCAAGCAACCGAGTATCGATGCTGCGAAGAGCCGGCTGAATCGCGAGTCGCCGCCAGCCGTCCGGGCTGCGATCGGCGATGCGCGTCAACGCCCGGCGGAGGTCGATCCATTTGCGAAAATCGTCCGGGTTGTTCATCGCCAACGTCGTCGCTTTGGCGATCTTGCGAACGCGATCCGCGGCTTCCGGAATCGGGTTTTCCTCGACGCATTGCAGCACATGCTCCTTCGCAACCGCATCCGGCGATGTCTCCGCGGCCCCGGAGAAATCCTTGCCGAGCCGATGGTACGTTTTGGCGAGGAACTCATGGGCATCGACGTTTTCCGGATCGAGCGCGAGCGTCTTCTCGAAATGGCTCGCCGCGAGTTGCAGCAGGCGGTTCTGTGCGGCTTCGTCCGATTCCTGCTGCGCTTTCGTGAAGAGCGTCTTCGCCAGTTCATTGCGAACGATGAAATCGCCGGTGAAATCGAACTTCCTCACAGGATCGATGTTCGCCGGGTCGAGGATCGTCTCGAATTGCCGAATCGCTTCGTCGAAATCCGCGTTCTGGAGATTCACGAGGCCATTGAACCAGGCAACGGTCCACCAGGGAGCTGGTGGATCGGAAGTGCGTGCGGCAGCCAGATGCTTGCGCGCGAGTTCGATGCGTTCCGTCCCGCCGTAGGCGAGATGGACGCGCGCGAGATTGACGTGGCCGTGAGCATGAGCCGCTTTGGCGCCGGCGAATTCGGGCGACAGCAATCGCTGGAACGATCGCTCCGCCTGGCCCAACTCCCCTCCCGATTTGCCGTCGCTGCCGCCTTCAAGGAAGCATCCGATGCCGCAATCGTTCCATCGTTGCCAAGCGGGTTCGATCGGCGATTTTGCTTCCGGCACGCGTTCGGTTACGCCGGCAATCGGCAACACGACGCGGTCCTCGCAAAGATCGACGATCGGCGCTTTCGGCACACGCTCTTTGCCATGCACCAGCTTCATGTACGCATCGTCGAACTTTCCGATAGCGAACACGCACGGAAAAGTTCGATCGATTCGCCGGGCTGCAAATCGCGAGGCACATCGAGTTGGTAATGCACGACCTGAGCGGCGCCCGGCGTTGATCGTAGAGAGGCGTGAAGATGTCCTGCGGATTGCGGCGATCGATGCGGTTGCCATGGCGGTCGAGGACGATGGCATTTAGGAAATGAGACCAGGGATTCACTCGGCCCTCATCGGCTTCCGCCATCGCCCCGCTGATTCCCAGCGTTCGAATCGGCGTTTTCGCGATGAACTCGACCCACACCTCGTTCGAGTCCGCAGTCCCTTGCGTGAAGTGATGCCCCATGTTCAATGTGCGAATCACGACATCCACAAGATAACGCGAGCCCCGGCATCAGCTTCGGCAGATTCGGCCGCAGCGGCTGGTCGTTCAGCAGCGGCGCTCAACACCCCGCTCGCGAATGCGTTCTGCCGAGGCAGCGACCGCGAAATTTCCCCAGGGGTCGCTGGCGAGGCCGAACATGGAGGCTGCATGGCGTAGGCGATCAGCTTGCAGTTCCTTGATGCCGAAAAGGTCGATGCGCACGGCGGCGATTTTCCGCCGAGCCCGCCGCGCAGAAATCGCTGTGGCGGCGGATCGTGTTCTCGTGGCCTGGAAATTTCAGCAATGCCGCCAGTCCGGTGTTAGCCCCGACGAAGGTGTGGTCATGCACTTTCGCCGGTCCCGCTTCCGTCGAAATCGCAGGCGCCGAAGTCGCTCGAAGGTTGCAGCGGCATGTGGCAGTCGGCGCATTGGTCTTTGCTTGGGCCGGGTAATAGAAACTGCGTGCCCCATGCCGAGACTCCGCTGAGCCAAAACGAATCGCTATGGTTCTGCCCTCGCAGAAACTCCTTGTATCGGTTGACCTCTTGCGGCAATCCTACCTTGTGGCATGTGGAGCAAAACTCTTCCGATCGGTGAAACGGCTTCAAAAACGTCTGCTTGTGAAACTCCGGCTTCGCCTTCACCATCTGCTGGCTGATCCACTTCAGGGTAGGATTATCGCTCGTCGCGAAGGGATAGTGAATCGGCTCGTCGATCGTGTAATCGCCATTCCCCGATCGGCTACCCACATGGCTGATCGCATGGCAGACGGTGCAAGTTACGCCGGCGCTTGCGGTCGGGTGATTCACGTCGTCGTAGTTCGGGTCGTCGAATTCGCCGGAAAAGAACGGCACCGGATCGTGGCAGCCCGCGCACCAGCGCGCGGCCCGAACCCCAGCGCGTTGTCGAGTTTCGCGGACGCTGAAGCGATACGCGGGATTGTTGAACGAGCTGTTGCGATGGGCCGAGTGGATGTGGCTCTTGTAGATGTCCGCATGGCATTGCAGGCAGTATTCGTCATTCATCAGCGTCGAAGCGGAGATGAACTTGCCGTTGACCGTTCGCGCGGCCGAGGGCTCGAAGTATTTTTCGCCTTCGGGGGAGCCGCGGGCATGCCATTGACGTGGATCGTGCGAATGCATGGCAAGCATGACGGCGGTGAATGCGATCGTTGCCCCGCCCCAAAATCCGCCCCATTTCCACCGTAGCTTCGGCCCCGCCTTGCGATGGACGACATAGACGACGACAGCCAAGATCGGCGTGGCGATATGCAGCCAATAGGCGACGCCACGTCCGAGCGAACCGGTCGATAGCTGCGGCATGCCTTCGAGTTGCACGAGGGCCAGACCCGTCAGGCCTACGAGCAAGCCGATCGCGAACAGCACGATGCCCCACCGAATCGCACGGCGGTTGGTACGGTTGCTCGAGGAACGCCAATGCGCGATGCCGAAAGGGACAAAGGGAATGAGCACCGCGACGCCCACAAGGATGTGGGCGAGAAACATCCAGAGCGAGAATTGCGATTGATACGATTGGCCGCGATAGATTTCGTAGGCGCGAACCGCGATCAGATAAAAGCCGGTCGAACCGAGCACCGCGGTGAGGAGAAAAATCAGCCACAAAACCGAATGCATGCGCGGGCCGAGCGCGGGCACGTATTTCCGCGATTTCCCGCGAAGCGTGTCGTTCGGCGATTCCGACGAAACCGATGGCTCGCTCGACATGATTCCTGACGCGTGCGGAGAGGACGATCGGCCGATTGGGTTTTCTGGATCGTATTCGAAGCCGCGCCGCATCGCAATCGGAAAGCGCGATTCGGACTGGCTCCCCTCTCCCCAAAGGGGAGAGGGGAGCCGGAACGGCCCTTCATCGCAACAAGCTCGCCCCCTTGGCGATGCCGCCTCGCTATGATTTTCGATGCCGCCCTTGATGTTCATGCGAGTTTATCGATGCGATACTATGCTGCCTGCTGCCAGACCGACATGCCGCATCCCCGCGATCGATCCGAGATCGGGCGAAATGTGGGCCATATGATCGCCATGATCGAACGGACGGTCGTTGGATACTCGCCGTTTCACACGATTCGACTTGTTGTTTTTCCTGAGTTCGCCCATGCGGCCCCGATCTACGAGACGGCACAGCAACTCCACGAAAAGCTGGCCGTAGAACTTCCGAACGAGCATACGGATCGCTACCAGGCAATGGCGAAGAAACACGGCATCTACATCCAGACCGGTAGTTTTCTCGAAAAGGACGACCGCTATCCCGGCCATGTCTTCAACACGACCTGTCTGATCGGCCCGACTGGCATCCTGTATCGCTATCGGAAGACGCACCCCTGGATTCCGTGGGAGGTGCATACCAGCCCGCATGATCTGCCGGGATATGCCGAGGAGATGTTTCCCGTCGCCGACACGGAGATCGGCAAGCTGGGCGTGGCGACATGCTACGATTGGCTTTTTCCGGAGGCGATTCGGCAACTCGCATGCAACGGAGCCGAAGTCTTCATTCGCATCTCCGCCTACATGGATCCCTGGGGCGACGCCTCCGATGGATTGGTGGACCGTCGTCAATCGTTGCCGGGCGATCGAGAATTTCGGCTATGTCGTGGCGTGCAATCAAGGCGCGTCGGCCGACAATTACCCGCCCTTTTCCTGGCCTGGCGGCAGCATGATCGTTGATTTCGATGGCCGGATTCTGAGCCAGGCGGACCCGGGCCCGGGCGCGAAGATCGTCGTCGCTCCGATCGACTTGGCCGCACTGCGCGAGGAGCGGAGCCGGCGGCATGGCCACCATTCCTCGCTCATATGCGAAACGAAGCGTATCGCAGTTACCGAACACGCATCTATCCTGGCGGAGCCAGCGAAGCGCCGCACCTCCGACGGCGGAAAGCCTCCGTGCCGCCATCGAACAAGGGAGGCGTGCGTTCGGTTGATTCGGGCGATTATCGGCCCTTTGGCGTGCTGCAGGTTTCCAGGCTTTCCGAATCCGAACAACTGTTAATCCTTCGCCACAAGGAATATCGTGCGAATTGAATTTCATCGTGGTGGGGGCATGCCATGTCGATGGTGAAGACGGTGCGTCTTCCGATTCGATTGGGACGGTGCGTTCATGGCTCGCGGCACTTTGGCGATTGGCGTTTGCTGCATGCTCGTCGTCATGGCGGCGGGTGCATCGCGCGCCTTGGCCCAGGCGAAGGCAGATGCGGGAGAAGTGGCGGTACTTCCGATCTCGCTTCCGGTTTCGTCGGCAAGCGTGCCAGCAACGCGGTCATTGCCGATCGATTTGACCTCGGCCCTTCGCCTCGCCAATGCGAGTCCGCTTGACATCGCTCTCGCGAGGAGCGTGTGGCCGCGGCGGGCACAGCAAGATCGCCGTCCGTGCTGTGGGTGCCGAACCTGAGTTGGGGCGTCGACTATTTTCGGCACGACGGGCAACTTCAGGATGTAGTCGGAAACGTTTTTCCGACAAACAAGTCGTCCTTTCTCGTCGGCGGTGGGCCCGCGCTTTCCGTCGCGACGGGCGATGCTTTCTACGCTCCGCTCGCCGCCCGTCAGATCGTGGCTGCACGGCAGGCGTCGGTCCAGGCGGCAGCGAACGATACTGTCCTCGATGTCGCCACCGTTTACTTCAATGTGCAGCAGGCGCGGGGCGAACTCGCCGGAGCGATCGATGCCGCGGCACGGGCGGCGGACCTTGTCGAGAAGACAAAGCAGTTGGCGCCCGGCCTTGTTCCGACGGTCGAAATCAATCGCGCAAAGACCGAGCTTTCGCGCCGTAGGCTCGCTATTGAGGCAGCTTACGAGCGTTGGCAGCTTTCCAGCGCGGATCTCATCCGCATCCTCCGGCTGGATGCCGCGGCAGTGATCCATCCCATTGAAGAGCCGCACTTGCGGGTCGAATTGATCGATGCTGGAAGTTCCACCGAGGAGCTGATTGCTCTGGGCCTGACGCATCGTCCCGAGTTGGCGGCGCATCAGGCGGCGATTCAAGCGACTCTTGCCCGCATCCGCCAGGAGAAGCTGCGGCCCTGGATGCCGAGCCTCGTATTGCGAGGAACCGCATCGCAGACGCCGGGCCTTTCGAGCGGCTATTTCGGCGGCGGCATCAACAGCGACCTCAGCAATTTCAGCGGCCGAAACAGCATGGACCTACAGGCGATCTGGACCTTCGACAACCTGGGATTCGGCAACCGCGCCGCAGTGCGCGAACGTCAGGCGGAGAGCCGAATCGCTCAGTTGGAATTGCAGCGATTCCAAGACCGGGTGATGGCGGAGGTGGTGCAGGCCCAGGCCCGGGTGAAACGCGCCTCGATGCGGATGGAACTCGCGGAGGAAGGGGTGCGCGACGCGATCGAATCCGCAGACAAGAATGTGAAGGGATTGGGCCAGGCGAGGCGCGTCGGCGAACAAGTGACGCTCGTGCTTCGCCCTCAGGAAGTCGTCTCCTCGATCGCGGCCCTCGATCTGGCCTATCGAGAGTACTATGGAGCGATCGCCGACCTCAACCGCGGCCAATTCGCTTTGTATCGTGCTCTCGGCAACCCCTCATGTGCCTTGCCCGGCAGCGTCCGCTTGTTGGCGCCTGTGCCCGTCGAGATGCCGAAATAAGTGTCGGTTCGAACCGTCCGTAGCTTGCCATGCATGGCGTCCATCTCGTTTGTCGGAGCAACACGATTAGGGCTCGATCGTTACCGTTTGTCCATCCGCGAGACCCGCTGCTTTGGATGCGACGCGTTCCCCTCCGGCCCACGCAACCCAGGCTCCCGTCGTTTCGCGACGGCGTGGGCATTCGACGTGTCCCTGGTACGTATGGCCGATCTCCACGACCGTTCGCCGTGCCTTGTCTCCATCGAGGATGAAGCACACATATTCCTCACCTTGCTTCACGACGGAGCCGACCGGAAGAGTCCACTCCTTCGGCAGATCGGCAGCGATGTGAGCGTATAAGTACATGCCGGGGCGAAGCTGGCCCTGACCATTGGGCATGTCGATCTCGGCTCGCAAAGTGCGGGAGCCGGGATCCAGCGACCAGGATGTGCGATTTACTTTCCCGGTAAGGTGCAGCCCACGCGCAGCTTGCACGGTGATTTCCACTTCGCTGCCTTCAGCGATCCAGCCGGACGAAGCCTCAGGGACATTGAAGACGAGCCGAACAGGGTCAAGCTTGGCGACGACGAACAATCCTTCGCCTTTTCCCTGCGCGGGTGCTAGGTAATGACCGGTGTTGACTCGTCGGCGCGTAACAATGCCGTCGAAGGGGGCGCGCACGAAGCGGTAGCGATATAGGACTTCGACTCGCCGTGCATCCGCTTCGGCGACCGCAATCCGAGCTTCCGCGGTCGTGACGTCCGCGGCGGCGCGATTGCGATCCGCGACCGCCTTGCGGACTGATGCCTCCGCGGCAACCACCCTCGCCTTCGCTTCATCGAGCGATGCTTCCGCGGAGCGGTATTGATTCCGAGTTTCTTCCGCGGCTTGGGTGTCGAGGACGCCGGTCTTCGCGAGGTCCGCGGTTCGTTTCGATTCCGAAAGCCAACGGTCGACCAATGCCGTAGCTCGGCCTACGCCCGCTTTGGCTTCGTTCTCTTTCGCTTTCAGGGCGCCGATGTTCGCGTCCGCGGCTGCTAACGCCTGGGTCGCTTGGGCGGCTTCGGCCTTCGATTGCGCGACGAGGGCGCGTTTCTGCTGGAATTCCTGCTCCAGTTCCGGCACGTCGATTTCGGCAAGCACCTCGCCCGGTTCCTTCTCTTCGCCCTTCTCGTCGTAACGGGGGCCTCGCACCTTTTTGCCGATGTCGGCGTGCATTTTGCCGACATATCCGCTGACTTTCGCGAACAGCTCGGTTTCCTCATAGGGGAGAATCGAGCCGGGCTGATCAACCACCTTGCGCAGCGATTTTTGCGTCGGCTGTACCGTGCCGACCTTGGGGGAGACGGCCGGCGACGATTTCGGTTCCTTGTCGCCGCCCGAAGGAGCTGAGGGCTGACAGCCGGCAATCGCAGCCATGAACGCGATCCAGGCCATTCGATTACGCATGTGCTTCTCCCTGAGTCGCGTCCATCCGATTCGATACATAGTGCTTGCTTTCCGGGTCGTCCGGCGACAAGGAGGCCGAGGCGACCGAACTGCGGTTCATCAGTATGGCGAACGAAGCCGGCAACACGAGCAGCGTTGCCGCTGTTGACCCCGAGGATTCCGCCGATCATCGCTCGTCCTAAAGGCGCCGTCTGGTCGCCTCCTTCGCCGAATCCGAGGGCCATAGGGAGCATGCCTGCCGCCATGGCTAGACTCGTCATCAGAATCGGCCGCAGGCGGGTGACGGCTCCCCGGAGTGCGCCGCTTGTTGCCGAGAAGTCATCCCGTCGATACTTCTCGGCGAAGGTGATGAGCAAGATTGCGTTCGCGACCGCTACCCCAACAGCCATGATCGATCCCATGAACGACTGCAAATTGAGGGTTGTTCGCGTCAGAAAGAGCATCAGCACGACGCCGGCGAGCACTGCCGGAACCGCGGCGACCGCGGCAAATGCCAGCTTCAGCGACTGGTAATACGCCGTCAGCAACAACAGGATCACGACGACAGCGAGCCCAAGTCCAAAACTGAGCCCGCGAAATAGCTCGCGCAACGGCGTGATTTGGCCTCGCACGTCCACCTGCACGCCGGGCGGCGGTGTTCCAGCGGCGCGAATGGCGGCGGCGACTTTCTCCGCCATGCTGCCCAAGTCCTCCCCTTCGATATTCGCCGTCATGCTCACCAGGCGACGCATGTTGTAGCGGTCGAGTTGGCCGGGCATCGTGCCGTCCCTCACTTCGGCGACGTCGCGCAGCAGCACCGCATTTCCTGCCGCACCTTTAACGGGCAATGCCTCGAGGTCGGCTGCTCCCCGCATCAGCGCTTGCGGGATCTCGACCTGTACCTGATAGCCGATGCCCGAGGCGGGATCGCGCCAATAATTCGGGACGACGAATCGGCTTGACGATGTCGCTGCGACGAGCGACTTCGCGATGTCGTCCGCCGTTGCATTCGTGGCGGCCGCCTTTTCGCGGTCGATGCGTACGTCCACGATCGGATAATCGAGCGATTGGCCGAATTGCAGATCCTTCAGGGTCGAAATGCCGGCGAGCTGCTCACGAACCTTCGCGGCGAACGCACGGTTGTCCGGCATCTTCGGCCCGCTCACCACGACCTCGATCGGAGTAGGCGAGCCGAAACTCATGACTTCGTTGACGATGTCCGCCGGCTCGAACGATAGACGAAGATTCTTCAGCTTCGCTTCGACCTGCCCTGGCGATTCGCCGAGCGAGGTCCACTGCCGACGTGCCCAATCCTTGAGATGATCAGGCAAAGTCTCGCGAAGTTGCTTCTTCAAGGTTTCGACCGGAATCACGCCGCGCTTGAGCGCGACGCGCATGACCGCTTCCTCCGGCCCACCAGTCCAGAGGTAGACGCTGTTGATCGGATAGCTGGGCGGAACGACGCCGACGAAACCCAACGAGATCTGCACATTGTCGGGGCCGACTTTGTCCTTGATGAATTGCAACGCTTGTCGCGTCAGCGCTTCGGTCTGTTCCAATCGCGTGCCGTCGGGCCCCTTTAGACGAAACTGAAACTGCCCCGCATCCGCCTGCGGAAAAATCTCGGTCCCCAATCGACTGCCGAGCCCAACGATGACGCATCCGGCAACGAGCAGATAGACGGGAACGACGACCCACCGTGCCGCGATCGCGGTTCTCACGAGCGAAGCGAAAACGCCTGGGCGGTCGGCGGTTGGTGCTTCCTTGTGCGGGTGCTTTCTCAACAACCATACCGCGAGGATCGGCACGAACGTGCTGGAGAGCAGATAGCTTGCGATCATTGAGAAGGCGACCGCGAGGGAGAGAGGCAGGAACAACGCTCGGGCTGCTCCTTGCATGAAGAATGTCGGAATGAAGACGGCCAACACGCTGAGCATGGCGAGCAAACGGGGCACTGCCGTCTCAAAGTTGCCGCGCCGCACGGCGAGGGCCACCGAATCGGTATGGGCGAGTTGGGTATGGATGTTCTCCACTTCCACCGTCGCTTCATCGACCAAGATGCCGACGGCGAGGGCGAGGCCGCCGAGCGACATGAGGTTGACGGTCTGGCCGGACAAGGCGAGTGCGGCAAGTGCGGCCATGATCGCGAGCGGGATATTCAGCACGACGACGATCACGCTGCGCCAATCCCGAAGAAACAGCAGCACCATCAGACCGACCAGCAAGCCCGCGAGTCCGCCTTCGTACGCCACGTTCTTGATGGCGTTCGTCACATAGGGGGACTGGTCGAACTCGAAGCGAACGTCGATGTCCGGGGGCAGCACCGCCTTCATGTTGCCCAATTCGCTCCGGACCCGGTTCACGACATCGAGCGTCGACGCATCCGCACGTTTCGTCACCAGAATGTAGACCGCGCGCCGCTCGTTCACCAGAGCGTACCCCGTCGCGATGTCGGTACTGTCCTCGATAGTGGGCGCCACGTCGCGGATGAAGACGCCAGGGCGAACCGAGATATTCCCCAGTTCCTTGGGTTGCACGACCATGCTGTTGGAGGGCACGAGCGGCATCGTCGTTGGCGTGCGGATCGCGCCGGAGGGGCTGATCGAATTTCCCGAGGTAAGAGCGCGAATCACGTCGTCGGGCGACACGTTGTACGATCGCAGGCGATCCGGGTCGGCACGCACCACCACCGTTCGCTGGCTGCCGCCAAAAGGCGGCGGAGCCGACACGCCGGGAATGCTCGCGAACATCGGCCGAACCTTGAAGAGTGCCTGGTCCTGGATCTCGCCGACGGTCTTCGTTTCGCTGGAAAGCACGAGATAGCCCACCGGAACGCTGCCGGTATCGAATCGCATGATGAAAGGCGGCACGGTCCCCGGCGGCATGAACGCTCGCGAGCGGTTGACGTAGCCCACGGTTTCCGCCATCGCCTGGGCCATGTCGGTCCCAGGATGGAAGAACAATTTCATGAGGGACACGCCCTGCACGTTCCGCGACTCGACGTGATGAATGCCGTTGATGTAAAGGAAGTGGTACTCGTAGTAGTTGGCGATGAGGCCTTCCATCTGCGCGGGGTCCATGCCGCCGTAGGGTTGGCAGACGTAGACGACGGGAAGATTCAGCGCAGGGAAGATGTCGACCTTCATGCGAGCCACTGCCAAGATGCCTCCACCAAGAATGGCGAGGATAGCGACCATGACGGTGACGGGGCGGCGAAGGGCGAAATCAATCGGATTCATCATGCAACTCGGCGGCGGTGTTCCGAACGATGTGTTTTCGCAGAATCCGTTACCCTGGTCAATGGCCCGACGTGGCTAGTTCCATTCAAGTCCTTTGCTTACGAGCCGATGATACGGTTTGCGCAAAAGGCTTGCATGGCACGATTTCATTTGATCCGTGGATGCGGCGAAACCATGCGGAAGGCCTTTTGCCTGCCCCGGTTCGTATGTGCCGATTTTTGATGGGAATGGCACATACGTGTGCCTAATCGCACAGTCCGTCGTCCATGGTGGACGCATCAATCGAACTGTACCTACACGTCGGCTGGCGAAGGAAGAGCCGCGACACCGGCGGAATCTCGCGAAAACTCCAAGCAAATCGATCGGATCGGCGCCGAGAGCAATCCGGCAGCATCCATTCACTGCCTCTTGCCGCCCCTTGGAACGCTGGTTGCTTTCATTGATTTGCTCGATCGGTACGGCCTTTCTCCCAAAGGAGGCATGCCATGATCGCCGATCTCAAGCCCCTTTCATTCATGACCGCCGATGATTTGATGGCGCGGGATGTGGTGCGACTTCCCGAAACGATGCCGCTCCGCGACGCGGCCCGATTGCTCGTCCAAAACCAGGTAAGCGGCGCACCCGTGGTGGACGCGGAGGGCCGCTGTGTCGGCGTATTGTCGTCGATTGACGTGTTGCGGCTCGCTCGCACGCGCGAGCAACCCGCAAATCCTGTCGCGCCGGCGTTGCCGTTCGCCTGCAGCTTCCAACGCATCGAACGCGACTGCGACCTACGGCAATTCCACGCTTGCACGTTGCCGAAGGGCGTTTGCCCCATTCAGCGGGTGCATCGCGATTCGGCAGGGCACGAAAAGGTCGTCTGCAGCGAACCGCACTTCGTGCTGACCGATTGGCAAGTGGTGGAACTCGAAAAGCTACCGACGGACGAAGTCCGCAACTTCATGACCGCCGAACCCGTCACTGTGCTGCAGTCGGCGCCGATGTCGCAGTTGGCTCGCATGATGGTCGATGCCCACATCCACCGCATCATCGTGACGGATGCGGCCGGCAAACCGGTCGGTGTCGTGAGTTCGACGGACGTGCTCGCCGCTGTGGCCGAGCACATGGAACCCTGAAACTGCTTTTCCGGGAGTTCGTCATGGACGTCACCTTAAGCATCATCAAGGCGGATGTCGGGAGCATCGGCGGACATGTGACGCCGAGCGGGCCGCTCATGGATACCGTGCGTTCCGTCGTGGCGGAAGGAGCGTCGGATTTGCTCGTGGACTTTCATGTTGCGGCGACCGGCGACGACATCGCCATCTTGATGGTGCATCGTCACGGCGTGGGCAACGCGGAAGTCCATCGCCTCGCTTGGACCGCGTTCAAGGAGGGGACCGAAACCGCGAAAAAGCAAGGTCTCTATGGTGCGGGGCAGGACTTGCTGGTGGATGCATTCAGTGGAAATGTCCGTGGGATGGGGCCAGCGGTCGCGGAAATGGAAATCGAGGAAAGGCCGAACGAGCCTTTCCTGATGTTCATGGCCGATAAGACCGAGCCGGGCGCGTACAACCTGCCGCTCTATCTCGCTTTCGCCGACCCGATGAACACAGCCGGACTCCTGCTCAGTCCGGAAATGAACGAGGATTTCGGTTCCGCGTGCAAGACGTCAACTGCGTGGAAGCTGATCGCATGATCGATCTCAACGCACCGGAAGACCTCTACGACCTAGCCGCTCTCCTGCGGACAACGACCGCTTCGTCGTCGATTCGATTTGGAGCCGGCATGACGGCGACAAGCTGCCGCAGTGAGCACGCAACGCCTGCATAACATCGCGGGAAAGTACACCGGCAAAGATGATCCGGTGATGTTGATTCGCGTGCAGAAGAGCTTCCCGGCGACAGGAGAAATCCTCGCCCCATTTGCGATTTCGCATTACGTCGGCGGGTTCATGCGAGGCAGCCACGTGGGGCCGTTGATGCCCGTGAAACGAGGCGCCACTTGCAGCTATTTCGACGGACCGCCGATCGTGAGTTGTCTCGGCTTCTGCGTGCATGACGGCAAGCTTACGGCGCCGGTCGACCTATTCGATCATCCGTTTTGGGACAGCGTTCGACATCGTTCGGCCGAGAAAGCGATGGAGATGCGGCGTCAAGGATTTTCGGGCCCCGCGATGCTGCCTTACAGCGAATTGGAGTACGGCGGCATCGTCAAGATCCTGGAACGTCTCGACCCGCGATTCAAACGAAACACTCCCAGGCGGAAATCGCCGTCATGTGAACGTTCACCCTTCATGAAGTTTCGATCGATTCAAGGAGTGAGCCATGATCCCTCTACGAGTCATTCTGCATCCGACGGATTTCTCCGCGGATTCCGCATATGCGTTCGACCTCGCTTGCGCACTGGCCCGCGATCACAACGGGCGGGTGGTCGTCGCCCATGTCGGCCCAACGCCGACGCTTGGCTACAGCGAAGGCATGATCATGCCGCCTGACCCCGAGTTTCTGCATGCTCCCCTTCGCGACAAGCTTGCCGCCGTCCGTGCGGACGATTGCACGATCGAAGTCGAACACCGTTTCCTCGTCGGCGTCGCCGCAGAAGAAATCGTCCGTCTTGCTGAGGAACTGCATTGCGATCTCATCGTGATGGGTACTCACGGACGCACCGGACTGCGCCGAGTCTTGATGGGGAGTGTCGCGGAGCAGGTGCTGCGAAAGGCGCCGTGTCCGGTGCTCACCGTGAAATCGGTCGGCAGCATGTCGGCGAAACGCGCGGAAGCGAAAGAGCCGGCAACGGCGAATTGATATGTCGTCCCGCCTTGCTTTCGAACTCGAGTGACGTGTTCGTTGGAAGCGGCGAATGGAGGCGAGCCATGTTCCATAATCGAGATGAAGCAGGCCGCTTGTTAGGACAACGCCTTGCGGGACGGATGTTGCGTCATCCGTTGGTGCTGGGAATTCCGAGAGGGGGCGTTGCTGTCGCGGCAGCGATTGCAGTTCGGCTGCACGCGGAACTCGACGTCGTTCTTGCCCGAAAGCTGCGAGCGCCACTCGCACCGGAAGTCGCCCTTGGAGCCGTTGCCGAGGATGGCGAAGCGTTTCTGACTCCGTATGCGGATGATTTGCTGGAAGGCCATCCCGGCTATCTCGAGGACGAACTGGCTTTCCAGAAGCGAGAAATCGCTCGCCGCCGAGCACTTTTTCGCAAAGCGAAAGCTGCGGCGTCCATCGAAGGACGTTCGGTCATCGTCGTGGACGACGGCATCGCCACCGGCAGCACGATGGTTGCTGCGATTCATGCCGTCCGAGCGCGTGAGCCGTTCGAAATCATCGTCGCAACGCCGGTTTGTCCGCTCGATCGTTTTCAGGAATTGGAATCCCTTTGCGACGACGTGGTGAGTTTGGTGGTCGCCCATGCCTTTCGCAGCGTGGGTGAGTTTTACGAACATTTTCCACAGGTCGAGGACGATGAAGTTTGCCGACTGCTGCGAAACGCATCGGCTTCTTCCTCGCCGTCCCTTCAGGAGACTAGCCATGGAAAACATCTCCCATGAAGCGTTCCGAAAACTGCTGGAAGTCCAGGAGGGGCCATGCTTGACGCTGTATGTCCCTGGCGAGAGCGGCGGGGGAGCGACTCGAATTCGCTGGAAAAATCAAGTAAATGAGGCGATTCGTCGGTGGGAAGGTCAGTCGCGAGGCGAAGAAGGCATGAAGACATTCTTCGATCCGCTGGTTGCTCTCCAAGAAGATATCGCGTTTTGGCGCGGGGCGGGTTCTGCTTTGGCCGCGTATCGCACTCCGCATTCGTTCGACATGTACCGAGTTCCGATGGACGTGGAAGAAGCCACTTTTCTCGGAGACCGTTTCTGCGTCAAGCCGTTACTGCCTTTCATCACCGGAGATGGGGGCTTCTACATCCTCGCGCTCAGCCAAAACAATGTTCGCCTCTGGCGAGCGACGCGATGGACGATCTCGCCCGTCGAAGTTGCGGGAATGCCGAAGAACTTCGAAGACGCCATGAAGTTCACGGATCGCGACGAACCGCTGAATTTCCACACCGAGAAGATCGGGAACAAGTGGGCCGCGATATTCCACGGACATGGCGTGGGAATCGATGATCACAAGACGGATCTGCTCGCGTATTTCCGGATGATCGACGCGGCGATGCATCGCACGTTCAGGGAAGAAAAGGCTCCGCTCGTCCTAGCAACCGTTGCTCCGGTGGTTCCGCTGTATCGCGAAGCCAACACCTACGCGGGGCTGGCCGAAGCGTTTGTCGCGGGGAATCCGGAGCGAAAATCGCCCGACGAGCTGCGCGATGAGGCCTATGCCGCAATTCGACCTGATCTAGAAGAACCTTTCCGCCGCGAGTTGGAACGTTATCGTGCGATGCAAGGGGTCGGCTACACATCGCGCGATTTCGCCGAGGTCTTGCCCGCAGCCATGAATGGGGAGATCGCGACGTTGTTCGTGCCCATGGACCGAACGTGCTGGGGCCGATACGAACGCGACGGTCTCATTTGTACGCATGAAGCGCAGGCGCCGGACGACGAAGATCTCTACGATCGAGCCGCGCATGAAATGCTGCGGCGCGGGCGTGCGGTTTACGCGGTGAAGGCAGCCGAGATCCCCGGCGGCGCGAGTGTCGCCGCGATCCGCTTCGCACCCATGGCGAAGCACGGCAAACGTCCCGGCGCTTCGGTCGTCAATGCCTGACGACTGCCGACAATGCCGCCGAACGTCGCATCCCGCGCGCGACGTTCGGCATGTCTGAAGGGAGGCATGTCATGTTTCGCTTTCTTGCTGGTCTCCTTGTGGCTTTCGTCATCCCTCTCGCCTCACCTCCTACCGCTCGAAGCGATGAGGTGCAAACCTGGAGTTGGTATCAGGTCGATGGTGCAGGGCAGGTGCGGATCCACCTCCATGTCTTCTGGTCGAACACTTGCTCCCATTGTGCTGCCGCACACGTATTTCTGAACGAAATGAAGGGCCGACATCCATGGCTGCAAATCTACGCGTACGAGACGCATGATGCCGGCAATCTCGACCTCTACCGGCGCATGGCTCAAAGCTTGAATCGAACCGCCGGACAGATTCCTGCCTTCTTCTGGTGCGGAAACCTTGAAATCGGCTATGACGGCCCCCATGCCTCGGGAGCCCGGCTGGAGCGTTCGCTGCAACGGTGCTACGAAGCGATCAAGCGACAAGTCGATCAACGTCGAAGCGAGAAGCCAAGGCCGGACAACGAATCGTCGATCGCTCTTGCTTTGATTGCTCTCGCCGACCCGCCGCCCGCAAACGGAAGCGGGCTGGACTTGCCCCCAAATGTTGCAGAGGAAAACACAACGGTCGTGCTGCCGTTCGTCGGGGAAACGTCCGCCGAGTCGCTCTCTCTTCCGGCGTTGACCGCCGTTCTCGCCTTGTGCGATTCGGTGAATCCTTGCGCATTCTTCGTGCTGCTTTTTTTGTTAAGTCTGATGATCCATGCTCACAGTCGCTGGCGCATGGCGGTCGTGGGAGGAACTTTCGTGTTCTTTTCGGGCCTCGTCTACTTCCTCTTTATGGCGGCTTGGCTGAACTTGTTCATGGTCGTCGGCCATTTGCGTCCCATCACATGGATCGCGGGTTTGCTTGCGGTTGTTGCGGCGGTCATCAACGTAAAGGATTTTTTCTTCTTCCGGCAAGGGCCCACGCTTTCGATTCCTGAAGATGTGAAGCCAGGCCTGTTCCAAAGGATGACGCAACTGATCGGGGCGACGAGGTTCGCTTCGATGCTTGCGGGAACCGTCGTGCTGGCGGCGCTCGTCAACATGTATGAGCTTCTTTGCACCTCCGGATTCCCAATGATTTACACCAGAGTGCTTACGCTGCGCGATCTGTCGCTGGGAGGCTATTATGCGTATCTCGTCGCCTACAACGTGCTCTATGTTCTGCCGCTGGCAGTCATCGTAGGCGTCTTCGCCTGGAAACTCGGCGCTCGCAAAATGACGGAATATGAAGGGCGCGTGCTGAAGCTTCTCAGCGGGCTCATGATGTTCATGCTTGGAGCTTCGCTTTTGATCGCTCCGGCACTTCTCAGTTCGCTCTACGGCGCGGTCGGATTGCTCGTCGCCGCAATTTCCGGTACGGCGATCGTCGCCAACCTGCATGGACGATGTGCGGCAGGTCCCAGGGCGACGCATCAAGTGGGGAGCGTTTCTT
>JAXMAT010000044.1:0-43052 GCA_046350235.1 Gemmataceae bacterium | reverse complement strand
GCCGCGATCATAGACGCCGGTCGTCTCATGGACGACGTAGCCATGCTTGAGGAAGAAGGGGGACGCGGTGGGGTCGCTATCGAGAAAGCCGGGGCATTCGCTTCCGCCGTAGAGGCCGAGGTAGAATGGATTGCGAGGCGAATGGGAGCCCGCGAAGATCGATTGGGCGCCGCGGGTGCGAAGATATTCTTCCGCTTGCTTCAGCAACTCCGATCCGATGCCTTGCCTACGGTGGCTCGGCAGCACGCCGATCATGCAGATGACGCCTTCGGCCGAATCGCTCTGCCGCGGCGTGATTCCCGCGTGGACCCAGCCGACGCATTTGCCTTCGTCGTCCTCGGCGATGATCAGACCGGCGGGATCGAAGGTGGGCTTGGAGAGGACGTACCGCTCCAGCGGAGTGCTGGTCCGCATCTGCACGGCGCCTCGATTCACGAAGCACTGATTCCAGACTTCGGTGAGGCGAGGCGGATCGATATTGCGAAACGGCCGATAGCGGATCAACGGAGCACCCCAGGCAGCGACCAGCGGGGAGAGGCGGGGGGTCAGGTCGCCGCAGAATCCATCCCACGAATGGCTGATCCAATTATAGGCAAGACGCAAACGAAGGGTGTGCGAGGCTGCCGCCGAGCCGTCGATGCAACGTCGCGGGAGGTCAATCGATTCGCGTGAGATGTCGGTTGCGGCTCGGCAGGAATGCGTTGCCTCCCTTTACGATGGTAAGCGTTTGAGAGAACGCTTGCACGACTCGACGCCATGCTTTACCGTTGGCGTCATTCCATGGAGTCGCACATGCTTCGCTATTTGCTGATGGTCGTGCTCGCGTTGATTCCGTCGTTCGCGTTCGCTCAAGGGGCGAAGGACTTTCCGGATCCGACGCCGCGGAGGGCGGAAATTCTGAAGTTGTTCCGCGGCGAGTTCATCGAGATCACGCCGGGCCAGGGGAAGTATCCCGCCAAGTTTTCGATGGGCTCCAAGACCGCGGCGAGCGAACAGCCGGTGCATGAGGTGTCGCTCAAGTCGCCGTTCCACATCGCGAAATATGAAGTGACGCAGGAACTGTATCAGGTCGTCATGGGGACGAATCCCAGCAAGTGGAAAGGGCCTCGCAACTCGGCCGAGATGATGGATTGGAATCAGGCCGTTGAGTTTTGCAAGAAGGCGACGGAGATGCTCCGCGAGGCGAAGTTGATCGAGGCGAACGAGATCGTCCGTCTGCCGAGCGAAGCCGAGTGGGAATATGTCTGCCGGGCCGGGACGGAGACGGCGTATTCGTTCGGCGACGACGTCAAGGACCTCACCGACTACGGATGGTACAAGGTGAACGCTCCTGGCAACGACCCGCCGGTGGGCCGCAAGAAAGCGAATCCGTGGGGCTTGTACGATATTCACGGCTATTGCTGGGAATGGTGCCAGGACGACTGGCACGCGGACTACAAGGGCGCGCTTTCGCCGACGGCAGCCCGCGCGATTGCGGACACCGCGAAGAAAGTGATCCGCAGCGGCTCATGGGCGGACGAAGCCGACGCCTCCCGCTCCTCCGCCCGCCGCGGCCGCAGGGATCGAAGCGAAAAGCGACGCCATCGGCATGCGGTGCGTGTTGAGCAAGATGCGGTAGACGCGATACCCACGCTACACCGTCTTCTTTACGCCAAAGGCGTTGCAGCTAACAGCCCAGGGTTGGCGACCGGAGGGAGCCTACCCGGACACGCCGTCCACCTGCCGCAGTACCCTGAACGGGTTCCAGCGACCGGATCGTTGCAATGGTTGGAACCCCTTCAAAATGGATTCCATTCATCGGAAAATTGCTGTGGATTCAACCCCTTTGGGGTAGTTCGTTTCTCGTTCATGCTTCCCAGGGTAGGCTCCCTCCGGTCGCCAACCCTGGGCTGTTAGCTGCAACGCCTTTGGCGTAAAGAAGACAATACGCCGGTTTCTTGGGGGATCGCATGAAGCGCTGTTTCCTGACCCTGCTCTTGCTTGCTTCCACCGTTCATGCGGGCGATTGGCCGCAGTTTCTCGGTCCGAAGCGTGACGGCGTTTCCGACGAAACCGGAATCGTTGCCTGGGGCAAGGATGGGCCGAAGAAGCTCTGGTCGCGCGAGGTGGGCGAAGGATTCGCGGGGCCTGTCGTCGCGGGGGATGACCTCATCCTGTTCCACCGCGTCGGCAACAAGGATCTCGTCGAATGCCTCGATCCAGCCACCGGCAAGGAAAAGTGGAAATTCGGCTACGCGACCGATTACGAGGATCCGCTCGGCAAAGGCAACGGGCCGCGCGCGACGCCGACCATTCGCGGCGATGCGGTCGTCACGATCGGGGCCAACGGCACTCTGCAATGCCTGGAGCGGGCGACCGGCAAGCAGCGTTGGGCGAAGCAGGTCACGAAGGACTACAAGGTGCCGCAGAGCTACTTCGGCATCGGTTCCTCGCCGCTGGTTTTGTCCGATCGCGTGCTGGTGAATGTCGGCGCCAAGAAGGCAGGCATCGTCGCCTTCTCGTTGGCGGACGGCAAGGAACTGTGGACCGCGACCGACGACGGAGCAAGCTACGCGTCGCCAATCGAAGTCGCAATCGATGGCGCTCCGCGTGTTCTCTTCTTCACGCGCAACGGTCCGGTTTATCTCGATCCGACCGACGGCAAGGTGCTGTATTCTTCCCGCTGGCGCGCCCGCTACGACGCCTCGGTCAACGCCGCCACGCCGCTGATGTTCGGCAACAAGGCGTTTCTCTCGACGTCGTACGAAACCGGCGCCTTGATGCTGGAGCTGAGCAAGACCTCCGCAAAGGCGATATGGGACACCGAAGAGCTGATGACCAACCATTACAACACGAGCGTCGTCTGGAAGGGCTTGCTCTTCGGCATCGACGGCCGACAAGAAGCGGGCCCAAGCTTTCGCTGTGCGGATCCGGGGACGCAAAAGGTGCTGTGGAACGTGCCTCGCTTCGGATGCGGCTCCATGGCGCTCGCGGACGACAAGATCGTCATCCTCAAGGAAGCCGGCGAACTGCTGCTCGTGCAAGCCGATGCGAAGCAATATCGTGAGTTGGCGAAAGCGGCGATCTTCAATGCTGGCCCCTGCCGAGCGCAGATCGGCATCGCTCAGGGCAAACTCTACGCCCGCGACGGCGGCACCCTGGCGTGCTTCGCGCTGAAATAGCTATTTCTTCTTGGGTGTGGCGGTTGCCGGTTCGATTGCTTCGAGTTGCTGCACCGCCATCTGATACTCGATGTACGCTCGATTGCCATTGGTCTTCACCCAGCGAAGGTGCGGCAGCGCATCCTTTTCCTTGCCTTTTAGCAGCAAGTCGAGTGCGAGATACGCGTATGCTTCCGTCTGCTCGTCATTCGTCTTCGCCGTTTTCAGCATCTGGGCTTCCGTCAAATCTCCGCGCAGGTAGCGGAGCACGGGAGCGGGCCAATCGGCATTCGCGGCCCGATCCGCGTCTTCGAGATATCGCTTCGCCGCTTCGTCGTTCCCCGCTTTCCGGGCGGTCAAGTTTCCGATGATCCGGGCATACGGCACCTGATTCGACGGTGGGACGATGCGGTCGAAATCGTCAAGGGCTTTGTCAAATCGCTTCATAGCCGCCCGATTCACGCCGCGTTCGAGGTAAGTGGATGTGAATGTCGGAGCCAGATGGAGGGCCTGGTCGAAGTCCTCTTCGGCCTTCGCATAGTACTTCTTGGCGAACCAAACGCGACCTCGGCTGACGAAAGCGTAGGCCAATTTCGGATCGAGCCGGATCGCGTCGTTGCAGTCGCGAATCGCCTTGTCAAAGTCCGATTTTTCAAGCCAAACATCGCTTCGATCCAAATACGTGTAAGCGCTTTTCGAGTCGATGCCGATCGACTTGTTGAAGTCCGCGATGGCTTTGTCGTATTCCTTCCGCCGGCGCTGGCAGCGTCCTCGATCGACGTAAGCCCGCGCGTCTTGAGGCGAGAGACGGATGGCTTCGTCGAAATCTTTGAGTGCTTTGTCGTATTGCTTCATCCGCATGCGCACGTCGCCGCGATTGCCGTAGGCGAGGGCGTATTTCGGCGCGATCTTCAGTGCTTCATCGTAATCGCGAATCGCTTTGTCGTAGTCCTTCTTCGACGTCCACGCATTCGCGCGATTCATCATGGCGGCGTAATTCTTGGGTTCGATGCGAAGGCACTCCGAATAGTCTTTGATCGCTTTGTCGTGTTCCTTCATCTCCTGCCAGCCGATGCCTCGCATGAACAGGGCGTGAAAGTTGCCTGGATCCGTAGACAACTGGCGATCGAAGTATTGCATCGCATCGGTCCCTTTGACGAAATCCGACTTCGGGACCCAGCCTTCGCGTCTGCCGTCGTGAATCCGCAAATAGCCGCCGCGCTCCTCTCGGCAGATGAAAGCGGCGAGATTGTTGAGTTGCAAGGAAGCTTTGGTGCCCTCTACGACGATGCTGAACTGAATCTCCTTGCTTGGCCGAATCGGAATGATCCGTTCGCCGGCCCAGCTTCGTTCCTCCTGAGCGAGCGAGAAGCAAGGCAGGAATACGACGGCCAGAAGGGATGCGACATGTGCATTCATCGGAGCGTGTCCAGGAGAGAGCAGGCGACGTCCGCGGAAATCAGGCGAGCCGCTCTGCCGGAGTCAACCGGCGCGGAGACGTTAGGCGTGACCGGATTACTTCGTTTTCTTCCACACGCGGATCGTGCCGCGCGCATCGGTGGCGGCGATCGTCGAACCATCGGGCGAAAAGACGATGGGTCCCGCCCATTCCGCGAAGCCAGGCAAAGCGCCGATCGGCTCGCCCGTATTCGCATTCAACAGCGATATTGCACCCTCGTTCGTCCCGTTGCGGGGTATCTTCGTGTTGACGGCGATGAACTTTCCATCGGGTGACCAAGCAAGCGATCGCATCTCCGCGGGTCGGTCGTTGCGCAGCACGCGGTCTCGGCCTTTGTCGGCAAGATCGTAGACCCAGATCGTTACTGGGTGCTTTCCTGTTGCCGCCAATTCCGATCCGTCGGGGGAGAACGCGAGGAACTGCAGAGCGGATTGTTCCGCCCGAAACTGGTGGATCGCTTTTTTGGTCGCGAGGTCCCAGACCACCGCGGCTCCATCCGCTGCATCGAATCCGAAGCCGACCGCAAGCCTGCTTCCGTCGGGGGAAAATGCGGCATTGAGCAAGGACTGTCCTGGGGTGGCATCGTGCCATTGAAGTTGGGCACGGTCGGCGTCCTTGTCCAGAGCAGCCAGTTCAACGACCTTGGAATGCAGAATCGCCGCTTTTCGGCCATCGGGAGCGAGGACGGACTTTCCATGCCAAATGCCGCCGAGATGTTCGACATGAAGTTTGCGCCGAAGTTTGCCGGCGGGCCATTCGCTGATCAAGAGCGTTGCTCCGTGCTCGTCGTTGCTTTCGAGTCGACTGACAAGAGGGGCTCCGTTGGCATCGAATCCCATCCAGCGGCCAAGCGGTTCGTGTCCAAGGTCCGCTTCTTCGCTGTCGGTCTTAAGGTTCAAACGCGTGAGCTTCAGATTCTCCAAGGCGATCATCAGGGAGGATCCATCTCGCGAGAAAGCCAGGTTTGTCGCCCTCGTCGCATCTTTCGAAGGAAACGCGCCAGCATCTTGCCATCCATAAAGCGTTCCTTCCGTGCCTGCGACCTTCTTCGCAAAGTGCCGGTGCGGCCCCCGATAGGCTTCGAGAGAAACGGAGACGGTTCGCGTTCGTTCGAACGTGACGAACTCCACTTTTTCCTTCGGCAGATCGCTTCGCAGGTCCTTGCTCTTAGGGTCTTCGAGTGCATCAACCCATTTCACATCAGCGGGAATGTGGATGTCACGATCGCAGATAGGCGAGAAGGGGAGCCATTTCTCTAGAGGTGTTTTTCCTTGGATAGAAATAGCTGCCGCTTCCCATACTTCGAAATGCCGAACGTCTTCCCCTGCGACCTCAAAATCGTCGATAGTGAGCTTCGAGCGAGGCGGCAATGCGAATGCGGTGAAGCGATCGAAACCGAGAAAGGTCACGACATACGCGGCGCCGTTCCCCTGTTTCGTAAAGCCGTTGAGCCGGATGCACGAAAAGGGGAAGCCTTCCTCGACATTCGCTTTGAATCGCCCGCCTTCCGGAAACGCTGCATTCGATCCGAATGACGTGGCAAGCCAGACTACACGGTCTCTCGGATTGCGGATTTCCAATCGGAAATGGATCGTCGACGGGAATGGCTTCTTCGCCTCGACTCGACGAATGAAGGTTGCATTGATCGACGGGTCACCACTGTCCTGCCCGAAAACCGGCGCCACGATCATGAGTGAGACGAACACAAACTGTAATCGGCGAAACATGAGGTGGTCTCGGCAAAGCGAAGGCGACTCAGTTAGTCGCATCGTGGTACGACAAAGTTCCACATCGTGATGGCGTAAAGGTGCGTGATTGCGTTACACTACAGTTGGGTGTCGATTTCGAGCCGCTCATGTGGAGAATTCGCATGCAACCGCGGACGGTGCAATGTCCTCAATGCGGAGGGGCGTTTCTCACGCCTCGAAGCCCGGGCATGCAAGTGCATTGTCCGCAGTGCATGACTTATTTCGCCGTCCCTATCGCCGCCATTCCTTTGCCTGAACCTCAGGCGGCAGAGCCGCCACGGATCGAATCTGAGCCGGCGGTCGCATGCGAAGATGCAGCGATTGCGCAGACGAACTCTTCGGCACCTGCGCCGCCCTCCTCGACAATACCTTCGCAGCCGAAACCGCCGCCGAAGCGAGCCAAGACTGCCGCTGCCGCACGTGCAACGGAGGAACACGAACCGCACCAAGGAGACAGTTGGAGCGGGATTCTCGTCGTTTCGCTGATGCTCTCAGCTATCCTGGGATTCGGCGGATACTGGCTCTACGGGTTCGTTCAAAGTCATCGCCATCGAGAAGTCGAAGTAGCTGGGGCTCCGGGGGACTCCACGCCCCAAGCTCCAAATCAAGAGGCGAAAAACACGGCTGGCGTTCCGGAAGTGTCGCCCAGTTCGTCGGTTGCGAATGGGCCATCAGGGCCGACGGATCTGCAACCACCTACTACTACGACTCCGCCACAGCCGAGTTCCGAGCCGCCCAAAGTTCGCCCGATCGAAAAAGACGATCCGGCCGCCTTCTTCAAGCCGGTCGCGTTGGGCGGCGCGGAAACTCGCACTTGGAGCGTTCCAGGAATTGAACCCGGGCGCATCGAAAAGGCGATCGAACGCGGCGTGGAGCATCTTCGTCGGACTCAGAATCCGACGGGAACTTGGAAACCCAATCATGGAGTCGGCTACGCCGCGCTCGGAGGATTGGTGCTGCTTGAGTGCAAGGTGCTGCCGAGCGATCCAGCCGTGCAGGCGGCGGCGCGATACGTGCGGACCCATGCGGAAAAGCTCAACGCGACCTACGAGCTTTCTCTTTCGGTGCTTCTTCTCGATCGCCTCGGCGACTCGAGAGATCGTCCGCTCATTCAGACCCTCGCTCTACGGCTCATCGCGGGACAAACGGAACATGGGGGTTGGACGTATACCTGTCCTGTCCTCGCGCGAGACGAAGCGATTCCGCTCTTGACGTTGCTGCAACGGACGAAGCCGAACCTGCCGACGAGCGATCCTTTGGCCACCCCGAACGATCCATTAGGTAAGGCGAATATGCCAACATCGATACCGTTGGCAAGCGATCCGAAAGCGGAGATTCCGATCCCGCTTCAGGGCTTTGGTCCTGACCGTTTCCCGATTCCAAGAACGCCCAAAGAAGACGACGAGCAGCGTATCCAGCCCATGACTCCGAGCCAGCCGAAAACGAATCCTGTCGTTCCCCCTAAAGACATGAAACCCGATGCGGACACAGCCAAAAAGCCCTTGCTGCGTCCGAAAACGGCACCGCTCAGACCAGAAGCAATACCACCAAGTTTGCGCAAGGTGCCGGCGATTGCGAAGCAGTGGGAGAAAAAAGGGAAACCCAAGCAAGCCGGAAGTCGTGACGACAACTCCAATACGCAATTTGCCTTGCTCGCGCTGTGGGCGGCGCGTCGTCATGGCGTGCCGACGGAACAGGCGCTGCTGATTGCCGACGAACGGTTCGCCGGTTCTCAAAATGTGGATGGCGGGTGGGGATACCACCTCCATGGCGGCAGTTCGGCGTCGATGACATGCGTGGGCTTGCTCGGACTCGCGATGGGACATGGAGCCAAAGGCCCTGCGGTGAAACTAGGCGTGACGCCATCGGCGGAGAATCCCGCCATTCAGGTAGGGCTTCGCAAGCTAGGTTCGCACCTGGGCGAACCCGTGCTCAGCCCGCAAACGGGCCTGCGTATGGAAAACCTCTATGTGCTCTGGTCTTTGGAACGCGTCGCCATGCTTTACAATCTCAAAACCATCGGCGGCAAGGATTGGTACGGCTGGGGCGCTCAAATCCTCATCGTCAATCAATCGCAAGATGGATCTTGGGCGCAATCGAGCAGCTTTGCCGGATCGGAACCCATCGTCAACACGTGTTTCGCTCTCCTTTTCCTGAAGCGATCCAATTTGGTGCAGGACCTTAGCGATAACCTGCGTCTCAACATGGCGATTACCGATCCGGATCTGCCGAGCCGATAACCCACCTACATACCCCCGCGAAACGCGTCCAACCATTCGATGTCGCTGAGCTTTCTCAACCTGGCGCTCCTTGCGGGACTGGTCGGCCTGATCATTCCGCCGATCATTCATTTCTTCCATCGCCGAAAACACGATGTCGTCGACTGGGGGGCGATGCAGTTCCTGGAAGTCAGCATCTCGCGTCGTCGCAAGTTTTTTCTCGAAGAGTTGCTCCTTCTGTTCGCTCGCATGGCACTTGTCGCTTTGCTCGTCTTTTTCCTTGCGCAACCCATGTTGCAAGGATGGGTGGCCGATCGCTGGTTTCGTCCGAGTCGCGATGTCGTATTTGTGATCGACGCCTCTGCCAGCATGTCTGCCGATCTTGCTGGCATCAGTCCCTGGCAGCAAGCCAAGGACCTCATTGCGGATGAATTGAAGAAGCACCAATCGAACGATCGAGCGGCCATCGTGCTTGCCGCCATACCCACTCAACTTGCTGCCCCGTTGACTAGCGATGTAGTGGACCTCGAACGCATCCTCAGCGAACTGAAGGCGACTCGAGGCGGTGCTGATGGACCTGCGGCAGTGGAGGTCGCGTGGGAACATCTCCATCAACACGGGTGCCCTGGCGATCAAGAGATCGTCCTGATCACGGATCGGCAAATGCACGGTTGGTTCGACGCTGATGCCATGACGAAGTGGCGGGCGTTCGGCAGTCGACTTCGGTCCGTAGATGATTTTTCGCCGCCTCGAATTCGCTGGATTTCGGTGCAGCCGGTCGTTGCGCCTCCCGTCAATTTCGCACTTGAGGACATCACGCCCTCACGCCGTCTTGCGGGTATTGGTCAGAAAGTTTCATTTTCGAGCGTCATTGCTCGTCACGGCGATGCCGTGCGAGATTCGGTCAATGTGAAATTCGAAATCAACGGCAAATTTGCCGCCGAAACCAAGCTAGATCCGAAGCTCTCGCGTACGGAGGTGCGATTCGAGCACCGCTTCGACGTATCGGGGCCTCATTTAGTCACGATGCGACTTGCGAACGCGGCGGATGCACTTGCCGCGGATGATCGCCAAGATCTTGTCTTCGAGGTCTTGACCGAGATTCCCATTTTGCTTGTGGACGCGGAGGCCCCTGGGCGCCCATCGGGCAGCACGTTCTATTTAGCCAAGGCGTTCGCCGATCCGCGGGACGAGAAACGCACTACGCTGATCGCTGCCAAGTCCGTGCAAGTAGAAGCACTCACTTCGGACGATGTCCATTCGCTGAAAGGGCAGGATCCACGCGTCGTCGTTCTCTCGGACGTGCCTCGCTTGGCGCCGGCGCAGATCCGCTTTTTGCAGCAATTCGTCGAGCACGGCGGCGGTTTGCTGCACATCCTCGGCCCACGTGCCGTCGCGTCGGATGGGGGCCTTCCGCAAGCGAGTTGGACCGAAGGCATCCAAATGCGCGGCTCGGCGAACATCAACTCCAAGTTGCCGCCCGCTCGGCTGGATCCATCAAGCTTTCAACATTCGGCGTTGTCGCTTTTTTCCAATGCGGCACGCTCATCGTTAGGAGCACCATCGTACCGCACATGGGCAAAGTTGAATGCGGAATCGCGATATGTCAGCGCACGATTCACGAATGGGGACCCCTGGCTGCTCTCTCGCAAAATCGGCAAGGGGCAGGCGCTAGTCAGCGCGCTGCCGATGGACGCGAGTTGGGACGGCAAGATCGCGAACTCGTGGGACTTTCCTGTTCTTGCTCACGAACTTGTTTTCGCTTTGGCTGGAGCAAGGGGAGACGCGCTGAACTTGTTTCCGGGTCAATCGCTCGCACTTCCCGGAAAGGTCGATGCCAAGATGGCTATCCTGCATGGGCCCGCGGGCAGCCAACCGTGGCGACCGAACGCCGGTCGCCTTTATCCGCCCCCTGGCCCGGCAGGCACGTATCGACTCGAGGCAGAAAATACGTCCTACCCGGTCGTGGTGCGATCCGATCCCCGCGAATCGGACTTTTCGTATGCAACCGGAGACGACGTCCAGCGCGTCGAATCTTCTGTTCCCGCGAGGTGGTCCGGGCGTTCCGAAAGCATCGCGTCGCCTCCACGGGAAGTTTGGCTCTTCTTTTTGTTTGCGTTCGCTGCCTTCCTCGTGTTTGAGTCGTGGATGACTCGCCGCATTGCCAAGCAACGGGCGAGGACTTGATCATGTGGACCCTACCGCTCGGTAAAGACCAAAACCTGCTTCTCGCCCCGGTTTGGCCTGGATGGAGTTTCGCGGGGCAGGGGGCCATCCTTGCGGGTTCGTTTATCGGGTTGGTCCTCCTCTTCGTTTGGCTTGCCCGATGGGATCGCTTGGTCGCGACTCCGGTACACGCGCGTTGGCTTTTGGGCGTTCGCCTCCTCATTGGGACGATCGCTTGGTCCCTTGCCTCGCTGCAACCTACTCTTGTGGTGGAACGGGATAACGAAGCGCCAAGTCGAGTTTTGATCGCACTCGACCGTTCCTCCAGCATGGACATTGCCGACCCGCAGCGTAGTCCAACCGAAGCCGAAGTCCTGGAAAAAGCATTGAGGATGGAACCCGGCAATACGCATCGACTCTGTCGTAGGGAGATCGTCCACCGAATCCTCTCCGACGAAGGCGCCGATTTGGAATCCGTGATTGCCCAGAGTCACGCGCTGGAGAGCATCGTCTTTCGAGAGCGAGCGGAGCATTTCGCTGCAAAGCCGACTGCTGCGCTCACACGCGATGTCGAGACCTTGATCGACGGAACTGATCTGTCGAGGGCCATGCAGGCCTGCCTCGCGAGATCCGACTCGGCGGGCGGAAAGGTCATTGGAGTCGTTCTTTTTTCGGATGGTCAACATCATGGCCACGGAGACCCGCTCGCGCAAGCGCGAGAATTGGCCCGCCGCAACGTCCCGATCTTTGCAGTCCCCATCGGCTCAAAGACTCCTCCGGCGGATATCGCAGTCATCGATCTGAAGGCGCCCCAACAGGTCGCCAAAGGCGCCGAGACCGTCGTCGAGGCGAAAGTAAGCCTTCGCGGCATCGTTGCGGGCAAATTGACTTTGCGCTGGGACGCTCACGGCGTGTCGAAGGATTTGCCGTTGGAAAAGGTGCTCGACCATGACGGCAAAGATACGACCCTAACATTCCCGATTCCCTTGAAGTTCGAGGAGTTTGGGGTTCATCGCGTGCAATTGACCGTGTCGCCACCGGAGCGAACTATGGAAATCTCCGAGCAGAATAATCGGCTTTCGACCGTCATTCGAGTCGCCTCCGAGAAGGTCCGCGTGCTACTGGTCGATGCGGATGTGCGGTGGGAGCATCACTATCTGGCGACGGCCTTGCAGCGTGATCCCGACGTCTCGCTGGACCGGGTCGTTTTCCACGCTGGACGCCTTGGAATCACGCCTGAGGAGAGACTGGAATCGCTCGGCTTCGCGAAACGATCATTGCCGAAACTCCAGCCTGAGCGAGAGGATCCGCTTTGGGCTTATGACGTTATCGTGCTCGGCGACATTTCCCCGGAAGATCTACCGATGGCCGATCGACGTCGGATCGAAGCGTTCGTCGGCGAACGCGGCGGAACGCTCGTCTTGCATGCAGGCAAGCGATGGCAACCTCGCGGTTTCTCGGCGACCCATGACGATCCGCTGGCCAAACTGGTTCCCATCGAAACGGCGAATGAGGTGCGTCCCAAAGACGGTTTTCGCATTCGTCTTACTGATGCAGGCGAAGCGGCTTCCTTTCTGCGGCTAGCAGACGATGAAGCGGAACATCGCAAGACGTGGGCTGAGTTGCCTCGACATTTCTGGGCGCTGACGGGAACGCCGAAGGCGGGTGCGGTGGCACTTGGGGTCGTGGAGATTGAAGGCGCAAAAGCATCCGCGGCCTTGGCCACGATCGTTCAATCCAACTACGGGTTCGGAAAGGTGATTTTTTTCGGGATCGATAGCACGTGGAGGTGGCGGTATCGCGTCGGAGACCGGCACCATCACCGGCTGTGGGGGCAACTGGTGCGGTCGGTGGGCGCCGATCCGTGGACTCCCGGCGCCAGTCGTCTCGTTCGCTACGGGGCAGTATCGCCGGTGGTACGACCGGGCGAAGATGCCGAAGCCGTCGTGAGGATAGCCGAATCGCTGGCGCCACCGGTTGGACCGGTTCGCATCAAGGTCCTCCGTCTCGGCGAACAAAATAAGGAATCGATGGTTGGGGCATTCGAGATACCGAACGACGGCAAACGATCGCGCATTTGGCAAGGCAAATTGAAAGGATTGCCAGCAGGATCTTATCGCCTCGAACCCGACATGCCGGTCTGGAAAGAACATATCGCAAAGGAAGAAAGTCTCGAACGCCGGGATCTCTTCACGGTGCTGCCCCCGGAAACCTCCGAAAACGCCGATTTGGCGACAAACTATGCCCTATTATCCGCGATCGCGGAGGCGAGCGGCGGCCGGGTCGTCGAGATTGAGGAAATCGATCGACTTCCTTCGTTGCTGCGCAAGCTCGTCGCCACGAAACATGAGCGGATGGAAAGCCGTCCTTGGCATGATGCGCCATGGACATGGTATCTGTTTTCGCTGCTCCTGGGGCTGCTTACGCTGGAATGGACCGGGCGCAAGTGGGCCGGCCTCCCCTGAACGTTTTCTTGATCGCTCCATCGCTGTGATTGCAAAATTCGAAGTCGTCATCGTGGCCGCCTTGCGCAACGTGTTCACCTTCCCTCCAATTCGCGCCACTGATCGGCGAGCCGCCACGCGGCTCCACTCGGCAGTGGATTGATGCTGATTCGGAAAGGCCGCTTGCGCCGCCTGCGGAATGGCGTTGTGCGCCTGGGCGACGCTGCGTATCATGCTGCGAGAGGAATATCGTGCGATGACCCGACTTGCCCAACGAGCGACTGTACTTATCACGCTCTGCGCGTACTTGCTGCTGAATACGCATCTCGCAACAGCGGCATCGATGGCGATCGCGTCTCTTCGTTCCGCTCCTAAGAAAGCTAATACCGAACGTTCGCGTTGTCGGCACTGCGCGGCGAAAGCGGCTGCCGGCCTCAAACGGTTGGCGGATGCGGGATGTCGCGAGTCGATCGGAGCATCGTCGCATCGCCATACCGAATCGCCGTGCGACGATGAGCGATGCCCGGTGCCGGGAGGATGCTCCGCGTGCAATCTCGCCAAAGTTGCGGGATTCACCCACGATGCGCCAGCCGTTCTTGAAGTCGGCTTGGTCGGCTTGGTCGATTCGCTCCCAAATGCCGTTCACATTGCGCCCGTTATTGACGGACAAGTCCGTCCACCTCGCTGCTAGTTCGACCTGAAAATGCGTTCGATTCAGATTTGTTTGCGCCGTTGCGCGTAGCTCTGAAACGGCATTCACGCATTCATTTCACCATCATCTGAATTCCGGGCATTGCCTCTCACTCAGGGGCGGCGAGGAGTTGCCGTATGTCTTCCAAAATTTCGTCGATCATCGGCTTCGTCGTGGTAAGCGTTGGGATCATCGTCGCTATTGCGACTCAAGAAACATGGCGACCTTGGCTTAGCGGGGGGGGGTGCCGTCGCAGTCGAGGAGGATCATCACGACCATGGTCCATCGACGCGAGTGAAGCTCTCCGCTCAAGCACGCGAGAACCTGAAGCTGACCGTTAAGCCGCTCGAAGTCCGGAATTACTGGCGGACGCTTCAAGTACCGGCCTCGATCATCGATCGGCCTGGTTACTCGGATCGGGGCGTGACAGCCCCGGTTGCCGGGGTCGTCGCGAAGGTGCATGCGTATCCGGGCGATATCGTGCGTCCTGGCGATTCGCTCTACACGGTTCGTCTGGTCAGCGAATACTTGCAAAACACTCAGTCGGAAATGTTCAAGGCGACGCAGGAGGTCAAGCTGAACGACACGCTTCTCGAACGCACGCAAAAGCTGTTCGAAACAGGGGCCATCGAGCAGGTGAAAGTTGTCGAACTGCAGAACCAAGCCCGAAGGCTTCGCACGCAGCTCACAGCGCTGAGGCAGGATTTGCTCACGCGCGGGTTGACTCCCGAGCAGATCAACGTGGCGTCCGAAGGCAAATTCGTCAATGAAGTCGTCATCAAAACGCCTGAGCCTGCATTGCTTGCGGGCGCCACGACGGCTCCGCCTTTGACTGAGGTGTCCAGCCAGTTCGCCTTCGAGGTGCAGGAACTGAAGGTGCAACTTGGCGAACAGGTCCAGGCGGGCCAGTTGATGAGCGTACTCGCCAACCATCGCTCGCTGTTCATCGAGGGCAGGGCGTTCAAGAAGGAAGCGACCCTGTTGGAGCGCGCGGCACAGAATCGTTGGCCTATCGAGGCGGAATTCACTGAAGACGCTGCCAACGATTGGCCGGCGCTGGACCAGAAATTGACGATTCGCCACCTATCGAACCAAATTGATCCCGCGAGCAGAACCTTCGGCTTTTTCATTCCGCTGGAAAACCAAGCTCGATCCTACATGAAGGACGGAGAAACCCACTTGGTTTGGCGATTTCGACCGGGACAACGAGCAAAACACCACGTGCCTGTCGAGGAGTTCGAAGACGTTTTCGTGCTGCCGACTGCAGCGGTCGTTCGCGAGGGGCCGGAGGCCTTCGTGTTTCGTCAAAACGGCGATGCATTCGATCGAAAACCGGTCCGCATCGAGTTTGAAGATCGCCGCCATGTGCTCATCGCCAACGACGGCAGCGTCTTTGCCGGGTCGCTGATCGCGCAGAATTCCGCGGCGGCCCTTCATCGCGTATTGAAATCGCAGCAATCCGGCGGTGGCGACGCACACGCGGGACATAACCACAGCCACTAAGGAGAGCCGACATGCTGAATGCAGCGATTCGCTGGTCGCTCCGGCATCGGGGGCTAATCGTTCTCGGCAGCATCGTGCTCTTGCTCTACGGCACGTATTTGTCGACCCAACTCCCCATTGACGTTTTGCCGGATTTGGATCGTCCTCGCGTCGTCATTCTTACCGAGTGCCCGGGGTTGGCCGCCGAGGAAGTCGAGACGCTCGTCGCTCAGCCGATCGAGACGGCGCTGCTCGGCGCTGCCGGCGTGCAGGCGGTTCGCAGCCAATCGGCTTCGGGGCTGAATGTCGTCTACGTCGAGTTCGATTGGGATGTCGCCGTGCAAGGCACGGCAGACCGTGCAAGAACGGCTTTCCGTCGCGGCTGGTCTGCTTCCCGAAGGAATTCGGCCGCAGATGACGCCAACAAGTTCGATTCTGGGACAGATTGTTTTTGCCGGGCTTTCCCGACAAAGGGGCCCGAACGAAGGCGAATTAGCGCCGTTGACGAAGGACATTGTGGCCGAGCTCACCCCGGGAACCAAGGGCGGCCGCAAGGTCCGAGCGTATCGAGTTGGGGATCGTCATCAGCCAAGCACCTGGGAAGAACTCACGATCGATCGCGTGCAGTGGGGCCCACCATGGCGGACCTCGCGGCGCCGAAACCGCATCGGACTCCAAGTTCAGCGTCGCCATCGGCGGAAAGGTTTACGATGCGACGATTCCTACTTTAGAGGAGCGGCAGCGATCGCTGCGGACGTACGCGGATTGGGTCGTCCGTCCGCGATTGCTGAAAATCCCTGGAGTCGCGGAGGTGTTCGTTCAGGGAGGGGAGCGAAAGCAGTATCAAGTGCTGGTCGATCCGATTGCGCTGCTCGACTACGACGTCACATTGATGGACGTCGAAAAAGCGATCAAAGACAACAACATTAACGCCAGCGGCGGTTTTGCGGTCCAAGGCGATACCGAGCGCCCCATTCGCTTCATCGGTCGGCTCGGGCCCGACTCCAAGAAAGTCCTCGAAGATCTCTCGCAGATTCCGATCAAAACGACGCCTCAGCGGACCATCCTCATGGAACAGGTCGCGAAGGTGGTCGAAGGGTCGCAGTTCAAGCGAGGAGACGGTGCGGTCAATGGGGAGCCGGGGGTCGTGATGACGGTCGCCAAGCAACCGCACATCGATACGCGCGCGTTGACCGAACAACTTGTCGTGGCCTTGGAGCAAGTCGAAGGCTCGCTGCCGGCCGACGTCATCATCAACCCGAATCTTTTTCAGCTGCAATTTCATCGATCGCGGCATTTACAACGTCGGCGAGCTGCTGGTCATCGGCGCCGTTTTGGTGTTGATCGTCCTGTTTCTGTTTCTGATGAATTTCCGAACGACGTTCATCACGCTGACGGCCATCCCGCTTTCGCTGGTGATTACCACACTCGTCTTTCGGTTCGCGAGCATGATTACCGGTTCGCAGTTGTCGATCAACGTCATGACCCTCGGCGGAATTGCGGTCGCCATGGGCGAACTGGTCGATGATGCGATCGTCGACGTCGAAAATATTTTTCGGCGGCTGAAGGAAAACAATCTTGCCGCAAACCCGAAGCCGGCGATCCGAGTCGTGTATGAAGCAAGCAAAGAGATACGCAGCGCCATCGTCTTCGGCACTGCGGTCGTCATCCTCGTCTTTCTGCCGCTGTTCGCTCTGTCCGGTGTCGAAGGTCGGCTCTTCGCTCCGCTGGGTATCGCCTACATCACCTCGATTCTCGCCTCACTGGTGGTTTCCCTCACCATTACGCCGGTCTTGTCCTACTACTTGCTGCCTCAATCGAGTGCGACGCATGGAGAGCAAGACAGCTGGCTGGTGCGCCAGCTCAAGAAAGGCGCGAGCAATTTGATCCGCTTAAGCATGGCCCAAGCGCCAGCCCTGCTTCTCTTCACCTGGGCGATGGTGGGTTTGAGCGCATGGATGTTGACGCGTCTTGGGGCCGACTTCCTGCCTCCGTTCGATGAGGGAAGCGTTCAAGTCAACATCTCGCTTCCCGCGGACGCCTCGCTGCAAGCGTCGAATGAAGCAGCCGCGATCGCGGACCGACTCTTCAAGAAAATGCAGAAAACCGAGAAAAATCCTGAGGGAGACATCCTTTTCTTCGTGCGTCGAACAGGCCGAGCGGAAATGGATGAGCATGCCATGCCGGTGTCGGCAAGCGAGTACATTCTGAGCATCAATCCCGAGTCGAAGCGGAGCAGGGAGGAGATCCTCAAAAGGCTTCTGCACGATCTTGAAGACGAGTTGCCAGGTGCGGATATCGAGGCGGAGCAGCCTCTAGCCCATCTGCTGAGCCACATGCTCTCGGGGGTCACGGCTCAGATCGCCATTCGCGTCTACGGCGACGATCTGAATACGTTGCGTGCGAGCGCCGAGCGAATCAAGGCGGCCATCCAGTCGGTACCGGGGCTGACGCCTCCGGTCATCGAACCTTTGCGTTTGGCGGAAGAACTGCATATTCAAGTTCGGCCCGCCGATCTTGCGTTCCATGGCTTGAGCCGAGCCTACGTGGCGGAGTTCGTCCAGACGGCGCTCCGAGGCGAACCCGTTTCCATTGTTCTCGAAGGGCAAAGGCGTTTCGATTTGGTCGTTCGTCTCGAAGATGCGTATCGGACGGACTATGCCCAACTCGGCGAACTTCGCATCGACCTGCCGGACAACCGCGGTCAGGTGAAACTCAGCGACGTGGCGACCATCGGCGAAGGCGTCGGCGCGAATGGCGTCAACCGCGAAAACGCTCGGCGTCGCCTCGTCATCCGTTGCAACGCCCAGGGACGCGATCTCGCGTCGGTAGTCTCGGATATTCGAAGTCGGGTTCAGGAAGATGTGTCGCTGCCCGAAGGTTACTTCATCGAGTATGGGGGGCAGTTCGAAAGCCAGCAGCGGGCGACGAAACTAATCACGGTGCTCGCGATGGTTTCGCTTGGGGGCGTGTTCGTCGTACTTCTGCTCCTCTATCCGTCGGTGCGGATTGTTCTGCAGATTCTCAATGCGTTGCCGACGGCGTTCATCGGCGGCGTGTTCGCACTCGTCCTCACCAAGCAAACGTTGAGCGTGGCGAGCATGGTCGGATTCATCTCGCTCGGCGGCATTGCCGTACGCAACGGCATCCTGCTCGTGACGCACTACTTCCATCTGATGAAGGAAGAGGGCGAGACGTTCAGCAAGGACATGATTCTTCGCGGGAGTCTCGAACGGCTGTCGCCGGTGCTCATGACCGCACTGACGGCGGGAATCGGCCTGGTTCCCTTGGTCGTCGCGGGACAAGAACCTGGGCGTGAAATTCTCTATCCAGTCGCCACCGTCATTTTGGGTGGGTTGATCACGTCGACTTTCTGCGAATTTCTGATTCACCCGGGGCTGTTCTGGGCCTTCAGCGGCCAGGATGCGAACCGACTGGTTCATCAAGAAGAACAGGACGGCGAAACGCTTGAAGACGACTGAACGAACATCGGAAGCAATAGGACCGACACCGGAGTGGAAAAGTAACGTTTCTTAACAGGAGAGTTGCGATGAAATGGATGCGCTGGTCAGCCGTATTATCGATTTGCTTGTGCATGATGTTTGCCTCCGTCGCATGCAATACGGGCAAGACGCCGGATAAAGGCGGCAAGGAGGTCGGAAAGGGCGGGAAGAAAGACGAGAAGCACGACCATCCGCATGAAGGGCCTCACGGCGGTCCGCTTGCCGAATGGGGCGAAGAGGAATTTCATGTCGAATTCACGGTGAATCACAAGAAGCAGGAAGCCCGCGTCTACGTGCTTGGCCCCGATGCGAAGTCGCCGGCTCCGGTGAAAACCAAAATGCTGAAACTCTCGTTGAAAGATCCCGCCCTTCAGATCGACCTAACCCCCGAACCGCAAAAGGGCGAACCCGAGGGTGCGTCCTCCGTGTTCGTCGGCAAGCATGAAAAGCTGGCTGCGGAACGCAACTTCGCGGGAAACATCGCCGGTGAAGTGAACGGCAAACGATACGAAGGCGACTTTGAAGAGGACGAACACGATCACAAGCACGGAAAGAAGAAGTAGCTTGAAGGGCCTTGCCGCCATGACCCGCGGATCATGGCGGCGGGTTTGTCACTTGTGGATGCTCGATCGAACGTGCGTACGGCCTGAACATGCTGTTGTTGTCGGCCGCTAGTCTCCTGCGAGCAGCGTCACACGCGAACGTTCCTCGCCGGTTGATTGCTTGACGCGAAGCAATTCGAATCGGAGCTGTCTTATGCCGTTGTTGCTGGATTGCCCTTGCGGGCGACGTATTCGTGTGGATGGAAAAGTCGCAGGCAGAAAAGTGCGCTGCCCAACTTGCGACGCCGTCCTGCAGGTTCCAAATTCGCAGCCGAAGGTCGCCTTCGCCTCGACCCGCATCCGAAAGGTTCGCCGCCGGTCCCCGTGTTAGGAACCGCGATCGGAGTGATGGCGGTTCTCGTCGGGCTAGCGATGGTTTTCGGCGGCATCGGATTGACGATCGTGATTTCTACCGGCGGCGACTTCAAGCCAGCCGGCTTGATTGTGTTCTCGCTACCCGGGTTGTTTTGGCTCGTCGCAGGAACATTATTGCTTTCGCTGAAAGGGCGCTTTGCTTATCCGTTTGCTGTGTTTCTCATCGCCAACATTCTCCTCGGCACGCTCTTCACTACCGCAGGCCGATCGTGGGGTAGGGCGAATGACGCTCGCATTTTCGCCCTGATTGGACTTGGCTTCATCGGCGGAGCTGTGCTCTTTCAGATCTTCCATGCGTTTCTCATCCGCGATTTGCGACGACAAAAGAAGGAATCCGAAATCCGGTAGATAAAGGGCAGGGCCGGGGAGTAGGATCGGCTACTTCGGAATTCAATCGCTCGCCGAGGTACTTGCCATGCGTTGTTTGCGCACAGCCCTACTTGTCGTGGTGATGGGTGTTCTTGCTTTGATCGCAATCGGCAGTCCGGTTGCTCATGCCCAAGATTCGCCGAAGAAGACGCCGCCTCCGGGCCTGAGTTTCACGCGGACGGAAGATGTCGTCTACGGCCGAAAGCACGGCATGGCGCTGACGCTGGACGTGTTCGCTCCCAAAGAAAACGCCAACGGCCTTGGCATAATCTGGTGCGTCTCCGGCGGATGGTTTTCATCTCATGACGCGGTGAATCACGGCTACGCGAAGCCGTTTCTCGATCGCGGCTACACCGTCTTTCAAGTCGTTCACGGCAGTCAGCCAAGATTCACGATTCCTGAAGTGCTCGAAGACATGCATCGCGCCGTTCGCTTCATCAAGGCGAATGCGGCCAAGTACAAGATCGATCCAGACAAGCTCGGCATTGCCGGCGGTTCCGCGGGCGGCCACCTTTCGCTGATGCAGGGATGCTCGCCGAAGAACGGCGTGATCTTTACTGGCGACCCCGTGGAGAAGCTGTCTTCGAAAGTTGCCGCCGTCGCTTGTTTCTTCCCGCCGACCGATTTCCTCAACTACGGAAAGGAAGGTGAGACTGCCCTCGGCGACGGCGTGCTCAAAGGGTTCAAGGCTCCGTTCGATTTTCATGAGTTCGACAAGAAGGCGAACATGTTCGTCCGCATTTCCGATGAAACGAAGCGGAAGGAAATCGGCAAAGCCATTTCCCCTACCCATCAGGTCACCAAGTCCTCGGCCCCCGCACTGATCATCCATGGTGATGCGGACAAACTCGTCCCAATTCAGCAGGCAGAACTGATCATCGCCAAGTTGAAGGAAAACATGGTCCCCTGCGAACTTGTCGTGAAGAAAGGGGCAGGGCATGGCTGGGTCGGTATGGACAGGGATCTGACGACGTTGGCCGACTGGTTCGACACCCACCTCAAGAGTAAGAAGTGAGCTGGTACGGTCGAAACGCCCCTACCGAAAGGTAAGATACATCATGCCCGGAACGGTCAAGTTTCATCATGTCTTCCGTGCCACCGCCGAACGCGTCTATCGCGCGTTTCTCGATGCGGATGCCTTGGTCAAATGGCTCCCGCCACACGGGTTCACGGCCAAATCGCATTCGATGGATGCACGCGTCGGCGGCACGTTCAAGATGTCGTTCACCAACTTCACCTCGAAGCATAGCCATTCCTTCGGCGGCACATTCCTCGAACTGTGCCGAACGAAAGATCCGCTACACCGACCGCTTCGACGATCCGAATCTGCCTGGCGAAATGACGGTGACAGTTCTGCTCAAAACGGTGAGCGTCGGAGTCGAGATCAACATCACGCAGGAAGGCATTCCGGACATGATTCCGCCGGAGGCATGCGTCCTTGGTTGGCAGGAATCGCTTCAGTTGCTCAAGCTGCTGGTGGAAGCTGAGATCCCGGGCTGATCGAAAGGTGAACGGCATGCGCAATTGCATCGTTGCGGGAAGCGGTATCGTGGGATTGCTGGTCCTGATCGCGCATGCGATGGGCGATGCCCCCAATTCCCCGCGCATCGGCAAATTGCCGGCGGGAAAAGTCCTTTTCCTCGGCAACAGCATCACGCTGCACGGCCCCGCGCCGAACATCGGATGGACCGGCACCTGGGGCATGGCTGCAACGGAAGCGGATCGCGACTACGTGCATCGCGTCACGCAATCGATCACCAAGGCAACGGGCAAACGCCCTGCGATCAAGGTGTCGAACGTCGCCGACTTCGAACGGCGTTACGCGGATTTCGATGTTGCGAAGTCCCTTCAATCGCAACTCGAATTTGCGGCGGACATCGTCATCATCGCCGTTGGCGAGAATGTGCCGCATCTGAAAGACGATGGAGAAAGAACCCGATTCGCTGAGGCCTTCGGTAGTCTGCTGGCCGCATTTCGCTCGAAGGGAAGCCCAGCGATCTTCGTCCGCGGCTCATTTTGGCCCGACCCGGCGAAGGACGGCATCATGAAGAAGGCATGCGAAAAGATCGGGGGAACGTGGGTCGAAATCGGCCATCTCGCGAAGGACGAAACGAATTACGCTCGAACCGAACGCAAGATCGATCATGCCGGCGTCGCTGCCCATCCTGGCGATCAAGGCATGGAGCGCATCGCGGATGCGATCTGGTCCGCGATCGAGAAGCGAGCGAAGTAAGTTAGCACGCAGCGCAAGCAAGTGCCGGCGACGGGTTCCCGGATGCGGACGAGTTTTTCTCCCGGGATTCGGGTGCCGGCACTTTCTTGCGCTGCGTCCTCAAATCACGGCGGGGAGACGGGGAGGATTTCCTCGTACTCCGATTTGTCTTCGGCATCGTTGTAACGTGCCGGAATGATGACCAAATCCTCGTTCATCTCGTCCTTTAGGAAGATCTTGCGGAACTTCGTGACGAACTTGCCGTCTTGCAGGTGCCCCACAAGTTGGGCGAGGGCGGCGACGTCTTCCTTCGGCGCTTCGCGGACGAGGTAGCCAAGCGGGCGATCCTGGCGCGACTTATCGAGTCGAGCGTGGATCACCTTGACGATCGCGTCGCGGCGAGCGGGATCATTGACGTCAGCCTGCGTGAAGCCTTCATCGGGATCGGGCACACGTTCGCTGTAGGGGGCTTCGCTGCGCAGGACTTGCACTTCGGTCTTCGACAGTTTGCGGGCCCATTCCATCGTCGTCGGGATGCGTCCGCCTTTGCCTGGGTTGGGGCGCTGGCCGGCGACGAACTGGAAGCCGAGACCTTGAGCGCGGTTGAGCAAGTTTTGCTGCTGGGGAGCGAATTCCTTCAGCCACTGTTCGCCGCCGCCAGGTAGGCCGCCTGGCGTGCAACCGCTGCCGGCTTGCAGCATGGGAACCCATGTCATCTGATACGAAAAATCACCTTGCAGATCGCACTTGTAAGGCGCCTGCACATAGAAGAGGGCTTCCGTCTTGTCTTTCACCGAAATCTGCGTGATCTTCAGCGGGTAGATGAATTTCTCGCTGGCGAACTGGAATCGCGTCGGCGTCACTTCGCCCGCGAAAGTGCCGTCTTTGTTCCGTTTCATCTGCATCGTGTCGATCTTCATCACAGTAAAGAGCCATTTCTTCTGCACGTAGAAGTTGAGGGTCGCTTCGTCGCCGGAATAGCTGTACTTGTGATCCTTGAGCCATGAGAACAGAGCATCTGCCCGATCCGCTTCGATGATCTTGTAGTCGAGCGATCCGACCAGACCGGCTTCGAGAACCCGAACCGCGGGGCGTCGCCCGGCGCCGCCTTCCGCGGCTTTGCCTTCAGCATCGTCAGTCGGAACCACTCCGCTTTGCGCAGCCAGGCGATCGAGTCGCGGTTGCGGCAACAGTTTGGAGTGTGGAAACTCGCGTTTCTTGAGGATGGTGTACACCGCAAGGTGCTTGAAGAAATCACGCGGCATCTCGTGTAGTTTCGGTTGCGTCGGCGTAGGGATGACCATGCCGAAATCCAGGGCATTCCCCTCGAACTTCGGCTGCACCGTGAAGGTTTCCACATTCTCGGTCGGGTCATAGGTGAGGAAGACTTTCTGTGCGGGTTGAAGAATGTCCGCGTTCTTCGCGGAAAAATAGCAGCAGGCCGCATGGCTTCGCGATGTCATGTCGCTCCATGCCCATACGGCAAGCAGCAACCAAGAAAGACGTTGCATGAAGGTTCCCTCGAAGAATGTAATCGACATCTTAGACGACATTGCGGCGGCTTTCGATTTGGACACATGGCGGAACGATCACTCGATATCTGCGTGCGGCCTAACTCATGATAAGGACGATCGCGGCAAAATCGGTTTTTGATAGCTCGTCCGCCTGCGGCAGAAGGAACCACCATCATGAGAACAGATCGCGACTGCACGCCTTGCCGATGACTTCGACGGGTTGATCCAGAATGTCGCCTTCGACGACGCTGAGATTCATGCTGCCATGCGTTTCGTCGTCGATAGGCGGATCAGTGTAGTCCCTGGTTTTCGCTCCGGCGGTTCGTTAAATGATCCTCGTCCAACGATACTTATGCACGAGGATTTTCGACAATGGCCAAGCTGAGCGTCAATCAGATCGATGTGCGCGGCAAACGCGTGCTGCTTCGCTGCGATTTCAATGTGCCTCTCGACAAGTCGCAGAAAATCACTGACGACATCCGCATCCGCGAAAGCTTGCCCACCATCAAGCACCTCATCGACAACGGCGGCCGAGTCGTCATCGCCGCCCACCTCGGTCGGCCCGACGGCAAGCCGAGCCCCGAAGCGAGCCTGAAGCCCGTCGCTCAACGCCTCAGCGAATTGCTCGGCAAACCCGTGCCGCTCGCTCCCGATTGCGTCGGCCCGCAGGTTAAAGCGATGGTCGATCAACTCAAGGACGGCGACGTGCTGCTCCTCGAAAACGTCCGCTTCCACAAGGAAGAGGAAGAGAAGAAGGATAAGGCGACCAAAAAGTTTTCCCCGGAGCGCGAGGCTTTCGCCGCCGCGATGGCGGAATTGGCGGATGTTTTCGTGAGCGATGGCTTCGGCGTCGTGCATCGCGACCATGTGTCGGTTTCCGGCGCCGCCCGGCATCTCAAGCAGCGAGCCTCGGGGTTCCTGATTCAGAAGGAACTGAAGTACCTCAAGGAAGCGCTCGACAGCCCGAAGCGTCCGCTCGTCGCCATCATCGGCGGAGCGAAGGTCAGCACGAAGATCGACGTCATCAACGCGCTCATCGAGAAATGCGACGCGCTGATCATCGGCGGCGGCATGGTCTATACCTTCCTCAAAGCTCGCGGGAAGGAAATCGGCAAGTCGCTCTGCGAGAATGACGCGATCGAAAAGGCGAAGGACCTGTTGTCGAAGTTCTCGTCCGCCCGGGCGAAGGTGATTTGTCCTGAGGATGTGTTGGTGGCCGACAAGTTTGGAGCCGGGGCGAATACGAAGATTGTGGGCCTCGACCACATCCCCGCCGACATGGAAGGCGTGGATGTCGGCCCGAAGACGCTGGAGCTCTACAAGCAGACGCTTTCGACCGCGCAGACCGTGGTGTGGAACGGCCCTGTCGGCGTGTTCGAGATTCCCGACTTCGCAAAGGGAACGCGTGGCCTCGCCGAGATCTTGGCGAACAGCGGCGCGATCACGATCGTTGGCGGCGGCGACAGCGGCGGCCGTCGCTCAGTTCGGCCTGGCGTCCAAGTTCACCCACATCTCGACCGGCGGCGGCGCGAGCCTCGAATTCCTCGAAGGCAAGAAGCTCCCGGGCATCGAGATCCTCGACGAAGTGTAGCGCGTTTACCTGGCGAGCAGCCGTAGGGTGTGTCGAGCGCAGCGAGACGCACCTTTTCGGCGTCGGAAGTTTCGTCGCATCCAGCGTGCAACGATTGCAGATGGGGTGCGGCGTCTTCCGGGAACCTGCGTGGTGCGTCTCGCTACGCTCGACACACCCTACGGCGCCCCGGCTGGAATTAGCTATGTCCGCACTTCCCACCGATATTCGCATCGAAGCGGTCGAGACGTCGCTCCAGGATTTTCGCTATCGCACGCCGATCAAGTTCGGCGGCGTCGCGCTGGATCGCGTCTCCATCCTCGATTGCCGTATCCGCGTTTCCACACGCGACGGCAAGTCGGCGGAGGGCTTCGGCTCGATGCCGCTTGGCAATGTGTGGGCGTTTCCTTCCAAGAAGCTGGGATACGAACAAACGCTTGCCGCCATGAAGGCGATGATCCCAAAGATCGCGGCTCTGCATCAGAATTGCCGCGACTTTGGGCATCCGATCGATTTGACTTGGAACCTCGAACACGCGATCCTCGGCGCCGCGAAGGATGTGGAGCGCGAGACGGCGCTTGGCGAGTCCATCCCGCCGCTCGCGGCCTTGGTCGTCGCGAGTCCCTTCGATGCGGCGTTGCATGATGCGTTCGGAAAGGTGCATGGCCGCAATTGCTGGACTACGTATGGGCCGGAGTTTTTGACGAACGACCTGGGCCATTACCTGGGCGACGAGTTTCGCGGCGATCGGCTGGAACGCTACGTGCGGACCACCGCGAAGCCGACGATGCCGCTGTACCACCTCGTGGGCGCCCTCGATCCGCTCGAAGAGGCCGATGTCGCGAAACCGATCGGCGATGGTTTGCCGGAGACGCTGGGCGATTGGATCGAACGGGATGGCCTGACGCACCTAAAGATCAAATTGAATGGCGACGACCTTCGCTGGGATGTGGAACGCGTCGTCGGAGTCGAGCGAGTTGCCGTGCGGACGCAGGCGAAGCGCGATGTGGCGACGTGGCACTACTCGCTCGATTTCAACGAAAAATGCCCCAATGTGCAGTACCTGCTCGATTTTCTCAACCAGGTGAAAGATCGCATCCCTGCGGGCTTCGATCGAATCCAGTACATCGAACAGCCGACCGCTCGGGACTTAAAGGCGAATCGTCACAACGTCATGCATGAGGCGTCGAAGATTCGCCCCGTCGTGATCGACGAATCGCTGCTCGACTTGGAAAGCCTGATCGACGCCCGCGCGATGGGTTACACCGGCGCCGCGCTCAAGGCGTGCAAGGGACAAACGCAGTCGCTGCTGATGGCCGCTGCGGCGCAGAAGTTCGGCATGTTTCTCTGCGTCCAGGATTTGACATGCCCCGGCGCATCGCTCATCCAATCGGCAAGCCTCGCCGCTCACATCCCCACCGTCGCCGCCATCGAATCGAATGCACGCCAATACTGCCCTGCGGCCAATGAACCCTGGGCCGACCGATTCCCCGGCATCTTCCGCATCACCACCGGAACGATGCGAACCTCGGAACTCGATGGCGTCGGATTGGGGGCGATGTGATTTCGTAGGGTGTGTTGAGCGCAGCGTGACGCATCGTTCCTGGTTCCCTCAGGATTGAATCTTGCCTCAAGGGGCGACCTGAAATGGTGCGTCTAGCTGTGCTCGACACACCCTATGCGCCGAGCATGTTTATTCCGGCAGCGGTTGGCCTTTCGTTTCCGGCACGAACCAGATCAGAATCATGCCGATCACGTAGACCCAAGTCAGCACGGCACATGCTTGCGGCAGCGATCCGACCCAGCGGGTTAGCGTGCCGAGTTGCAGGACGCCGATGGCGGCGAGCACTCGGCCGAAGTTGAAGCCGAAGCCCTGTCCGGTGGCGCGAACCGTGGTGCGGAAGATTTCCGGCAGGTAGAGCGGCAGCCAACCGTAAAACGATGCGGTGATCGCACCGACGACGAACGCCATCCCGAAAAACGACGGATCGAATTGCTCGTAGCTTCGGTAAAACCACTGCGAGACGCCGAGCGAGGCAAGGCAGAGCAAGAAATACGCGATGCGGCGTCCCAGCAGGCTGCCCATGTAAGCGGCGATGATCGTGCCGACGACGGCTCCAAACGCTGTGAATGCTTGCGTGTATTCGCGCGGATGATGGTGGCGTAATTCCGCGGGCGTTTTTTCGTTGAGCTGAGCGGACCATGTCGGCGCTTGCTGCACCGATCCCCATGTTCCCAGCAGAGCAACGCCGCTGAGGCAGGCGCCGAGGATCATTCGGCGAAGCGTGGGGCCGGCGCGGTGATACTCGGGTACGTCCGGTCGATCGCTGCGGTTGAGGAATTGCATCACGGGCCAGATGAATCCCGTCAACGTGATGGCGAAGAACACAGCGGAACCAACGATTCTCAATAGCAGATTCATCTCGACGGCCCACAGTCCGACGATGCCGCACGCGGCGACGCTGCCGATCAAGACGCCGAGGAGATCGCGGTTCGCCCAGTGCGAGGTGGCGCCTCGGTCGCGTTCTTCTTCCCAGCGGGCCGATTCGGGCACATAGAGGCGAATCAGAAACGTGAGGAGTGCCGGCAGGGCCCCAAGCATCATGAGAAATCGCCACCCCTGATGCGACAGCAGTTGCGTAACCCATCCCTCCGGCAAGCCGATGTTCAACATAAACGATCGCGTTTCCTCGACGAAGGAACTAAGCCCGATCCCCGCGAGAGCGATCAGCATGTAGCCGACGTTCGCCGCTGCCCCGATGAGGCCGGCGAGAAACGCACGAGAGCGGTCGGGCCAAATCTCGTTGATGAGAGCGACTCCGAGCGACCATTCTCCTCCCATGCCGAGCGATGCGATGAAGCGAAGGATGCCGATCTGCCACGCAGAGGTCGCGAAGCCGCAGAGGCCGCTCACGAGCGCGTAGACAAGGACACTGAGCATCATTGCCCGCACTCGGCCGATACGGTCTCCCAGCCAACCGAAGAGCACGCCGCCGGTCGCCGCGCCGACGAGAAAGAGAGCCGTGATGATGCCGAGCCATTGGTTGAGGACGGCGGTGCCAGGGTTGTCTAAAAGTTCTTCCAGCGCCGGCTTCGCGACAAGCGGGAAGAGGCCCATTTCGAGACCGTCGAACATCCAGCCGAGGAGGGCAGCGGTGAGCGCCATCCATTTGCCGAACGTCGTGATTTTCGCGGGAGTGCGGACGAGAAGCGGGTCAGAGGCGGTTGGGTTCGACATGCGGCCATCCGGAATGAGGGCTGTTGAGATGGAGGATACTCGATGGCGAAGCGAGGTCAACGTTCTTCTTGCGAGGCGGACGAAGTGTGCTTACAGTGGCGACAGTGGCCCTCACGCTCGGCGTGCGGACCATCCTGGAGGTTCCTATGCTGCGTTTCATGCTGGCTGGTTTGTTCTTTGCAATCGCCGCCATCCCCGCCGACGCCCAGGAGAAGAAACTCCGCGTGGCCCTCGTCGCCGGCTCGAAAGAATACGAGCCGGAGAAGTCGCTCGCCATTCTTCAGCCGCATCTGGAAAAAGCCGGCTTCGAGTGCGTTCGCATCTTTTGGAAGAACGACACCGACATTCCGGGGCTCGATAAACTCGAGACGTGCGACACGATGGTGCTCTTCGCTCGCCGCGTGAAGCTCGAAGGGGAGCAACTCGCACGTTTCAAGAAATACTGCACCGACGGCAAGCCGATCGTCGGCATTCGCACGGCCAGCCATGCGATTCAGACCTGGCTCGACCTGGACAAGGATATTCTCGGCGGCAACTACAAAGGTCACTATGGCGAAGGGGAAAAGACGCAGGTGAAGATCGTCGAGAAGGCGAAGGACCATCCGATCTTGAAAGGCTTCACTCCGTTCGCCTCGGTGGGCACGCTCTACAAGAACGACGGGATCACCGCGAGCGAGGTGTTGCTGATGGGGTCCATTCCGGGCCATGAGCATCCGATTGCGTGGACGAACGTATGCAAAAGCAAACGCGTCTTCTACACGTCGCTCGGCCACCAGCAGGACTTTCAGCAGGAAGCGTTTCTGCGGATGTTGACGAATGCCGTTCAGTGGAGCTTCAATCGTTGAACGAGGAGCCGCGCACGTAGTAAGCGGATCGCGAGGCCCCATGCATCCACTTACCTCGTTCGCGGCTCCTGCGCCCGATACATCTCGACGAATCGCCGATAATCTTCCGGCGTATCCACACCACGCGAACTGTGTTCGACGACGCCGACCGCGATCTTTCGGCCCATGGCGAGGACGCGGAGCTGTTCGAGTTTCTCGATCTCTTCGAGCGGGGCAGGGGGCTCCTGAGCGAGTTGCAGCAAGAAGTCGCGGCGGTAGGCGTAGAGGCCTAGGTGTTGCAAAAACATGCCTCGATGCTTCACGAAATCAGGTTCGCCATCGCGCTGATAGGGAATCGGGCTGCGGCTGAAATAGAGCGCTCGGCCCATCCGGTCGCGGACAAGTTTCACGCAATTCGGATCGCGGTATGCTTCCAGCGAAGCGAGGGGTACGCCGAGCGTGGCCATGTCGCATTCGCGGTCGTTTCGCAGCAACTCTGGCAACAGGTCGAGCGTGGCCGGGTCGATGAGGGGTTCGTCGCCTTGCAGGTTGACGATGATCTCCGCATCGAGGCCGCGTGCGACTTCCGCCACGCGGTCGGTGCCGCTTGGATGGTCCTCGCGCGTCATGGCGACGTTGGCTCCGAACCCACGAGCCGCATCGGCGATTCGGACGTCGTCGGTGGCGATGATGACGGTCGATGCCTTGCTTTTGCAGGCTTGTTCGTAGACATGCTCGACCAGGTATTTTCCCGTTTCCCGCAAAATCGCTTTCGCAGGCAGACGGCTGGAGGCGTAACGAGCGGGGATGATGATCGCGGTTTGCATGCAATGCGTTTTACGCTTTTGGCTTTCGGTTTTCGAGACGCATGCCAGCGAGCGGAACGTTACTTCTCGATGATTTGCAGCAGAGATTTGATCTTCTTGTGGGCAGGGCTTCTGCCGGTAGACAGCTGACGTGCTTCGGCAAGATTCAAAGCCGGGTCGGGGAAAGGAAGTCGGCCGATGGCATCGTCGAGGTTTTCAGGGCCGAAGTACTTGCCGGCAGAAGTGACGATTTCGATGCCGACCTCGCGAAGCGTTTCGAGGTCGCGATAGAATCCGCGGATGGTGAGCCGCAATTTACGCAGTAGGATGCCGCGGGTCTGCGGCCCTTTAGAGAGAATTTTCAACAGGCGATAGAGACGTCCGGCCCGCTCCGCGGTGACGCTCCCCTGCATGCCTGCGCCTTTTTTCTTCTTCGCCATAACGATGTGCCGACAGGTCCTTCCGCCGAAGGTCGGCCCGGGGTTCGCTCCGGGGCGCGAATAGGGGAGTATGTTACCACCGAAGTGGGTGAAATCAAGAACGCGGCCCGCAATGTTTCGCCAATTTATCCAGCTTCTCCGGCGCGGTTCGAGGCTTTTGTTCGGAGGGACGTGTGAGCAACTATCCGCAACTCGATTACTTGATCGTGGCTTCCCATCCGGACGATGCCGAACTCGGCGTCGGCGGAACCATCTTGGCACTCAAGGCACAGGGAAAAAAGGTCGGCGTGCTCGATCTTACCAATGGCGAACCCACGCCGCATGGAAGCCCAGAGATTCGGGCCCGCGAAACGGAAGCGGCGACTCGCACCTTGGGCCTCGATTGGCGCGGCAACCTCGGTTTGCCCAACCGGTCGATCGTCGCGGATTTGGAATCGCGGAAGAAGCTTGCCGGCATGTTCCGCCTGCTTCGCCCCCGCATCGTGCTGGCTCATTACTGGTACGACGCCCATCCCGATCACGTGGCCGCGAGTTCGCTGATCGAAGCGGCGCGATTTTGGTCGAAGCTCTCCAAGACCGACATGCCAGGGGAGCCGTATCATCCGCAGAAGATCGTCTACTACTTCAGCATCCACCTGCGCCTGCATGTGAAGCCTTCGTTCGTTCTCGATATCTCGCCCCACATGGATCGCAAGCTCGAGGCGGTTCGATGCTACCACTCGCAGTTCGTCGAAGGCAGGCCGAATACGCCGCCTACGATATTCGACGATTTACGCGACCAGGGGCGCTATTGGGGATGGACCATCGGCAAGCAGTTCGGCGAGCCATTCGTCACGCGCGAGGAGGTGGGATTGGGCGCGCTCGATCATCTCTTGTAGGGATTCGGCATGCAAGAATTGCGGCGAAGCCCGCAAGGAATGGCAAGACGCTCCTGCCGGCGCGACGGCGTGAGTCGCTGTATGGGCGCGCTTCGAGCCGTTAGGTCGACGTGTTGTTCGATTCCAACGACGCCAATACTACGACTCGACGCGCGCCAGACATGCGTTGATTCGTAGTTGGCTCAAGGATTCAGCGGCGCCCAATCCTGTAGGTCGAACCGCGAGTGAGGCGAGACGGCGGGGGTATGGGCGATCGCTTCATAAGCTGCCCGCGCGGGCTTGAGCCAGCGTTCGAGGTCGCGTGCTTCGATCTTTCCTTCTTCGCGAAGGAACATCAGATCGCCTTGTCCAGGCACTCGGACTAGTTCCAATTCGGGTGCGATCACCGCAGCCTTCGTCGCCAAATCTCCGCCTGCGGAACTCGCAGGCACGAGCAAGTACGATTGATCGCCTCCCTCGGATTGCGAGAAGAGAGCAGGTGAGGCGCGATCGAGGTATTCCCGCATCCAAGCCTGCGTCGCGTGCGGATCTTCCGAGCCTTGGGCGCTCCACTCCGCTCCGAGAATCTCGGCGACATCCATCGTCGGCAGATGCTCGCTCAATAGAGCGGCCGCTTCCGTAAGCATCGGGAGCGCCAAGTGCTTGGTGAGATCCGACGTATTGATGCAGGCGTTGTGGAGGCCGCCGCGAGGACCCAAGACCCGCTCGCTCAGATCCAATTCGATCTGCCGCCATTGGTCTGGATGAATGTTGCCGAGCATGCGTTCGGCGCAGCGTTCCAGGTCCGATTCGCCTTCGGGCAATACGACGCGGGCCGTCGCTGATTGACGAATCACTTCCCAGAACGCGTCGGGCGAAACATCCGGAATTCCGTGCCCACTGTCGGCCATCAGCGTATCGTCGTCCTCGTTTCCGTGAACGAATTCGAGATTCTCCATCAGGTGACGCAGACGCTGCCGGCAGAACCCCAAATCACGGGCTTGGTCAGCCAATTTCGCTGCCATGTTCAGTAGCGCCTGTTTGGCGGCGTAAGCCAACTCCTCTTGCAAACGGGAACGGGAGAAGTGGGAAAGCTGATCGACGAACGCGCGAAGTTGTCGACTTTTGGAGCGTCCGCCGAACCACCGGAAACCGCCGCCGCCCACGCATTCGAGCATCGCGGCTTCAACCTGAGTCCACTGCTGAAACGAGCGAGCCGCATGAGTCTCCATCGCTTCAGCATGCTTTTGGATTTCTGCGTGAATCCAATGCTGCACTTCACCCAGCGCAATTTCCGCGGCGAGCAACCGTGGTCCGGGATGGTCGAGCAAATTTCCTAGATTTCGGATGCAACGGGCGGCCCATTCGTCGGCCGTTTTCCCGGCTGCAACCATCAGCGAGCGAGTCAGTTTCGTCTTTCGCCATTCGCCTACGGCGCCGTCCCCATCGCCAGAACCCAGATATTCCTTCATGCGAACCAGGGCTTGCTTCGCCCAATTCGTCGGATCGTCCTGGGCGACGGACTGGTGCAGCTGCTCTTCGAACTTGGCGAGCATGGATGCGAGGTTCTCCCCCGGCGTCTGCAGCTTCTCGGCAATGCCATGGGCGGCGTGATGTTCGATTTGATGAATCAATTGTTCGCCGATGTACTCCGGCAACGAAACCGCTTGACGCACCTGCTGCTCGATCGCGGCGTAAGCTTCGTCGTCCAACTGATTGCTGTCGTTGGAGATCCAATGGGCAAGAATGTGGCGACACGCCTGACGTGCCGCTTGATGCAAGAGCAGACCGCGGGGAAACCACACGGCAAAGGTGCCGAAGCTGCGGAAACTCGCGCCGTGTCCGGCATCACTTTGGGCTGCCCGGCGCACATCCATCCGCAGTCCCAGCGGCGTGGTCAACTCGTGAAACAGAAAATTGCCTAGGTGCGCCACGGTCTCGTCGAACGCTTCCGGCGTGCGGTGCTCCATCGGAAGCAAATACGTCGAACTGAACGGTGCGCCCTGATCCACCAAACGCTGGGCGTCAGGCCCGTATTGGGCCGAGAAGGATGCTGTGTCGTCCGCGAAATGATTCAACTCGGTGAGCGTGGCATAGAGGTTTGCAAGCTCCTGCTTCGATGTTGCAGGATCCATCGGAGCGCCGCAGAGCAGCATGAGATGGACGGCGGCATCGCGATGACCGAGTTGCCGCAAGGTGCGTTGAATGGCGTAGCCGAGATCGGGGAGCATGCCGCTTCCGCCGCCGCCGCCGGCACACAGCACGTAGACGCGCGGCGTGGAATCTCGCAGGGCTAAACCGGTTTGGGTGACAGCTTCATAAATGCGATCCGGGTGTGTGATTTCCTGGAATTCGCGTTTAAGTCGGCCGGCGAGCCGAGCGTGATTGTCGGCGAAGGACAACCGACCCAGCGCCCGAGTCCCCTGTGTCTGCAGAGAACGCGACATCGAGTACAGTTTTTCGCGAGGCAACCATTCGCACAGGTGTTCAAGGTTTCGCTTGCGATAACTTCCAACCGGTTGCAGCGGCAGTTGATACAGTTCGTTCCGGGTCATCGCCACTTGCGGAGCCCCACGAACGGCGCTGGTCGCTGTTTGCGGATCGGAATCGACATGAAGGAATCGGAAGATCGGCAGCTTCGACAGATCGCCGAAGCGATCGAGCAGACGGCATCGCATCTCGAGCAGAGCTTTAGCGCCGAATGCGCCGATGCCGACAATCAACGTCGGCCGAAGCGCGCCCGTATCGGGTTGCGGGACCGTCATGCCCATGTCGGCATGATCGGGTTGACCGAGACCGGCATCGGAGTCCGGAGCAACCGGAGGACGGAACATTTCCTCCGCGGGAACGCCTTGAATGCTCTCCATCTCGTCGAGACTCATATCCTCCATGGTCTCGGCCAAGCTGCGCGAACGATACTTGGTTCCGACGACGGCGCCTGGAATCTCGATTGGCGTTTCCGGCGGCGAAACCCTGAGTGCTTTCCTCGCCTTATAAAGGGATGAAACGAACGCCATGCAATTCGGGTAGCGTTTCTGAGGATCCTTCGCAAGTGCTTTGGCGATCGCGGGCCGCTCGGCCTCCGGCAAGGGGCGTAGGTCGGGCTCCTCCTGCATGTGAGCCTGCGCCAGCTGACGGACGTTTTTCGCTGCGAACGGGCGCTGTCCAGTCAGCATCTCCATGTAGACGATGGCGAGACTGTACTGATCGCAATGGGCGGAGATTTTGCCTTGGAACGTTTCGGGCGACGCATAGAGCGGCGTAACGCCTCCCAGCATGCCGGAGGCCTGCCGCTCGAGATTCTTCACGAGCCCGAAGTCGGCCACCTTCACCCGGTCGCCGATGAGGAATAGGTTTTTCGGCTTGACGTCAAGATGTTGCAGGCTGTGCCGCTCGTTCATGTAATCGAGGGCTTCGGCCGCATCGCGCAGATAGCGCATGAGATCGTCGCGCGGGATGCCGACCATGCCGGCCGAGATGCAATTTTGGCAGAGGTCATGAAGCGTGCGATCCGCAAGCTCCATCACGATCATGAGTTCGCCTTCGATCTCCTTGATGAGCTCAAGCGAGCAGACGAACGGATGGCGGACTTCCTTCACACGCTGCAGGGCCCGCCACTCTTGTTCGGCGCGGACGCAATCGATGTCGGCCGAGCGCAGGTTTCCGTAGACGAACTTAACCGCTTTATACAGGCCCCCTGGTGCTTCGCATTTCCAAACTTCGCCGAAACCCCCACTGCCGATCGGCTCAATGAGCCGATAGCCGGGGATAGGTTCGGAATTGGCTTCGCGTATCCAACTCATGGGAACGGCTCATGAAGTCCGGCGACCACGATCGCACTTCCTGCAGCGTGAAGTCGCACATCCGTGTCGAGCGGAGGGGCGTTTCCAGGGACCGCCTCGGCATGGATCGTTCAAGCGTAGGTCGCATCTTGCGGCTTGTCCAATTGGACAGGAGATTTGCAAACCCATTCGTCGGCAAGGTGCACAGCAGTGGACATTTGGGAGGTTCCGATGGAATCGGAGCAATACCTATTGCGGCATTGTGATTCCTGTCGTAAGTTTTCCCGGCATTTGCATAATGGAGCTAGACACTTCTTTGAGTTTCGTTGAACGCCCCCGGTTGCTCGCAAACGGATTGTTGCGGCTTTATTGACGGACCGACCGAATCTCATGTCATCGACGACGTCACTGCGAGCTTGCAATCCGTGGATTTCCGTGGCGCTCTTTTCCGTCGCTTATGCGGGCGCTGCGTCCTTAGGCATGCTCTTCCGGACGACTCCGGAAAATTTCGCGATTTTTTGGCCGCCGAACGGCGTACTCGTGGGCGCGTTGCTGGTTGTTTCGAGGAACCGACATGTCGTATATCTCGCGGCTTCGGCAGCGATGTCATTTGTGGTTAACTTGGCGTTCGGGCATGACGTTGCGCCTACTGGAGCGTTCACGGCCGTCAATGTGGCGGAAAGCTATGCAGCCGCAAGATTGATTAGTTGGCTCGGCGGCGAGCCGTTTCGTATGGATCGCGCGTCCCGTGTTTTCCTCCTTTTCGTCATTGCCGTGGTCATCTGTTCATTCACGGGTTCTATTGGCGGCCTCGTCGTGTATTACGGCCTGGGAGCCCCAGATTTATGGTCGGCCATGGTCATGTTCGGCATGGCCGACGCGTTGGGGATCATGATCTTTGCCCCGTTGATCCTCGCATGGTCCGAATTCGAAGTACGGTCGCTCGCCTCGGCATCGCCACGCAGGATTGCGGAAATCGCCATCATCGTGGCGGTGGTGCTAGGCGTTGGGTTCCGCATTTTCAATTCGCTTCCCGGGACGGCGCCGCCACATCGGATGTATGCGTTCCCGGTGGTTCCGTTTCTTCTGTGGGCGGCGGTACGCTTCGGCGCGAGGGAAGCAACGGCGGTCTTGAGCATGCTCGCGCTGATTGCGGTGTGGTACACGGGACGCGGCCTGGGGCCGTTTTGCATGTCCGCTCCTGCCGTGGCGCATCGTCTGCTTTTGGCCCAACTGTTTCTCAGCATCGTCGGTTTGACGGTGCTCTCGCTAGCCGGAGCCATCGCGGAGAGGAAACGTGTGGAGGAGCAGCTTCGCGAAAGCAGAGAACGCTATCGCATGGTGATGAAGACGATTCAGGAAGTGTTCTGGGTTGCAACCCCCGGCTTGCAACAATTCGAGTACGTTAGCCCCGCCTACGAGGAGGTGTGGCAAAGGTCTCGCGAGCGACTTGTCGGCGATCCTGGCGAGTTTGCTCGATCCATTTGCCCGGAAGATCGGCTTCGTTCTCCGCTGGCGGCAAGTTCGACGAGCGACGCGTGCGAGTACGAGTATCGCATTCTCCGAGGCGACGGGGCCGTCCGTTGGATCCGCACCCGCGTCTTTCCAGCGATCGACGAGGGCCAAGTCACGCGGATCGTCGGCGTTTCCAGCGACATTACCGATCGCAAGGAAGCTGAGCTGGCGAACGTCAAGCTCATCGGCGAACTGCAAACCGCGCTTACGGAAATCAAAACGCTTCGCGGCCTTGTGCCGATCTGTGCCTGGTGCAAAGACATTCGCAACGACACCGGTTTTTGGCAGAAATTGGAAGACTACTTGCAAACCCATACGGAAGCTCGTTTTACCCACGGAATTTGCCCCTCCTGCCTGCAAAAAGAAACGTCTGTGATGCCAATGGAAGCGTAATCGAGTCCACTTGCCGTAACGCATGTTTGGCGGAAAATGGCTGCATTGCCACACCCTGCCGTACGAATCGCCGATTGCTGCACGGCGACATGAGGTCGCTGTGAATCCAAGCATCCAACCAGATCCAAGCATTGGCCGCCATCTTGACGATCCCGTCGTCCGACACATGCGGCGCGAGTTTGTTCGCCTTCACGAATCGCACACCGTTCGCGAAGCGTTGGATACGATTCGGCTCAATCCACCTAAGGAACGCGTAATCTACTTTTACGTCGTGGATGAAGAGGGTCGCCTGCGAGGCGTGGTGCCGACCCGTCGATTGCTTCTGACCGCACCGGAGATGCGGGTTAGCGACATCATGGTCAAGGACATCATCTCGATTTCCTCGGAAGCAACGGTGCTTGAGGCGTGCGAGTTCTTCACCATGCATCGGTTGCTTGCATTCCCGGTCGTGGACGAACAAAAACGGGTTGTCGGTATTGTCGACGTGGAGTTGTACACCACGGAACTGACCGACCTCGATCGGAGCGAACGCAACGACTATCTGTTCCAACTCATCGGCGTTCACCTTGCTGCATCGCAAGTCGGCTCGCCGCTCGCTTCGTTTCGGAGCCGCTTCCCTTGGTTGCTTTGCAATATCGGCGGGGGTATCCTTGCGGCTTTCCTAGCCGGAATCTTCGAGAAAGAACTGCAGCAAGCGGTCGCGCTGGCGCTCTTCATCCCTGTCGTCTTGGCGCTTGCGGAAAGCGTTAGCATCCAGTCGGTTAGCTTAGCGCTGCAACTGTTGCAAGGTCAGGACGCGAGCCTTCGCAGCCTCTTCCCCAAGATTCGCAATGAAAGCGTCGTCGGCGTTTTCCTCGGCGTGGCCTGCGGGATGTGTGTCGCGCTTGTGGCTTTCGTTTGGCTTCGGCAGACGTTGGTCGCCATGTGCGTGCTCATCGGAATCGGCGGGGGCGTCGCGGCGGCAGCGGTTATCGGCGTCGCAATGCCCAATCTGCTGCGTATCTTGCAACGCGATCCCCAAGTGGCGGCAGGCCCGATCGCACTCGCCGCGACGGATATGGTGACGTTGCTGCTCTACTTCAACGCGGCCAGGTTGCTTCTGCCGAGCGTTTGACTTTCAGATCGTGCCGCCGCGTAGGATACACAGCGAATCGGCCATAGCACTCCGCATCGGAGCGTCGCGTGAAGATTTTGGTCACCGCAGGCAACACGCAAACGCCCATCGATCAGGTGCGTTGCATCACCAACATTTTCACTGGGCGTACCGGCGGGTCCATCGCGAAGGAAGCCGCCAGTCGCGGCCATGAAGTCGTGCTTTTGACGTCGCACCCCGAATCCGCCGATCCCGCCGTTAACACGAAGATCATGACCTATCGAACTTTCGACGAGCTTGAAACGATGATGGCTACGGAGATCGCATCCGGAAATCACGAGGCGGTCATTCACGTCGCTGCAGTCAGCGACTTTCGCGTGGCGGGTATTTACTCCCTTCCGGAAGGGACGCAATTCCACGCCGAGCATGCCATGGTCCAGGGGCCGCCCCGATTCGTCGATGCGTCCTGCGGAAAAGTGAAGAGCGGCCACCCCGAGTTGTGGTTACGGCTTACGCCGACTCCGAAGTTGGTCGACCGCATTCGCAGCGATTGGACTTTCCGAGGAGTACTCGTGAAATTCAAGCTCGAAGTCGGGATCGAGGAGGCGGACTTGGTCAAGATCGCAGCCGGATCGAGGGCACAGTCGGACGCGGACTTCATCGTTGCCAATACCCTAGAGGGTATGCATGCGTGGGCGATGATCGGCGATCGAAACGACCGCTTCACGCGTGTCGCTCGCGGGGACTTGGCTTCCCAAATCCTCCATCGAGTTGAAACGCATCGCGACACCCAGACTTAGTCCATCGTTTTCAGTGCAGCGGTTTGCGAGCGGAGTTAGGCTTCCGCTTTCATTGCGTTTCGGAGAATCGTCCATGCGCTGCGCCCTCGTTGCTGCTTTCGCTTTTCTCGTCGCATCCGCGTCTCCCCTTTCGGCCCAGTTTAGGCATGGACCTGATTCGGTACGTCGCCAAGGCGTGCCCGAGGGCAAGGTCACCAGGCAGAGTTGGAAGAGCGAGATCTTTCCAGGCACGTTTCGCGCCATGTCAATCTATGTGCCGTCCCAATACGACGCGACCAAACCGGCCTGTGTCATGGTGTTCCCAGGACGGCGAGACCAACGTCAACGAGAAGGGGCAGTTCCGTGTGCCGATCGTCTTCGATAATCTGATTGACCGTGAGGAAATGCCCGTCACGATCGGCATCTTCTTGAGCCCGGGAGTTGTTCCCGGCAGCGGACCCGGGAAGCGGGCGCGCCAGAACCGCAGCTTCGAATACGATCGCCTGTCGGATCAATATGCCGCTTTCCTTGAGAAGGAGATTCTTCCGGAGGTCGGCAAGCAAAACAACCTGCGCCAAGATGCAGCCGGTCGAGCGATCCGCGGCATCAGCTCCGGCGGCATATGTGCGTTTACGGTTGCCTGGGAGCGGCCCGATTTGTTCGGTAAGGCGCAGTCGCGTGTAGGTGGTTTCATGAACATTCGAGGCGGCGACGTCTATCAAGCTTTGATTCGGAAGACCGAACCCAAGAATATCCGCGTCTTTCTCGAAGACGGAACGAAGGACCTCGACAATCTTCACGGCAATTGGCCGCTCGCCCATCAGGAAATGGCATCGGCGCTCACGCTGATGGGTTACGATTCCCGCTTCGAACTCGGTACAGGCGGACATGCCGGCAACCACGGCGGCGCCATCCTGCCCGACTCGTTGCGGTGGTTGCGGCGCGAGTAAATCGCCAACAATTGTCCTTCAACAGGAGTATGCTCGATGCGTCACCTCGTCTTCGCAGCGGCGCTTTCGCTGGATTTGATCGCTTCCGCATCCGCCCAAGATATTCCGCTCTCGAAGATCCTGATCGCAAAAGAAGGATGGAGCGAAGTCGCTTCCAAAATGCCTGGCGTTACATATCTGGATTGCGGCCCTAAGGGGATCGTGGATATTTACCAAGGATCGTTGCAGCGGCGGCTCACCCGCGAAGGAAAAGCGGATGCAGTTCCGCCTGGAATGGGGCCGCCGGCAATCAAGCGGCAGGATATCGTTGAGCCGGTCTTCGAGCGGCGCTGGCACATTGATGCGAGTACGAAGACAGTCCACGCCAAGAATGGAACCAAGCTGCAACTCAAAGGACTCGTTGATCCGTCGTGCATCGCCCTCTGGCCCGACGAAGGGCATCTGGTTGTCGGCGAACGCGACGGCGCCTACCTATGGGCGGTTCGCATCGAGGCCGATGGTTCCTTCGGACCGGGCGATCGCTATTATTCGCTGCGGATTCGCTCGAGCGAAAAGCTGGAAACCACGGCCATGACTCTGGACGCGAACTTTCTGCTGTACACATGCACTTCGTTAGGCATTCAGGTTTTTCATCCGACGGGCCGACTCAGCGGAGTCTTGCCCGCGCCGGCGACAGGCCGGATGAGCGCGATCGCCATCGGCGGGCCGAACGCCGACACGCTGTTTGTCGCATGTGGCGACTCGGTCTACGCCCGCAAGATTCAGGGCAAGGCGCCGTACACGCTCCAGCAACAAGCGAAGTGATCAGTCGATCGAGGGCGTCGGTTCAATCACGCGCATGGATTTCCAGACGCCGCTGCGGAATCGAAGCCAAAAGCAGCAGGCCATCGCCATGATGTAGGCGGTAGCGGCGCTCCATGCGACGTAGACGCTGTGGCCGCCCGTGACCACGAAGTAGGTCGGGATTACCATTATGGGCCAGGCGAGACAGAAGGTCAGCAGCGAGACGAAACGCGTGTCGCCGGCTCCGCGGAGGGCGAAGGAAAACGATACGTTGATCGCGTCGGCCAGCGAATAGATCGCGACGCAGATCAGCAAATTCGGCACGATCGCCGCGACGGCTGCGAAATCGCCCATGTCTTCCGGGCTGCGGAACACGGAGACGAGCGCGTTCGGAATCGACACATAGGTACCAGCGATCAGGCACATGTAGCCGAACACCCACTTCAGCCCGGTATACGCGCTTTTCTCAGCGAGGTCCGGGCGGTCGGCGCCAAGGCGTTGGCCGACGAGGATCGAAATCGCCTGGCCCAGCCCCATCATCGGCAGGAATGCGATCATGTTGAATCGCACCGTCAGCGTCGTCGCGCCGAGTTGCGCTTCGCCAAGTCGGCCCACCATCTGAATGAAAAGGTGGAAGACCAGCACATCGAGAAAAATCTGCATCCCTGCCGGACCGCCGTAGCGCATCAGTCGGCTGAATAGTTCGCGTTCGTATCGCCATCCGGATGCGGTCGCGAATTCGTCGCGATACCTCTTGCGGAGAAACAGCGCCAGTGCCATGAGCGCGGATGCCCACGAACCGGCGACCGTTGCCCACCCCGCACCGGCGATGCCCCACTGAGGAAAACCGAGTCGGCCGAAGATCAGGACGAGGGCGAGCAGCACATTGATTCCGGTGCCGAACGCCTCGATGCCGAGCACCGTCCATGTTTGGCCTCGGCCCGAGAAGAAGCCATTGATCGCGGCCATGATCATCATCGGCATCGCCGCGAAAGACAGACATTGAAGATACGTAGTTTCGAGCGGCTGCAGCGCTTCGGTATGTCCGCCCAAGCCGATCAGCCACGGTGCGGCCGGAACCATGCCCAGGAAGAGCAAACCCGCGACCACCGAGAAGTGGATCGCCTGCCAAACTGCCGGGCCCACGCGATGGCTGCGTCCCGCACCCATGTATTGGGCGACGAACGTGGATGCGTAGCCGGCCGTCACTTGGAGGAAGCCGAAGAAGAGCCAAAACCACATCACCGCCGGGAAAGATGCGGTCATTTCGCGGGGATCGTGCCACGAGAGGAGTATGGTGTCAAGGAAAACCTGTACCGTCATGAAGCTTTGGCTGAGGATTAGCGGCGCGGCGAGACTGAGCAGTTCGCGGCTGCTCCCGGCACTCGTCTCATTCAGTGCGGGGGGCGGGGTTTGGCCTTCGATGGCGGACGTGACGGTTTTCTCCGGCGCCATACTTTCGACGACTTCCATGCTGCCTCAAGATGTTGAGCGATGGGGCGAACGACGCGAACGATTCGCTTCGGTCGTTGGAATCTTCATGATACGAGACGGACCTAATTGGTTCGCGCTTCGTTTCACGAACTCTGTGCTCATTCAAACTTCGCGTCTGTATGGAACTCCTCGATCGCCGAAAGTCTTCCGTTGGCGACGAATATGCTTTGTTTGAGACGCTTCCTCGCCCATCACTTGAAGAAGGGTTCGATGAAAACAACACGCACCACAAGACCGCGGCGTTCGCCCGCAGATCGCAAAACCGGCATCATGGCAGCGGCCTAAGGAAGCGGTTCGCCCGCGTCGCAGCCGTGGTATGGCTCGAGAAAGCTGGTGTAGGTGGAGGCGTGCCAGCGGAGCGGCTCTTTCACCAGGGCACGCGATCGGGATACCAGCCGAGGCCCAAGCCGTCGGCGTTTTCCTCGCAGCGCCGGCCGAATTCGTGCATCGACAAGTCCGCCGAGATCGGCTCCGCGAAGGATAGGCCTATCAACTCACACATGCCGTTGCACGCAGCGAAGCCGACCCTCCTGATCTGAAGAACGTGCCGAGAAATAAATAAAAACAACTATTATGCGAAAGAGGATGTGAGGGGGCTTCACCG
>JAXMAT010000043.1:0-44024 GCA_046350235.1 Gemmataceae bacterium | reverse complement strand
AGCCGGCAGGATGTGGTCATCGTCGCCTCGGTTTCATGCATCTATGGTTTGGGTTCGCCGGCCGACTACAAGCGGATGATGATCTACCTCAAAAAAGGGGACATGATCGACCGCGATGCGCTGCTCCTGAAGCTCATCGACATCCAATACGACCGCAACGACACCGCCTTCGAACGCGGCCGATTCCGCGTGCGCGGCGACGTGGTGGAGGTGTGGCCCGCGTCGGAGGAATACACGCTTCGCATCGAAATGTTCGGCGACGAAATCGAAGCGCTCGCCATCACGCATCCGACGACGGGCGAGGTGATCCATAAGGTGGATGATCTTTACATCTACCCCGCGAAGCACTTCGTCACGCCTGAGGAACGCATCAAGGAAGCCGTGACCGGGATCGAAGCGGAGCTGAATGCGAGATTGGCGGAGTTTCGGGAGCAGGGAAAATTGCTGGAAGCGCAACGCCTCAGCGCTCGCACGCGATTCGACATGGAGATGATGCTCGAGATGGGCCACTGCCCCGGCATCGAAAACTACTCCCGTTGGTTCACGGCGAAGAAAGCCGGCGAACCGCCTTACACGCTGCTCGACTTCTTCCCGCCCGACATGTTGCTCGTCATCGACGAATCGCATGCCAGCGTCCCGCAGGTGCGGGCGATGTTTGCCGGCGACCATAGCCGCAAGCTGACGCTGGTGGAGCACGGCTTTCGCCTGCCGTCCGCCCTCGACAACCGGCCGCTTCGTTTCGACGAATGGGAGAAACGCCTCGGCAACTGCCTTTTCATGTCGGCCACGCCCGCGGATTACGAACTCGACGCGGCGAATGGCGAAGTCATCGAGCAGGTGATTCGGCCTACCGGCCTCGTCGATCCCGTTCTCCATGTACGTCCCGCGCGCGGCCAGGTGGCGGACCTCATGGGCGAAATCCGCATCCGCGCCGAGAAGCAGGAACGCGTGCTCGTGACGACGCTGACTAAGCGCATGGCCGAGGATTTGACGAACTACTTCCGCGAAGCGGGCCTGCGATGCAAATGGCTGCACTCGGAGTTGGACGCCATCGAGCGAGTCCAAGTCTTGCGCGAGTTGCGGCAGGGCCAATTCGACGTCTTGGTCGGCGTCAACCTACTCCGCGAAGGCTTGGACCTTCCGGAAGTATCGCTCGTCGCCATTCTCGATGCGGATAAGGAGGGCTTCCTCCGCAGCGAGCGTTCGCTGGTGCAGACCATCGGCCGAGCCGCCCGTCATGTCGATGCACAGGTAATTCTGTATGCCGACAAGGTAACGGATTCGATGCAGAAGGCAATGGACGAAACGAAACGCCGCCGCGACCTTCAGCTCGCTTACAACGCCGAGCACGGCATCACTCCGCAATCGGTGAAATCGTCGATCGACATGGGCATCGAAGAGGTGATCGAAGCCCGCAAGATGGTGACGGAAATCGCGGGGAAAAAGGGCGAAGAGTACGTCACGGAAGAGTACCTCGAGGAACTCCACGCCGAAATGCTCGCCGCCGCGTCCAACCTCGAATTCGAGCGCGCCGCCCAGTTGCGCGACCGCATCGCACAGCTCAAAGGCGAAGCGACCATGGCGCCCCAGAAGACTCCTAAGCGACGAAAGAAAAGCCGGCGATGACGTAACGCGATCTTGACCTGTCGAACCGCCGCGCGTTTCCGGTTATCATGCCACCATGGCTGAAAAACTCGTCATCATCGGTTCGGGTCCTGCCGGGTGGACGGCGGCGATTTATGCTTCGCGGGCTAGCTTGCATCCTCTGCTGTTCGAGGGTTCCGGGTTCGACGACACGGTGCCGCTCGGGCAGCTCGCTTTGACCACCGAAGTAGAAAATTTCCCCTCCTGGCCCCATGTGCATTACTCCGCCCTGGAGGCGTACACGCGGTCGGCGTTGCCGGAGGAACGGTTCGCGGGATTGGCGCATCTCTACTCGGGAAAGACGGCGATTCATGGGTCGCGTGCCATCTATGGCCCCGAACTCATGGAACTCATGCGGCAGCAGGCGGTCAACTTCGGCGCCCGCGTCGTCAGCAACGACATCGTGCATGTCGATTTCAACAAGTACCCGTTCGTCGTGCAGCCGCGCGATGAGGCGCCGATCGAAGCGATGTCGGTCATCGTCTCGACGGGTGCTAAAGCGAATTACCTGGGCCTGCCTTCGGAAGATCGCTTCAAGAATCACGGCGTCTCCGCGTGCGCCGTGTGCGATGGGGCGTTGCCGCGATTTCGCAACAAACCCATCATCGTCATCGGCGGCGGCGATACGGCGGTCGAGGAAGCGTCGTATCTCACCAAGTTCGGCAGCGTCGTCTATCTCGTCCATCGACGCAACGAATTGCGGGCCAGCAAGGTGATGCAGCAGCGAGCCTTCACGACGCCGAAGATCACGATGAAGTGGAACCGCGTCCTCGACGAAGTGCTCGGCGACGAAAAAAACGGCGTCACCGGCGTCCGCCTCAAAAGCACGATCGACCACGGGACCGAAACCCTTGACGCCGCCGGCGTCTTCGTGGCGATCGGCCATACGCCGAACACGGCGTTTCTGAAGGGGCAGCTCGAACTGGATTCGTTCGGCTACATCCTCCTGCAGAAGCCGCACCGCACCTGGACCAGCGTGGAAGGCGTCTTCGCCGCGGGAGACGTGGCCGACAGCTACTACCGCCAAGCGATCACCGCCGCCGGCACCGGTTGCATGGCCGCATTGGATGCGGAACGCTGGCTCGCGGAAAAGGGCCATCATTAGCCGTCTTTCGTGGCGACAAGTTTATCGAACTTGTCGGTATTGGCTTGTTACTGTGACGAAAGCCATTTCGAACAAGTTCGATAAACTTGTCGCCACGAAAGACAACCTCGCGGAGGCATCATGAATCGCCGATCGTTCCTTCACGACAGCTGCCTCGGCTTCGGCGGCCTCGCGCTTTCCGCGATGCTGCAGCGCGAGGGTTATGGCTCCGAGACGCACGCTCGCCCCACCGGCCAACCGCATTTCCCGGCAAAGGCGAAGAGCGTCATTTGGCTGTTCATGAATGGCGGCGTCAGCCACATGGAGAGCTTCGATCCGAAGCCGGACCTCAACAAGTATGCCGGTGTCGCCATCAATGAGAGCCCATTTCGAGGCACGCAGGATCCCGAAAAGCTGAAGCTGGCTCGCGTCGTGGTCGTCAATGACGCGAATGGCCAGCAACGCAATCGCATTTATCCGATGCAGGTCGGCTGGAAGAAGCGCGGGCAGTGCGGCGTCGAGGTCACGGATTGGTGGCCGCACCTGAGCGAATGCGTGGACGACATCGCGTTCGTCCGCTCGATGTACACGACCGACGACAATCACGGCGCCCAAACGCAATTTCACTCGGGCATGCACATGCTCGACGGCAACTTCCCCACACTCGGCGCCTGGGTGCATTACGGCCTAGCGGCCCTCAGCGACAATCTGCCGCAGTTCATTTCGCTGGGCCGGCGCGAGTATTGGAATGCACGCGACGGTTATTACTTAGGCCCGCAGCACGATGCGATTCCGATCACGGTGAACCCCGACCGCCCGCTCGAGTTCGGCAGGCCCGAAGGCGACATGACCGAAGCGGAACAACGCGTCGGCTTCGATCTTGTGGGCCGACTGAATAGGCTGCGCGGCAACGCGTTTCCGCAAGACCCGGCTCTCGAAGCCCGCATCAAGTCGTACGAACTAGCGTTTCGCATGCAGCGATCGCTTCCCGAGGCGATGGATTTCCGCCAGGAAACGCAGGAAACGCAACGGCTCTACGGCCTCGATCGAGCCGACACCCGCGAGTTCGGCCAACAGATGCTCGCCGCCCGCCGGTTGGTCGAGCGGCGTGCAGTTCATCCAGGTGCAACATGGCGGAGGCGGAGCCGGCGCGTGGGATGCCCATGGCGGCCTGCGCGGCAATCACGAGCGAAACTGCCGAGCCGTCGATCAGCCGATCGCCGGATTGCTGAAGGACCTCAAACGCCGCGGCATGCTCGATGAGACGATCGTCGTCTTCGGCACCGAATTCGGCCGCACGCCTGGCTCGCAAGGTTCAGATGGCCGCGACCATCACATCTACGGCTTCTCCGTTTGGCTCGCCGGCAGCGGCATCAAAGGGGGCGTCGTCCATGGGGTGACGGATGAAATCGGCTTCCACGCCGTCGTCGATCGGCATTATGTTACCGACATCCACGCGACGATCCTCAGCCAGCTTGGCCTCGACTCGCGCCCGCCTGGAGATCCCGGGCCGCAAGCGGTTGGAAGTGGAACATGGGCATGTGATCCGAGAGATTCTGTAGGAGCCGCGCGCAGTAAGCGGTTCAGGAAACGAATACAGCGAAAACCGCTTACTGCGTGCGAGGCTCCTTCAGTTGGGATGATCGATGGCGTTGACTCCTGTCTTGGATCGCGAAGAGTACATCGAGCAGGCGTATTTCTTTCGCACGCTGCGCGAGCGGCTCGCTGAGAATCTGCCGACGCAGTCGATTCTCGAGCGAGTGCATGAGGAATTGCTTTCGACCACACGGCTGCCGATGGCGGTGCAATTTCTCGCGGCGGAACTGAAGCATACAGGTCAACTGTCGTCCGGCTTCGCACGCCTTCGCCACTATTTCACGCGGTTTCAGACGCTCGTTATCGCCAAGACGGAGGCGGAGAAGAATCGCTTCAGCATCGAGGTGGGGCTCGAGATTCTGGAGAAAGAGGCACGCTACCGCACGGAGTCGCCGTCGCGCGAGGGGTTGTTCGTCTACTGCTTCGAAACGATGAGCCGCAATCGCCTGGGATATGACGAAGGCCTGTCGGCACTCAAGGACGACGCATTTTTCGATGAGGCATGGCGCGGCTTCTTCGACTTGGTCCGCAAGCAGTTCGGCACCCACGATTTCGCCGATCTGATTTTCGCGCGCTCGGTGATGTATGTGCAGGAGCAGCGCCGGCGCAACCCGGACTACGAGCCGCCGCTCGCGCCGCTTTTCGGCGAGAAGGAAGGCAAGATCGCCCGCGCCAGCCTTGGCCGCGATCCGCTCTACTTGTTCGCCGCGCTGCAACGGCAATTGAATTATCCTGCCGTCCCACGCATGCAGCACATCCCCGATCCCGGCAAACAAGTCGCCACGCTCACTCAACGTTTGCAGGCGATGGAAACTCGGCTGAAACTCATCGAAGGCGAAGTCCGCGGCAAAGTCGATTTGAGCGAGTTTCTCGCACGCCCTCCGAAACTCACCGACGACGAACTGTGATCCACTGGATGTGCGATGCGATCATGCTTCCGACCATAGCAATGGAAACGCGGCGGGGTCGGTGAAGTCCGGTTCGCCGTTGGATTGTTTGCGGCACATCATTTCGTCGGCGATGTGAATCTCGCGGCCATCGGGGCGGAAAGCTTCGCGGTAGCGATTGTCGCCATCCTGTAGATGCATGGCGAACGAAAGCCTCGGTTGGCCGCTTGTGTTCGGAAGGCTGGCGTGCATGGTCCACCGATGGTGAAAACTGAATTGCCCTCGCTTCATCACGAGCGGCACTACCTTCACCTCGCGACCTTGCATGCGAAACAGTTCCTCGATTTCGCCGAGATTCTTGTTGTTGAAGAATCGCGTATGCTCCAGACCGGGCCAGCGGTGGCTTCCTTCCATGACGACCAACGGCGAACGCTCGATCGGCACGTCGTGAAACGGAGCCCAGGCAGTAATCAGGCTGTCGGAAGAACACGTCGCCCAATATGCACCGTCGGCATGCCAACCCGTGATGGTATCGGTCGCAGGGCCAGTCATTGGGGGCTTGTAGATGAGTTGGTCGTCGAGCAACCGAAGGGAACGGATGCGAAGCAGGCGGCAGCCGATGGCGGCGATCAGCGGATATTTCACTAAATCCATGAGTTCTCGTTTCTGAAGCGAAACGAACTCGTTGTTTCGCGGGATATCGACTCCGTCAGATGGCATCCAATTCGAGAAACCTGCCTCTACCGGGAGCTTGGCATCCCGTTCGCCCGCGTAAAAGCGATGCGCGCCGGCCGAGGCTCGATCGAGCAAGTCGTCCGGCAGAGCGCCAGGCTTGCTGACGTAATACCCCTTCTGCTCGAACTCGACGATCTCCTCCTCGGTGGGAAGAAACGCCCTTTGCTCTTCAGTCAGCACAATCTCGGTCATGGCAGCACCAAAAAGATAAAGGGATGAAAGCGGAAGGATAAAACGAAATCAGCGAACTGCATTCTGTTTCATCGTTCATCCTTCGGCGTTCATCCTTTGCACTTGCGGATGATGTTCGCGACGCGTTCGATGTCGGTTCGCTCTAACGACGATCCGCTCGGCAAACACAAGCCGCGAGCAAACACATCTTCCGCAACTCCGTTAGTCGACTTCGGCAACCCGCAAAAAGCGGCTGCAGATGCAACGGCTTCCAAGCCGGGCGAGCTTCGATTTGGTCCGCTTCGAGTGCCAGCCTCACTTCGTCACATGTCGCCCCGAATAGGACGGGATCGATCGTAACGACCGTCAGCCAGCGATTCGCCTTGCCCGCGGAATGCTCGGGCATGAATCGCAACCCGGGCAAATCTCCTAACAACTCGCGATAAATGTCGGAAACGCGACGGCGGGCAGCAACACGGTCGCGAAGGACCCGAAGTTGGCCTCGACCCACAGCGGCAAGCAAGTTGCTCAGTCGATAGTTGAAGCCCAACTGGGAATGTTGGTAATGCGGTGCAGGATCGCGAGCTTGGCTGGCGAGGAAGCGAGCCTTCTCCATCAGTTTGCCATCCGGCGAAACCAACATGCCGCCTCCGGAGGTCGTGATGATTTTGTTGCCGTTGAAGGAAAAGGCGGCCATCCGGCCAAAAGACCCAGCGGCGCGACCACGCCAGCTTGCGCCCAGCGCTTCGGCCGCGTCCTCGATCAGCGGTATTTCGTACTTCTCACACATGGCTTCGATCGCGTCATAGTTCGCGCATTGGCCGTAGAGATCGACGACGATTGCAGCCTTGGGCAGTTTCCCGCGGCACGCGGCATCCGCCAGTTCGTCTTCCAAAAGCTGCGGGTCCATGTTCCAGGTCCCGGATTCGGAATCGATGAAGACAGGCTGCGCATGCTCGAAAAGAATCGGCGTCGCACTTGCACAGAAGGTTAGTGTCGAGCAGAGGATTTCGTCCCCCGGTCGAACGTCAAGCAATCGTAAAGCAAGGTGCAATGCTGCCGTCCCTGACGAGGTCGCCGCGGCATGGTCCACCCCAACTTCGGAGGCGAACTCTCGCTCGAAGGCATCCACATGCGGGCCAAGCGGCGCGATCCAATTGGAGCGAAACGCGTCTTGCAGAAGCCGTAATTCATCCTCACCCATGTGCGGCGGCGAAAGGTAGATACGCGACTTCACAGGCGACTCGGATGACGGGCGAAGGGGTGAAGCGGCAACGCTCATGACGACGCTCCATGCAACGCTGCCATTCGCTCGCGGCGTTCTTGGTCCAGTTCAGGCACGCTCGGCGCAGCTTCGTTGCCGGTGTTTTCGCGACGCAACACTTTGCCGACGGTGAGCAGCATGATCTTGAGGTCCAGCCAGAGCGAGCAATGCTCGACGTACCATGCGTCGAGTTCGAGCCGTTGGTCCCACGGCAGATCGGCCCGCCCATGGATCTGCGCCCAACCGGTAACTCCGGGCCGAACGGTATGACGGCGCTGTTCGCGCTCGGTGTAATAGGGGAGGTATTTGACGAGCAGGGGCCTTGGACCGACGATGCTCATCTCGCCTTTGAGCACGTTCCAAAGTTCGGGCAGTTCGTCGAGGCTGGTGCTGCGGAGAATTTTGCCGAAGCGAGGCAGACGTTCGCCGTCGGGGAGCGGGTTGCCTTGAGCGTCGAAGGCTTCTCGCATCGAGCGGAACTTCACCATGTTGAAGAGTTGCGATCCCATGCCGGGCCGAGTTTGGCGGAAGAATACGGGACTGCCGAGCTTGAAGCGGACGAGGAACGCCACCATCAGAATGACCGGGGACAAAAGCGCCAGCGCGATCAGCGCGACGAAGATGTCGAAAAGTCGTTTGCCGAATCGCATGTAGAGCGTGCGTCGCATGGCAGGTTCCTTCCTTTGCTCGTCATCGGCTTGCGGCGTGGACCAAGCTGCGATCGCCGGCGCAAATCCCGAGAACCTCATCGTACAACTCCTCATGCATGCGAATGATTTCGCGGAGGTCGTAGGTCTTCATGGCTTGTCGGCCTCGCTCGCCCATCGCAACGGCTTCGTCCGGATGCTCGGCCAGCTGGCGTATGGCGGATGCCAGCGCCGGCGGATTGCCCACCGGAACGAGCAGGCCGCGACCGTCGGCTAGCAGGTCGGCGACGCCGCGGATCGAACATCCGATCGCCGGCACTCCCAAGCTGAGCGACTCCATCAAGCTGCGCGGCAGTCCTTCACGCTCCGAAGGAAGCATGACGGCGCGCGAGACTCGGATAAGAGTCGGAATATCGCGGCGGAAGCCGAGGAAGCGGACGCGGTCGGCGATGCCCAATTCTTGAGCAAGTTGCTGCATCTCGGGCTTCAGCACACCCTCGCCAGCGAGCGCGAGAACCGCATTCGCGCAACCGCACTGGGCGAAGGCTCGCAGGGCATCGCGGTGCCTCTTGCCAGGATTGAACTCGGCAATCATCAGAAACAGCACGGTTTCCGGCCCGAGGTTCAGATCCCTGCGGATCATGTCCATCTGCTCCGAGTTCACTTGCCCGGCCGCATACTTCGTCGTGTCCACGCCAATGCCAGGCATGTAACGGACATGCTCTTTAGGCAAAAATCCGTGTCGGATGGCGGCCGCTTCGTCTTCGTGATTGATGACGACGAGGCGATCCGTCCAGGGACCCGCGATGCGTTCGAGGGTGCGGTAAATCGCACCCGAGATCGCCGGGCCGCCCTTGTAGAAATGGAATCCATGGGCTGTGTAGATGACGCGGACCTTACCGGCCGCTCGCATCTTCCGCAGCGCGTAGCGCGTAAGGAAGGCGGCGACCGGCGTATGTACGTGAACGATGTCGTAAGCTTCGCGCTCGACGAGTTCGCGGATGCGTTTCGGCGTGCCGATGAAGTTGCTCGGCTTGAACGGGTTGCGCGACCAATCCGCATTCCACAAACGATCGAACGACTGGGCACAATCGCGATCGTTCGCAGCCTCGCGCGCAAGTCCATCGACTCGAAAGCCGCGACTGCGGAAATGCTCCGCGAAAGGAGCGAGAAAGCTACGCAGCGTGTCGGAAACGGTGGCGGCAATTAGCAGGCGGGGCATTGGGCTGCTCCTTTCGTGGAGGCTAATTGCGGGTGCGCCTGCGCAAGCCATGCCTCGGTTTTCGCCCGCACCATCTCGAAGAATCCGCGGCGAATGCACGAAAGACGGTCGGCCGAGTAGTTGCGCGCCGTTTCGAGATTGCGCGCCGACATGGCCGCAAGTCGATGAGGATCGCCGATCACTTCACGCATTTTCGCTGCGAGCGCCTGAGCATCTCCAGGCCGCACCATGTCCTCTGCGGGCAGCAATTCGGGAATGCCGCCGACCGTCGAGCCAATGCAAGGCAGCCCTCGGGCCATCGCTTCCACCATAGCTCGCGGCAGACCTTCCTGATGCGACGGCAAGATAAACAAATCGGCACGATCGAGTTCGTCGCGCACCGCGGTTCCCGCTGCGAGTTGACCGCGGAAGCGAACATGATCCGCAATGCCCAAACGTTCCGCCTGTGCTTGGAGCCGCGTGCGATGTTGGCCATCGCCGACAAGCACTAGATCAAGATCGATGCCTCTCTGGCGAACAAGTCCGACGGCATCGATCAAGACGTCGGGAGCCTTGTAGAGCTGGGCCAAAGTGCCGAGGAACATCGCGACGAATTTCTGCTTCCCCGGTTGGGCAGGCCGGCTCTGAGAAACAAGGGCTTCGTCAGGAATCTCGACGTCGGAGACGCCTGTTTCGCCTTGTGGGCAGGGATAGCGCCTCTGCAAAGCGGCGCGAGTGACATATGCGGCCCAGGTCGCTTCGCGGCACATCGCCCGCAGTTGGCGAGGGAAAATCCAACGGAAGAGAGGAGCGAGCGGATGTTTGCTGGCGCCGGGGGCGAACACGTCGTACGGATCGCCGACCACTTCAACGAAGATCGGCCGACCTTCGCTCCGCAGCTTCGGCATCACCGCCTGAGAAAGCGTCCCGGGCGCCTTCAAGATGACGGCGTCGGTAGTGCCGATCGCTTCACGAGCCGTGCGCCGCACGGCGTTTCGCTTCATCAAGTACTGCCAAGGTCCAACGTAGTAAGGGATCAAAGCAAAGGTGACGCGATCTCCGTCGTCGGCGCGAATCCAACCTTCGCTTTGCCGATCCACAGGCTGAACGCGGGCGACCACACGAACGCGGTCGAAGACCTGCAGATACGGATCCCAAGATCGGCGGGCGAGCTGCGTCTGTGTCCAGACGGCTCCATCGGGCGTTTGTTGAAACCGATGTTCGGATGTGACGACGACGTTCAAGGTGCCGCCTCCGTAACCAAGGTATGACGAACGTGCGAAGCGAACCGTTTCCGCGCAGAGGCGAGCATTTGCAGCATGAGGTACGGTCCGAGCGAGTACCAGACGAGCGGCCGCATGATGAACGCCAATTCTTCGCGAGCGAAGAATGCGAAAAAGCTGATGAACGCCGCCACCACCGCAAGCTTCGCTTCGACGACTCCTGGCTTGCGAACCGCCCACAGGGTGAGATTCGCGAGCAAAAATCCGATCAACGCGACCATCCAGGGCGCCCCTACGCTTCCGAAACTCAAGTAAGCTTCGGCGATGAACGAGAAGCCGAAACTGCCGCCTTTGGATGCGAGCCAAGGATTCGTCGCCCAGACGAGCCAGCCTGAAGGCGAGCCGTAGGCGACGGAGGGATGCAGGTCCCAGAACAGGTTCGGGAAAAGGCGAAAAAAGGCATGGAAATAGCCTTCGCCATAATCGAAGCCCTTCGTCGCGGGCACTAGCTCCAGGGTGTAGGCGGGCACCATGATGGTGCCTCCCATCTCATAGAGCGTCGCTGCCGCCGGATTTTCGACGCCCGAAAAGGCTCGCGTCAGCGATTCGACGGAACGTTTGCTTCCCGAATCGCGTGTGCTCTTGATGATCGGAAAAACGACGACGACGAAAAACAGTCCGATCGTGAGGATCGGTACTCGCGGCAGCGGTGCGATCACGCGATTCCAGACCATCGCATACGCGGCCAGGGGCATCATGGCGAAAAACCGGAAGCCGAGAACAAGCTGCGTCCCCGCATTGAACAGCATGACCGCAAACGAAACCCAACGGCCGAGCCGCGAATGCTGGCTTCCCGCCAAGACGAATAGGGCCGCGGGGGTGAGGAATGCCCCCAAAATGCGAGGAATCGCCTGGACGCCGACATCTTGCGGCTGGCTGTAAAGCGCCAAATATCCTTCCGAGAGAGCCGTTCCGATGGTGCTTAGGAAGACGTAGGCCGAGCAGGGGAAGGAAATCAGCAGAAGCGCCCAGCCGACGGTTCGGACATCGTCGAGCGAAGGGCCCGCATTGGTATCGGCCACGGGACGAGCGACTTTGCGCCAATGCCGCATGCAAGCGAGCATGCCGCCTGTGTGCATCGCAGTCAGGCAGATCGAAACCAGAAGGACGGCATCGACGATCCGCTCATGTGGAAATTGCCCGTCCATGATGCCGCGCGGATTGAATCCCCAGAACTCGAGCATCGCCTGGCCGCCGTTGAAGAGATTGGCGGTGGTCAGAAATACGGTGTACGCATCGAACCACGAACCGGTCCAAATTCGCCAGGAAACCAACGAGAACAAGTATCCGAAGAAAACGGCCCCGCAGATCGCATGGAAGACGCCGCGATCGTAGGGATCGACGAACCCACCATGAATGAGCAGACCGCCCACGATGGAGCCGAGCATCCAAATCGATTGAAGGACGACTGTTGCGGTCACGGCGAAACCGCGACCGTCAGACTCGGGCAAGCGCGTTGGCATAGCACTCTCCGAGTTGACGAACTCCGACGCGAATGTCGAACGGACTTCGACGTGCGGCGGCCAATGCGGCGATGCGGTCCTTCGGCTTCGCAGCGGCAGAAAGGGAGGCGCCGGCCCACTCGCCAGGCGATGCGGTCAGCGGCAGACGGTGCGTCAGAGCGGAAACGATATCCACTTCCGGCGTAATCGTGTCGGTCATCACGATGGGCGTTCCTGCCGCCTGCACCTCCATACCCACGAGCGGCAAGCCTTCGTGCAACGACGGCAGAAGGAAAACGTCGCTCGCTTTCAGCAGTCGAGAAACATCGGCACGCGGGCCGGTGAATCGAACGGATTCGAGAAGCCCGAGCGAGCGAGCCAATTGTTCCATTTCGGCTCTTAACGGACCTTCGCCGACCAACAGCAATCGCGAGCGAGGCTCTTTGCGGGCTGCCTCAGCGAAAATGCGGATCAGAAACGCGTGATTCTTCTGTTCCGCGAAGCGGCCGACATGCGACATCACGATCGCATCGGACGGAAAACCGAACTCGTTGGCGACCCCGTCTCGGTCGCTGGGCGCTTCGAATGGCTCGAAATCGACGCTGCAATACAGCACTTCCCAAGGTTGCCGATCGCGCGAACCGAAAAGCGAAAGCCCCGCCTCCTTGCTCGCGGCAAGCCGCTGCGTCGCATGGATCCGGATCCAGCGATTCATCATGCCGAGGTAGAAGCGTCGAGCGAGTCCAGCGGCAGCATCTTGATGCCGCGTGTCGTTGTGACTGTGAGCGATGCGGGCGGGGATGCCGCACTTGCGCCCTAGTTTCATCAAGAGGCCGCTGAAATGGTGCACATGGCTGTGCAGCACGTCGTAAGGCCCGTGCTTTGCCATCGCGGCGCGAAATGCCCGGCCATAACGCAGGGGTCGGCTGGGATGCAAGCAGGGAATGATCCGACAACCAAGTCGCTTCAGTTCCTCGTCGTAGGCGGCAGGCTCTTCGGCGTGCACAAGAAAATCGGTCGCAAACTTCGACCGATCCATGTGGCGGGCAACGTGCAGCAACCAAGTTTCGACGCCGCCGCGGTTCATGGCGCCCACGACATGCAAAACACGCATCGGCCGGGACGGGCTCATGCTTCACCCCCGGAGTCGATGCGGTCAGCAGCAAGACGACGGAACCGGCGAGTTGCACGGCTCCCGCCAAGAGCAACGCCCAGGCCGCGCCGATGGCTCCGTAGGAGGGAGTCCACCACCAGCATCCCATAGCAGTCGCCGCAGACCGCTGCGAACAACCCGACCTGCGGGCCGATCACGCGAGCAGCAGTGATGGCGTAGCCGAGGAACGACCCTAAGTATTGCAGCGCCGCGGCCGCCATCAGCCAGAGGAAGAGTTCGACATGCTCGCCGTATTCCGGCCGGTAGAGGATGGAGAGAAGCGGACGCCCGATCAGTGCAGCGACGCCGAGACCGCCAAGACCCAATACGGCGCCGATGCCGAGCAACTTCGTCAGCAAGTTGAAGAACTCGCGACGTTCTCCCTTCGCGAAGTGCCTCGCGAGTCGTGGCGTTGCCGATTGGCCGAGCGCGTTTACGACCGTCGTTCCGGCGATCATCAAATAGGACAACGCCACGAACACGCCCAGCTCGGCATAGCCTCGCTCTCGTTCGACGAAGACCCGGGGCAAGCTATTCGTCAGCGACAGCAGAAAGAGCACGATGCCGAGCGGCAAAGCGAGTCGGAACAGCCGAACCAGCGATCGTCGATGCCAATGCGGCCGAATGGTCTGGGGAATGCTTCGCCCCACCGCATGAGCGGTCTGCGGCAGATCGTAAACGAGCCACAGCATCGACCAGGCGGCCGCCAAGCCAAACGCACCGGCCGGGAGGCCGCTGGTCGTGACGCCAACGGCGAGAACCGCGAGCGAAAGCATGCCTTTGAGGATCATCGAAACGGCGATGGGCCGCATGCGCTCCTGGTGTTGCATAGCGCCGTAGCAAACGTCCGCAAGCGATTCGACAGCTTTGGCCATCCCCACCAGAATCAACACGCTCGTCATGTCACCATCGAGATGCGCGAAGGCCGCCCAAGCGAATGTCACGAGCAAACCCAAGCCCACCATGAGGAGGCGAAGGCTGAAATAGTCGCGGAAGGTGAAATCGCTTTTCGCATCGCTCGCTTGCAAGGCGCGGGTATTCAGTCCGGCAAAGAGAAAAATCGGAGCCGTGATCGACAGGGCCAGCGAGAAACGTCCGACCATTTCGGCATCGCCGCACTTGGCGAGCACGACCAGCATCCCCCATTGACATGCGGCATAGACCACATTTCCCGCAAACGTCCATGCGAAGTTGCGGCGCAACGACGCGGCACGCGGAGTGGGCGGGACGCCCGTCGCAAGGGGAACGGTCGGCGTCAGCACGGCTTCCTTCATCGGGCTTGGCGATTCCTGGTTCAAGGAGTGCTGATGGCGAGCGAGGGTAGAGTCGGAAGCGACACCGGAGTCGATTGATCGACCAAGGGGACTGGGGCCGCGTATTCGGGAACGATTTCCTTGAACTTCGCTCGCACCGCCGAATCGCCTCCTCGGTCGAGCGCGTCGGCCAATTCCGTCACCTGCTTGCGAAGCACTTCAAGGTCGTAGTCGGTCTTTCGGCCAATGAATATGCGCGGATGCCGTGTCCGGGAGGCGTTCTCGCTGTCGAGGCTCAGTTCCTCGTAGAGCTTTTCGCCCGGACGAACGCCGCTGAACCGAACTTCGATGTCCTTGTCTGGAATCAGTCCGCAGAGGCGAATCATGTCGTAGGCGAGGTCGACGATCTTCACCGGCTGGCCCATGTCGAGAACGAAGATCTCGCCTCCTTGACCGAGCGATCCGGCTTCCAAGATCAGCTGGCACGCTTCCGGGATGGTCATGAAATAGCGACACATCTCCGGATGCGTAACCGTAACCGGACCGCCGCGAGCGATTTGTTCCTGAAAGATCGGCACCACGCTGCCGGAGGAACCAAGGACGTTGCCGAAACGGACGGTTACGAAGCAAGTCTTGCTACGATCGGCGAGCGTTTGCACATAAATCTCGGCGACCCGTTTCGACACCCCCATGATCGATGTGGGGCGAACGGCCTTGTCGGTCGAAACCATCACGAAGTGGCTCACGCCGAAACGATCCGCAAGGTTTGCGAGACCGATGGTGCCGAGCACATTGTTCTTGACTGCTTCGCCCACGTTCCACTCCATCATGGGAACATGCTTGTGGGCGGCAGCGTGAAAGAGCACCTGCGGGCGATAGGCCTCGAAGATCGCCTCGACACGCGGTGTATCGCAAATGTCGGCAATGACCGGAATCAATTCGAGTTGCGGATGTTCGCGAAGCAATTCGCGATGGATGTTGAACAGGTTGTTTTCCGCCTGCTCCACCAACACGAGTTGTTTTGGCGAGAACGTGCAGATTTCGCGGCACAACTGCGATCCGATGCTCCCCCCCGCCCCGGTGACGATCACCCGACGACCGCTGAGCAAGTGATTGACGCTGTCGCCTGGAAGGCGAACGGTCGGTCGGCGAAGCAAATCCTCGACCGTAACGGAGCGAACGCGAGCGAGATTCAGTTTTTCGTTTTCGCCGTCTCCCTCGGTGAGTACTCGAGGGCGTAGGCCGCAGGATTCGCAACGTTTCACGAATTCGCGAACAAACGATCCGTCGTCCGGCATCGGAATGATGGCTTGTTCGAGATCGAAGTCGTCGGTGGCTTTTTGCAGCGAGTCGACCGTGCCGAGCACGGGGAGGCCATACATCATCATGCCGACCTTGGCGTTGGTCTCGGCAATGATGCCGATCAAATGAATGCCGGTCTGAGTCCGCGAGGCAAGACTGCGAGCAGCCTGAATGCTGCCCGGACCAGTTCCAAGCAAGACGGTGCGAGCAGGTTTGTAGCCATGGAGCTGAAAGCGATCACGTTCTCGCCGCTCTTGGCGAGTTCGCCAGAGCACGCGAATGCCGACGAGCGCAAAGGCAGCAAGCAAGAAATCGATGAAAATAACGCCGAACGGCAAGAGAAATACGCGCGACCATTGTTGGGACGCTAGCAAATGCTCCACTGCCAATCGGATCACGCAAAGCGCGCAGGCGCCGATGGTAAGCCCCTGAAGCAGGACACGGACTTCCGTGATTCCGACGGATCGCCACGCAAGTTTCGGAGTGCCGAGCAGTTCCAGCGCGAGGAACTGCATGAGCAGCGCAAGAGGCAACGAGGCCATGAATACGGGCGCCATCGATTCGGGAATCGATCCTTCGAATCGCACCCAAAACGCAAGGCAGTACGCCGCGGCAAGAAGGACCACATCCACGCCGACTTTGGCGAGACGGTAGGCCAGCGGGTTGAACTTCATGAACGTTACCTTCTCGGACGTTCCGGCGATGCTGAAGGCGGGGCGTTGCCTTCGGGGTTCGCTGCAAACATACGTCAAGAATTCAGGATTAGGCTCCCTAGCCTTTCCTCGCTCCGGCCGCGATGCGGCCGATTTACTTTCCGCCGAACGTCTCCTCCGGCGGCGCATCCATGCATGCCAAGCCAAGGATGGGCGTACGCACATCGCGAAGCATCTCCGCGGCGCGAAGGGCATCGCTCCGCTCGGTGCGGGCCAAGCTCAATGCCAGGATCGCGCCGTCGGTGCAAGCGGCCAAGGTCATGCTGTCCGCCACCTGGAGGATTGGGGAACCGTCGATCAAGATCACGTCGAATCGTTCGCGCAACGCTTCGATCATCGATCGAAATTCGGAAGAGGCAAGCAGGTCTCCCGCCGGCGATACTCGCTGCTCGACGGGGAGAAGCCACAAACCGGGAATGCCGCTTTCGATGAGTGCTTGTTCCAGTTGCAACCCGCCGCGAAGTACAGCGAGCATAGCGGAGGGGGGGAATTTGTCGAAGACGCCCCCGAGTTTCGGCGCCGCGAGATTCCCTTCGATCAACGCAACGCGACGGCCCGCTTGAGCGAGCGCGACGGCGAGATTCGCGGCAGCAGTTGTTTTCCCTTCGCTTGACCGCGCGCTGACGACTTGCAGTACTCGGTGTGAATCGCCGCCCAATCCAGCCAGAAGTGCGGTTCGCAATCCGCGAAACGCTTCCGCCTCCGCCGACGTCGGCGAGGCTTCGATAACCAGCAGTTGTCGCGGTTGGCTCGACTTCGCCAGGACGGTTGGGATGCGGCCCAAGATCGGCAGCTGCAGCACGCGGTGGGCTTCCTCGCTCCCGCGAAAACGCCGATTGCGAAACTCGGCAAGCCCCACGAGGCCCGAGGCAAACATCAAACCCATGACCATGCCGCCGACTCCGAAAAGAATCTTGCTCGGCTGCACTTTCTTGACGCCGTCACTGCCCGGTTCGGCAATCACCGTCAGTTCGAGGCCGCCGACTTCCTTGCCGAGATTCGCATCTTGCAGCCGCTTGAGCAGCGCCTCGAACATTTGCTGCGTTCGCTGCAAGTCGTTGCGATGCATCTCGTCTTCGACTTCGAATCCACTCAATTTTCGAGCTTCTTCCCGTTCCAGTTTGCATAGCCGCCCCACGAGCGATTCCGCAGACTTGAGATACTCAAGTTCTTGGCGAAGCGACTGGATGCACGATTGGACGGGATCTGTAGGCTTCGTTTCGAGCGTGTTGACTCCGTCGGAAGCAGCCGTAGCCGGGCGGTTCAAAAACTCGCGGGCGGCGGCGATGCTTTGTCGAACTACCGCGACTTCCGGATGATCGGGTCCCAACTTTTCGAGCAGTTTGGCTTCTTGTTGGACCAAGAGAAGAACCTGCTCTTGCCAACGGCTTACCTGACTTTGCTTCACGCCCTCCAGTTCTGGTTTGGCCGAGAACTCCGAAGCCATGGAGAGCAGCGTGTTTCGATCCGTGTTGGTCTTGATCGCCTCCTCAAGCGCATCGAGCCGTGCCTTCGTTTCCGCCTGACGGACGACGATCCCAGCATACCTCGGCTCCAAGTTCGCAAGACGTTCTTGGTGCGGGTTGACGCCGTCGCGACCGCGCCAGATCAACGGCGATTGTTTTCGGAATTCGTGGTAGGTTCGCTCCTTGTCGAGCAATTCCTTGTGCAGACCGTCCCTGGCCTGGGCGAACAACTCGCGAACATCACCGGTGGATCGGGCGGCTAGATCCGCAAGCGTTTGACGATATGCTTTGATCACCGCTTCCAAGACGGCATCGGCGTCGTCGGGCACGCGGGCTCGATAACCGAGGGAGAGAATGTTCGTTCCCGCTCCCATCGAATCCTTCTGCCGCGACACCGAAAAATTTTTTAGGATGGACTCGGAAAGATCTTTTCCGGACTCCTTCAGGTTCGGCCGCTCCGCCAAGGCTCCCAATTGGATGGCCTTGTCGATCATGAGCGGGCTTTTCAGCAACCCTTGCTGCGTGGCCAGGTAATCCTCCTGGCTCTCCCTCGATTCGACTCCAAGGCCCTCACCCCGCTTTTTGTTGACCCAGAGTTGAGCGCTCGACGCATATGCAGGTGGCGTGACGAGATAAAGCCCCGCTGCCACGGCGCCGCCGAGGAGCAGGCCGATCCCGATCAGCAGCTTGTGGCGTCCCAACACGCTCAGCATTCCGCGCACGAGTTCTTCGGCGGATGCGCGTTCGGCTACGGACGGGCTTTCGGGCATACAGATACGTCCTTATGCCGCAGCGGAAGGGAGGCCTTCCTGTCTACGGCAGAGCATGCGCGGAAGGGCTTCGCGCGCAGGGTCTACCAGATTCGTAGCTCACGCTGGGGAGTGAGGCAAACCGTGCTGCCAGGAGGGCGCAGAGGACGCAGGTTCACTTCTATTAGAATATGCAGGCAATTGTCAGGAAAATAGGCAGCATGCGCGGATCGTGCCGAAGGCGAACAAATCGTAGCGTCGGTTTCGTCTTGATTTTTCTTGAGTTTATTTCTAACGTCCGCCCCGCCTTGGGCACGGGGGAATCGTCTTCCATCGAGTTGGATGCGTCCGAACGATGCAGGGAACCTCGCGGCTTCTGCGTGGTTTTCAATAACAACGTCAGGCACCATGCGTATTTACGGGCCTTTGCTTGCGTGTTTGCTTGGACTGGGGGGGAGCGGTTGCACCCTCGCCCAGACCGCGACGCGCAATGCATTGCTCGGTCCGTGCGATTGGTGGGAAGAACATCAGGAATCGAATCGCTACGATTCGCTCGCGGCGAGCGCCTGGCAGTCTGCCAAGTGTTCGGTGGATTCGATTCAGCTCGGTTATGCCGACGGCTTTCGCGATGGATATGTGGATTTCCTCAAACGAGGCGGCAACGGCGAACCGCCTCCGCTCGAAATGATTCGCTATGCCCGCCGCCAATCAGCCAACCGCTGCGCGGTGGAACAATGGGTCGCTGGTTTCCGCCATGGCGCGCACGAAGCTCGCGCCAGCGGACAGCGGTGGTGTGCCACCAAGTCGCCTATGCTATGCGGCGGCCAGGGAATGGCAGACCCCTACGCGAAATCGTATTGCGTCGAGAGATTGCCAAAGGTGCGGCTCGATGCACTTTGTCTCGAGCCTGTGCCCGAACCTCGATCCCTCCCAGAACCGCAGCCCGTAATCACTCCTTCTACACCGAACGAACCCGCCCCTGCCAGCGCCCGACCGGGTATCCGCGCTCGCATCGGAGGCGTTCGCCTGGAGCAAGTCGATGAGTAAGCTTCGCGCCCATCTCGTCGGATTCTGCATCCTGGTCTCGGGGTGCGCATCGTTCACGAATCCGGTCGCCGACGCCATCCCGGTGCGCCAGGTCCCCGAGGAATGCCTCGCGCCGCCGCGCGACGATGAAGCCACGATTCCGCTTTCGCTGTTGAGTCTTCCAAGCGATTCCGTTTACCGGGCTCACCGTGTAGATACGCTTGGCATCTGGATCGAGGGCGTCCTCGGAGTCGTCAACCAGGTTCCGCCGTTGCATATCAGCACGGCATCCACGCCACGCGATCAGCGCCGCGCAAATCCATCTGTCGGCGTACCGGTCCCGGTGGAACAAGACGGCCGCATCACTCTGCCCCTTGTGGATCGACTAAATGTGGCGGGCATGACCGTTGCCGACATTCAGCGCTTGCTGCGAACGGAATACACGGAGAAACGCAAGATCCTCAAGGCAGGGAACGATCGCATCCTGGTGTCGGTGCTGCAAGCCCGCTCGGTGCGTGTGCTGGTGCTCCGGCAGGAGTCGCCCCTGTTCATTCAGGGAGCCACCGGAGAACCGGTTCCTGGCGGCAAGCGAGGGACCGGCCAACTGCTGGAAATTCCCGCGGGCGAGAATGATGTGCTGCACGCCCTCACCTTGAGCGGCGGGCTTCCCGGGCTCGATGCCTACAACAAGGTGACCGTATTCCGAAACGGCTTCCGCACGGACCTCGATCCGCGGTTGACGATCCAGCAGTTCGAGCAACAAGGCACGCCCAGCTGTGCGATACCGGCGGCGCTCACGATTCCGCTGCGTGCGCCTGCCGGTCAATGGCCGAAACTCGGGCCCAACGAAATCACGCTGCAAGACGGCGACATCGTGTTTCTCGAAGCGCGCGACCGGGAGGTCTTCTATACGGGCGGCTTGATTCCCGCAGGCGAACACATTTTGCCCCGGGACCGCAGCCTCGATGTGCTCCAAGCCATCGCCATGGTCCGAGGCCCCATACTCAACGGCGCCTTCGGCACGAACAACCTCGCCGGCAACCTGGTGAATCCCGGCATTGGCGGCCCATCGCCCAGTCTGCTCGTCGTGCTTCGCAAGACTCCGAGCGGGCAATTGCCGATCCGCGTCGATTTGAATCAAGCGCTGATGGACGCACGCGAACGGATCATCGTGCAACCCGGCGACGTGTTGCTGCTCCAAGAACACCCGCGCGAGGCGTTCGCCCGCTACATCTCCCAGACGTTCTTCGCCTGGAACCTCAGCTACTCCCGCATCGCTACCGGCACCAGCGGCGGTACCAACGTTGTCGGCGTCTCTGCCGTGGCGCGGTGACCTATGTAGCCTCCGAATTGCCGACGCTCGATGCTGGCCTTATCCTTTCCCCGTCGCCTCCACCCTCCGTTTTCGAACTTCGGTCGTCGAACTTCGCATGAACCAGCGTAAGATCCGGGTGATACTCTGGGTATTCGCCCTGGGAGTCGTCGCATACTGGGGCGTGCGCTGGCTCCGCCCTGCCGATCCGAGCGATGTTCTCCGCAGCGCCAAAGATGCTCTCGCGCGCGGCGACCGGGCGTATGATGCGAAGCGATTCGCCGATGCCAACGAGCAGTATGAGCGCGCGATCCGACTTTCCATGCAGGGCCTTGAAGCGGTCGCATCCATCGAGAAGCGCAAGCCCTCGCCCGAACGTCAGCAACTAAACCGCAAGCTCAGCAGCGAGCTTTGCTGGAGTTTCGCCAAAGGGGCGCGTGACGCGGCGTACGCCAAGTCGGCGAGCGAAGGCAAAGTCATCGCGGACTCGCATGATACCTCGTTGAATCAACCCTATCGCAGCTATCTGCCTATTCCGGAGAAGGATCGCAAGGAGGCGATCAGCATGCTTCGACGCGCGGTGCGCTACCACGGCGAAGACCCCGTGTTGCTGCTCGATGCGCTCCGTGCCGAACTTATGCTGCAACCGATTTCCTGGCGATTCGTGGAGACGCTCGCCAAGGGGATCTTGCAGGCGGACGCGAACGATCAACGAGCTCAGTATTTGTTGGCGCGGATCGACTTCGAGCAGCCGAACGACGCGGGAGAACCGACTCCGCTCGATCGTCGCCGCCGAAAATCGGTGGAAGAGTCGGCCGACCGCATCGAGAAATTGAAGCAGGCCCCGTCGTATCCAACATGGCGAGTCTGGCATCTGGAGGCGAAGGTTCGGCAGTGGCTGATCGAAGACTCGCTCGCCCGCAAGGAAACGGCGGCAGCCCGCAGCGAATCCGCGAAGCTCGACGGCCTGCTTTGGAAAAACACCGCCGCCCTCGCGAAAGCCCAGGCGGGCGAAAGCATGGCGATATGGAGCAACTGGGATGCAGACGGGATGGTCGGGCTCTTTCAGATCGCCTTCGACCTTCGCATGCGGGAGGCGAAGAAGCATCCGAACGACGTCGCTCTGCTGACGAAATCGATCGACGACTTCCTCGGCCTCTGCCGACAGCGTCAAGCAGATCAACCGCCGAAACTCCAGGCTGCCGTGCTTGCTCCGCGGCTGATCGACATGCTGGTGAAGGCGCAGCCGATGGCGTCGAAATCGGATCGCCAGGAGTGGGTGCAATTGCTGACCCGTTGCGATACCTGGCTTGGCCAGTCGTCGCTCGAGGGTCGGCCCATGGAAACGCTTCACCCGTTCGCCTTGCTGTTCCTGCTGGAATCGCGAACCGAGCGTGGCCGAGGCGAATTGAAGTCGGCGACGGAACTCTCGAAGCGAGCCGAGCATTGGCTGCAGGAAGGTTTGCGCCTCGCCCAATCTGCCAAATCGGGGCGCGAAGGTCCCTTCCAATTCTCGCTCGCCCTAATGAATCTCGATGCGGGAGCGACACGAGCCGACGTGAGCGATGCGATCGGCTCGCTGCGATCGCAATCCGAGTCGGCCGGGTACGCCTCATTGCTCGAGGCATCGCTTGCGCTTCGCGAAGGACAACTCGAGCGATCGCTGGAATTGCTGAATGAAATCGAAAAGGCGCAAGCATCCAAACACCGCTTCCGTATCCCGCTAATGCAGGTGCAGGCGTATCAGGGGCTCAACAGCTTCAACAAAGCGCTCGAAGTGTACCGGCTCATCGAACGCATGTTCTCCGACTGGGACGAACTGACCGCCGACGAACGCATCTCGCTGCTGGAAGCATATCCTCGCCGCGAGAAACTGGACGCCCAGATGGCGTTCGCGCACCTTGGCATCGCTGAGGACAAATACTCGACGGCACGACGCGAATCGCCGAAGAAAGCGGCGAGTTTGGATTTGACGGTCCATGAGAATGCGATCGAATCAGCGCTGAGCCGGCTGGCGAAGGGGAGCGACCTTCGACTGCAAATACTGCAGCAATACGTGATCACGCTTCGAGGCATGAACCCGGCGAAAATCGATGCGACGATGAAGACGATTTCCGACGAAGCTCCAAATCGTCTGCTCTACTGGGCGACGGCATTGGCAATGTCGCAACCTTTGGATGATCCGGACGGGAGAATTCAATCCAAACGAAGCGCCGGCGTGATCAGTGAAGCAAGAAAAGCAGGGATTGATGCGAACGAACTCGCTTTGCTTGACGGCATTCGATTCGTCTGGGACGAAGGGGAACGTGCGGATCGCCTCCTAAAGCACACCGATATTTCGAAGCTGCCTAAAGATTCGGCCGCGTCGTTACCCCTTCCGTTCATCCACATCGTCGCTCAATTCTTCGACCCTCTCGAAATGCTGTCTGCATGGCGTCCAGCACTCGAACTTGCGACAGAACGCTATCCCTACGACCCCAGCGTCGCCTTCTATCTGGGAAAATCGCATCTCCCGGGAAATCGAGTCGATGCCGAATTCCACCTGCGACGCGCCGAGAATCTCGCTCGATGCCGGCCGCTCGGCGTGTCCGCGGAATACCGCGAGCGCTGGCAAAAAGCCGCCCAAGCGGCGTTGGAATCGCTTCGTTAGCGCACCTTGGATTAGTGGCCTTCATGCCGTGCGGAATTGAAAACGTCCAACTCCGCCTCATCTTCCGCATTTCCCTTGCTTCGCTAACCGGGCAGATCGCTTCGTTCGGGCGGCATATTTCCCCCTTCCCGCAAATCCACGCAATCCCGAACTCACCTGACGCCGATGAAAACTTGGAGTTCACGGAGTTCCGGTTCGGGGACGGTCCGTTTCTTCGTCGCACGGACCATTGAGGCTGTGCCCAAGCCCCTGGCCGACTGGTATATGGAGTGACCTAAATGAGCCTCTTCTCGTTCCGCCGCCGCGCCAACCAGCCCGCCAAATCCCAACCCGCGAAAGCCGCGAAAAAGAACCACCTCAACTTCGATCACCTCGAAGACCGCTGCACCCCGCCGTCATCAGCGGCTACGTCTTTCAAGATGCCAACAACAACGGCGTCTTCGACAACGGCGAGCTGCCGATCGCCAATTCGCAGATCCAACTGAAGAACAACCAGGGCGTGGTCATCGGCACCACGATCACTGACGGCAACGGCAAATACGTCTTCGACCGTGACGACTCCACCAACACCCAATCGCAGGTGTTGACCAAGACCGTCACCTTCTCGAAGAAGCAACTCAACTTCGACCTGACGGCCGCTCTCGACCAATTCGACCCGAGCCTCGGCACGCTCGAGAAGATCGAGCTGATCCACGAGGCCTCGGTCGAATCGAATTTCCAGGTCGAAAACCTCAACACCGACACGGCGACCACCGGCAACGCCACGGTCAGCGGCACGATGACGCTCACCGCCCCCGGCGTGAACGACGCCCTCAACCTGTCGGCCAACGCCGGCAGCTTCAGCCTCGGAAAGTACGACAACAACGTCGACTACTCAGGCACCTCGGGCACCTCATTCGGCCCTCGTACAGCGACCAACTCGAACACCATCACGCTGACCGGCGCCGACTTGAATGCCTACAAGGGTACCGGCACCGTCACCATCCGCGAAAAGTCGAAGGGAACCTCGCAGATCGACGGAGACGCGAATCTCCAGATCCGCATTACTTCGTCCGGCGAATCGAAGATCACCGTCAAATACACTTATAAACCGACAAACTCGCTCAAGCCGGGCAACTACACGATCGTGCAAGTCTCGCAGCCGCCGACTTTCATCGACGGCCTCGAGTCGATCAACAACGTGCCGATCCCCGGGTCCAACACGACCGACGTCATTCCGGTCACGCTTGGCTCGACGGATCTCATCAACAACAATTTCGGCGAAATCAAGCCTTCGTCGATCTCGGGCCGAGTGTTCGAGGACTTCAACAACAACGGCATCTTCGATGCGGGCGAAAACCCGATCGCGGGCGTCAACGTCGTCATGGGTGGGGCCGCCGCTCAAATCGCCATCACCGACGCTCAGGGCTACTACACCTTCAACAACTTGCTGCCAGGCAACTACTCGCTGAAGCCGACCGACCCGTCCGGCTATCTCGACGGCAAGGACCACATCGGCACGCTCGGCGGTACGATGGTCAACGGCACCGCCACCGGCATCAACCTGCCTTCGGGCGGTCAGGGTACGGGCTACGACTTCGGCTACATCAAGCCTGCGGCCCTCTCTGGCACCGCGTATGAAGACATCGACGGCAACGGCGTCTTCAACCCTGGCGACAACATCCTTCCCGGCGTTCCGGTCAACATCACCGGCACCATCACCGGCGGCGGCAACTATTCGCAGACTGTCATCACCGACGCCAACGGCGGCTATTCGATCAGCAACCTTCTCCCCGGCTCCTACTCCGCCGGCGTGACCACGCCGAGCGGCTTCGTCGCCGCCAAGGCGAATGCCGGCACGACGGGCGGTATCGCGACCACGAACCAAATCAGCAACATCCCCGTCCCCTTCGGCGCCAACAGCCAAAACAACAACTTCGGCGCCGTGAAGCCGACGACGCTCTCGGGCTACGTTTACCAGGACAACGACACCAGCGGGAATAAGAACGCGGGCGACACCGGCATCACCGGCGTCACCGTCACGCTGACCGGCACGGACAGCTACGGCAACTCCGTCAACCGCACTGCGACGACCGACGCGAACGGCTTCTACTCGTTCACGACGCTCGTCCCGGGCAGCTACACGATCAGCGAAACGCAACCCGCCGGCTACGAAAACGCGACCAACAGCGTCGGCACCCGCGGCGGTCAGGTCAATGGCGACATGTTCGTCGGCATCCTGATCGCTTCGGGCCAAACCGGTACGGACTACAACTTCGGCGAAAAGAACCCGGCCAACGCCGACCTCTCGATTTTGAAGACCGCGAACGTCACCTCGGTGAAGGCGGGCGACACGCTCTTCTATACGCTGACCGTCACCAACAGCGGCCCGTTCACCGCTCAGAATGTGAAGGTCGTCGATACCCTGCCGGCTCAGGCGATCTTCATCTCAGCCGCGGGCGACGGCTGGCAGATCTCGCAGACCAACGGCGTCGTGACCGCGACCCGCACTAGCCTCGCCACCGGAACTGCAACGATCACGATCGCCATCAAGGCACCGGCCCTCACGAGCACCATCACCAACACCGGCACCGTGACTTCCGATACTCCGGACAAGAACCCGCTGAACAACACCTCCACCGTGACGACGCCCGTCACGCTCGATGCGGCTCCGCAGGGCCAGCTTGTCACCACTGCCGCAGCCGTATTCAACGTTTGGGATTATCGCTACTACGCACAGTGGTACAACTACCAGCAGTACTCGAGCACTCCGGCCAACGGCGCGTCGATCTCGAACCAGACATTCGTGGACGGCGCCTACCAGATGTTGACCGGGACCTCGCCGGACGCCACGACGCGAAACAGCATCGCCAGCAAGCTGGACGGAGGCATAACGACTCGCGACGCCGTGATCCAGACGATCCTCAACAGCGACGCTCACCGCGGATACCTGGTGCAGCAAGCCTACCAGCAGGTGCTTGGCCGAGTGCCGACGGCGTCCGAAAAGACAGCCGGCATCCAGTCGCTCACGGGCGGCCAGACTCAGAACAACCTGCTCGCCCAGCTCACGGCGACGTCCGAGTATCAGGCCAAGTACGCGGGCAGCCAGGCACTCTTGGTAGCCGGCATCTACAAGGACCTACTCTACACGCTGCCGACGCAAAGCGCCCACGCAGCCTCAGTGCAGTCGATGGCCAACGGCACGGTCACCCAGGCGACGACCGGCATCCTCAACTCCGCCGACGGCATCTCAGCGACGATCGACCGCATCTACCGCCAGGTGCTCAAGCGTGGTGCGACTTCGAGCGAAATCTCGACGTACCTGCCGCAGTTCCAGACCAGCGTGATGACGACCGACAAGCTCATCAGCACGCTGCTCGGAACCAACGAGTTCTACCAACTCGCTCTGAGCGCTCGAGCAAGCTAGGAATATAGTGCAAATGAGAAAGGCCGATCTCAAATTGAGGTCGGCCTTCTTTTTTTTGCGCGCCGAGTCACGACGTTCCAAACGCCGCTACCCCTGATCGAGGTCTGTCAGCCATGCCGATGCGACCGCGTCGCTGGGCATGCGCCAGTCGCCGCGGGGAGAGACGCTGATGGTGCCGACTTTGGGGCCGTCCGGCAGACAGGATCGCTTGAATTGCTGCGAGAAGAATCGCTGCAGGAAAGTCCGAAGTCGCTGGCGGATCTCGGCTCGCTCGTACTTCACGTCGAATTCCGCATGCTCGGCGAGGTAAATGATTTTCCGAGGCGAGGCGCCGTAGCGGAGGAAATGAAACAGGAAGAAGTCGTTCAACTCATACGGCCCGACGACGGCTTCCGTGCTTTGTACGATCTGCCCCTCAGCCGATGCGGGGAGCAGTTCCGGCGAGATGAGCGTGGCGACGATGTCGAGCAGCGTGGAGCGGGCGGGTTCCTCGAATTCGTTTTCGGCAGCCCAGCGCACGAGAAACTTCACGAGCGTCTTCGGGATGCTGACGTTCGGGTTGTACATGCTCATGTGGTCGCCGTTGTAGGTACACCAGCCGAGCGCGAGTTCCGACAAATCTCCGGTGCCGAGGACGAAACCCTGGTTCATGAGCAGGCTGGTCCGCATACGGGCCTGCACGTTTTCGAAGACAAGATCCGCTCGCTTCTCCGCGGGCACCTTGCGAAGCTGATCGCCGAGCGCGGCCACATCCAACCCATTCAAATCGATGCCGAAGGGGCGATGGCCGATGGCTCGCATCTCCTCCAGGCAGAGCTGGCGGATGTCGATTTCCTTCGACGTGATGCGGAGGTGCTTCATCAGATCGCGAGCATTCCTTAACGTGCGATCCGTCGTGCCGTACCCCGGCATCGTCACGCCGACGATCTGCGGGCGCGGCAGGCCGAGGTGATCGAAGGTCTTGCAACCCACGAGCAACGCGAGCGTCGAATCGAGGCCGCCCGAGATGCCGAGCACGATCTGCTTGGTCCGCGTATGCTCCAGGCGTTTGGCGAAGCCGGAGACCTGCGTGAAAAAGATGTCGTGACACCGCTGCGTCAATTCCTGCGTGCCGCGCGGAACGAACGGATGCCCTTCGACGACGCGCATCAGGGGCCGTGTCGTCTGGGCATGGGGCACGCGGATCGGAATGCGCCGCCAGCCGTCGTCCGTGCCCGCGTTAGGCCGACCCGGCGGATGCGAATCGCCGAAGCTGCTGGTGCGGATGCGTTCCACTTGCATGCGTTCGAGGTCCACATCCTGCACAAGCAAGGTCGGTTCGCGCTCGAAGCGATTCGTCTCGGCGAGCAACGTGCCGTTTTCCGCGATGAGCGAATGGCCAGAGAAGACGACATCCGTCGTCGATTCATGCACGCCGCACGAAGCATACGCATACGCGGCCAAGCATCGGCCCGACTGATTGACGACCAGCTGTCGGCGATACGCGGTTTTGCCGATCACCTCGTTGCTGGCGGAGATATTCGTCAGCAGCGTGGCCCCCGCGATCGCTTGGCGAGAACTCGGAGGCATCGGCGTCCACAGGTCTTCGCAAATCTCGACGCCCACGATCAAATGCGGATGATCGCCTCGGCCGTCGAACAGAAGATCGACGCCGAACGGCACGTCCTGGTCGCCGATTCGCACCACCTGCGGCCGAAATCGAGCCCCCGGAGCGAACCAGCGTGCCTCGTAAAATTCCTTGTAGTTCGGCAGGTAGGACTTCGGAACGATGCCGACGACCTTTCCTTGCTGCATCACCGCGGCCGCGTTGGCGATTTGGTCCTCGACCATCAACGGCAGGCCGACGACCGCGATGCCGACATATGCTTTCGACAAACGATTCGCGAAATCGAGCAAACCTTCGCGTGCGGCATTGAGCAGACGCGGCTGATGGAACAGGTCGCCGCAGGTGTAGCCGGTGAGAGCAAGTTCGGGGAGGACGAGAACCTGCACGCCTTGCGCTTCGGCCCGCTCGGCCAATTCGACGAGACCAGAGACATTGAAAGCGACGTCGGCGACCTGCAAACGCGGAGTGCCGACCGCGACGCGCACGAAACCATGATGGGGCATCGGAACCTCAATCTACAGCTATCCTATGTAGCCCTCTCGCTCCGCGAGAGGCAAGCGGATGATTGTCGCGCGATCGCATGGCACGCTGCCGCTATCCTCTCGCGGAGCGAGAGGGCTACGTAGAAGCAAACTAGCGCTGCCCTTTCGCCAACTCCGCGGCAAGTTCCGGCCAACCCTTCATCCCGAAGACGCCTTGCGGCGGGACGGCGTCACCGATGAGATAGGTCGTGATTCCCGCCGACTTCCCCGCATTTGCCCCCTCTTCGGATCCGACCGCCAGGAACAACGGACCCGGCCAGCGTTTTCGCAAATCCGCCAGCAGGCGTTGTCCCGCGGCAGCAACGGTTTCCTTGTCGGCGGGGACCATGCCAAGCACCGGGCCCTCCGGCAATCCCGCGGCGCGATGCTGCTCCGTCCACGAACGAATCCGCTGGTAGTCCTTCGCCGTGTCGATCCGTCGGCTGAAATAGACGACGCGGAACCCCTGCTTCGCGAGCTTCGTAAGCTCCTCCGATGCCAACTTCTTCGGTGCGATCGATTGCGGATTTCGCAACCCCCACCCGTCGTTCGGCAGTTCCGCGACCACTTCGTCCACGTCGACGACCAGCAGGCGTACGGCGGGATCCAAGCGAAAGATACGGGCGCGATCCTCGGCTTTGTACTTCCGCTGCGGCCCGAGATACAGCACGACGAATCCCCTCGCTTCTTCCGGTTTGGCCGGCGCTGAAGCGTTTCCTTGATTGTCCGCGGAAATCTTGACGAAGGCGGTTTCCGGTTCCTCGACCCCGCGGAAGAACAGTTCCTGGCCGCGAGCCGAACCCGAAGACGAATCGGCAGCCAGAGGTTCCAGCCGTGCTTGCCGTGTGGCGGGTTGGCCCGGCAGGGACCAATCATCGAACGCGACGATGGTCCACCGCCCCGGTTCCGGCTGAGGCCGCAAATACCAAGCAAGGCTACTTAGCGCAGCGACGACCAGCGCGAGCGCGATGAGCGCATAGCGCGTCGAGCGCGGTCGCTCCTTGGCGAGATTGGTCTTGAGCCGACGCGCCAGTTCTTCCGGGCTCGGCGGAGGCAATGAAGCGGGCGGTGTAGAGGGTTCGTCGCTCATACGGGATAGCAGTTAGCGCCCAAAGTTTCGGCGAAGCTCCGACGAGGAGATGTCCAGGCGAAATCGCGACTCCGGAATGCCGAGGAACAATTCGGCGAACTCCCAAGGAATCTCGATATCCTCAAGCCGCCAGCAACCTCCCGTCGCATCGGCTCGGGCCGCCACGAGAAAAGAACAGCCCGCGTCGCACAGCGACCTCAGGGCATGATCGCGACGGTCGGCGTCGCCGTCATAATACCGCGCCGCCGTCACCCGCGCGGCGGTATCCGCTCCGACAACGAAGGTCGCTCCTGGGAAACATCTCGCTTTCTCGACGAAGCGCGGCGCTCGCGTGAGCCAGATTTCGGCGACGCCGACGAACTGCGCCAACCGGCGCTCGACCTCCGCATCCGCAAGCGACGGCTTATCGACATTCGCGATACTCAATTCGAACGCGACAGGCTTGCCGAGCAGCGATGCGGCAACGTGAGCCAGTCCGAGATGCCCCTCGTGCAATGGATTGAAGGAACCGGGCAGCAACGCAAGGCCCGACACAGCAAGCGTTGCGGCACGTTTGCCAGTAAGGGTGATCTGCTCCAACAATCGAATTCCCATGAACGACTACGGGTTAGCCGCGACGCGCAGCGGAGCCGCGGACGGTGCGCTATGCGATCGCGTGTCGTGCAGTCCGGCGCTCCGCTGCGCGTCGCGGCTAACCCCGTTTGTGGAATTTAATTGCCGCGTTGCTGCACCACGTTCGTCAGCCTGCCGATGCCCGTGACGTCGATGTGAACCGTGTCGCCGACCGCGAGAGTGAAGGTATCGGCGGGGACGATACCGGTGCCGGTGAGGAGGATGGCGCCGTGAGGGAATGAGGTTTCGCGGCCGAGCCAACCGATCAGTTCCTCGAAGCTTCGTTTGATCGCGGAGACTTTCGTGTCCCCCTCGAACACCTTCGCACCGCCGCGTTCGATCGTCACGCGAATCACCGCAGCGTCCGGTGCGGGCATGTCGGCGACGAGCGTGATGGCCGGCCCCAGGGCGCAGGCGTGGTCGTAGAACTTGGCTTGCGGCAGATAGAGCGGATTCTCCCCTTCGATGTCGCGCGAACTCATGTCGTTGCCGATCGTGAAACCGATCAGCTTCAGGTCCGGCGAAATCACGAGCGCGAGTTCCGGCTCCGGCACGCTCCAGCGCGCATCGCGGCGGATGTGGACGCGTTCGCCTGGGCCGGAAACACGCCATGCGGGCGACTTGAAGAACAGCTCCGGGCGATCGGCGGAATAGACGAGATCGTAGAACTGCGCGGCCCCCACCGACTCGCGCTTGCGGGCTTCCTCGCTCCGCTTATAAGTCACTCCCGCCGCCCACACCTCATGCTGATCGATCGGCGCCAGAAGCATCGCCCGATGCAACGGCAAGACGCCGAGAGCCGCATCCAGATGCTTGCGGGCCTGCCCCAACGGGTCGGCGCCATGCAGGAGATCGGTCAGCGTCGGCCTCCCGGCGGCGAGCGGCTGCAGCTTATCGCCATCCAAAATTGCGGGCCGAATCTCGCCCGATTCCAAACGCACTTTGCACAGTTGAGGCATGGATCACTCTTCGTGGAGAGGATTACTTCGCGATGCACCAGAGGTGCTTGTCGCTGCGGAGGAAGATCGCGCCTTGGGCGGCGACGGGGCAAGCGAGGATCGTCTCGCCGAGCGGGTTGACGGCGAGCACCTTCGCTTCATTCCCGAGTTCCAGCACCGTCGTTTGCCCGTCCTCGGCGGTGATATACATCCGGCCGTCGGCGATGAGCGGCGACGACGAGATGTTCGCGTCGATGCGGTGCGTCCATTCGATCTTGCCGGTCTTCGCGTCGGCGGCGTTCACCACGCCTCGGCCCGAGACGGCGTAGACGCGGCCCTGATAGTAAGTGGGGGACGAGTAGCCGCTCGGCAGCTTGTTCGACATCCACAGCGGTTCGGGATCCTCGTCGCCGCGCAGCTTGAGTGCGGCCAACTTGTCGCCAGGGACGAACAACATGCCGTCCCCCGCCGTCGCGGAGGGAATCGTTGAAGGCCGCGTTTGGGTGAAGCTCCAGAGTTGCTTGCCGGTAACGACGTCATGGGCCGTCAGTTCGCTGGGCGTCTGCAGGACGACGGCAGCGACCTTGCCCGAGCGGACGACGATCGGCGTCGCCCAGTTGATGATGCGCGGGCGGTCGTGTCGCCAGCGGTTCTTGCCGTTCACCGTGTCGATGCCAACCGCGAACGATTCGCCGACGTTTTCCATCTGCACGATGAGCGTCTCGCCATGGACCGTGGGCGAGGCGGCCATGCCGACGTTGTTGCCGATGGTCGGATAATCGCCTACGAGCGAGCGGACCCATTCGAGGTTGCCTTCGAGATCCAGGCAAAAGATGTCGGCGGTCGCGAACAGGGCGATGACGCGTTTGCCGTCGCTCACCGGCGTGGGGGCGGCCATGTTGGTCTTCGGATGGCATTGCGTACCGCCGGTCGCCCAGAATTGGCGTTCCCAGAGTTGCTTGCCCGACTTCGCATCGAAGCAGAGCACATGCAGACGATTCTGATGCACCGTTGTGCAAGCGGTCACGAACACGCGGTCGCCAACGATGATGGGGCAGGACAAACCCTTGCCCGGCAGCGGCGCCTTCCAGCGGACGTTCTCTTTGTCGCTCCAAGTCGTCGGCAGATTCTTCTCAGAGGACACGCCGGTGCCGCCCGCCCCGCGAAAGAGCGGAGCATCTTCCGCATAGGCGATGGAAGCGAACACGAAGCATGCGGCAGCGAACGCCAATCGGAGCATGACGGCATCTCCCGAGTGCGGAACCGAAGGTATGTTGTCGTGGCCCATGCGCGATGTGTCAAGCAGGAACGCCTGCACTGTCGGCCACCATTAGAAATGTCCTCTTCCTGGCGCCATTAGAAATGTCCTCTTGCCGATTCCTTAGGCGTGGTCGCCGAGCGGAGCGGAGGCGAGCGCAGCGAGCCGTAGCGGAGGTCGGCGACCACGCCGCGCGACCATCGCCCTGCCTTCAAAGACCTGTTCGCCAAGGATGATCCGACGCTAGCTTCCAGGGGGCTTTCCCCTTAGGGCTCGCTTTTGCTTGTGGGCCGTCCTTGCCTCTGGGCTGGTCGCGTTCCGTCTTCTCGGTCTAACCCTCATGCTCATTCGCGGGCAGCTCCACGTATTCCAAGTCCCGGCCCCGATAACGCAGCCGCAATCGCCCGTCCAACTGCTCGCACACCGTCACCCGCTGCTTCGCGAGCGCCAGCTTTCGGTTCGACGCCGTCAACTGCAGACGCCGGTTCCGCCATTGAAGCGTCCAGTCGTTGCCCACCACCCGCTACTCCTGGATCGACAGCACCAATCCCAAATCCGTCCCTTGCGGCAAGCGACGATGCACGTTCGCCGAGTTCGCCGCCTTCACCTCGAATTGCTCGTTGAACTCCCTCAGATACCGCTTCGCCAAATACGCGTTCGCTTCCTCCAAGGTCGAGATCCCCTTCAGCCGCAACGCCTTCACGAGCCGATCCTGCAAGATGCCATTGCGACGCTCCACCCGCCCCTTCGCTTGCGGCGAATGCGCGCAGACCAGCTCCACGCCCAACTCGCGCATCGCCCGCCCAAACTGCGAAACCGCGGTTTTTCCGGCCAAAGCCTCATCCGCCGTCGCATCCCGGCTCACACGGTAGATGCTGTCTCGTTCCACGTACGCCGCGCGAGGCAGCCCATGTTCGAGCAAGTATTCCCGCACCATCGTCATCGTCGTCATCGCCGCCTCGGTCGATTCCGACTCAAAGAAACGAGCCGCCGTCCAGTTCGTCGCGTCGTCGATCATCACCATCAGCACCGCCCAGTCCCGACGCCCCTCGAACCAGTCGTGGTGCGAGCCGTCCATCTGCACCATCTCGCCGAAGCACTCGAAGCACTACTCCTTCCGAGGACGCCACGAACGATGCTGCACGCCGCGACGGCGTCTTTGCCATAGCCCTTCCTCGATCAGCCAACGCCGCAAGGTCTGCACCGAAACCGACAGCTTGTCCTTGGCCAAATACTCCGCGGCCAACGTCGGGCCGAAGTCGGCGTACCGCTCCCGATAGCGGTCGAGCACCTTGCGGCGAAACGAGGCCGGGCAGGTTCGGTACGAGCGCTTGCCCCGCGCCCGATGCGCCAAACCGCCGCCGCCTTCTTGGGCGAATCGGGCATCCGACCTGCGCACCTGGCGGTAGCTCAGTCCCAAAAGCTCAGCCGCCTTCCGCAAGGTCAGTCCTTGGTCTTGACCTTGCGAAACGCTTCCAAACGCCACTTCTCCTTGTCGCTCAACTTCACCTTCCCCATGACGAACCACTTCTTGAGGTCCCGTCATGAGGACATTTCTAATGGTGAATGACAGCAGGAACACCTGCACTCGCACATGGGTTTTCACGTTGATTTCGAAAAGTGCCACAAGCCGCGAACGGCGCATCCATGGCCGCAATGGCGCACGCAATGGCGAGAATGAACCGTCTTCTCAGGCGGCGACTATGCTGCGGCCCCAACCGCCGACGCAGGGCGAACAAGATCCGCATCCGCTCAGACGGCGAAGCCAAGCCTCATTCATCCTCACGCCGAACCGGCTACGCTTCGTTGCCGGCGGCAATGGATCGCTATGAAGCGAAAGCGGGGGGGTTGTTTCATTTTCTGCGCAGTCACCTTTGCATCTACTGAAGACGAACTTGCTTCGCTGGCACAGACGACAGGCGTGCCATGCCTGGGGGTGCGCACCTAGGCCGCAAGCTGAATGCATCAAAACCTTCGCGATAACTCCCGGTTTCGCCAAATTGGCCGGCATTGAAGTCCGGGCTGAGGTCTGGGGGCATGCTTGGGGGGGTAGAAGAGGAAGGCGATCAGCCCCGCGGGCGCGCCCCCCAAGCATGGCACGCCGCCGAATGTCTGCGGCCCGAAACAATCGCCTTGCACGCTACGATTCCACCCGGGGAGCAGGCGATAGGGAAGCGACTTTCGCCTTCGCGCATTTGCTGCACGACGCTCAATAAAACAAAGCCATGGATGCTAACGACGAAGTCGAGTCCGAGTTCGGCGCTCCGATTCCTGGCCGCATTGTCGATCCCTCGCAGTGGACGAAGACGGCGATCAAGAAGTTGCCGGAAACGGGGCCGGTCGATTGGGCGGCGATGTTCGGGCGTATGGCGCCGCTGGTCGTCGATCTGGGGTGCGGCAACGGCCGCTTCATCCTCGGCAGCGCCTGGGAACGGCGTGACATCGATCATGTCGGCGTCGATTTGTTGCCGGTCGTCTTGCGATATGCGACGCGGCGCGGGAATCAGCGCGGGCTGACCAATCTGCGATTCGCGTGTTGCGATGGGAAGAACTTCGTTCGGAAATATCTCGCCGACCGCAGCGTCTTCGAGATGCACATCTACCACCCGCAACCGTTTCACGATCGACGCGAGGGGTGGAAGCGATTGCTTCAGCCCGAGTTCTTGGCCGACGTCGCTCGCGTCCTCGAACTCGGCGGTCGGCTCTTTCTGCAAACCGACAACAAACCGTACTGGGACTATCTGCGGAAGACGGCGCCGTCGTTCTTCGAGTTCGAGGAGCGAACGGAACCGTGGTCCGATTCGCCGCGCACTCGTCGCGAGATCCTGGCTTCGAGTCGCGGCCTGCCGATCTTTCGCGGAGTTGGCGTGGTGCGAGAGATGCCGGCGGACGAGATGCGATCGCTCGCATCGAAGTTGCCGCGACCCACGCTCGACGCAGGCAGACCGCAACGCGAGATCGACCAGCTGGAACGCGAGTGATGTCGCCAATGCGCTGGACGAGAAAAACGCTCCGGGGTGGCACACTCTGAGCGCAGCGAAGGTGTGGTCATGCGCTGAAATCTCACCCCTTGGGATGAAGGTTTCGGCCAGTTCACCACACCCTTCGCTGCGCTCAGAGTGTGCCACCCACGGGCGCATTGGGGCGAGACGGATAGCCGCGACGCGCAGCGGAGCGCGGACCGAATGCCATGCGATCGCATGACGCCCAGTCCGCGCTCCGCTTCGAGTCGCGGCTAACCCAGTTACCCCTACGCCGCCAGTGCTTCGCGGCGGGCTTTCACCGCGAGCATGATTTCCATCGCATTGACCAGGCGGTCCGGGCCGCGGCCGTCGATCAGCTTGCGACCGCAACGCGACATGCTTTGGCGTTCCATCGCGTCGGCGATCAGGTTCTGCACGCCGAGGCGGATCGTTTGGGCGGACGTGTTTTCGTGCCAGCCGAGGATCGACGCACAGCCCTCTTCCTCGAGTTGCTGAGCGTTCGGCCAATGCTGCTCATCTTGCACGATGACGAGTTGCGGCATGCCGATGCAGGCCAGCTCGTTCGACCAGCCGTTGCCGGCGGTGACGGCGAAATGGCAGCGGACCAGGCGGGAAGTCACTTCGGCCGGTTCGACAGCCACTTCAATGCGGCCTTCGCTCGCCTCGGCCAACGCACGCATGTCGTCGAGTTGCGGGTGCTCCTTGCGGACCACGAGGTCCACCTTGCCGACCTTCGGCGTGTTGACCAACAGCTTGGCGAGGTCGATCGTCTGCGTGTTCGGATCGTCGTCGCCCAGCGACACCATCGCGCGGAAGGTGCCTGCGGTCGGCTTTCCGGCCGGAGTCGCGAGGGGAGCAGGTTCCTGCGAACGGACCGGACGATGCCGGCGAATTTCCGGGCGGACCATCGTGTAGCGACGGCCCAACAGCAACTGGGCTCCCGGCGTGTATTCGTAGGTTTCCTTGCTCGAGCCGAGCAGCGGGTTGACCACGATGTCGGCCGGCGTGCGGTGGTTGCCGAGGTGGTCGAGCGAGATGACCATCGGGCCCATCGCATGGAGTTCGGCGAGCAGTTCATAGTTCGCGTCGGCATCATCCATGAAGATGGCGGCGGGGCCATGCTTGCGGATGAGGCGCGTCATCTGGTCGAGGTCGTCGTCCGAACCGACCGGGCCGTCGGCCGCGATCCATTCGTTGCCGCCTCGCTTGATCTGCATGGCGAGGCCGTTGGGTTCGAGACGCGAGACGAAGTAGACGGTGCGACGACGGCGCTGGAGCGCGGCGGCCAGGATCAGGCATCGGCCGAGGCGTTCGTAGCCGGTTTCGCGGACAGCATCGACGCGGAGAAAGATTGGAGCGCGAGACATTCTCTCTGTTCCCTGAAAGAATGGGGCCGAGGTCCGGGGGAAGACCATCGGGGCGTGCGCAGGCGCGGACGGGGAGCGAGAGCGATCGAGAACCGACGATCGAAGATCGACGATCCGAGATCGACACGCGGAGCCGTCAAACGGCTGCGATGCCGGGGGAGAAAAGGAAGAGTGGTAGACCCGTCGAAGCGATCGACGGTTGACGTGGGAGAAGCGTGATCGTCCAAGGACGATCGGTTCGGCGGAGTTCCGGTTCCGCCTGGGGGAGGATGAATCCGTTCATCCACGTCCTCTTCTTCTGCACGGCTTGGAAATCCGTTCCGAGCCGTTCGTCGAACGGTTCCGACGTTCGACGGTCGGAATCTTAATCCGAAAAACGAACACGAAAAAAGAGCAATCGAACCGGGCAGGATGAAGGAGAAGGGATGAACGAGGAGGGATGAGGGATGAAGGATGAAAAGGAAAACACCAAGCCCCACCGTAAGCGCGCGCTTGCTTGGGGATCGCAGCGAGGATCCCCACCGTGCGCTGCGGCAGTGGGGCTTGGCGGACGATTTACGGGAAAGCAAGTTGCCGCGGCGGTGTTTCGTATCGCAGTCTTCGCGCCTCAGCTGCCTTCCTCATTCCACCGATGTTCCGCGCGGAACCCCATCTTCCGGGATTGCCGGCGCGCATGGTGCGAAGCGAACCCAGGAGCTCGCTGGCGCTCGCCCCTGGGCTTGGGTTGTCTCCTTTTCATCCTTCATCCTTCCTCGTTCATCCTTTCCCGTTCTGGCTTCGCCTTGTTCCGCGCGGAGCGGCGAGGTATATCCGGGCCGCTTCGTGTCGGTTCCAGCATGGAGGAGATGGACCATGGAAACCAAACGCCTCGGTCGAGGCTTGAATGCTCTGCTTGGCGACGGCGCGTCCGAAAAGGTGGCGACGCTGCCCAACGGCGAAGTGCCCCTCGAACAGATCCAACGCAATCCGAATCAGCCGCGGAAGTCCTTCGACCCAGACGAACTCGCCTCGCTCAGCGCGAGTGTCCGCACGCACGGCATCCTGCAACCGCTGGTCGTTCGACAGGTCGGCGAGACCTTTCAGCTCATCGCAGGCGAACGTCGATTGCGGGCCGCCCAGGATGCGGGGCTCGCAAAGGTGCCTGTGAGAATCGTCGATTTCAACGACCAGGAAGTGCTCGAAGCGGCGCTCGTCGAGAACATTCAACGCCAGGACTTGAATCCCATCGAGAAGGCTCAGGGCTTCAAGGAACACCTCGACCGCTTCGGCCTGAACCACGAGCAACTCGCTCAACGTCTCGGCCTCGCGCGTTCGACGATCACCAACCTCGTCAACCTGCTGGAACTCGCCCAGGAAGTGCAAGACGCGTTGCGGATGGGCCAGATCAGCGAAGCGCATGCGAAGTTGCTGAAGGGGATCAAGACCCCGGAGAAGCAGATCGCCATGTACAAGCAAATCGTCGCCATGGGCCTGAGCGTGAAGGCGGCCGAGGCGATGATCCGCGAGCAACGAGATGGCGGAACCAAGGCGAGCGAAGGTTCGTCCTCCCGCAGCGGCGGGTCGGGCGGCGGCGGTTCGACGGTGGAGAAGACGGCCCACGTCAAGAGCATCGAAGACGAACTCCGCCAGCGCTTCGCCACTGGTTTCGAGATTCGCCTCACCGCGAAAGACAAAGGCCAATTCGTCATCGACTTCGCCAGCAACGACGACTTCGAGCGCATCCTGGAAGTCATCCGCAAGTGAATTGAAAGAGCCGCGCACGAAGTAAGCGGTTGCATCACGCCACGCCGATCCGCTTACCTCGTGCGCGGCTCCTTCATTGCGCGGTAGAATGACGTCCGCGAACCTGGCCCCTTCGAGGACGGTCCTTGCAAGCAGGATGGGCGATCATTGGTGCGGTTCTGCTGCTCGCGCAGACGGACCCGTTGCCCGCACCTTGGAAGACGCATGTCTCCAAGGACGGCGGGTTCACGATCGCGTATCCCGGATCGCCGACCGAAGCGAAGCAGAAGATCAAGAGCAAGGGCCAGGACATCGGTGAGGCTCGTCGTCCTCGATGCGATGGAAGGGACCTATGTCGTCGGCTACTCCGAAGCGCCCGCGGGGGCGAAGGTCGGCGACGAAGAGAAACGGCTCGATCATGCCCGCGACGGAGCCGTCCAAAGCGCGGGCGGAAAGCTGCAGAGCGAAAAACGCATCGCGTTCGACGGCTATTCCGGACGAGAGTTGCTGATCGTGACCGACAACGCAAATACGCTCCGCATCCGCATTTTCGCGGTGCGGAATAAGCTGTTCCAAGTGATGACGGTAGGTTCGCGACTGTTCACGGCGAGCCGGGAAGCGACGATGTTCCTGGACTCGTTCAAGCTCGCGAAATAGACTGATCGTTCGACGGGGTGTAGCTCAGCTTGGTAGAGCGCCAGCTTTGGGAGCTGGAAGTCGCAGGTTCAAATCCTGTCGCCCCGATTTGCCGCAAGCGGCTATAGAGAGTAGACGGAGCAACGCGACGTCTACTCTCTTGCCGTCTTCTCCCTCAAACCTCTCCAAGTTCCAGCGCACGATTCGCCCCCTCAGTTGCGTAACGCACGGTAGGGAACGCCCTCCGTGGCGTTTCGCCGAACTGGACGAGCCCGAAGGAAAGCGTCCCCATTCCACCAACTCCGAGGCGAGCAGGGGTGGCACACCCTGAGAAACGCGAAGGGTGTGGAATCAGCGTGTAGGCAGAGTCCCCTTGCAACACGTCTTCGGGTACTTCACCACACCCTTCGCGTTGCTCAGGATGTGCCACCCACGGGCTGTTGTCGTGATTCGGCCGTTGATTCACATTTACCCGGCAATGGGCGTTTTCTAGGTAGCCCTCTCGCTCCGCGAGAGGTACGCGGCAGCATGCCATGCGATCGCAAGGCGTTCATCCACTTGCCTCTCGCGGAGCGAGAGGGCTACATAGAAAACGCCGAAGCGTGAGCGACCCAAGGTCGTTCACGCTTCGGCGGAGCTTCGTTTCGGAGACAGCCGAGTTAGGCGGCTTCGAGCATTTCTTCCATCTCGTCTTCCAGGTCCAGCATCGCGGCCTTTTCGACGGCGGAGCCGGTCGGGACGGGGAGGCTCATCTGGTGGATCCAGCGGCCCGCGTCGGGGGCGCCGTGCCAGCGCTGCAGGGAGATCGACTTCACGCCTTCGCGTTCTTCGCGTTCGAGGACGTCGAAGAAGGCCGAGCGAAGGCCGTTCTTCACCTGCGTCGAGGAGCGGTTGAGGTAAAGGAGTTGTTCGGTGCGGTCTTCGAAGACGGCGACGGCACGCCAGCACTGCGGCTTGAGTTCGGTGGTAATCAACATGGCTGACCCTCCTTGGTCATGGATGCGGGAGTTCCACGAGAGAGGCCTAGGGTGCGAAAATCGCCGTTTTGTGTCAAGCGAAGTTAAGGCACAAAATTCTGCGACGAATGAAGCATGACTAACCACAGAGACACAGAGGACACAGAGAAATGCAGAATGCAGAAATCAGAATGGAGAAGTAAGAGAAAGGCCTCCTCCTTCTGCATTCTTCATTCTGACTTCTGCATTTCCCTTCCGACTTTTCTTTGCCTTTCCCTGTGTCCTCTGTGTCTCTGTGGTTAGAAATGCTTGATCGCCTTGCCACCAGGAGCAGCCACCAGGAGCAGCCCATGTCCGTTTCGCCCATTCCCGAAGGCTATCACAGCGTGACGCCGTACCTTTCCGTCCAGGGGGCGGCCAAGGCGCTCGACTTCTATCGCGATGCGTTCGGCGCCACCGAAATCATGCGCATGACGCAGGCCGACGGGCGCGTCGGGCATGCGGAATTGCAGATCGGCAATTCGCGGATCATGCTGGCGGACGAGCATCCGGAGATCGGGCATCTGAGCCCGCTGACGCTAAAAGGCGCGGCCTTCAGCTTGCTGCTCTACGTCGAGGATGTGGATGCGGTGTTCGCGAAAGCGGTGGCGGCGGGAGCGAAGCCGATCCGCCCGGTGCAGAACCAGTTCTACGGCGACCGCAGCGGCATGGTGACCGACCCCTTCGGCCACACCTGGTCGATCGCGACGCACGTCGAGGATTTATCGCCGGAGGAGATGGAGAAACGCATGGCCGCGATGAAGTAGAAGGTAGTCCTCACGCTCCGCGTGAGGTTAGCGGCGACGTGGCTTTGCTCCCCTCTCCCCTTTGGGGAGAGGGGTTGGGGGTGAGGGGAGCCAGACCAGACTCACGCGGAGCGTGAGGACCGCTCTACGGCACCAGTTTGACGCCTTCGTCCATTGGGGCTTCCGGCTGCAGTTCGATGCGTTGCTTGCAACCCGGGCATTCGTGGGTGCGGCCGAAGAACTTCTTGGGCACGTTGATGCGGGCGCTGCAATGGGGGCAGCGGCAAACGCCTTTCGGCACCGGAGCAATCTCGCCGGGGCTCGACAGAGAGAGATCCACCTGCTCCATCAGTTGGTCCATCGCGAACGGCTTACGAAGGTATGTCGCGGCGCCCATCTTCTTCGCGTAGTCCGTGTGCTTCGCGATTTCGTTTGCGGAAACCATGATGAAGCGCGGCGCTTCGGGCTTCCCCTTGAAATGTTCCAGCACCGCCAGTCCGCCCCAACGTGGCATCATCATGTCGAGAATGACGAGGTCGGGCTGATGGCGGTCGATCAGCCGACGCGCTTCGAGTCCATCGTCCGCAGCGTAGGTCGTGTAGCCGCGCTCGCCAAGGACGGTGAGGATGCTGGTGCGGAGCGTGTCGTCGTCATCGACGACGAGGACTTTTTTGTTTTCGGACATGTCGAACCTCTTCTAGGCCCGGCGCAGATCGGCGCGTGTTGACGCAGCAAAAGCGACCGAAAGTTGATGCGCGGGGATAGTTCCGTACGATCCCCGAATGAGGCGACGCCTCGGCAGGGCGGGGATCAGGCGAACCCGACTTCGTTATTCTAAGGTGGCCTCGAAATCGGTCAATTGCAACCGGCGTGGCGCAGATCAGCGGACGTCGAGATACGCGTCGAGCGAGAGGTAGGCGAGCAGGCCGCTGGCGGCGGCGCCGAAAATGTCCACCATGAGGTTCAGGCCGCCGAAAGGGATTTTCAGCACCAGATCGAGGAGGAACACGATCAAGGTTAAGCCCGAGACACCCAGGGCGCCCAGGCACATCCACTTTTCCATCGACGACCCTTTCGGCGACGATGCGGCCGATCGCCGGGAGACTGGTGAAGAAGGGCAAGTCCCCCGCAAGTCCGGCCATTGTAGCGAGTAGAACATACCACGCAACCGCGTCCCGGTTCGGTTTCGCATCGTTTTTCGCGTCGAGTGAACCTAATATCACTGGAATCGGACCCCGCGTCGGCGCACGCCCGTTTAGCGAATCGCCGATTCCACGCTCGCGGCTTAGCGATTCAGATGAGACACGCGAACGCTAAGCCGCAAGCGGAGAACCAATAACGGAACACCACTCATGCCGGGATGGTCGATCCTTGTTGCCGCCCTGATCGTCGGACAGCCGGCAGAGGTTCCGCGTTTCGACGTGCGTGCCGTTTCCGGTGCGGTGGGGAATCAGCCGGTCGCCAGCATCGGCGAGGGGTTCGCCGTTCGGATTCAGGGCGGAAAGACGCTTGGCGAGAAGGAACTCGTTTCGCTGCAAAGCACCGGGGCCGCCACTCCTGCGGCGCCGCTCGTTAGGTCAGTCGTCCTCACCTCGGGCGATCAGGTGAAACTCGATGCAGACGGCATGCTGCAATTCGAAGAGGAAACGCTTCGCTTCGAACTGCCGAAATCCCTGGCGAAGGCCGCTCCGATCAGCATTCGCGCCACCGCGGTTTCCGTGCTGTGGTTCGCGCCACCCGACCAAGCGGATCGCCCGGCGGAATTGCGTCACCGCGTGGAACATAGCAATCGCAAGCAGGACCTCGTCGGCCTGCGCGAGGGAGATCGCGTCGAAGGTTCGCTCGTTTCGCTGTCTGCGACCACCGCGACCGTGAAGGCCGGCACACGCCGAATCGAGGCGCCGGTGAAGCAGATGGCATATGTCGCCTTCAATACGCAATGGCAGAGCAAACCCAAGCTGAAACGGCCCTATGCCTACGTCGTCCTCGATGACGGCACCCGGCTCACGCTGGGGAACCTGCAGTGGAAGGGCGGCAACGTTCCGGTGACGGGAAGGACGCTATGGGGGGCCGAGGTGCAGTTTCCGATCACTCGGCTCGTGTCATTGCTGATGAAGCAGGGTGCCGCGACGTACCTCGCGGACCTGGAACCGACGACGCAGAGCGAAGGCTATGTCGGCATCACCTGGCCGCTCGGCAGGAACGCGATGCCGCAGGGCGGGCCGTTGGTGCTGAAGGGGGACACGATCGACTTCGGCCTCGGCGCCCACGCCCGCACTTCGGCAACCTACAAGCTGGACGGCGGATACCAAACATTCGAGGCCCTGGTCGGCATGCCCGCGGGCGGCGATCCGCGGGCGCGGATTCGATTCCGCGTGTTCCGCGACGGCAAACCGGCGGACGGCGTGCCGGATCGCGAGTGGTCCCCCAGCGACGCGCCGATGTGGATCCGCATCGATGTGCACGGAGTTCGCGAATTGACGCTCGTTGCCGACTTCGGAAGCTTTGGCGATGTCGAAGCCCGCGGAATCTGGGGGCACGCGCGACTGCTGCGCGAGTGATGCG